>NZ_JBIPCQ010000029.1:0-206 GCF_044006475.1 Flavobacterium sp. FlaQc-47 | reverse complement strand
TCAGTTTTTCAGTGATTGAATAAGTAACTGAGACTGAAAACCGAGAAGAAAAACTAAAAAGTGTAGTATTCAATCACAATTTCAGTTTTTCAGTGATTGAATAAGTAACTGAGACTGAAAACCGAGAAGAAAAACTAAAAAGTGTAGTATTCAATCACAATTTCAGTTTTTCAGTGATTGAATAAGTAACTGAGACTGAAAACCGA
>NZ_JBIPCQ010000028.1:0-238 GCF_044006475.1 Flavobacterium sp. FlaQc-47 | reverse complement strand
ATAAAAAGTCTTGTAAATGTAAATAAAGGAGCTACTTTTGCACCCGCAAGAGCGACAGACGTTCCCTGAAATACTGACAAGCAAACGAAATCAAGGAGAAAATTTATTTTCAAAAAAGATTTAAAAAGCTTGTGAGATTTGAAAACAGATGTTACATTTGCACCCCGCAAAACAGGGAAGTTCATTGAAAGATTGGTAAGGTTTGAGAAGAAAAAGGAAATGAAAAATTTCTTAAAAA
>NZ_JBIPCQ010000027.1:0-248 GCF_044006475.1 Flavobacterium sp. FlaQc-47 | reverse complement strand
AAGCGAGCTTAATTTGTATTCTTCTAAAACTAAAAAAATCTATGTTTCTATGTGTTCAAAATAATTTTTCACACTGTCCCAATAGCCATCTGGATAGAGGATTAAATTGATTACACATACTTTTTTTTAACACATAGAAACATAGCAATTTGAACTGATAAAAAGTCGTTTTACTTTTACATAAAAACACATTAGTTACTATGTGAATAAGCGAGCTTAATTTGTATTCTTCTAAAACTAAAAAAATC
>NZ_JBIPCQ010000026.1:0-255 GCF_044006475.1 Flavobacterium sp. FlaQc-47 | reverse complement strand
AGATGCTTTCCTAAAGCCATACAGGTTACTGATAAATTTCATGTTCAAAAACTAGCCCTGGAGGCATTGCAGGAAATCAGAATCAAACATCGATGGGAAGCCATGGATTTTGAGAATCAATTGATCATAAAGGCAAAATCAGAAAACAAAACATACATTCCCAAGCTTTTAATCAACGGAGATTCCGTAAAACAATTATTAGCCAGAAGCAGATATTTACTTTATAAATCTCGCGAAAAATGGACTCAAAGCCAA
>NZ_JBIPCQ010000025.1:0-255 GCF_044006475.1 Flavobacterium sp. FlaQc-47 | reverse complement strand
AGATGCTTTCCTAAAGCCATACAGGTTACTGATAAATTTCATGTTCAAAAACTAGCCCTGGAGGCATTGCAGGAAATCAGAATCAAACATCGATGGGAAGCCATGGATTTTGAGAATCAATTGATCAGAAAGGCAAAATCAGAAAACAAAACATACATTCCCAAGCTTTTAATCAACGGAGATTCCGTAAAACAATTATTAGCCAGAAGCAGATATTTACTTTATAAATCTCGCGAAAAATGGACTCAAAGCCAA
>NZ_JBIPCQ010000024.1:0-266 GCF_044006475.1 Flavobacterium sp. FlaQc-47 | reverse complement strand
GACCAGACTCCTACGGGAGGCAGCAGTGAGGAATATTGGACAATGGGCGCAAGCCTGATCCAGCCATGCCGCGTGCAGGATGACGGTCCTATGGATTGTAAACTGCTTTTATACGAGAAGAAACACTGCTACGTGTAGCAGCTTGACGGTATCGTAAGAATAAGGATCGGCTAACTCCGTGCCAGCAGCCGCGGTAATACGGAGGATCCAAGCGTTATCCGGAATCATTGGGTTTAAAGGGTCCGTAGGCGGTTTAATAAGTCAGT
>NZ_JBIPCQ010000023.1:0-274 GCF_044006475.1 Flavobacterium sp. FlaQc-47 | reverse complement strand
AAGCGAGCTTAATTTGTATTCTTCTAAAACTAAAAAAATCTATGTTTCTATGTGTTCAAAATAATTTTTCACACTGTCCCAATAGCCATCTGGATAGAGGATTAAATTGATTACACATACTTTTTTTAAACACATAGAAACATAGCTATTTGAACTGATAAAAAGTCGTTTTACTTTTACATAAAAACACATTAGTTACTATGTGAATAAGCGAGCTTAATTTGTATTCTTCTAAAACTAAAAAAATCTATGTTTCTATGTGTTCAAAATAATT
>NZ_JBIPCQ010000022.1:0-276 GCF_044006475.1 Flavobacterium sp. FlaQc-47 | reverse complement strand
AAAAAAGATTTAAAAAGCTTGTGAGATTTGAAAACAGATGTTACATTTGCACCCCGCAAAACAGGGAAGTTCATTGAAAGATTGGTAAGGTTTGAGAAGAAAAAGGAAATGAAAAATTTCTTAAAAAAAACTTCAAAAAACATTTGCCGGTTAGAAATAATTTTTCTAGTTTTGCACCCGCTTTGAGAAACAAGCGAAACAAAAATTGAAACACGTTCGTAGACATATTGAATTGACAGCCGTTTTAACAGAGATGTTAGAACAAAAGAATAAAGA
>NZ_JBIPCQ010000021.1:0-358 GCF_044006475.1 Flavobacterium sp. FlaQc-47 | reverse complement strand
AACAAAACATACATTCCCAAGCTTTTAATCAACGGAGATTCCGTAAAACAATTATTAGCCAGAAGCAGATATTTACTTTATAAATCTCGCGAAAAATGGACTCAAAGCCAAAATGAAAGAGGTCAACCTTTATTTGAGTTATATCCCGATCTAAAGAAAGCTTACAATTTAAGTCAACAACTCCGAGGAATTTATAACAATAAACATATTGCCATGACAAAACTGGCCCATTGGTATAGAAATGTAGAGGAATCTGGTTTTAAAGCTTCAATATCCTACTTAATACAATTACTTTTAACTACCAGTCAATCTTAAATTATTTTGATAACAGAAGTACTAATGCTTCAGCAGAATCTTT
>NZ_JBIPCQ010000020.1:0-367 GCF_044006475.1 Flavobacterium sp. FlaQc-47 | reverse complement strand
AAAGATTCTGCTGAAGCATTAGTACTTCTGTTATCAAAATAATTTAAGATTGACTGGTAGTTAAAAGTAATTGTATTAAGTAGGATATTGAAGCTTTAAAACCAGATTCCTCTACATTTCTATACCAGTGGGCCAGTTTTGTCATGGCAATATGTTTATCGTTATTATTGTTATAAATTCCTCGGAGTTGTTGACTTAAATTGTAAGCTTTCTTTAGATCGGGATATAACTCAAATAAAAGTTGACCTCTTTCATTTTGGCTTTGAGTCCATTTTTCGCGAGATTTATAAAGTAAATATCTGCTTCTGGCTAATAATTGTTTTACGGAATCTCCGTTGATTAAAAGCTTGGGAATGTATGTTTTGTT
>NZ_JBIPCQ010000019.1:0-376 GCF_044006475.1 Flavobacterium sp. FlaQc-47 | reverse complement strand
ACCTCTTCCCATCCCGAACAGAGTAGTTAAGCCCGCCTGCGCAGATGGTACTGCAGTTATGTGGGAGAGTATGTCGTCGCCTTTCTTTATAAAATCCTCATCATTTATTTGATGAGGATTTTTTTTTAACCAAAATTCAAAGCTTATTAAAAATGGATCAGGTGCAAAAGGGATCAGGGATCACGTGCAAAAGTTGAGGATTAAGCAAAAAGATTAGATAATCTGAATACGAAGAAATCTATTTTCCTGACTCCTCTAAATTGCGATCTAAAAGCTTTTACTTTTGCATTGAAAGATTCTGCTGAAGCATTAGTACTTCTGTTATCAAAATAATTTAAGATTGACTGGTAGTTAAAAGTAATTGTATTAAGTAGGA
>NZ_JBIPCQ010000018.1:0-381 GCF_044006475.1 Flavobacterium sp. FlaQc-47 | reverse complement strand
GAACCAAACCTTCAGATATTATAACTACAGAGTCTATCTGTGCAGGTGCAACCTATACATGGCCAGTTAACGAAACTGTGTATTCAACTTCGCAAAACGGAATCAGAATAACAAATGACGGATGTACGGCAGATCAGGTATTGAACCTGACTGTTGGGGCAAAACCGGCAGATATTGTAACTAATGAAAACATCTGTTTTGGGCAAACTTACACGTGGGCCGAAAACAGCACAACCTATTCAACTTCGCAAAACGGAATCAGAATAACAAATGACGGATGTACGGCGGATCAGGTATTGAATCTGACTGTAGGAACCAAACCTTCAGATATTATAACTACAGAGTCTATCTGTGCAGGTGCAACCTATACATGGCCAGTTA
>NZ_JBIPCQ010000017.1:0-409 GCF_044006475.1 Flavobacterium sp. FlaQc-47 | reverse complement strand
TCACCTCTTCCCATCCCGAACAGAGTAGTTAAGCCCGCCTGCGCAGATGGTACTGCAGTTATGTGGGAGAGTATGTCGTCGCCTTTTTTTATAAAATCCTCATCATTTATTTGATGAGGATTTTTTTTTGTTGGAAAATAGTCAATCTATAGACTTCGATTTGAATCAGCGTCAGATGCAAATAGGATCAGGCTGGATCAACACTAAAACGGATCAGGTGCAAAAGTTGAGGATTAAGCAAAAAGATTAGATAATCTGAATACGAAGAAATCTATTTTCCTTACTCCTCTAAATTGCGATCTAAAAGCTTTTACTTTTGCATTGAAAGATTCTGCTGAAGCATTAGTACTTCTGTTATCAAAATAATTTAAGATTGACTGGTAGTTAAAAGTAATTGTATTAAGTAGGA
>NZ_JBIPCQ010000016.1:0-917 GCF_044006475.1 Flavobacterium sp. FlaQc-47 | reverse complement strand
TTGGATCAAGAACAAATCTTGGGGAGGAAATGTCAAAATAAAATAAGAGATTTGTACTCTAAGAATTTAAGATGGATCCTATAGAGCTTTTAAAATTTATGCTTCCTGATTTTTTAGTCGACCACTTTGATGTGGTTTCCAGTGCTAATACAGAAGAAGTTTTACACTTTTATTTTGAAGAGAAAAGTAAAGTTCCAGAAGAGTTTAATACTTTGGAATTAGTGTCAAAGGGTTTTCAGGACGAGATTACCATTCAGGATTTTCCTCTTCGGGGTAAATACGTGTATCTACATATTAAAAGACGCCGCTGGACCAACAAAACCACGGGAGAAATTATTGCGAGACTAGCAATTAGCAGCTAAAGGAACCCGTATGACTCAAGAGTTTGCGGCTTTTTTAAAAGAAATTAATAGATAATAGTGCCACAGATTGTCACACTATTGGAGGTTTCTTTGGTGTTAACGGAAAGAAGCTTCAAAGACAATACAAAAAACACCTGAGCTCTTTCATTACGTGGACTCCAAGCGAGCATGCCCATCAATGGATTATTTATCCTGAGAATATAGGTACACATTTATCAATTGATGAAGTAGCTTTATCCCAGGGTGAACTTTATACTATTGTCACCAACAAGAAGTTCAAAGGCAAGAAAGGTTCCTTAGTAGCTATTATTGCCGGAACAAAAGCAGAAAAAGTTATAGAACACATCTCTAAGATTGATTATCAAAAGAGAGCTTCTGTAAAAGAAATAACACTGGACATGGCCAATTCGATGAAGTTAATCTCTAAGAGATGCTTTCCTAAAGCCATACAGGTTACTGATAAATTTCATGTTCAAAAACTAGCCCTGGAGGCATTGCAGGAAATCAGAATCAAACATCGATGGGAAGCCATGGATTTTGAGAATCAATTGATCA
>NZ_JBIPCQ010000015.1:0-4879 GCF_044006475.1 Flavobacterium sp. FlaQc-47 | reverse complement strand
AGCTTGACGGTATCGTAAGAATAAGGATCGGCTAACTCCGTGCCAGCAGCCGCGGTAATACGGAGGATCCAAGCGTTATCCGGAATCATTGGGTTTAAAGGGTCCGTAGGCGGTTTAATAAGTCAGTGGTGAAAGCCCATCGCTCAACGGTGGAACGGCCATTGATACTGTTAGACTTGAATTATTAGGAAGTAACTAGAATATGTAGTGTAGCGGTGAAATGCTTAGAGATTACATGGAATACCAATTGCGAAGGCAGGTTACTACTAATTGATTGACGCTGATGGACGAAAGCGTGGGTAGCGAACAGGATTAGATACCCTGGTAGTCCACGCCGTAAACGATGGATACTAGCTGTTGGGAGCAATCTCAGTGGCTAAGCGAAAGTGATAAGTATCCCACCTGGGGAGTACGTTCGCAAGAATGAAACTCAAAGGAATTGACGGGGGCCCGCACAAGCGGTGGAGCATGTGGTTTAATTCGATGATACGCGAGGAACCTTACCAAGGCTTAAATGTAGATTGACCGTTTTGGAAACAGAACTTTCGCAAGACAATTTACAAGGTGCTGCATGGTTGTCGTCAGCTCGTGCCGTGAGGTGTCAGGTTAAGTCCTATAACGAGCGCAACCCCTGTTGTTAGTTGCCAGCGAGTCAAGTCGGGAACTCTAACAAGACTGCCAGTGCAAACTGTGAGGAAGGTGGGGATGACGTCAAATCATCACGGCCCTTACGCCTTGGGCTACACACGTGCTACAATGGCCGGTACAGAGAGCAGCCACTGGGCGACCAGGAGCGAATCTATAAAACCGGTCACAGTTCGGATCGGAGTCTGCAACTCGACTCCGTGAAGCTGGAATCGCTAGTAATCGGATATCAGCCATGATCCGGTGAATACGTTCCCGGGCCTTGTACACACCGCCCGTCAAGCCATGGAAGCTGGGGGTGCCTGAAGTCGGTGACCGCAAGGAGCTGCCTAGGGTAAAACTGGTAACTAGGGCTAAGTCGTAACAAGGTAGCCGTACCGGAAGGTGCGGCTGGAACACCTCCTTTCTAGAGCCTCAAGTGTTAGCTTAAAAAAGTTTAAAGAAAAGAGTTATAAGTTATACGTCTTGACGTTTAACCCTTAACAATTAACTTTTAACCAAAAAGCACGCTGAGGAAAAAAGAAGCAGCTTTATGGGTTTTGATTTTAAGGCTATTTTACTCTTGCTGTTAGTTCAAATAATAAATTTTAAGGAATAAAGAGTGTCTCGTAGCTCAGCTGGTTAGAGTACTACACTGATAATGTAGGGGTCGACAGTTCGAGTCTGTCCGAGACAACTATTTTAAAGTTATAAGTTATTAATTATAAATTATAAGTTTAAAAAAACTCAAAAAACTTAAAAAAAAAGGAAATTTTAGAAGTTGAGCGTTTATGAGCCATTCATAACTCATAATTCATAACTCATCATTTAAAAATGGGGGATTAGCTCAGCTGGCTAGAGCGCCTGCCTTGCACGCAGGAGGTCAACGGTTCGACTCCGTTATTCTCCACAAAAGCTATAAGCCATAGGCTGTAAGCTTAATGCGTAAAGCCTAGAGCTTAAAGCATTATAAAGTTCATTGACATATTGAGATAAGAAATAATAAAAAGTAGAAAGCGTTTTTTACAATTTTATTGTAAAAGACAAAAAAAACGGTCTTAATTAATTTTAAGATTGGTACAATAAGCAAAATAAGGGCGTATGGGGGATGCCTTGGCTCTCAGAGGCGATGAAAGGCGTGATAAGCTGCGAAAAGCTGCGGGGACGGGCACACACCGATTGATCCGCAGATACCTGAATGGGGCAACCCACTATGTTGAAGACATAGTACACCGATAGGTGGGCAAACCCGCTGAACTGAAACATCTAAGTAGGCGGAGGAGAAGAAAACAAAAGTGATTCCGTAAGTAGTGGCGAGCGAACGCGGATTAGCCCAAACCAGTGTTGTTACGGCAATGCTGGGGTTGTAGGACCACGAGATTTTATGCATGCAGAACCGGAATTGACTGGAAAGTCAAGCCATAGAGGGTGATAGCCCCGTATGGGTAATAAATGTAATAGATAGTGGTATCCTGAGTAGGGCGGGGCACGTGAAACCCTGTCTGAATTTGGCGGGACCATCCGCTAAGGCTAAATACTCCTGAGAGACCGATAGTGAACCAGTACCGTGAGGGAAAGGTGAAAAGAACCGTGAATAACGGAGTGAAATAGATCCTGAAACCATACGCTTACAAGCGGTCGGAGCCCTTTCGTGGGGTGACGGCGTGCCTTTTGCATAATGAGCCTACGAGTTAACGTTGCTGGCAAGGTTAAGTGGTTAAGCCACGGATCCGTAGCGAAAGCGAGTCTGAATAGGGCGCTTTAGTCAGTAGTGTTAGACGCGAAACCGTGTGATCTACCCATGGGCAGGTTGAAGCTGTGGTAACACACAGTGGAGGACCGAACCGGTTGACGTTGAAAAGTCTTCGGATGACCTGTGGGTAGGGGTGAAAGGCCAATCAAACTCGGAAATAGCTCGTACTCCCCGAAATGCATTTAGGTGCAGCGCTGAAATTAAAGTTATATAGAGGTAGAGCTACTGATTGGATGCGGGGGCTTCACCGCCTACCAATTCCTGACAAACTCCGAATGCTATATAATGTTTCTCAGCAGTGAGGGCTTGGGTGCTAAGGTCCAAGTCCGAGAGGGAAAGAACCCAGACCATCAGCTAAGGTCCCCAAATATATACTAAGTTGAAAGAACGAGGTTTGTCTGCCCAGACAGCTAGGATGTTGGCTTGGAAGCAGCCATTCATTTAAAGAGTGCGTAACAGCTCACTAGTCGAGCGGACGAGCATGGATAATAATCGGGCATAAGTATATTACCGAAGCTATGGATTTACAGGTAACTGTAAGTGGTAGGGGAGCATTCTAACAGGGTTGAAGGTGTATCGTCAGGTATGCTGGACTGGTTAGAAAAGAAAATGTAGGCATAAGTAACGATAATGCGGGCGAGAAACCCGCACACCGAAAAACTAAGGTTTCCACAGCTATGCTAATCAGCTGTGGGTTAGTCTGGTCCTAAGGCGAACCCGAAAGGGACAGTCGATGGCTAACGGGTTAATATTCCCGTACTACTAATTACTGTGATGGGGTGACGGAGTGATGAAAGCGCCGCGAACTGACGGAATAGTTCGTTGAAGTACCTACCTATAAGATCTGCAGGCAAATCCACAGATCTTGGGGAAATACGATAGTACTCGGAGTCTTCGGACAAAGAGATAGTGCGCCTAAGGGCTTCCAAGAAAAACCTCTAAACTTCAGGTAATTAGTACCAGTACCGTAAACCGACACAGGTAGTTGAGGAGAGAATCCTAAGGTGCTCGAGAGATTCATGGCTAAGGAATTAGGCAAAATAGACCCGTAACTTCGGGAGAAGGGTCGCCCTGAGTAATCAGGGCCGCAGTGAAGAGGTCCAGGCGACTGTTTATCAAAAACACAGGGCTCTGCAAAATCGTAAGATGAAGTATAGGGCCTGACACCTGCCCGGTGCTGGAAGGTTAAGAGGAGATGTTATCTTCGGAGAAGCATTGAATTGAAGCCCCAGTAAACGGCGGCCGTAACTATAACGGTCCTAAGGTAGCGAAATTCCTTGTCGGGTAAGTTCCGACCTGCACGAATGGTGTAACGATCTGGACACTGTCTCAGCCATGAGCTCGGTGAAATTGTAGTAACGGTGAAGATGCCGTTTACCCGCAGTGGGACGAAAAGACCCTGTGCACCTTTACTATAGCTTAGTATTGACCTTGGATAAATGATGTGTAGGATAGGTTGGAGACTGTGAAGTGGCGTCGCCAGGCGTTGTGGAGTCATTGTTGAAATACAACCCTTTGTTTATCTGAGGCCTAACCCCGCGATTGTGGGGGACATTGCTTGGTGGGTAGTTTGACTGGGGTGGTCGCCTCCAAAAGAGTAACGGAGGCTTCTAAAGGTTCCCTCAGTACGCTTGGTAACCGTGCGTAGAGTGCAATGGCATAAGGGAGCTTGACTGAGAGACATACAGGTCGATCAGGTACGAAAGTAGAGCATAGTGATCCGGTGGTTCCGCATGGAAGGGCCATCGCTCAAAGGATAAAAGGTACGCCGGGGATAACAGGCTGATCTCCCCCAAGAGCTCATATCGACGGGGGGGTTTGGCACCTCGATGTCGGCTCGTCACATCCTGGGGCTGGAGAAGGTCCCAAGGGTTGGGCTGTTCGCCCATTAAAGTGGCACGCGAGCTGGGTTCAGAACGTCGTGAGACAGTTCGGTCTCTATCTACTGTGGGCGTTAGAAATTTGAGTGGATCTGATTCTAGTACGAGAGGACCGAATTGGACAAACCTCTGGTGTATCTGTTGTTCCGCCAGGAGCATCGCAGAGTAGCTACGTTTGGAAGGGATAAGCGCTGAAAGCATATAAGCGCGAAACCCACCACAAGATGAGATTTCTTTTAAGGATCGTGGAAGATGACCACGTTGATAGGCTATAGATGTAAAGGCAGTAATGTCATAGTCGAGTAGTACTAATAATCCGTAAGCTTATGTACACCCTTTTCCTCCGGGGCAACCCGGAGGAAGAAACTTTCTAAAAATAATAAATAAAAATACTTTCTTTATCTCAGTATGTTAAGATATTTGCCCGTCGCGGGCAGTCTTAAAGACGAAAGTCAAAAAGTTAAAAAGTGAAAACTTTACACTTTATGACCTTAGACTTTAGACTAACAACCTTAAGGTGGTTATTGCGGCGGGGCTCACCTCTTCCCATCCCGAACAGAGTAGTTAAGCCCGCCTGCGCAGATGGTACTGCAGTTATGTGGGAGAGTATGTCGTCGCCTTT
>NZ_JBIPCQ010000014.1:0-12552 GCF_044006475.1 Flavobacterium sp. FlaQc-47 | reverse complement strand
GAAACATAGATTTTTTTAGTTTTAGAAGAATACAAATTAAGCTCGCTTATTCACATAGTAACTAATGTGTTTTTATGTAAAAGTAAAACGACTTTTTATCAGTTCAAATTGCTATGTTTCTATGTGTTAAAAAAAGTATGTGTAATCAATTTAATCCTTTATTCAGATGGCTATTGGGACTGCAGGAAAAAATTATTCAAATAGCATATAATCATTTACTAAAGGATCATAATCAATCTTTTAAATCATTTAATCTGTGGCAAAAAAGCAACATACAATTTTAAAATATATGTCTAAACAGGTTTTAAAAAATATCAATTTAATCGTTTTGCTACTAATCTTTAGCAGCAAAACAATCGCGCAGACAAATGAAAATACTGTTCTTCCTGATAATTTAAAATGGTCAGAAAGAACAGCGATTACCATTTTGAACAAATACCCAAAAGCCTATCAAATCGACGGAACAGAAAAACCGAAGTGGGATTATAAAATGGGTTTGGTATTGTCAGGTTTCGAAAAATTATATCAAAAAACAAACGATAAAAAGTATTTCAATTACATCAAAGAATATGCTGATGAAATGATTGATGCTGACGGAAATGTCAAAAAATACGATATTAACGAATACAATATCGATTGTGCAAATCCCGGAAAATTGCTTTTTAATTTATACGATGATACGAAAGATAATCGGTATTTAAAAGTGATTCAGCAATTGAGAACGCAGCTTGAAAGTCAGCCCAGAACGGCAAGCGGAGGATTCTGGCACAAGCAAATTTATCCCAACCAAATGTGGATTGACGGCTTGTATATGGCAGAACCTTTTTATACGGAATACACCGTTAAATATGAAAAAGGAAAAGCTCTGGATGATATTGCCAAACAGTTTGAATTGGTTCAAAATCATCTTGTTGACAAAAAAACAGGATTGGTATATCAGGCTTGGGATGAAAGCAAACAAATTGCCTGGGCAAATCTGGAAACAGGAACATCTCCCACCATTTGGGGACGTGGAAATGGCTGGTATATGCTGGCTTTAGTAGAAACATTGGATTATTTTCCTAAATCACATCCAAAGTATAAAACGCTTATAAAATATCTAAACCAAATTGCAAAAAGTGTTGTTGAACATAAAAGTGCATCAGGTTTATGGTATCAGGTTGCGGATAAACCGGATTTAAAAGGGAATTATTTAGAATCTTCGGCTTCGGCAATGATTATTTATTCTTTGGCAAAAGCCGCAGATAAAGGATATTTAAGTTCCAGTTATAAAAAAACCGCACAAAAATCATTTGACGCTTACCTGAAAGAATTTGTGAAAAAAGATGAAAAAGGTCAGGTAATAATCTCAAATGTTTCATCGAATGTAGGGTTAGGAGGAAAACCTTTTCGCGACGGAACAAATGAATATTATAGCAGCAGTAAAGCCAAAGACAATAGTTCGCCGGCTTTAGCAGCATTTTTGCTCAGCGCAATCGAATTGAATAAGTAAACCATTAAGCGTAAAAAATGATACATAGAAAAAAAGTTTGTTCTGCTTCAATTTTGCTAATTAGTTTGGTGGTATTCTCGGCTGGTAAAATAACCGCTCAGGAATCTTTAAAGAAAGAAGTTGTAATTTCTAAAGATCTAAAATGGTCAGAACGAATGGCACTTTCTATTATCAAACGCGATCCAAAATTGTGGCAAGTCGATAATAACGAAAAACCAAAATGGGATTATAAACTAGGTTTAGTAGCGATGTCTTATCAGCAATTGTATAAAAAAACCAATAATTCTGTTTATGAAAATTACGTAAAAGAATACGGCGAAACCGTTATCAATAGTTCAGGTGAAATCATGAACTACAAACTGGAAGATTATAATATTGATTATATAAACGCCGGAAAAATACTTTTTGACCTTTATAAAGAAACAAAAGACAATAGGTATCTAACTGCGATGCAAACGCTGAGAAAGCAATTAGAAACGCATCCAAGAACAAATTCCGGTGGATTTTGGCATAAAAAAATATATCCAAATCAAATGTGGCTTGACGGCTTATATATGGGAACACCATTTTACGCCCGTTACACAGCAGAATTTAATAAAGGCAAAGATTTTAATGATATTGCCAAACAATTTGAACAAATACATTTGCATACAATCGACAAAAAAACAGGCTTGCTTTTTCATGCCTGGGATGAAAGCAAACAAATGCCGTGGGCGAATAAAGAGACAGGAACTTCGCCCAATTTCTGGTCGCGCTCTATTGGCTGGTACATGATGGCTTTGGTTGATGTGTTGGATTATATGCCAAAAGAGCATCCAAAACGCAAAGAAATGATTCAGTATCTAAAGGAGATTTCTACTGCAGTGGCAAAATATCAGGATGCATCAGGATTGTGGTATCAGGTCATAGATTCGGGTACAAAAGAAGGCAATTACCTCGAAGCTTCAGGATCTGAAATGTTTATTTATGCTTTTGCCAAAGGTGCAAAAAAAGGATATTTACCTTCAAATTATAAAAAGCTTGCAGAAAAAGGTTTTGACGGTTTAATTAATAAATTAGTAACTGTTGATCCTGATGGAGAAATTCACATCACACAAGTTTGTGCCAGCGCAGGATTAGGAGGAAATCCGTATCGTGATGGCTCTTACGACTATTATATTAAAGAGAAAATAAAAATAGACAACTCACATGGCTTAGGACCATTTATCCTGGCCGCAATTGAATTAGATAAATAGAAGAATTTAAATATATTTGAAAATGAAAAATAAAAGACAAGGTTATTTCGCATCGGTTGCTTTAGTTTGTTTGATGGCTTTTACAAGTTGTAAAGTAGCCTCGCAAGAACCGGCAAAGAAAGAAATAGTAATTTCCAAGGATTTGAAATGGTCTGATAAAATGGCTTTGACCTTAATGAAACGTCATCCTGAAGCTTATATGATAGACGATTCTAAAAAACCAAAATGGGATTATGTTCATGCTTTGGTTTTACATTCTATTGAAGAATTAGACAAAAAAAATCCGGATCCAAGATACAAAGCTTATATAAGAGGTTATGTAGACGAGTTGGTACAAAATGACGGAACTATTAAAACCTATGAATTTGACAAATACAATATTGATTTAGTAGTTCCGGGACGTTTGCTTTTTGATATTTATGCCACTTCAAAAGAAGAAAAATACCTCAAAGCGATGCAATTAGTACGCAAACAACTTTCAGAACAGCCACGTACACAAAGCGGAGGATTCTGGCACAAGCAAATTTATCCAAATCAAATGTGGTTGGATGGCTTGTACATGGGAGAACCTTTTTATGCACAATATACCCTGACCTTTGAAGGCGGAAAAAGCTTTGATGATATTGCAAAACAATTCGAATTAATTCAATTGCACGCAACAGATCCTAAAACGGGATTGTTGTACCACGGATGGGATGAAAGCAAACAAATGCCGTGGGCAAATAAAGAAACAGGTAATTCGCCAAATTTCTGGTCAAGAGCTTTAGGATGGTATGTTATGGCACTTGTTGATGTATTGGATTATATGCCAAAAGAGCATCCAAAACAAAAAGAATTAGTAAAGTATCTGAACAATGCATGTGTTGCTTTGGCTAAATTCCAGGATCCTAAAACAGGTTTATGGTATCAGGTAACAGACAAAGTGGGTGCAAAAGGAAATTACCTTGAAGCATCAGGATCATCTATGTTTGCCTATGCTTTTGCAAAAGGAGCAAACAAAGGCTATTTACCTGCAAAATATAAAAAATTAGCCAATAAAGCTTTTGATGGTTTGACTACAGTTTTAATTAAAGGTGTAGATCAGGACGGAGGTATTACCTTAACAAACTGCTGTCAGGTCGCTGGTTTAGGCGGAACTCCTTATCGTGATGGTACATATGATTATTATGTAAACGAAAAAAAGAAAGACAATGATCCTAAAGCCACAGGACCTTTTATTTTAGCGGCGTTAGAATTGAACAGATAATAGAGTTTGTCAAGAAACCCGACATGTTTTAAAACCTTTCTGGTTTAATCCCGGTCAAGTTTGTCTTCCTGAGCGGAGTCGAAGGATTGCAAACAAACTCGATACAGTTTGTCCTCCTTAGCGAAGTCGAAGAATGCAGCAAACCCGACAGGTTTCAAAACCTGTCGGGTTTAACCCAAATGTAATTTATTACCAAAAATGAAAAATTTAAAAGCCTTAATTCTCCTATTATCATTAATCCCTTTTCAAAAGAACTTTGCCCAGGTTTGGGTGCCTGATAATGGAGACGGAACTTATACAAATCCTATAATTCACGCTGATTATTCAGATCCTGATGCCGTTCGCGTTGGAGATGATTTTTATATGACAGCGTCATCTTTCAATTGCATTCCCGGATTGCCTGTTTTACACTCAAAAGATCTCGTAAACTGGAAGATTATCGGTTATGCATTGGCAAAACAGCCTCCGTTTGAGACTTTTAATAAAGTACAGCATGGTAATGGCGTTTGGGCACCCAGTATAACGTATCATAACAATGAATTCTATATTTATTATCCTGATCCTGATTTTGGAATCTACATGATAAAAGCCAAAAAAGCAGAAGGACCGTGGTCAGAACCGCTTTTGGTAAAACCAGGAATCGGACTAATAGATCCAAGTCCCTTATGGGATGATGACGGGAAAGTATATCTTGTTCATGCTTTTGCCGGAAGCCGCGCACAGATAAAAAGTCTGATCGTAGTTTGCAGCATGAATGCCGAAGGAACGGTGGTCAATAATGATGAAGTCATGGTAATTGACGGACACGAAAGTGAAGGTACAATTGAAGGTCCTAAATTCTATAAACGTAACAATTACTATTACATTTTTGCTCCTGCAGGTGGTGTCGCTACAGGCTGGCAAACCATTTTAAGATCTAAAAATGTATTTGGTCCTTATGAAACTAAGAAAGTTCTCGAACAAGGAAAAACGAATATAAACGGACCACATCAGGGAGCTTGGGTTCAGACTCAGACAGGTGAAGACTGGTTCATACATTTTCAGGATAAAGGCGCATACGGCAGGATCGTACATCTTCAGACTATGAAATGGGAAAAAGACTGGCCGCTTATGGGACAGGATTTTGACAAAAACGGAATTGGAGAACCGGTTACAACATTCAAAAAACCAAATGTAGGCAAGAAATATCCAATAGAAACTCCGGCCGAATCAGATGAATTCAATGAACCAAAATTAGGATTACAGTGGCAATGGCAGGCAAATTCTCAAATTAATTGGGGATTTCCGACGAGTTTAGGGTATTTAAATTTATTTTGCCAAACCACTTTAAAAGACAATCAGAAAATTTTTGATGCACCCAATTTATTATTGCAAAAATTTCCTGCCGAAGAATTTACAGTCACTACAAAAATGACTTTCAATACAAGATTAAGCGGAGAATCAACAGGATTGATAATCATGGGATTGGACTACAGTTACCTGAACTTTAAAAACGATAACGGAAAATTATATCTAAACCAGAAAACAGGAACTTTTGATAAAAAAGTTTCAGAATCAGAAACAGCACCAATACAAATAGCAAACAATACAATTTACCTGAGAGTAAAAGTTAAAAAAGGCGGTATTTGCAGTTTCTTTTATAGTATAGATGATAAAAAATACCAGCCAATAGGATCTGATTTTGTTTCAAAAGAAGGAAAATGGATTGGCGCCAAAGTAGGTCTTTTTGCCTTGAGCCAAAAAGTAACCAATGATTCAGGAAATGTAGCGGTAGATTGGTTTAGAGTTACTAAGCTGTAGAAGGGGCAAAGGTTCAGAGATTCAGAGGTGCAAAGGTGCAAAGGGACAAAGGGACAAAGTGTCGAAGTTTGAGAAAGGTTCAAAATAAAAATAGTATAGTAAAAGAATAAAAAAAATCTGCCAAATCTGCGTGAGAAAATATTTAACACATAGATACATAGATTTGAAATTATAAATTAAGACATTTTTAGAAAATGAACTTTTCGCATAGCACTATGAGATTTATTTTAAGTAAAACGACTTTAACCATTTACAAAAGCTATGTCCCTATTTGTTAAAATAATATGGGCAACGAAAATAAAAACATATAAAAATGATTTCACATAAGAAGATTAAAAAAATCTGCCAAATCTGCTAAATCTTCGTGAGAAATATTTAACACATAGATACATAGATTTGAAATTATAAATTAAGACATTTTAGAAAATGAATTTTTTCGCTTAGTATCTATGAGATTTATTTTAAGTAAAACGACTTTAACCATTTACAAAAGCTATGTCTCTATGTGTTTTAAAAAAAGGGAACAACAATAAAAACATACAAAAAGATTTTAAATAAGAGGATTAAAAAATCTGCCAAATCTGCGTGAGAAAATATTTAACACATAGATACATAGATTTGAAATTATAAATTAAGACATTTTAGAAAATGATTTTTTTCGCATAGCACTATGAGATTTATTTCAAGTGAAACGACTTCTTTTAAAGTCTACAAAAGCTATGTCTCTATGTGTTAAAATAATATGCGCAACGATAATAAAAACATAAAAAATGATTCCATTTAAAAAGTACATACTCTTAGTTTTATTCAGCATTAGTTTTGGAGTAAATGCCCAAAACAAGTATAAAAACTGGTCGGATATTATTCGTAAAAGCGAGGCAAGCTGGTTTGGCACAGACGAAGCTAAAAAGATAGCCGAGAATGTTTTACTGTACCAAAGAGACATTGGCGGCTGGCCTAAAAACATCCAGATGCAGCAGGAATTAACTCCTGAACAAAAAAAGGAATTACTCGCCACAAAAAGCACAACAAAAGAAGTCACTACAGACAATGGAGCAACAAGCCAGGAAATGCTTTTCATGTCTAAAATGTATGCTCAGGTTAAAGATAATCGTTACAAAGAATCTTTTTTAAAAGGCTTAAATTATTTGTTCGAGGCACAATATGATAATGGAGGATGGCCACAATTTTTTCCTCTAAAAAAAGGATATTACACACACATTACTTACAATGATGATTCGATGGTAAATATCCTGAATATCATGAAACAAGTCAGTGAACAATCTGATTATTATAGCATAAAACCGTCAAAAGAAACAGTTGATAAAGCAAAGAAATCTTTTGATAAAGGAATTGATTGTATCCTGAAAACACAATACAAACAAAACGGAGTTTTAACTGCCTGGTGTGCGCAACATGATGAATTTACTTTGGCTCCAGCCAATGCAAGAGCCTTTGAGCTTGCATCCTTAAGTGGATATGAATCGGCTAAAATTGTTTTGTTATTAATGTCAATAGAAAAACCTTCGCCTGAAGTTATTACCGCAGTTAAAAGTGCTGATATTTGGTTCGAAAAAACAAAAATTACCAATCTTGAAGAGAAGCGTATATTGAATGATGCAGGGAAAATTACAGACAAAAAAATGATTCCTACCCAAAATGCAGCACCAATATGGGCAAGATTTATGGAACTTGATAACAACGAACCCTTCTTTTGTGACCGTGACGGAATCAAGAAAAAATCAATTGATGAAATTGGTACTGAAAGACGCAATGGTTATTCCTGGTATTCTGATGCGCCTAAAGAAGTACTGAAAAAATATCCTGCCTGGGCGATTAAAAACGGTGTAAAAGTTTCGGAAGCAGCAACATCTGACACAAAAAAAACGAACTATATTACAGTTGCTTTAGACGGTTCCGGTGACTTTACTAAAATTCAGGAAGCCATAAATGCAAGTCCGTCATTTCCTTACGAAAAAGTGACAGTATTTGTGAAAAACGGAACTTACAACGAAAAAGTCCGAATTCCGGAATGGAATACACGCTTAAGTTTAATTGGCGAAAGCAAAGAAAATACCATAATAACATTTGATGATAATTTCTCCAGAATCAATTTAGGAAGAAACAGCACCTTTTACACCGCTACGGTTTTAGTTGAAGGAGATGATTTTTCGGCATCAAATTTAACTATCAAAAATGCTTCGGGAGACAAAGGTCAGGCAATTGCATTATCGGTTTTGGCAAATCGTGCCCAAATTTTCAACTGTAATATATTAGGCAATCAGGACACTTTGTATTTATCAGGAACAAATGCCAAACAATATTTCAAAGATTGTTACATTGAAGGTACGACCGATTTTATTTTCGGAAGTGCAACTGCATTATTTGAAAATTGCGAGATTCACAGTATAAAAAGTTCCTATATCACAGCCGCATCAACACCGGAAGGAACCGCTTTTGGTTTTGTTTTTAAAAATTGTAAACTCACTGCAGAACCCGCTGCAACAACAGTATATTTAGGCAGACCGTGGCGTATATATGCTAAAACGGTGTACATCAACTGTGACATGGGAAAACAAATAAAACCCGAAGGCTGGGAAAACTGGTCGAAGCCGGAAGCAGAAAAAAACACCTTATATGCCGAATACAATTGCAAAGGCGAAGGATTTCAACCTTCAAAAAGAGTGGCATGGTCGAAGCAACTTAAAAAGAAAGAAGCTGAAAAATACACCAAAGAAAATATTCTAAAAGATACCATATTGAATTGGTATTCAAAATAAAATATGAATTGCCCACTGATTTTACGGGTAAAACAGATTTACACAGATTTTTTATTTGCCCACAGATTATAACGGATTGAACTGATTTACGCAGATTTTTTATTTGCCCACAGATTAAAACGGATTAAACAGATTTACATAGATTTTTTATTTGCCCACAGATTATAACGGATTAAACAGATTTACACAGATTTTTTTTATTCAACCCCGTGGGCTAAAAATCCCTCGCAGATTAAACAGATTATTAAAGTATAAAATAAACCAGCAACAACCAGCGACAACCCGTTTAATCCGTTAAACCCGTGGGCTAGAAATCTGGCAGATTAAACAGATTTTTTGAAACACAAATAAAAGAAAACCAGCGAAAACCCGTTCGATCCGTTAAAACCCGTGGGCTAAAAATCTCTCGCAGGTTAAACAGATTATTAAAGTATAAAATAAACCAGCGACAACCCGTTTAATCCGTTAAACCCCTGGGCTAAAAATCTCTCGCAGGTTAAACAGATTTTTTAAAGTATAAAAATAAACCAGCGACAACCCGTTCAACCTGTTAAAACCCGTGGGCTAAAAATTATAAAAACATACATTATGAATTTTAAGTATTTCATTTTTCTATTAATTTCATGGACATCTTTTGCTCAGCATAACGAATTCCCATCAGCAAAAGTAGATTCAATTGTAAATAGAATTCAGCTTCCTGTATTTAATAAATATCAGATAAACATCTTAAAAACAGGAGCAAAAGGAGATTCAGTCAGCAACAATAAGGCAGCATTTGACAAAGCAATGTCGTTGTGTAAAAAAAACAATGGCGGAACTATAATTGTACCTAAAGGAATTTATAAAATTAATGGACCAATTCATTTTGTAAGCAACGTCAATCTTAAATTAGAAAAAGGAGCAAAAATTAAATTCAGTGATAAACCCGAGGATTATTTACCAATGGTTTTAACCAGTTGGGAAGGCACAATGTTGTACAATTACAGTCCATTAATTTATGCATATGAATGTAATAATATTGCCATAACCGGCGAAGGAACAATTGATGGAGAAGGAGGAAAAACGTGGAAAAGCTTTAAAGCCAAAGAAGGAAAGGGCAAGGAATTAAGCCGCGACATGAACCATAATAATATTCCGTTAAAAGACCGAAAATTGGGAGACGGTTATTTTTTACGTCCGCAGATGATTCAGTTTTTTAATTGTAGAAATATTTTGGTTGAAAACATACGTATAGAAAATTCCCCTTTTTGGTGCCTTCATTTGTTAAAATCGCAAAGTATTACCATTCGCGGAATAAGTTATAAATCATTAAATTATAACAACGATGGTATTGATCCGGAATATGCAAAGGATGTTTTGATCGAAAATGTGACCTTTGATAATGGTGACGATAACGTGGCAATCAAAGCAGGAAGAGATCATGAAGGAAGAGCAAATTCAGCTACGCCAAGTGAAAATATAGTGATAAGAAATTGCAATTTCAAAGGACTTCACGGAGTTGTTATTGGAAGTGAAATGTCAGCAGGAGTTCAAAATGTATATGTAGAAAACTGCAAAACGGTTGGGTATTTAAAAAGAGGGATTTATTTAAAGACCAATGCCGACAGAGGTGGGTTTATCCGTAACATTTTTGTCCGGAATATTGCACTCGATGAGGTAGAAGATTGCCTGTATATCACAGCAAATTACCACGGAGAAGGAAAAGGTTTTCAATCAGATATATCAAATGTATCCTTTTCAAATATTACCTGTAACAAAGCCACAGCATCAGGAATTGTCATTCAGGGATTTGCAGATAAAAAAGTGCGTAACATATCATTAAATAATATTGATATCAAATGGGCTAAAAATGCAATTTCAAGTACAAACGCAGAAAACGTTCTTTTAAACGAAGTTTTCATCGGAGAAAAAGCAACAGTACCAACAGCCGCGAAATAGATTTTGTGAAGTTACTGAGGTTTTAAGTTGCTGAGTTGCTAAGTTTTTTTGAAGGTATTGAGGCACAAAGGTACAAAGTTGCAAAGTTGCAAAGGTACAGAGGTACAGTGGTAGAAATTTAAAAGAGTTATAAAGTTAAAAGAGGTTTGATGTTTTAAGTTTGCGTTGAAAAGTTCAATACAACAATCTGTCCTCCTGAGCGAAGTCGAAGGACACACAAGTAACGCGACAAAGAACAAAAAACCAGTGAAAACCAGTTTAATCCGTTGAATCCGTGTGCCATTAACCACAAAGTTACCATAACGCTTTTCCTCGACAAAGAACAAAAAACCAGTGAAAACCAGTTCAATCCGTAGAATCCGTGTGCCATTAACCACAAAGTTACCACAAAGCTTGTCCTCGACAAAGAACAAAAAACCAGTGAAAACCAGTGAAAACCAGTTCAAACCGTTGAATCCGTGTGCCATGAACCACAAAGTTACACAACGCTTGTCCTCGATAAAGAACAAAAAACCAGTGAAAACCAGTTCAAACCGTTGCATCCGTGTGCTATTAACCACAAAGTTACCACAACGCTTGTCCTCGACAAAGAACAAAAAAACAGTGAAAACCAGTTCAAACCGTTGAATCCGTGTGCCATGAACCACAAAGTTACCACAACGCCTGTCCTCGACAAAGAATAATCCGTGTGCCATGAACCACAAAGTTACCACAATCTAAAAAGTCCAAAATATAACAATATAAAAATGAAATATCTACTAATAATCTTCCTGATCACTGCAACTTGTTTTGCACAAAAAACAACTATTTATACCATTGGTGATTCGACAATGGCAAATAAAAAAGATCCCGACAAAAATCCCGAACACGGATGGGCTCAGGTTTTACAGCCATTTTTTAAGGATAATTTTGTTGTAGAAAATAAAGCGGTAAATGGTCGAAGTACTAAAAGTTTTATCAATGAAAAACGATGGGATTCTATTTATAAAAAATTAAAAAAAGGCGATTACGTTCTGATTGAATTTGGACATAATGATGAAAAAATAGAAGATTCAACACGATATACAAATCCGCATACGAGTTACAGGTACAACCTTATAAAGTTTATTAGTGAAAGCCGTGAAAAAGGGGCAATACCAATATTGCTGACCTCAATTGCCAGACGAAATTTTAATGAAAAAGGAGTGCTTGTTCCCACACATGGAGATTACCCGTTAGAAACCAGATTGACAGCGCAAGAATATAAAGTACCTTTTATTGATTTAGAATATTACACAGAACAATTAGAGCAATCCTACGGACCTGAAAAATCAAAACAATTGCATTTGCATTTTAAGGCAGGAGAAAACACCTATTATGATAAGGATAAAGCAGATGATACCCATTTGTCATTAAAGGGAGCTTCGGCTGTAGCGCAAATTGTGGTAAATCAAATCAAATTATTAAATGATCCCAGTGTTGAAAAGTTAAAGAAAGGAATAAAATAAAAACTAATTCAAAAATATGTCCTAAACTGTCATTTAAAAAACTTTTACAGGTAATTCTGTTTTGAATTGATTGATAAATTTGTATCTGATATTAAGAACCTTTTGTAGTAATTGTTTTTGTTATTCTTAGTATTCTATTTTAATATTTTGATGATTATTTTAAGAAAGAGAGAACTTCGGTTTTCTCTTTTTTTTTGGTTTTTGCTAAAGGTTTTTAGGATGTGAAATAAAGGAATATATCGTTAGAAGTATTCTTTGAAAAAATCTCTAAATTCTCTACGATAAAATAATTAATTCTAATTGGTACGGATAAATCCCCAAACCTGTGGAGAGAGAAAAAAAATCCGCACAGCACGCAAATATTTTTCCCAAGAAGGATCGATATAAACACAAAGTTCACAAAACCAGGTCAACACAAAGCTTTGTGAACTTTGTGTTTGTCAATATACTCCACGATAAAAATAATTAACTCTATTTGCTAGGGATCAATACCAAAATCTGTGGAGAGAAAAAAAATCCGCACAGCACGCAAATATTTTTCCCAAGAAGGATCGATATAAACACAAAGTTCACA
>NZ_JBIPCQ010000013.1:0-16108 GCF_044006475.1 Flavobacterium sp. FlaQc-47 | reverse complement strand
ACCAAAATCTGTGGAGAGAAAAAAAATCCGCACAGCACGCAAATATTTTTCCCAAGAAGGATCGATATAAACACAAAGTTCACAAAACCAGGTCAACACAAAGCTTTGTGAACTTTGTGTTTGTCAATACACTCCACGATAAAAATAATTAACTCTATTTGCTAGGGATCAATACCAAAATCTGTGGAGAGAAAAAAAATCCGCACAGCACGCAAATATTTTTCCCAAGAAGGATCGATATAAACACAAAGTTCACAAAACCAGGTCAACACAAAGCTTTGTGAACTTTGTGTTTGTCAACACACTCTACGATAAAAATAATTAATTCTAGTTGGTACTGATAAATCCCCAAACCTGTGGAGAGAGAGAAAAAAATCCGCACAGCACGCAAATATTTTTTCCAAGAAGGATCGATATAAACACAAAGTTCACAAAACCAGGTCAACACAAAGCTTTGTGAACTTTGTGTTTGTCAACACACTCTACTATAAAAAGCTCTGCGCGCTTTGCGTTAAAAATTACCCAGTGTATAAATGTATTCGTTTCGCCATATTTTTCCTTACTCCATTAGGAGTTAAATATTGGTAGGGCAAAATTGACACGAATATATTAATTTCTATAAGTAGGTAATCGCTCCGCCATATTTTTCCTTACTCCATTAGGAGTTAAATATGGGTAGAACAAAATTGAGACGAATAGATTGATTTCTATAAGTAGGTAATCGCTCCGCCATATTTTTTCTTACTCCGTTAGGAGTTAAACATTGGTAGCAAATTCAAGTCCAATGCAGAAAAACCTGCCTAAACTTCAGTTTTTGTGTTATTTTCATTTTTTCATCTTTGCGTTAAAAATTACCCAGTGTATAAATGTAATCGCTCCGCCATATTTTTCCTTACTCCATTAGGAGTTAAATATTGGTAGGGCAAAATTGACACGAATATATTGATTTCTCTAAGTAGGTAATTGTTCCGCCATATTTTTCCTTACTCCATTAGGAGTTAAATATTGGTAGAACAAAATTCGCTCCGCCATATTTCTCTTACTCCGTTAGGAGTTAAACATTGGTAGCAAAGTCAAGTCCAATGCAGAAAAACCTGCCTAAGCTTCAGTTTTTGTGTTATTTTCATTTTTTCATCTTTGCGTTAAAAATTACCCAGTGTATAAATGTAATCGCTCCGCCATATTTTTCCTTACTCCATTAGGAGTTAAATATGGGTAGAACAAAATTGACACGAATATATTGATTTCTATAAGTAGGTAATTGTTCCGCCATATTTTTCCTTACTCCATTAGGAGTTAAATATGGGTAGAACAAAATTGACACGAATAGATTGATTTCTATAAGTAGGTAATCGCTCCGCCATATTTTTTCTTACTCCGTTAGGAGTTAAATATTGGTAGAACAAAATTCGCTCCGCCATATTTCTCTTACTCCGTTAGGAGTTAAACATTGGTAGCAAAGTAAAGTCCAATGCAGAAAAACCTATCTCGACTTGAGCTTTTATGTTATTTTCATTTTTTCGTCTTATAAATTGAGTTGTACGTAAGATTTTAAGTGAAAAAATGTCTTAAAGTGGTATAAAAAAAACTTTTAGCAGAAACTTGGGTAATGGTTATGGAATATATTTGACTAGTTGATTTAAGTAAGTTGATTTTGTGTTTGGAACGCATACAAGTTACTTGAATCAAGTTTACAGAGGTATTTATTTTGTTGGTTGAGGCGGCGATGTAATTTGTTTTTAATTTATAGTAGGATAGATATTTTAAACATTTTACGTGAAATGTGGGAAGTTCCCGCTGCCTTACCAACATTTAATCTTAATATTTTAACTATGAAAGAGAATGAAAATGAAATTTGGCATGGTACCAGATTAATGTTATATGGTCTAATCATTATTTTGACAATTTTTAATTTAGTCCAATTTTTTTCGAAATAGAATTTAACTTAATTTTCCTTTAAGTAGGATGTCCATTTTTTTTAATTAAAAATTTTTTCAGGTTCGTAGTGACCTGTTTACTCATTGATGCGTTTAAAAAAAAGCTTATTTTTTTTATTGATAGATAATACATAAGAGGGACTCAAAATAATGAGATTCCCTCTTTTATTTTTCTGACAGAAAAGCAAAGAAACTAATCACCACCTTCTTTATAAAATTGCTTAGTGCACCAAATGTGTTTGGGATCAAGACTAAATATTGTGGAAAACATAAAAGAGATTAGTAGTTAATTGAAGTTGCTAGTTTAATAATTCAATAAATAAATTGGCTTTAAAAAGTTTAATCCCTAAGGGATATTTTTCTGGTTGATTCTTATCCTGCCAATATTAAACTCCTAACGGAGTAAGAAATATCCCGGACAGATTACATCTATATACTGGATGATTTTTACCTCAAAGCAAGCAAAGTTTTTTATCATAGAGTGTGTTGACATAGCTTTGTAAACTTTGTGTTTATATCATCTTGCTTAGTAAAAAATCTTTGAGTCCTCTGTGGTATTTTTTTTCTCTCTGCACAGGTTTTCGTGTTGATCCTGTGTTTGTAGAATTACTAACACATTTTCTGTTTTCCAGTTCTGAGCCATCCTTCTGGTTCAAAAAACTAAAACTAATGGTATTCTGTACAACTACTTAGCTGTATTTGATACAATTAAAACATTGCTTTAGAGTAAGGTAACAAAGGGGGGTAAATAGTTTAATTTTTCTCTGGTCATTTCCCATGCTGTTTTAAAAAGGGACTCTTATAGTCTTGTCTATTGGTCTTTAGGGTTGTAAAGATTCTAATTTCTTTATTAGTAAATGATTGTTATTTATTGTGTTATGGATATTTCGCTTTTTTAGTGCAACTAAAAAAGTATGTCTTAAACTAATAGTTTAAAAACTTTTGCTGGTAATATCTTCTTTAATCTAACAAGATCTTTGCATTCTCAAATTACGTGTATTTGAAATGAAAATATTGATACGGTTACAAAAAATTTAAAGTCTGATTAAATTGAGATTAGTCTGACTTCTGGAAAAACATTTTTTATAACTATAACTGATTTAAATTAATAATAATAATAGTTTAATCTTATGAAGAATAAATTACTCCCATTGTTTGTTGTGTTAGGTAGTTTATCTGCTTATTCGCAAGTAGGTGTTGGAACAAAAAACCCGAGTCCTTCTGCACAGCTTGAAGTACAAGCTGGAAAAAAAGGGGTATTGATACCTCGAGTAGAATTACAAAGCAGTACAGATGTAGGTACTATACCGCATGATGTTAGTGCTCTTGATGGTATATACCATGAAAGTTTAATGGTTTATAACCTTAAAACTATTGCAGATGTAAAACCAGGATATTACTACTGGGTTAATAACAAATGGAATAGATTAGCAATTTCTGGTGAAGCCGGTTCAGGTACAACAGCAGGAATTTCTGATGGTACTGGTGCACCTGGTGATACAGGAAGTGCAGTAGTTCCGGATGATGTTAAAATGTATATTGACAATTCAACTAATATTGTTTATGTACGTAACCCTGAAGACCCAACTAAATGGGTTGCACTAAACGGAAAAGACGGGAAAGACGGTATAGCCGGCGCACCTGGACTTGCCGGAGGAGCCGGAGTACCGGGAGTAAACGGAAACACACCAGCAGCCGGAATCAATACATGGATTGATTCTTCAACAGGAACAATTTATGTTCAGGATCCAATCACTAAGGAGTGGAAAGAAATCTCTGGAGTAAACGGACTAAACGGAAAAGACGGAAAAGACGGCCTGGCCGGCGGAGTAGGAGCACCTGGTGCACCTGGAACCCCAGCTATTGATGCCAATACGGTAATGTATATTGACAATACAACCGGAGTTATCTATGTTAAAGATGCACTTGACCCAACTAAATGGGTTGCACTAAACGGAAAAGACGGGAAAGACGGTATAGCCGGCGCACCTGGACTTGCGGGAGGAGCCGGAGCACCTGGAGTAAACGGAAACACACCAGCAGACGGAATTACAACATGGATTGATTCTTCAACAGGAGCAATTTATGTTCAGGATCCAGGATGATAAAGGGGTTTTTCTAAAAATGTTTAAAAGAAATTTCAAAGAAGAATTCGATTTTTCAGAAAGTTGTTTTTTGGTTGAAAATGAAAGCGAGTCAAAAGAATTTGACCGTTCTATATTTGTAGTGTATGATAAGACAGAACTATTGGAATTTTTAAAACTGAAACAAAAAGGAACAAATGATCTGGTATGTTTGTTTAACAAGCAATTACATAATAGTCTGTCTGTTTTGCAACATGTCAGGAATTTAATTTTAGTAGACAATTCTAAAACAAGGATTGAAATTATGAAGGAATTAAAATCATATTTTAAAAATAAATCCGGTCTGCCGGCAGAAATGAGTGTGGTTAAAGTGCCAAATACAGCAATAATCCCATCACAATCTGATAGTTTCTATAAGGCTTTATTTTTCATGATGTAATTTTAAATTCACACATGCTTATAGATAAATGGCAGCATACACTGTAGTCGTGTATGCTGCTTTTTTATTTGCATTTAGTACTAAACAAGTAGTATGCGGAGCTTATTTTATTTTGTAAATTTCTGAACCGGCAAGTAAAAAACAACCCAATCCGTAATCTTCAAAATCGGGTATTTTATCATATGATAAAGGCTGACCGTCTTTTGGTTCTTTTCCGGTAGATTGCAGGTAACCTAAAAAGCCGTTGTTATGTAAACTCTCTATGGTTATGGCATTCCACGCTTTTTGAATAACAGGTAAATACGTTTCTTTTTTTAAGATTCCGCTATTGATTCCATAAGCCATTCCGTACACGAATAAAGCAGTTCCGGAAGTTTCCTTTTCTCCAAAATTTGTTGGGTCGTGCAAACTTACATTCCAGAAGCCATCAGCCCTTTGAATAGGCACTAAAGCAGCCGCCATTGCTTTTAAGTCTTTTACATATTGTGCTCTGTGCGGTGCGTTTTCAGGAATAATGGTCAGCACTTTTGCCAGTGCGGCAATTACCCAGCCATTACCGCGGCTCCAGTAACAATCTTCGCCATTAGGTTCTTTGTAAGGCGGATCAAAATCAGCATCGCGCCACCATAAACCATCCTTAGGATTAAAAAGTCCGTGATCGCCATGCTGGTTTCTGGAGTACAGATACATTTGATACATTTTCTCGAAATAACGGTTGTCTTTTTCTAGAACGCCTAATTTGGCAAAAACAGGCATTCCCATTTGTATGGCATCAATCCACGACCAATCGTCCAGTTGGGGCGTGTTCAAAAGCATATTGATATTTGCCTTTGTGTTTTTTAATTTTTTAGGATCCGGCTCTAAATTATACAAATCAATATAGGTTTGCGCAGCACAATAATTGTCAGCATTTCTGGTCGTATTGCCGCTGTTGAAACCCCATTTATGAAATTCTGACCATGAATAAGCATAATCATAATAAGTCTCTTTCGGAAAAATTTCGTGTAAAGCCATTAATCCTTCATAATAAACACCACGTGTCCAGATATTACTGGGGCGTTCCTTATTTGTAATAATGGTTTTGCCGGTTTCAGGCCATTTTTGCATGAAATAATCATTGGCAAGAATCATTTGTTTCAGTATCAGTTTCCTGTCAAAAGCCTGTTGTGCGTTTGCTGAATGATACGATAAGCATATAGCCAAAAATAAAAGTAATTTCTTCATTTTTAATGGTCGGTTTTGGGTAGTTAGTTTTGTTGTTGCAATGGTGTGAGTGTAACAGGTCCTAATAATCCTGAAGGAGTAAGATTCCATTGTGTGGCGTCGAATTTTTTATAATCCTTATCTACCATATTGATTTCATAAAATATTTTCCATTCTTCGCCTTTTATTTCCTTGTCGCGAATTCGGTTAGCCGAAAGATTAGTCACCTGAATTTTTAATATATTCTTTCCGGTTTTTAGTTTTTCAATATTTAATTGATAAGGAACTGACCACGCCGTACCCATAAACACATCATTCAGCCACACTTTTGCGCTTTCGCGGACATCTCCCAGATTCAGACTATAATGTTCTGTTGTACTATTTGGTTTCTCAAATTCTAAAGTGTAGGTAGCACTTCCTGAAAAAGCAGCTGCTTCAGGACTTAATTTTGTCCAAGATTCTAAAGTTGAAACTGTCGAGCTTTTAGGCAATTCAGGACCGCCTTTGTCAAAAGTAACAGTCCATTTTCCTTTTAAAGAAACAGCTTCACTAAGAGGTTCATAATACTTCCACTTTTTTTGTGATGCAACATTTTCTGTTTTCAAAAAATAAGATTGTCCCGGTTCTATTTTTAGTTTAACTGCTGTTGTACGGGCATTTTTAGTCACAATTGCATTCCCGTATTCTCGTGTTAACGGATCAAAAATCACAACTTCCTTATTGCCAATTTCCAGCGGAATAAATGCATCAATTGTTTTGGGCGTATGATTGACCAGATAATATATTTTTTCACCGTCAATAGTTCTTCGGGTAAATTTTAAACCTTTGTCAACAAGAGTTTCAGGAAAAATCTGAGCGTTTTCCAGCGCGTTGAAAATATCAGATGCAGGCTGAACCACATCTTTATTTTGTGCCAATATCGATTGAAGTTTTTGTTCCTGTTTTTTATAATCCCTATAACCCGGAACAGATTCCGGCAAACCTTCAAAAATAATCGAACCTCCCGCTTTTTGCAATTCGATTAATTTTTGTAAAGTAGACAGCGGCATTTTTTTACAGGACGGAATAATCAGTGATTTAAAACTGCCTCCGGGCAAAATAATTTTTCCGTTTACGACTTTTGCTTCGGCAATAAAATTATCCGATATAAAATCTACGCCATAACCTTTATTCATTAAACTTTTGGTAGTATCATAAAATGAAGTTCCGTACAGCCATTCTGATAAGGAATGAATTTTGAACTGTACAAACAAATTCCCTTTGAGATATTTATCCCACGTATCATAAACTGGCCAGTAAAGCAGGATTTCATTATCAGGTTTGCCTTGCTGCAACAACGACTGGCAATTGGTGATATAGGAGAAAAGGGCAGGGGCATCTTCCCAAATACTATTATTTGTATTGAAATTTACAGCCGCATAAAATTGCCATCCCGGCCAAGCAGCCCTTGTGGGCGAATAGGTAGAACCGTGCAGAAAAACGTGATTGACTCCATT
This sequence comes from Flavobacterium sp. FlaQc-47, assembly GCF_044006475.1. Taxonomy (NCBI): domain Bacteria; kingdom Pseudomonadati; phylum Bacteroidota; class Flavobacteriia; order Flavobacteriales; family Flavobacteriaceae; genus Flavobacterium; species Flavobacterium sp. FlaQc-47. The sequence continues at coordinate 8,949 of NZ_JBIPCQ010000013.1, read as the reverse complement.
GAGCATTAAATCCTCGACCTCAGGTTTGCATTGTGATAATGCCGTTTTAAAATGTTCCCTCAACCATGTAAACGTCTCAGACGAAACTAAATTCTTTCCTGATATATGTGCCGCAGATGAGGAGAATTTCAGCATTACGGGATCTGCATCTCCTTCTCGGATATCATCTTTTTCACGTCTGAAACCCGGAATATCAAATGGCATTGAGCCAAAAGTTTCACATTCAGGAATATCCGCAGCAGCGTACAAATCGATCAGGTTTCCCGGCGATCCGTGTGCCTGAAGTTTGGTTTTAAAGTGTTTGGAATTTGCCCATTTTGTCCACGATTTATCAAATTTATTCAATAGTAAATCTGCGATTGTTTCGCGATAATCACTTCTAATTCGGTTTCCAGCTTCATTATCAGTTTCATTCAGTAAAAGCGGTAGTTCTTTTTTAAGGTCGTAACCTCGTAAAGTATTGAATTCTTCAAAAAAGTTGGGTGTAAAATTAGTTCCGTACACTTCAAAACTATCATTAAAAATAGCACGGATTTTACCTTCGCGACCTTTAAAAGCAGTGTTAAACGGAACAACATATGCCTTTAAAGCTTCTTCAGAATAATGATCTAATGTATATCCTTTTCCTCCGGGAGCCGCTCGCTTTACCTGTTGTCCCGTTTTTCCGCTAAACACGGCATAAATCGTATAATCGGTTTTAGTGGCTTTCCAGTTGAGTTTATTAGGTGCTGTTATATGAGACAATGCAATATGATTTCCTTCAATTGCTTTATCCTTGGCATTTATCTTAGTTTTTTTTAATTGATCTGTCAAATTCACATACGAACCGTCGCTTCCATACGCTGTGACATATAAAAGTTCAGCAGGAATTTTTTCTTTAGTACTGTCAAGCACTATATTTTTATTTATTGTTTCATTTTTTTTAAGCGTGTATTTTTCTACAATCAGTTTTGTGGCAGCGTTTTGTAACTTAACATGAGAACCTCCGTATGGCCAGCCGGTTCCTAATACCATATCAACCTGCATGTGTAAACTGTCGGCAACATGAATTGTATAATCCAGCATTTCCATCCATTTTGGCGACAGATAATCGATAAAATTATTTTCTTCACCTTTTACGCCATAAATAGGCGTTATCTCAACACCGCCAATTCCCGCTTTATAAAAATCGATCAGGCTTTTTTTAAGGTTGGGTTTGTCAACCGCACTTCCCATCCACCACCAGCGTGTCCAGGGCTGGTTGATGTTAGTAGATTTTGGCCACGGAGATACTGCCTTCTGCGCGAATGAACTATATGCACAGCAAAAAAACAGGGAAATAAAAAGGATGGATCTGGTTTGTTTCATTATTGTATTCAAATGTTTTTAGCTGTTACTCCATTAATCACTTCTTGTATTTTATCCGACTCAAAAAAATATCTGACACATAGAAACATAGAATTTGTATTTTAAAAATTATCAAAAAAGAAATTCATTTCTTTAGATAACAAACTATTATAATTAATGCCAGGTGAAATGCCTTTTTTAAGCAATACTAAATCTACGTTTTTATGTGTTAAAAAAATTAGCGCAATTTTTTCAATAAAGTAAAAGTATTAGTCGTACCTCAAAATGCTATCCTGTAGCATCCTGTTTTTTGTTATAATATTAAAAAACGAAATAGTTAGTAAAAACTTACAGTTGATTATAAATTCATATTTTTTTATAAAAATAAATATGAAATGCTAAAAAATATTTTACTAAAATTTTTAATATGATATTTATTGATTTCTCAATGAATTAGGGATTGTAAATCAGGCAGTTGTAGCTTTTTTGTGTTAATATAAATATAAAAAACCACCTAAACTATTGAAATCTAACAGGATACTACAGGATACTACGGCAACTACTTCTGGATAAATTTGGATTAACTATTAAACTAACCAAAATTTAACTTTTATGAAAAACAAACTTAATCTTCTGCTGATTATGGCCTTTTTTGCATTTGCACATGCAACAGGTTATGCACAAGAAAAAACGGTTACAGGTACAGTTACTGATCCGGCTAAACTCTCTATACCGGGAGTCAACGTAATTGTTAAAGGAACCAATAGAGGAGCCAGTTCAGATTTTGACGGAAAATTTACGATCAAAGCTTCTGAAGGGGAAACATTAGTATTCTCGTTCGTAGGATTTATAAAAAAAGAAATCAAAATAGGTGCCACAAACACCTACAACGTTTCTTTAGATGCCGAAAGCGCTAACTTAAACGAAGTTGTTGTGATTGGTTACGGAACTCAGAAGAAAAAATTAACCACAGGGGCAATTTCCGGAATCAAAACAGAAAATTTTACCGAAAGACCTATTTCAAGAATTGATCAGGGTTTGATTGGGCAGGTAGCCGGAGTTCGTGTAAAGCAGACTACGGGATTGCCGGGACAGCCTTTTAGTATTGAAATCAGGGGAGCGGGATCGATTACTGCAGGAAATGAACCGCTTTATGTTGTGGATGGTTTCCCTATTTATACCGAAGGTTCCAACAGCAACGGTGGATTTTCAAGCGGAAGCCCGTTAGACAATATGAACCCGAATGATGTTGCTTCGATCGAAGTTTTGAAAGATGCCGCGGCAGCGTCAATTTACGGATCAAGAGCCTCAAACGGAGTTGTTTTGATCACTACCAAAAAAGGTAAAAAAGGAAAACCGAAATTCACTTTTAATACTTATGGCGGTGTCAATAAAGAAGCCAACAGAGTCGATATGTTATCAGCACAGGGATGGATTAACAGAGCAAAAACCATGATTGATTCACAATGGGTAGGATCTGGAATTGCAGGAGCATCTGCAAGTCAGAATACGGCGGAAAGAATTGCCGCTTACAATGCAAAAAATCCAACTGCACCGCTGACCACCGCAAACACCAGATATTACACGTATTTATACGACGACAGATGGGATATACCGGGACATCCGGGATTGGATTATATTGACTGGCAGGATAAAGTTTTCCGTACAGGAGAATTTAACAATTACCAATTATCAGCTTCGGGAGCTACAGATGTGGTGAATTATTACGTATCTGCCAATTATCAAAAAAACACAGGATACATTATAGGAACTGATTATACTTTGTTTTCGGCACGTGCCAATGTGGATGTAAAATTATCGGAAAGTTTTAAAATGGGAATTAACATCGCGCCTTCCTATTCGATTAAAAATGATCCGGGAGTAGAAGGAAAAGACAATACGCTGTTCAAAGCCCTTACGGCAACACCGGTTTTTGAAAGCGCCTCTAACGCAGCCGGAGAAAAATACACCACAAGATATGCGTGGGGAAGTAGTACAACAAACATGTTGAACGCATTGGCAAGAACGGGAAAAAACTCGATGTACAGAACATTGATTTCGACTTATGCCAGTTATCAGTTTGCTACAGGATTTACCTGGAAAAGCACCTTAAACTTTGATAACTCAGACAATACAAACGAAAGTTATACGCCAAATGATGTTCAGGCAAGTATTAGAGGAGCTTATAATACGTATAGAAGACAAAATTTAGTGAACGAAAATACCCTGAACTGGGATAAATCATTCGGTAATCATACTATCAATGTGCTTTTAGGGCAATCCTTCAGCTCGTACGAAATCACAAGATCAACGTTGTCTTCGGGCGCACTTTACAACAGTTCAACTGTAGAAACATTGCCAACAGGATCACTTGGTTCAACTAATGCTGAAAAAAGTACTTTACTTTCTTATTTTGCCAGATTACAATACAATTATAAAGAAAAATACATATTATCTGCCAGTGTGAGACGTGACGGTTCTTCAAAATTTGGATCTGACAAACAATGGGGAGTTTTCCCTTCAGTTTCATTAGGATGGAGAATTAAACAAGAAGAATTCCTGAAAAATGTGGACTGGCTTACGGAGTTAAAACTACGAGCGAGCGGCGGGCTTAACGGAAGTAACAATATTGGCAGTTATGCCTCTTACGCGACTCTTGCAACCTACAATTATTCTATTGGCGGAGCGGCAGCAATTGGGCAGGGCGCATCATCAATTGCTAATCCATCCTTACACTGGGAAGAATCACGAAGTGTTGATTTAGGATTGGATTTCGGAATCATCAAAAACCGACTTTCCGGAACATTTGAAGTGTATCGAAAAAATAACAGCGAATTACTTTTAAGAGTTCCTATTGTAGGCGCAACCGGATTTACAAGTTATCTGACGAATGTGGGAGAAGTGCAAAATCAGGGTTGGGAATTTGAATTGAGTTCCTTAAACGTGAAAACACCTAGTTTTGAATGGAGAACATCTGCCAATATAAGTCATAACGAAAATAAAGTTTTGGCATTAGGTCCGGATCAATCCAAAATTGAAATCAGTAATGCTTATGACGGCGGAGTTCCTTTTGTAAAATTAGAAGTAGGAAAACCAATGTATACCATCTTTGGACTGAAACAAAATGGCGTAGTAACCCAGGCAGATATTGACACAGGCGGAACAACTATAGGAGGAAATAAACTGGTTTTAGGAGATCCGAGATATATCGATCAAAATGGTGATAAAAAAATAAATTCAGACGATCGCGTTGATTTGGGCAATCCAACTCCAAAATATACCTGGGGAATCACCAATACTTTTAAATACAAAGATATTGATTTGAATGTATTAGTGCAGGGACAAAACGGAGGAACAGTTTACGGATTGACCGGAAGAGCGATTGACCGTACGGGAATGGGATCTGTAGAAAATTCTCTAAACGTAGATCCGGCCGTAAGAGGAAACTGGAGAACATCCTTTGGTTATCAGGCAAACTCAGACTGGTTGTACAAATCAGATTATGTAAGTGTGAGAAATATTACAATAGGATATAATCTAAGACAAGCGATTAAAGGCTTAAGCCGAATTGACAATATGAGATTGTATGTAACAGGTGAAAACTGGTTTTACTGGAACAAATATAAAGTAGGTTTTAATCCCGAAGCAGTAAATACATCAGCAAGTTCAAACAGCGATTTTTCTGTGCCGGTAGATTATGGAGGAGCACCTCTTGCAAAATCTTTAGTGATAGGACTTAACATTAATTTTAATTAAAATAAAATGAAAAAATATATTTATTTACTGGCAGTACTATTTGGATTTACGTCATGCAATGATGAGTTAGAGCAATTGCCTTTGTCACAAGGAACAATTGAAAATTTCTATGCAACTCCGGGTGATTTTATTCAGGCGAGAAATGCCACATATTCAGTAGCTTTTCACGGAATGGGTACTTACGGTTATGCGAACAGAGTGTTGAATTTAAGCGAAGTTCGATCAGATAATTTGCTCGCAACAACAGAAGCGTCAAGAGATTGGGAAGGAATTAATAGTTTCTACACCAATATCAGCTCCAATACATTTGTAAAAGAAGCTTATATCAGTAACTATAACGCCATTAATAAAGCGAATCAATTACTGGAAAAAATAGCCGAAAAAGGAGATCAGATTTTTACTAATCCTGCTGATAAAGCCGCTATGACTGCCGAAGCCCGTTTTTTAAGAGCATTTTGTTACTTTGATTTAATAAGATGGTTTGGAAAAGTGCCGTTAATTGAGAAAACAATGACAGCGACCGAAGCTGCGGCAATAAAAAGAACCCCTGTTGCAGATGTTTATAAACTGATTATCTCAGACCTTGAAAAAGCAATTCCGGATCTTTTGCTATCCTACGATGCCGCAAATTACGGACGCGTTTCTAAATATGGCGCAAAAGCATTATTAGGTCTGGTGTACATGACGCGTTCAAGTCCAACATACGGAATCGACGGCGCCACTCTTGGCTTAAACGAATGGGATAAAGCATACCAGCAATTGAACGATATTAAACTAAGCGGATTGTATAAAGTAGGAACAGATTATGACGCTATTTTTAAAGTTGAAGGAAATGCAAACCTTGAAAATGTACTGACAATTCCCTACACTCAAGGTTTACCATTGGCAGTGGGAGGAAATTTCATGGTAGAATTAGGTTATGAACCTTATTTTGCATCCGTAAATTTATCGGCACAAGGAGCCTTAGAAGCCAAACCAATTTCAACAGGGTTTTTAAGCTTGTTTGCTGCCACAGATAAAAGAAAAATCTTTGGTATTGCCACAAGTTACACCGTTCTAACAGGAACCTACAAAGGAAGTTACACCTTGCCGGTTTTCAAAAAATATATAGATGCCACAAGATACGGAAACGGGCGTGAAGACTGGGGAGTAGATTTCATGGTAACACGCTACACAGATGTATTAATGATGATGGCAGAATGTACACTTCACGGCGGCGGCGGTTCTCAGGCTGAGGTGGATGCAATTGTAAACCAAGTACGAACAAGAGCTGGAGTTCCTGCAAATGCAGCAAATATAACCTTAGATCAATTGTTTGAAGAAAGAAGAAAAGAATTCTTCTCAGAAGGAACAAGATGGTTTGACTTAATAAGATCAGGAAAAGCCGTAACCATCATGAATGCATGGAAAGCAGCCGAAGATACCGGAGGAAAAATAAGAGCAATTGAAAATAATTCATTGTTATACCCAATTCCGCTATCAGAAATTTTAGCCGTTCCCGGACTTTACGACCAAAACCCGGGTTACGATTAATTATTGGTAATTTTATTTTTTGTTTTTTAGAAGAAGCTGTCTTTTCAGACAGCTTTTTTTAGTTTTCAAATTCAGAATAAACAGGAAAGCACAGGATGCTTTTACCGTTTAACTCTTTTAAATTTAAAGCTTTAGCAAACTGTTGGATGTAATTAATAAAAGTTCAATTAAAAACATAGATACACAGGTTTTAAAAAAGAGCAAAAAGAAATTCAATTCTTTTACATAACAAACTATGTATAACTAATACTAAGTGAAACGCCTTTTTACGCAGTACAAAATCTACGTCCCGATAGCTATCGGGACTAGGTGTTAAAATAATTACACCCAACAGTATTTAAAAACATTCACAATGATATACTTAAAAAAACTTCTTTTATTTTTATTTGTTTTAGGTGTAGAAAACTCAATATCTGCACAAGTAAAATTGCCTGCATTAGTTGCGGATAATATGGTGCTACAGCAAAACGCAAAAGTAAATTTATGGGGATGGGCATCGCCAAACGAAAAAATAATCATCACTTTAGGATGGGAAAATCTGCCTGTTGAAGTGATTGCGGATGCGAATGGAAATTGGAAAGCAGCCGTAAACACGCCAAAAGGAAGTGACAAAACGTATGACATTTCAATAAATGCATCAAACAATATCACCTTAAGAAATATCTTAATTGGCGAAGTGTGGCTTTGTTCCGGTCAGTCGAATATGTTTTTTCCTGTGGGAAGAGAAGATAAAACCTGGAAAACCGGTGTGAAGAATTATGAGGAAGAAGTCAAAAACGCTTCTTTCCCCAATATCAGATTATTTACAGTCGCACTGAACGCATCACCAACTCCGCTTGAAGATGTTACAGGAAACTGGAAAGTGTGTACGCCCGAAAGTATTCAGACATTTTCTGCTGTAGCTTATTTCTTTGGAAGAGATTTATATCAGCAATTACATGTGCCAATTGGCTTAATTTCGACTTCGTGGGGAGGAACAAAGGCAGAAGCGTGGACAGCACAAACCATTTTAGAAAATGATGTTGCTTTTTTACCAATTCTACAGGAAGATGCAAAAAACGAAAAATTACATCAGGAAAAATTAGAAGCCTATTATTTAAACCTGACAAACGAACGAATGGCAAGTGCCGAAAATACACCAAAAGGACAATTAAAAAAGCCAAAAAAAGAACCCAACAAAACATCCTACGTTTTGTACAATGCCATGTTGCACCCAATAGTAAATTACACCATAAAAGGCGCAATCTGGTATCAGGGCGAAAGCAATTCCGGAAAAGCCTTTTTGTACCGAACATTATTTCCCGCAATGGTAAAAAGCTGGCGAGAGGAATGGAAACAAGGTGATTTCCCTTTTTACTACGTTCAGATTACGCCACATAAAGGACAAAATCCTGATATTCGTGAAGCACAGCTAATGTCCTTGAAAACAATCCCAAACAGCGGAATGGTGGTGACAACAGATGTTGGTGATGCGAAAAACATTCACCCAATTGACAAGCAAACCGTAGGCTACAGATTAGCTCTGATTGCGCGAGCAAAAACCTATGGAGAAAATAAACTCGTGTATTCAGGACCTATTTTTAATCATATGAAAGTCAAAAAACAAAAAGCACAATTGTTTTTTGATTACGCCGATTCTGGTTTACAGAAAAAAGGAGCAACCTTAAAAGAATTTGAAATAGCAGGAAACGACCAGATATTCTATCCCGCCGAAGCTAAAATTGATGGAAAAACAGTCGTAGTTTCCTCATCAAAAGTAAAAGAACCCGTTGCGGTTCGGTTTGCATGGAAAGCCGTTCCCGAACCTAATTTATTCAACAACGATAGTTTGCCCGCTTCGCCTTTCAGAACTGACGATTGGATGCCGAATACAGAGAAATAAATATGTTGCGATTTATTTTTAATACATAGTCCCGATAGCTATCGGGACATAGCTTACAGAACGTTAAAAAAAAGGCATTTCATTTATTTTTAATTCACATAGCTAAGTGAAAGAAATGAGTTTCTTTTTAATACTCTTTAAGTCAAACAAAAAATCTATGTTTCTATGTGTTTAAATTTTTTACCCAGATTTTTTAACCTTACGTCTTAGCGTCTTTGCGAGATTAATTTTATTTAATCTTTTGAATCCTTAGAATCTTTGGCAAAAAAAACAACACATAGTTATCTTCAAATAAATCTCAATTGAATTAAAACTAATATGAATGGAAGAAAATTTATAATTGAAAATTAAAACAGACAAAAAGTAAAAAACATTGCGATTATTTAAACACATAGAAACATAGCTTATAGAACTTTTAAAAAAAGGCATTTCATTTATTTTTAATTCACATA
>NZ_JBIPCQ010000012.1:0-23767 GCF_044006475.1 Flavobacterium sp. FlaQc-47 | reverse complement strand
TTAAAACATTATGCCTAATCCAATCTTTGTCAAAGTTTCTACGCATTTTTGTCATTTCGACCAAAGGGAGAAATCACACGAGATGTGTTTAACACATAGCTATGTTTGAGAAACTAGTTTCTTTTTATATTCTTTTTTCAACTTGATCAATTTAAATCTATGTTTCTATGTGTTTAAAAATTTATGCATAATCTAATCTTTGTCAAAGTTTCTACGCATTTTTGTCATTTCGACCGCAGGGAGAAATCACACTAGAAACTCCGCATGCAAAATCTTCAATCTTTGTCGAATCCCGAGTGTGATTTCTCCTTCGTCGAAATGACAAGATTGTGATAATTAACTAATTCACCAGAATTTCATCAACAAAAAGCCATGAACTCTCTCCTTTCGGGCTTTTCTTTAAATTAGAAGCAATTACTTTTACAAATCTCGTATTGAGTTTTACAAAATTGATTTTGAAATCTTTCAACTCTGAATTCACATTTGCCGCATACGGGCGCGATACTTTCCCGACTTCTCTATATTTTAAACCATCATTTGATACCAGAACTTTTATTTGTGTTGGAAAATTAACTCCCGCGCCCTGACTTTCTAATGTTCCAATGATAACTTCCTCAATACTTTCCTGTTTTTGAAAATCAAGCACAATTTCCATATCATTTACAAGCCAAGCCTGCCATTGTCCGTCATGGAAATTTTTACTTCCCCTGATACTGTTGACCATCCCAAAAGGTCCATCGCCTTTATAATTATTATTAAAAGGTGTTAAATACAATACTTTAGTTCCTACAGCTTTATGAAATAAAATCGTATCAGTAAAGGTTTTGCCAATAGGTTTATCATTCTGAAATAACGAAGCTTTTAAAATAGTCGTTCCAGTAAAAGCAATTGGCATTGTATATTTTATAGCGTTATGATCTATATTTTTATCTCCCAAAACGTATCGAATATCCGGATTTGGGAATTCGTTTTTCAAGGTTACATTTACTTCTATTTTAGCAATATTAGCAGTTGAAGAAGCGGTTACCAAATACGCACTTTTTGCATAAGTGATACCTAAATAATCATAACGGTCTAGTAAAACAGGTAATCTGGTTGTAAAATCATTCCAGTCGCGTTTTTCTTTAGGACTCCATAAAACCTCTGCCAGCGCCGCAAGTCTGGGGAAAATCATATATTCTGATGCTTTTGGGGTTGCTAAATGTTCTGCCCATAAATTTGCCTGTCCGCCTAAAACGTGTTTTGCCTGTTCCGGCGTCATTGTAGCTACAACAGGATCAAATTTGTATACTTCACTTAACGGATTATAAGCATCAAAAGCCAATGGTTCTTCGTTTTGCGGACCCTGATAAAAATTAAAATAACAAGGGGATTCCGGTGTCATAATCACATCGTGACCTTGTTCTGCCGCATCAGTTCCGCCTTTTGTTCCTCGCCAGCTCATTACAGTGGCTTCGGGAGCTAAACCGCCTTCCAGAATTTCATCCCAGCCAATGATTTTTTTGCCTTTAGAATTGATGTATTTCTCCATTCGTTTAACAAAATAACTTTGCAATTCATGGGTGTTTTTCAAACCAAGATCTTTCATTCTTTTTTGACAATGCGGACATTTTTCCCAATTGGTTTTTGTGGCTTCATCGCCGCCAATATGAATGTATTTTGATGGAAAAATGGTAATAACTTCGTCAATAACATTTTGTAAAAATTCAAAAGTGGTTTCTTTTCCTGCGCAATAAATATCTGTGATGGGCCATAATCCGCCTGACGGAACGCCAATTCTCTGATCAAAACACGCCAGTTCCGGATACGATGCAATTGCTGAACTTACGTGTGCCGGCATTTCGATTTCAGGAATGATCTCGATGTTTTTACCTGCTGCGTATTTTACTATTTCTTTTAATTCTTCCTGCGTTAAAAATCCTCCATACGTTCCTTTTTCATACGGATTTGTAGTAAGTCTCGCATTCCAGGCTACATTTTCCTGATCGACTCTCCAGGCACCAACTTCGGTTAATTTAGGATATTTCTTAATTTCAATTCTCCAGCCCTGATCGTCGACTAAATGCAAATGCAAAACGTTCATTTTAAGCATTGCGAGACGATCAATCGTTGCTAACACATAACTTTTATCAAAAAAATGACGCGATAAATCCAGCATTAATCCTCTCCATTGAAAACGAGGCTCATCAGTAATTACCAAATTTGGAACCTGCCATTTTACAGTGGTAATTACAAATTTACTTTCGATCGCACTTGGCAATAATTGTCTGATACTTTCTAATCCGTAAATAAAACCAGCGTTTCCTTTTGCCGTAATGGTGATGCTTTTTGCGTTTATTTCTAATTTATAAGCTTCTTTATTCAGGGTTTGATCGACTTTAAACTGTATGAAATTATTTTGTGGCAATGTTCCCGAAACTTCTGGTCGAAATCCTGCTGATTTTTCGAATTTATCTGCTAAAGCATTGGAGATTTCCTTTTGAAAATCATTTACAGCAAAAAATTTCGTGTTTTTAGAAAATTCAAATATCCCCGGCTGAATCAGTAATTGCGCCGGTTTTGGAATGATCTGAATGTCCTTTTCTGTATATATTTTTTGACTATATCCGGCACTTAAAACAGTTAGAAAAAATACGATAAGGAATGGTTTTAAAATCCTCATAATGAATTATTTTATTGATGGTGTTATTTTAAATTGATACTGATAGGTTTTGCCTCTCAACAAATATTTCTCCATTGGCCAGGCTTGCCAGCTATCGATTCCGCCAACTCCCATTTGTTTTGAATCTATTTTTAAACTTGTTAAATCTCTCTCTTTCAATTCAGCAGCGTGGCGTTGGTCTTTTTGCAATCCGTCGTCTAAATCTTCATTTAAAAAATGCAAAGCTGTTGTTGCCAACAATTCATTTGATGTCACTGTTATTTTCAGTTTATCATTTGACAATTCTAACCAGCGAACATCTGTTTTATTTCCGGTTTCCTGCGGACGGATGTAGGGATAATATTGCTCTGAAACCGTCTGATTATAAAGTCCAACTTGTGCACTGTAATTTCTGTCAATGTAATTTTCATGCGGTCCTCTTCCGTAATAACTTAGTGTACTAAAATCTTTTGGCAAAATTATTTCCATTCCAAATCTTGGCAATACCGGAGTTTCTTTTGTTTTATCTATATTTAATTGTTCTTTTACGCTCAATTCACCGTTGCTGTTGATCTCGTAATTTAGTTCTAAAACAGCAGCAACCGATGTTAAATTATACGTCGCTTTTACCAGAATTTTATTGTTTTTTGTTACGGAATAGGCCCAGTTTACAAGCGTTGGATTTTCTGTCGCTTCTTTCCATGCTTTTAAATTTATCTGAAGATTTGCTCCAAAATCATTATCGTTTGGCGCTCTCCAAAAATTGGGACGCAATTGATATCCGTCTTTTAAAACAGGCTGATTATCGAAATAATATCCACTGATAAATCCGGTTTTTTTATCGAAAGTTACAATCGTTTTATCACTTTTAAAAACCGTATTATTGGCATTTTTCTCCACACTTATTTTAGCCGAACCATCTACTTCTATATCATTTTTCCAAGTTCCTCTGTATGCCAGTTGATCTGTTGCAATTTCGAAACCTTTTGGCAAAAATGGTTCTTCTTGCTTCAATTGATACGTGACATTTACAAAAGCTTCCTGAAACTTTTTATCTCCTAATTTAATTGGTAAAGTATACGTTTTTGACTGATTTGGTTCTATTGCTAAATAATCGATAACGCCGGAATCTTGTTGGATCCCGTCTAAAATTACTGACCAGTGCAAAGTCACATTACTTAAATCCTTAAACGAAAATTCGTTGTAGACTTTGACCGTTGCCGTTTCCTGATTTTCCCATGAAGTCAGAATATTCTGCATGACATTTCGCATTTCAAAAGCATGCGGATTTGGTTTTCTTTCTACCGTAAAAACTCCATTATTTACAAAGTTGTTATCGCTTTTTACGTCTTTTGGTCCAAAATCTCCACCATACGCCAGAATTCTTGTTCCGTCCGGTTGTGTTTTATAAACCGATTGATCGATCATATCCCAGATAAATCCTCCCTGAAAATTGGGATATTTCCTGATTACGTCCCAATAATCTTTAAAATTTCCCATTGAATTTCCCATCGCGTGCGCATATTCACATTGAATATAAGGTCTTGACGGATTTGGGTTTGCCAGAATATATTCTTCCATTTTATTGGGCGAACTGTACATTGGGTCGATAATATCAGAATCCCATTCAAACTTCAGATCTTTTCCGTCCCAAGCGCCGGCTGTTGCTCTTTCGTACTGAATGGGTCTTGATTTATCACGGTTTTTAATCCATAAATAACCTCTGTAAAAGTTATAACCGTTTCCGGCTTCGTTCCCCATACTCCAGATAATCACCGATGTATGATTTTTATCTCGTTCAATCATACGCTGCATACGCTGAATGTGCGCCAATTCCCAATCTGGTTTATTGCCCAGTGTTTTGGTAATATCATACCCCATTCCGTGAGATTCTATGTTAGCTTCATCGACAACATAAATTCCGTATTGATCACATAACTCATAAAAATATTCATCGTTAGGATAATGCGACATTCTTACCGCATTGATATTAAATTCTTTCATGATTTTAATATCCTGCTCCATACGTTCTCTTGAAATTGTTTGTCCGGTTACGGGATCAACTTCATGACGATTTACTCCTTTTATATAAATCGCTTTTCCGTTTACTAAAAGTTGTCCGCCTTTGATTTCTACTTTTCTAAAACCTACATTTTGATGAATAACTTCTACAATAGTTCCTTTTTTATCTTTTAGAATAAAATCTATTTGATAGAGATTTGGAATTTCTGCACTCCATTTCTTTGGGTTATTTACAGCAAATTCAAAAGTTTGTTTTTCGCTTAAAGCGGAAATAACTTTCGACGTAATCATTTTATCTCCATCCTTTAACTGAACATCTAAAGTATAAGTCTCTTTTTTATTTAAATCCGAAAATTCAGTTGAGATTTTCAAAGTTCCGTTCACATAAGAAGCGTCTAAATCAGGAACAATTTCATAATCTTTTAAATGCGCTTTGTTTCTGGCAACTAGATAAGAATCCCTCGTTATGCCGCTCATTCTCCACATATCCTGACACTCCAGATACGAACCGTCATTCCATTTCATGACTTGCAAAACAATGGTATTTTTACCCGTTTTTACATGTTTACTAATGTTGAATTCAGACGGTAATTTTCCATCTTCACCATAACCCACATAAACACCATTTACCCAAACGGTAAGATTTGATTTTGCAGTCCCAATATGTAGAAAAATGTCTTTGCCTTCCCACGATTTATCAAGTGTAATTTCTCTTCTGTAAACTCCGGTTGGATTATATTTTGTGGGTACAAATGGCGGATTTGGCGCCATTAAATAATCAAAATCATAAGTTGTATTCACGTAAACCGGATATCCATAACCGTTTACATCCCAGCTTGCAGGGATTCTGAAATTATCCCAGGAAGTATCATTAAAATTAGTTTTCTCAAAATCTTTAGGAAGCACGCCCGGATTATCCACATATTTAAATTTCCACGCACCATTAATATCCAGATAATTTTTAGATTGTCTCCATTCATTTTTTGCCGCTAATGCTTCATTTTCAAAAACATAATACGAAGCGTGCATGGGTTCTCTATTCTCTTCGTTGATTTTTTCATTTTGCCAATAAGGAACTTTTTCCTGCGCCTGACCTGAAAATATCGAAGTGATGAGTAATGATACTATGGATATTGTTTTTTTCATTCTTTGTTTTTTTATTCTCTGTGTGCTTATGAGTTTAATGCTTACCAAAGTTTGTTATTGCGATTTCTATAATAAACTTTTTTTTTAGGAGCTAATCCCGCTATTCGTTTCAATCTTTTGTGGCGAACCCCGCCACAAAAGGATTTCCACTTCTATCGGGGCTAGGACAATCATTTTCATAAGAATGTTTTCGTTTAGTTTGTCATTTCGACGGAGGAGAAATCACACTAGTTGATCTACAACAATTGTCGACATTCTTTGTCGAGCTACTCGCGAAGATTTCTCCTCCGTCGAAATGACAAAAAAAGCTAGTAAATGGCGCCACAAAAAAATCCGTTTTTATCTGTTTAATCCGCGTCATCCGTGTGCAATACCTCAATACTATTTATCCCACGACATTTTAAACTTTGCATCTTCCATTCTGTGACCTTTTTCATCATCAGAAACGGCATAATTAAATCCTGATCTTAAACTATAACCTGCGTATTCTCCGTTTTTATTCAATGCAATAAAACCAACTTGCAGGTATTCCATGTCCTTATGGTTTTTATGTTTATTGTAAATACGTTCTGTAATTTCTTTGCAGGCATCATAAGGCGATTTTCCCTGACGCATTAATTCGACTACCATTGCGCTTCCTGCGGTTCTGATTACGGCTTCGCCTAATCCTGTTGCAGCGGCAGCACCCACCTCGTTGTCCAGAAAAAGACCCGCGCCGATGATTGGGGAGTCACCGACGCGACCGTGCATTTTCCAGGCGGCTCCACTTGTCGTGCATCCACCGGAAAGATTACCGTCTTGATCTAACATTAGCATGCTTATGGTATCGTGATTTTCTATATTGATTACGGGCTTATATTTGGAATCTTCCAGCCATTTTTTCCAGTCTTTTTCAGATTCGGCAGTCAAAAGATTTTCTTCTTTAAAACCTTCTGATAAGGCAAATTGCAAAGCACCTTGTCCCGCTAACATAACGTGAGGCGTTTTTTGCAATACTAATTTTGCAACCGAAATAGGATGCATAATTCCTTGTAAAAAACAAACCGAACCACAATTACTATTGTGATCCATAATACAGGCATCTAAGGTTACTTTTCCCTCGCGATCCGGATATCCACCATAACCAACACTGCGAACATTCGGATCTGCTTCGGGAATTTTCATTCCGGCTTCGATGGCATCAAGTGCCGGTTTTCCAGCCTTTAATTGTTTCCAGCTTTCCTGATTGGAAGGTAAACCGTGATTCCATGTCGAAATGATAACAGGCTTTTTTTGTTTGTTTCCAATTCCTGATTCATTCCCTTTTTCCTCTTCTTTCGTCGCAGCAAATCCGCTATGCCCTAAAGCAGTGGTAATTGCAATTGCTCCTAAAGTTGATTTCTTTATAAAATCTCTCCTATTTGACATGGTTTTGATATTTTACTTGAATATTTCGGATGATAAGTTAGGTTTTTACTACGAATTCCTCAAAGAAATATTCACAACTATTTTTATGTTTTTATTATTTTAAACTGGCTTTAGTTGCTGCGATCGTTTTTAAATTACTGTCAGACAAAGCATTTCCGTCAAAAAAGGAAACTCCGGTGGCTCCATTTTCTTTAGCAAGCAAAATAGCTTCTTTTAATTCTTTGTCAGATTTTAACCCGGGGATATAAATTCCGGTGTTGATTTTAGTTTTTTTATCTTCTAAATCTGCAACTCCTTGTTTTGTGGCGTAACCTACCCAGTCAATTTCTTCATCATAAAAACTATGGTAAATCATAGGATATACTTCGTCAATATTCCATTTATCCCAACGCTGGCGCACCATATGATCTGCCATTTCCGGATAAGGAAATACTGCTGCGGTTAATTTTTTATTGTGTTTGTGGGCAATTTTATAGGCATCATCAACTACTGCTTTTATGGCATTTAGCCTGAAGTTCTTCCACTCCATATCAATTGAAGTATTGTGGCTTGTTTTCGGGTTTTTATGATGTATTTTTTCGAATGCTTTTACACATTCATCACAATAACAAAAATCGAACTGAGGCAACTCAACATCCTGAACTAAATTGTATTTTGGCAATAAACTAATTGGTAAAAAAATATCCGGAAATCGAATATAATCTAAATGTACACTTTCAACGCCTTCAACTTCTGCCAATCCTTCCACTAATCCTAAAACGTGATCTCTTGACGCTTTTCTGGTTGGACATAACCATTGGTAATAATCAACATATGGGCGATTGTCAAAACATGATTTCCCTTCTTTACTAACCTGATACCAATCCGGATGCTGTAATGCAATCGAATCGCCGGGTCTGTTCATTGCCATAATCCAGGCATGGACTTTCAAACCTTCTTTTGTGGCTAAAGGCACTAATCTTTTTAAAAGTTTGGCATCTGTAGAAGTATTGATTAAGACTTCGTCGATTCCGCCGTTTTTGTATTTTTTAAATTCCTTTGTAAAATCGGCATCTGATTTTTTGGGATCTGCGGTTGTCCAGACTCCAAATTTAAAGGTGGTTTGTTCTTCTTTTTTGTCACAGGAAAAAATACTGAATGCCAATAAAATAAGTAATAGTTTTGGTAGTTTCATAGTGGTTTATTTTGCTATTATTTTGCCATCTTCTCTAATCATTAATGTTGTATTGGAGAAAGGACTTTTCATTGAAATAGTATATCCTAATGAATGGCTTTCGAATATTGGTTTTAGAGTTTTTCCATCAACACTAATTGTTTCTTTGGTCAAACTTGCCAAAGATTTCGCCCACGTTTTGTGCTTTCCATAATATTCTTTTTGTGCTCTGTATAAATTATAAAGGTCCCATTTTACTTTTTCGTCTTGCGGAATTGTAAAATTGTCTTTTCCTTCTTTGGAAGAAAAATAAACATAACCCCATTTCTCCGGTTCATGCATATTGATGACACCCATTGGCGACCAAACCCAATTGTACTCTGGCAGAAATTTTCCTTCAGGATCTTTTTTGCGTTCGTAATTTCCGTTTGTGATGGAATGCTGCCAGTTTACACGGGAGAAATTGACTCTCCAGAATTTATCTGCAGGAACATTTTTGTCAAAATACGATGTTTTATAAGATGCCCAGGGAATCGCCATTTCTAATACCCAACCCTCGTCAATATCATTTGGGTTGTTTAGCGTTCCTTTGATTTTTACCGCTGATTTCAGACCTGGAATATTCCAGTCATTTAAAACAACATTGTCATTTTCTCTGTAAGGTTTTGACAAAAACAGATCCCAGGCTGTATTTAAAGCATTAATTTCTAATTCATAATAGTTAAAAGTGTCGCTGTCGGGATCTATAAAAACTTCAAAATCGTTGTTGTAAAAGATAATGGTGTCACGTTGTTTTAAATTTGCCCAAACGTGTGGTTCCTCAATTTTTGCCAGTATGTAAAAATTGGTTTCATCCCAGAGCATTTTTACTTTTGTTGCGTATTTTGGTTGTACATTATTTTCTATATCTTCAAAAAGATCAGTCCAATCTACTTTATTCCATGACGCATCAGATTCGTCTCCGTCGATTACTAACGGAGTGGTTGTTTTTGATGCTACATAAGTTTTAGGTACAATTGTTTTTTTCGATTGTGAATAACTCATTATCGATAGCAACCCTAAAGTGATTGTGAACCATTGAATTTTTAAACGCATGCTTTTTTTATAAACTGTTATCTTTTGTAAACTGAATTACTTCACTTAATTTTCCAAATGCTATTGCTACAACAGTATCTGCTGCGCCATAATATACTGCTAATTTATCTTGTTCAATATTATGCAACGCAGCACAAGGGAAAACTACATTTCCTACATCGCCTACTTGTTCGTAAATTTCTGCAGGTCCTAATAAATAAGGCTGCGTTCTGTATTTTACCTGATCCGGTGCATCTGTATCCAATATTGCAGCTCCCATTGCATAACGGAAACCGTTGCAGGTATTGATAACGCCGTGGTATAACATTAACCAGCCCTCTTCGGTAAGGATCGGGATTGGTCCTGCTCCCACTTTTGTACATTGCCACGCACTTTGTTCAAACGGTGACGGTTTCATTACTAAACGGTGTTCTCCCCAAAACTTCATATCAGGACTGTAACTGATCCAGATATCTCCAAATGGTGTGTGTCCGTTATCACTTGGACGGCTTAACATCGCGTATTTTCCGTTTATTTTTTGTGGAAACAAAACACCATTTCTGTTGAAAGGTAAAAAAGCATTTTCACACTGAAAAAATTCTTTGAAATCAAAAGTATATCCAATTCCAATTGTTGGTCCGTTGTAACCATTACACCACGTAATCCAGTAACGATCTTCAATCCAAACCACACGAGGATCATATTTATAAGCAGATTCGATCATGTCTGTATTTCCGGCTTGCATGACAATTGGTTCATGATTAATGTCCCAATCGATTCCGTTTTTACTAAATCCGGCAAAAATATTCATTTGAACCGCTTTGTTATCACATCTGAAAACACCGGCAAATCCATCCTCAAAAGGAACAACGGCGCTGTTAAAAATACTGTTTGATGATGGGATTGCATATCTGTCAATAATAGGATTTTCAGAATATCTCCACATTACGTCAGTGCTGTTTTCAGGTTTGTCTTGCCAAGGAATTGTACTCATGATATTTTTGTTTTTATTATAATTTGTTTTTTTGTTTTGTTTGCTGCTCTTAAACTCGATTCTCTTCGCAATCTTGTCATTTCGACGAAGGAGAAATCTTCGCCAGAAGCTCCTCATAGGAATTCGTCAATCTTTGTCGAGTTTCTAGTGGAGATTTCTCCTTCGTCGAAATGACAAACTGAACGTGTTAAGCTTTAATCTTCTATTTTTCTAACTTTATCCAACCACGTGAATTTCAATATTGTTGTGGTTACTAAAAATACCAACAACGCTGTAATTGCTTTTGGATAATCTCTGATGATGAAAAATATAGGAAGCAAAATCATACTGGATTGCCACACAATCCCGATCACACAATTGAGCATATCTTTCCAGAAATCATTATTTTTTTCAAAACTCTGATCTTCAATTTTTAATGTTTTATAAACCGGATTCCACCAGCCCCAAGGTCTTACATTGGTATAGAAAGATCTTAAAACGTCCATGTCAGTTGGTTTGCTTAGAAATGTTCCTAAAAGACAACCCAAAATAGAGAATCCAAATATTATTGGAAATAAATAAATTGCCTGTACTTGTGCTAAGTCGTATAAAAATGACCCTTCGGATAAGCTCCCTTTGGCTTGACCTAAAGCAAATTGCAATGAAGCAACGACTAATCCGGCGAACATTCCCCAAAAATAACCCCAGCCGTTAAATCGCCACCAAATCCATTTGAGGAAATTTGCCGCAACGTAACCTCCGTAAAGAGCGCTCGTAATCCAAAGCGTTAAGGAATTGATGGAGTCTGCAAAAAATCCCATGAAAACTCCCAAACCTACTACAAGGAAAGATGAAATTTGGCTTACCTTAATATAATGTGCATTTGTAGCAACAGGTTTAAAGTATTTTTTATAAATATCATTTACAATATATGCCGGTCCAGCATTGACAAAAGCGGAGAATCCGGACATAAAAGCGGCCAATAATCCTGCTAATAAAATTCCTTTTATCCCAACAGGAATATATAAGTTAACGACTTTTGGCATTAATAACTCTAAATCGGCTCCGGTTAAACCTGTATTTGCATTTAACTCAGGCGCAAGGTTCACCAATGCGATTACTACGATTCCGGTAATTAATAAATATCTTGGAATAAATAAAATCAAATTGGTAAAACCACTCATGTATGCGGCTTCTTTTACTGATTTTGTCGAAAGAATCCTTTGCAAATCATAACTTGGCGTTGGTCCTGCAATACTGGCGAAAAATCCCTTGAATAATGTCATTCCGATAAAAGCGCCAAACATTTTA
The DNA here is from genome assembly GCF_044006475.1 of Flavobacterium sp. FlaQc-47. Lineage (NCBI taxonomy): Bacteria > Pseudomonadati > Bacteroidota > Flavobacteriia > Flavobacteriales > Flavobacteriaceae > Flavobacterium > Flavobacterium sp. FlaQc-47. Next base: position 12,040 of record NZ_JBIPCQ010000012.1, on the reverse strand, counting down.
TATCCTTCAGAATCTATCAAATTATTGAAGGTTTGGAATTTATCACTCCACTGGGTTTCAAATTGCCACCCGAAGAAAATATTTTTCCATTCATCGGTTATAACCGAATTGATCTGAAGATCTGTGTAATTGATAAAGGCATAACCTGCAATTAAAACTCCGGCAATAATCATAATTAAATATTGAACAACTTCTGTAGCCACTACAGAAAACATTCCGCCTTTTACAGTGTATATAGTCGTTAAAAGTATAATAATCAAAGCATAAGATCGTTCTGAAGTTAATATGATTAAATCTCCATATTGAAGCGTTAAATCCCACGGAAGAATAATGGTAACAAATTTCCCGATTCCTTCAAAAAAGTAAGCGATGAAACCAATTGTTGAGATAATGGCAAAAACGGCGACAATAATATGGGATGCTTTTCCGGCTCTGTCACTTCCAAAACGGGTTAAAATCCACTCAGATCCTGTCATTACTTTTGATCTTCTAATCCATACCGCAAGAAACATCATGACAAAAATCTGATTCCATATTGGCCAGAGCCACATAAACATGAAACTTTTTACGCCATATAAAAATAGTACACCAATCATCCAGGAAGTTCCTGAAACATCAAACATTCCTGATCCGTTGCTTAATCCTAAAAAGTACCATTTGATTGTTTTCCCGCCCAGAAAATAATCATCTAATCCTTTTGATGCTTTTCTTGAAATCCAGATTCCTATTCCTACGGAGAGGAAAATGTAAGCTACGATGATTGATACGTCAATAATATCCATTAATTTTTGTTTATTTATTAGTTAGTTACCTGGTTAGTTAATGTGTTAATTATTTTTTCAATCCCCAATTTTTATTTGGCTGAGATCCCATTATAAAATGTAAAATTCCGCCTTGTATGATTTGTTGATGTGAGATTGCTGTGTGGTTAAATTCAACTCCGTTTAAGGTTGCTGACTGGATATAAAAGTTTTTATCAGAAACATTTTCGGCTTCGATTACAAATGTTTTACCGCCTTCAAGATTAATGGTTGCTTTTTCGAATATCGGACTTCCTATTTCATATTCACCAGAGGCCGGATTCATAGGATATAATCCCATGGAACTGAAAACATACCAAGCCGACATTTGTCCGCAATCTTCGTTTCCGCTTAATCCGTTTGGCGTTGTATTGTATTGCGTATCAAGAATATGGCGTACCCAATATTGTGTTCGCCATGGTTGTCCCGCATGATTGAACATATAGGCGATGTGGTGACTTGGCTCGTTTCCGTGTGCATATTGCCCAATTAATCCTGAGATATCTGCGGAAACATTGCTTCCTGTAATCTCAGAACTTTCGGTAAACAATTGTTCTAATCGTTTGGTAAAAATTTCATTATTTCCGTGTAAGGAAATGAAATCTTCGACATTTTGCGGTACAAACCAGCTGTGTTGCCAGGCGTTTCCTTCGGTATAATCTGTGTGTTCTCTGTGATTGGAATGTTTGGCATCAAAAGGTTCGTTCCAAGATTTTCCATCTTCAGATTTTCCTCTCATGAATCCTGTCTTCGGATCAAATAAATAACGATAGGCTTTTGATCGGTTTAGAAAAAATTCATAATCTGCATTTTTCCCTAATGCTTTTGCCATTTGCGCCACGCACCAATCATCGTAAGCATATTCTAAAGTTATGGTAACAGATTCATCTAATAAATTATAAGGAATGTAACCGTATTTCTTGTACAAATTCAAGCCGCGTTCGTCCTGCATCATGGTAGTTTTCATGGCTTGAAATGCTTTTTCGGCATCAAAACCTTTAATGCCTTTTAAGTACGCATCGACAATTACAGGAATCGAGTGATATCCGGTCATTGTATTGGTTTCATTGGCAGCAAGTGTCCAGACTGGTAATATTTTTTTTATTTCATAATAGGCTAACATTGAGTTCACAATGTCTGAAGTTTGCTTTGGAGCCAATAAAGTCAACAATGGATTTTCGGCTCTAAAAGTATCCCATAGTGATAAGGTCGAGTAAGCGGTATAATCTTTTGCAGTTGCAATTTGATCATCCTCTTTTCTAAACTGACCGTTTTTATCACTATAGGTTACAGGGGCAACTTGACTGTGGAACAATGCGGTATAGAAAATTGTTTTTAATGAATCTATTGGTGTTTGAACTTCGATTTTGCTTAAAGCCGAATTCCAGATTTTTGCAGTTTCTGATTTTGTTTTATTGAAATCCTCTTTTTCATCCAGATTCTCTTTTGCATTAGCAATACTTACAGATGACAATGCGACTTTTATATCCAGTTCTTCACTATTTTTAGCATCAAAAAATAATTGTGCTGCTGTATTTTCTCCGTCGGCTTTATTGCCATTAATTAGTTGTTTATTAGCAATTAATGCGGATTCTGCAATAGGTTTTGAAAATTTCGCGACAAAAAATACTTTTTGGTTTTTTGCCCATCCTGTACTAAAACGATAGCCGCTTATTGTATATTGATCTTCAATTGTGATTCCGGTTTTTACTGCTTTATCCCAATTTATGGCAAAGCCAAGATCAATCACAACCGACTGCTGGTCGTTTTTAGAATAAGTGTATTTATGAAATGCCGTACGTTGTGATGACGTTAATTCTACATTGATTTTAGGAGTCTCAAGAAAAACTTGGTAATAACCCGGTGTTGCTTTTTCGTTAACATGGCTGTATTTTGATTTATAAGTTAATTGATCGCGAGAAGTTGTTTTTGTTGTTAAGTCCAGTTTTTTATTGGTTGGCATGAATAAGATATCCGCCAAATCACCAATTCCAGTCCCGCTTAAATGTAAATGACTGAATCCTGCCACTATAGAATCTGAATAATGGTATCCGGAACACCAATCCCAGTTTGAAATACCATTATCAGGACTTACCTGCAACATCCCAAACGGAACTGTTGCGCCGGGATACGTATGCCCGTGCCCGCCTGTACCTATAAAAGGATCGACATGGCTGGTAAAAAGTGTTTTTTGATGACTATTTTTGTGTTCATTTATTTTGCAACTTGCAGCCAAAATGACAAACAAAAACAGAAGCGTAAAATTCTTCATATAAAACAATCTTAATTTAACTTTAAATTTATATAAATTAGACTTTTATTAAAACTAATTTAGACGGACGACACATAAACTAAGATAAACATCATAAAAAGTCATAAAACATATCATTATTATGAATTTCAATTCCAGCAAGCTTTATCGAATACCATTGCATTATCATATCCTATTTTGGCTTACTTACTTTTTATTTAACACATTTCGCTGGGGTAGTTATTTTAATGATTACCTCTATTCAGTCAAAACAAACTTATTGGGTTTCCCCATTCACATGACGTTATGTTATTTGAATATTTTGATTTTTATGCCTTATCTGGTGTATCGCAAAAAGTATCTGTTGTATGTTCTTGCCATTTTGTCTTCAATATTTGCAATGGTGATTATTAAATTCAATCTTACTTATTTATTAATAACCCATAATGTCTGGCCTGAAGGACCTGAAACTATCGATAAACTAACGCTCAATTATACTATAGATATGATGATGGGCGAACTTTATGTGATTACTTTTGTAACGGCAATTAAGATTACGCTGGACTTTTTAAAAGAACAAAAAAGAGTTACGGATCTTGAAAAATCGCAGTTAGAAACTGAATTGCTTTTTCTGAAATCTCAAATTTCCCCGCACTTTTTCTTTAATACACTCAATAATATTTATTCTCTATCTGTAGAAAAATCAGATAAAACTCCAAAAATCGTTCTTAAACTATCTGAACTGATGCGTTATATGTTATATGACACAAAAAATAAAAAACAGAGTCTAGAAAACGAGATACTTTGCATCCAGAATTATCTTGATTTAGAACGCATAAGAAATGATCACCGCTTAGAAGTTAATATGTCAATTTCCGGCGATATTCATGATAAAGAAATATCACCTATTATATTATTGACCTTTATTGAAAATGCATTTAAGCACGGAGTCAACAAAAACACCGGAAATGTAACGATCGATATCAACTTTAAGGTCAAAGGTGATTTCCTGCATTTTACGATTTCTAACCCAATGGCAGAAATTACGCATCATAAAGACAATTTTAACAAGTCAAGTGGCATAGGCATTGAGAATGTTAAGAAAAGATTAGAATTAGGTTATAATAAAAATGACTATAAGCTTTCATTTAAGAATAAAAAGAATATTTTTGTCGTAAAGCTTGTGATTAAAGTAACCTGACACCGCTTTTCTTCGTATATAAATTTACCTGCTAATTCTTTCGCTCAAATAACATAAGATTATAGAAATGAAAATAAATTGTTTGATTATAGATGATGAACCATTGGCTATTAATGTTATAAAAAATTATTTAGAGCCAATTGAAAATTTTGAGGTAATAAATACATTCAGCAACCCAATTGAAGGTTTAAATTTTTTAAAGAACAATAAGGTTGATGCCGTTTTCCTCGATATAAACATGCCTGTTCTTGATGGTATCAATTTTATAAAAAGCCTGGAAAATCCTCCAATACTTATTATCACAAGCGCTTACAGTCAATTTGCAATTGAAACTTATGAATTAGATGTATTAGATTATTTAGTAAAACCTATCGAGTTCCCAAGGTTAATGAAAACGCTGAATAAGATTAGCAAAAGACTTGAAAATAAAAATAATATTCCGCAGGAAAACATCCCTGAAAGTCCTTTTATCTTTGTGAAAATTGATAAAAAAAGAATGAAAAAGATCTTCTTTAATGAAATTCTTGTAATCGAAAGTTTAAAAGATTATTTAAAAATAAATACACTAACAGGCAAATACATTATTCACAGCACATTATCTGACTTTACGGATTTACTGCCCGAAAGAAATTTTTTAAGAATACACCGTTCTTACACTATCGCAATTGATAAAATCGACGCCGTTGAAGGAAATAGTATCGAAATTGAAGGATTAAGATATGTAATAGGAAGATCATACATTGATCATGTCAAACAGAGAATTTTGAATTCTTCGATTTAATATTTTTACAATTTATTACCACATAACCTTTGTTAAAGTTTGCAACTTTGACAAAGGTTATTTTTTAGCACGAAGTTTGTCATTTTGAAGAATAAGAAATTACACTTGAAACTCCGTAAAGATGGTGGATTTACTTTGCGGAGCTTCTTGTGTGATCCTTCCTTCGTCAGGATGACAAGATTGTACTGGAAAACTACATTGTGGAACTACCTTGAACCCTTCGACTTCGTTCAGCATGATAAAAAATGAGAATAAACTTTGCGAACATGGCGTAAAATCTTTGCGTTCCTTGTGGTTAAACCAACAAAAAAACATAAACAAAAAAAATGCAGCCTAACCAGGGCTGCATTTTCAAGTTGGTAACTAACCAAATAAACCACATGAAATAGTCTATTATATTTTAAAAAGTACTTTTATAATCTAAAAATAATATCGTTTAAAAGCTTCAATTGCCGAATAATCTGCTAAACCTAAAGCATGATATTTTTCTGCTGTTAATCTGTTTCTGTCTTCAACCCGTACCCAAAATTCACGGCTGTCATCTCCTTGAAACATAACGCCGTCTTTTTGAGATTGGTGGTAGAAAATTGCATGACGCTTTTTTAGCACCTGATCAGGGCTCATTGGAACCGCCATTTCAATTTGGTAAGATTCCCATTCATGCCACGCTCCTCTGTAAAGCCAAACCCAGCAATCATCCATATAACTGTTGTGTTTTACTCTTTTTAAAGCTTCGAATAAGCTGTCCAGACACACTTTGTGAGTTCCGTGTGGATCTGCTAAATCACCTGCCGCATAAATTTGATGTGGTTTTATCCTTTCGATAATATCACACATAATTTGAATATCAACCTCTCCAAGGTTATTTTTCTTAACTGTTCCAGTTTCATAAAATGGTAAATCTAAAAAGTTAACATTAGAATCCGGCACGCCCAAATATCGGGTCGCAGCAACAGATTCACTTCTTCTAATTAATCCTTTTAATTTTCTTACTTCTAATGAATCAATATCATTGGCTCTTTTACTCTTTAAAAAGTTGATAATATTTTCAGATTCAGTAGAATTAGCATTTAATGCCTTTGAAATTTCAGCAAATTTTAAAGCTTCTTCATTCGAAACTGCAATATTCCCAGACGTTTGATAAGCAATATGTACATCATGTCCCTGCTCTACAAGTCGATCAAAAGTTCCGCCCATAGATATTACGTCATCATCCGGATGTGGACTAAAAATGATAATTCTTTTTCTTTCCGGAGTGGCACGTTCAGGTCTGTAAGTATCATCTGCATTTGGTTTTCCGCCTGGCCATCCGGTAATGGTCTGCTGCATTTTATTAAACATTTTTATGTTCAAATCATATGCAGTACCTTCCTCTGTCAAAAGACTGGACATTCCGTTATCATTATAATCTTTATCAGTTAATTTAAGGAAAGGTTTTTTAGTCAATTCACTTAACCAGGCCACAGCTTTCAGTTTTAATTCTTCTGTCCAGATTACAGATTTAACCAACCAAGGCGTTTTTACTCTCGTTAGTTCAGATGAAGCTTCAGTGTCTAAAACAAACGTTGTGTTGTTGTGCTGTTGTAAATACGTTGCCGGAACTCGTGAGGATATTTCGCCTTCGATTGTTTTTTTTATAATTTCTGCCTTACTGATTCCCCATCCTAAAAGCACAATTCTTTTGGCATTTTTTACCGTACCAATTCCCATTGTAATCGCCTTTCTGGGTACATTATCAATCCCTAAAAAGGATGACGCAGCATCAATACGGGTCAAATGATCAAGCGTAATACTTCTTGTAGCCGAATTAACGTGAGATCCCGGTTCGTTAAAACCAATATGTCCTGTTCTTCCAATTCCTAAAAGCTGAAAATCCAATCCGCCATAAGCTTTAATTTTCATTTCATAATCGATGCAATATTGCTGTAAATCTTCGTTGCTTATTCTTCCATCAGGAATATTAACATTTTCCGGATGAATATTGACATGATTAAAAAGATGTTCATGCATAAAATGATAATAACTCTGAATATTGTTTTTATCCATTGGATAATATTCATCTAAATTGAAGGTTACAACATTAGCAAAACTTAAACCTTCCTCTTTATGTAATCTAACAAGTTCCTCGTACACTTTTACCGGTGAAGATCCTGTTGCTAATCCTAAAACACATGGTTCGTTTAACTCTTCTTTTCTCTGAATTATATTGGCAATTTCCTGAGCTACTAAAACCGAAGCTTCCTGAGATGAATCAAAAATCACATTATGAATCTTCTCAAAACGGGTTTCTTCAAACTTTCCTGCTTCTTTAAAATTTATACTTTCTTTAATCATTTGTGTGTTGTTGTGATTATTTGATATAAAATTAAATATTACATAATGTAAATAATCAAAAATTCGACTAATAACCTAAAACCTTCGCTAGAAAACATAATTAGAAACTTTAAGAAAAAGGAGCACAAATCAAAAGCAGTTATAGTGTTTCAATCACATTTATTTCTGCGATTGAAACTGTCGATCCTTTCCCTACTGCCGACTTTGCAATGAAACGAATATATCTTGCATCATCCTTTTTAAATGTCTTTACCTGCTCAATAGGATTGTTCTTGATATTCGAAAATTCGCTTTGAGATTGCAATGTCCATTTTTGATTATCAAGACTGGTATAAAACTCATAATTAGAAATTAAGTTGAGATTATTACCCACTTGATGCGGCATATATGTAAAACCGTTTATATTTAAAACGCTTCCCATATCGATAATTATTTCCTGCGGAAGTTTATTAGAATCTCCACCAAAACTCCAGTCTGAATTTGGATTTCCATCAATAATACGGTTTGCCGAATTTAAATCTCCACTTGAAACTGAAACAACTTTCCAATTTTCCTTAGAAGCACCGTATTTTGAAGTTTTGATGGCACTGTTGATATCTTCAGAAGTATTAATAGCCACAGCTTTTATTTCAACCGCTTTATTGTATTGGAATTCTCCTTTATATAATGTGCTTTTTTTCGTTGGTTTGCTTCCGTCAACGGTATAATAAACAGCATTTCCATCTTCCGATTTCATAGTGATATTTCCACTTTTATCTCTTTGAATTTCCGGCATACGAACAAAAGTTGGCGCGTTAAAAGCCTGAATATTCGAGATAACAATACTCGCCTTTGAATCTGTAATATTTATTTTTAAAGCCGAAGCTGTAACTCTCTCAATTCTTAAAATTCGTTTATATCCAATAGTAGTTTCGTTCGCAACAGTTTTCCAGTTTCCATCGACTTTAGCTTCAACATTAAATGCTTTCACACGTTGTCCCAGCTTTATATATTCCTGAAGCACAATTCGGTTTAATGGAGTTGGTTTATTAAATTCGAAAACTATCGAAGTCGTTTTTACAGTATCATCCGTTGCCCAATAAGAGTTATTCTTTTGGTCTGTTACATTTTTAGCTGCAAATTCATTACTGTTTCCTCTAAAATTATCCGCTTTGACTTTACTCTTAGCTAATAATTCAGTTTTAAAATCTTCCTTAATAGTTGAAACTAATTCTTTCAGTCTCGTTTGATCATTTTCATGAATTAAACCTCTTTTATCTACAGGCAAATTCAACAATAAAGTAGCATTACGCCCGATTGATTCATAATAAATATCAACCATTTCATCTAACGGACGAACTTTATCATCTTCAACCGTATGATAAAACCATCCTGGTCTTATAGAAACATCCGCTTCTCCCGGAACCCATTTTTCTCCGTCTTCATGACCGGACATAAACTCAGTATAATGTACTTTTCCCGCCAGTTCATCTTTTTGACGTAAAAGACTCCAATTTGTTTTTCCCGCATGACCTTCTTCATTCCCAATCCACCTTGCTTCTGATGGTCCAACTCCCCAAACCAAGGTTTTAGGTGCCAGTTTGTATATTAATTTATAAGTTTCATCCCAATTGTAATATTCTAACGTATTGATTTTTCTGGTTTCATTTGCACCTCCGTAATATCCGTCACCACCATTCGCACCATCAAACCACATTTCGAAAACGTCACCATAATTCGTTAGCAATTCTTTTAACTGATTTCTAAAGTATGTAACATATTCCTGTTTGCCGTAATCTGCACGATTTCTGTCCCACGGCGAAAGATACAATCCTAATTTCAGATTATATTCTTTACAAGCGGCGGCTAATTCTTTTACAAGATCACCTTTACCATTTTTCCAAGGAGAATTTTTAACAGAACGTTCCGTATAAGCCGATGGCCATAAGCAAAAACCATCATGGTGTTTGGCAACTAAGATAATTCCCTTCATGCCCGATTCCTTAACCACTTTTGCCCACTGACGAACATCAAGACTTGTGGGATTAAACAGTTCCGGAGATTCATCACCATAGCCCCACTCTTTATTTGTAAACGTATTTAAGGAGAAATGAACAAACGCATAGAACTCCATTTCCTGCCAGTCAATTTGTTTCTGTGTTGGCAAAGGACCAAATGGTTCTGGAGATTTAACCGTTTGTTGACTATTAACAGACGCTATCATGCAAAAAATACATAATAATAAAAAAGTTCTTTTCATTGCAAGGTGATTAATAACTCGTTATACAAATAGTAACAACAATATTAAACTAAATTATAATCTGAACTGTAAAATTTCGACCAACAACAATATTTAAAGAGGTTTGGTATTAATAAAAATACATATAATCAGATGAGAGCAAAAAAAACCACTCAATTGAGTGGTTTTAGTTCTATAAAATTTATTTAATAACGGTGGCAAAAACTTCTTCAGGAAGCCGTACCTTTTTTAAGCTGGCATTCCAGTCATTTTTTTCATCACGATATCCTAAAGCTAAAAGAACAACACTTTTTAATCCTTTTTCTCTCAACCCTAAAATTTCATCAAATTTATCAGCATCAAATCCTTCCATTGGTGTGCTATCAATTTGTAGATTTGCCGCAGCTATCAATCCTGTACCCAAACCTATGTAAGCTTGTTTGGTTGACCAGATAAAGTTTTCCTCATCTGTTCTGGCGAGAAGATGACTGCTTATTTTATCTTTAAAATCAGCTAAATCAGTTATTGGGGAGTTCCTTTCTTTTGCAACAAATTCTATATAATTGTCAATTGTTTCCTGAGAAATTGAATCAAATGCAGCAAATACTAATAAAAGGGGAGCTTCCGTAATTTGCAAATTGAAAGATCCCTCTCCAAGTTGCTTTTTTATTTCAGAATTTTGAATAACAAAAAGCCTGTAAGTCTGCATTCCTATCGAAGATGCAGACAAATTAATTGCTTCAATAATTTTGTTTAAATTATCTTCAGAAACTTCTTTTGAGCTGAATTTTTTTGTGGCATATCTCCACTTAAGGTCATCTATTAATTTCATTTATGAATGTTTAAAATTTATTAAAACAAAACTATATTAAAATGGTTACTTTTGGTAACTTTGTGATAAAAAGTAATGGTGACATTCGAGTAACCATTCGTTTATATGTATGAAAGAAACAAATCCTATAAAAGAGTGTAATCACAAAATACTGGCAATTCAAGATGTGATGGATTTACTGAATGGAAAATGGAAAGTATCCATCATAGCCTGTCTATGCAATGAAAAAATGCGTTATTCTCAATTATTAAGAACAATAGAAGGAATCTCCGGCAAAATGTTAAGCAGAGATTTGAAAGAATTAGAAATTAATGAGCTTATCACAAGAAAAGTATTGGAGACAAAACCTATAACAGTTGAATACGAAATTACTGAATATGGAGCCACACTTAAAGATTTAACCAGCGTGATATCTGATTGGGGACTCAATCACCGAAGCAGAATAATAAACAGATGATTTCTTATAAAAAAAAACCGACTAAGCCTATAAATACTTAGTCGGTTCTATAAAATTAATGCAAACTTTTATTAGAGATTTAAAAGCACTTAAGTAATTTACGTGAATTTAAAAAATGCCCATATTTTCAGGCTTGATAGTGAAGCCTAAACGCAGCATACTTTTATGCTCTTGATAATCAATCAAACTTTCTGTATATCCCACAAACCATTGTAATGTGAGATAATAATTCTCACTTTTATATGGTCGCCAATTTACCTGTGTCTGTAAAGATCCATAATTGATAAGTCCACTTCCCTTCCTGAAAAGAACGTCTGCACTCCATCGTCCGGGTTGTATCTGATAAGTTGCACTTGCTTCGCCGTATCCAACATATTTAGTAAGCCCTGGATTGTCATCTTTATCCACTAATGGAATCCATCCTCTTAAACCAACAATCCACCTTGGAGAAATCTGTGATTTTAACGAAAAGGCAAGCATGTTCCACGTTCTTGAATAGATAGAATCCCTACCATTCGATTCGTGTTCAAATGATACAGATCCATAAGTTAGCCTTCCTCCTTTTAAATAAAACGGACGAACAAGGGCAACGCCAGGATTAAAATTAATTTCTGCAAATGGCTTTGAACTTGCATAAATATCCCAAAATGCTTTTTGGGTATACATTAAATAGGGAAAAAAACCGCCCCACAAAGGTTTTGAATTCAATCGTAACTTAAAACTAACCTGATATTTTACATCAGCAGTATTTCGGGTAATATCAGTATTTATTGGAACTCCAGTTAAAAAGTAATTGTCCTTGTGAACAGAAAAACTAGGTTCTTTCAACAACGAATCTGCAGCACGAAAATTTTTTTTGTCTTCTACAATTTGTGAATTTGCAGTGATGGAAAACAAAACACAACAAATCAATAAATATTTTAAATACATTATAATAGTTTAAATTGGGAATTATTACATTTTGTGCTAAATTAAACCATTTTAATCACAACGATTAACTCAATAAAATAAGATTTTAGCAATCAATAGTTTTTCCAACAAAAAAAAATCCTCATCAAATAAATGATGAGGATTTTATAAAGAAAGGCGACGACATACTCTCCCACATAACTGCAGTACCATCTGCGCAGGCGGGCTTAACTACTCTGTTCGGGATGGGAAGAGGT
>NZ_JBIPCQ010000011.1:0-106979 GCF_044006475.1 Flavobacterium sp. FlaQc-47 | reverse complement strand
CATTAACACCTTTGGCATTGGATTCAGATGTTGACGGCGATACTTTGAGTATTACTTCAATCAACGGAACAGTTTTAACTGGTGGAATCCAAACCATAAATGTTAGCAACGGAACCGTAAATATTTCAGCGACTGGAGTAATTACTTTCACTCCGGCATTGAACTTTAATTCGGCTACGCCAATAAGCATTCCTTATGTTATCAGTGATGGAAACGGCGGAACAGCTACGGCAAATGAACTAATTACAGTTACGGCTGTAAATGATAATCCGGTTGCAGTTGATGATGTTTATACGGTTGCAGAAGACGGAACAGTTACATTAACACCTTTGGCATTGGATTCAGATGTTGACGGCGATACTTTGAGTATTACTTCAATCAACGGAACAGTTTTAACTGGTGGAATCCAAACCATAAATGTTAGCAACGGAACCGTAAATATTTCGGCGACTGGCGTAATTACTTTCACTCCGGCATTGAACTTTAATTCGGCTACACCAATCAGTATTCCTTATGTAATCAGCGATGGAAACGGCGGAACAGCTACGGCAAACGAATTGATAACGGTCACATCAGTAAATGATGCACCAGTAGCAAACAATGATACAAATGCTATTATTTCATCTACAGCAGGAGCAACGGCAATCAATGCTCTAACGGCGACAGATGTTGACGGAACAATTGCAAATTATACTGTTTTAACTTTACCAACTAACGGAATTTTAGCATTATCAGGAGTTCCGGTAACTTTAAACCAGGTATTAACTCCTGCAGAAGCAGCGATGCTTACTTATCAGCCAAGCGGAACATTTACAGGTATTGATACCTTTACTTTTAACGCGACAGATGATTTAAATGCTGTATCAGCAGTTGCAGCAATTACAATTCCGGTTGGCAATAATCCGCCAACTGCTCACGATGATGCTACAAATGCAAGTATTCCTTCAAGAGCAGGAGCAACAGCAATGAATGCTTTAACAGCAACAGATACTGACGGAACAATTGTAAGTTATACTGTTTTAAGTTTACCTTCAAATGGAACTTTGGCTTTAAACGGAACTGCAATAACGGTGAACCAAATATTGACACCTTCAGAAGCTGCAATGCTTACTTATGATCCTAGCGGAGCATTTTCAGGTAACGATACATTTACATTTACTGCGACGGATAATAACGGAGCAATAGATATTAGTCCGGCGACTGTTACTATTGTAATTGATAAAACAATTTTAAATGCAGTAGCTGATCCTATAAATTCAGTTGTAGGAATTAATAAAATTATAACGGTAACCAACATATTCAATAATGACACTTTAAACAATAGTCCATTAGATCCTTTAGATGTTAAACTAAGTCTTCCAACTCCGGATCCAAAAGGTATTCTGACATTAAAACCTGATGGAACAATCGAACTGGCGCCAAATGCACCAGCGGGAACTTATTCATTGACATACGAAATTTGTGAAAAAGCAAATGCTGGAAATTGTAGCCTAGCTACTGTAACAGTTACGGTTGTTGCGCCTACAATGACAATTACGGCAAGTAGTTATTGTTCGAATAATACACCTTATGTTTCTTATAATGTGGTAGCAGATAATTTTACGCCAACAACATTGTTAACTATTAATTGGATAGATAGTGCCAACAATATTGTAGCGACACAAAACAATATGCCATTAAATGGTAATGTACTATGGCCTGGAGCTGTTGTTGACGGAAATAATAATCCTGTTGACTGGCCGGGATGGGTACTAACAAACGGACAATGGACGCAAGGAAATGATGGTTTCGAATTAACAAGACCAGCTGTTACAATGCAGTTTTCATTGAATCCTACACAATCTGTAGTAGTAAATTATCCTTCGGCAATAACTGGATGTAGTGCAATGCCAACATTTGGAATTGTAGCAGGAAATGAAGATGATGTAACACTCGCAGACGGACTTAACGGATCACTGGAAGTAATTAATGTTTTAGATAATGATAAATTAAATGGTGTTCCGGTTCAGCCTGCGGATGTTATTTTGAAAGGTCAAAATCTTCCAGCAGGAATTACACTTAATCCTGACGGAACTATTGATGTAGCACCCGGAACAAAAGGAGGAAACTATACATTAACCTATCAAATATGCGAAGTAGCAAATTCATCTAATTGTACCACTGCAACAGTTAAGATTTTTGTTGAAGTTCCTGCAATTGCAATTGTAAAAACAGTTGTATTGAATGATACTAACGGAAATGGATATGCTGAAGCGGGAGAAACTTTAACCTATAATTTTGCAATTACAAACAAAGGAAACACAGATCTTGAAAACATACTTGTTGCAGATCCGTTACCTGGAATTGTGATGAGCGGAGGTCCAATTAATTTGGCAGCTGGTCAAACTGATACTTCTTCAATTACAGGAACGTATACTTTAACTCAGGCAGATGTAAATTCCGGAACGATAAGCAATCAGGCAACAGCTTCGGGAGTTACAAAAAGCGGAATCATTGTTATGGACAAATCAGATTCAAGCGATGTCGATGGTGAAAAACCAACTATCATAGAATTAAGTGGTTGTGTAATCAAAATCTTTAACGCAGTTTCTGCAAATGGAGATGAAAAGAACTCAAGATTCTATGTACAAGGTTTAGAATGTTATCCTGAGAATACGGTTCAGATTTACAACCGTTGGGGAGTTTTAGTGTTCGAAAGAGATCATTATAATAATAACGACATCGCCTTTAGAGGTATATCAGAAGGACGTGTTACTATTAAGGACTCAAACGGATTACCGGAAGGTACTTATTATTATATCATAAGATATAAGGACAAGCAATCTAACCCACACCAAGAGGCTGGATATTTATACCTGACCAGATAATATACTATACAAATAAAATGGCTTAGTGACAGCTAAGCCATTATTTAAAAATAAAGTAAATGAAAAAATTAGTTTTAGTTTTATTGTTTTGTTCCGTTGCAGGTTTTGCCCAGCAAGATGCGCAGTTTACACAATACATGTATAACACCATAAATATAAATCCTGCCTACGCCGGTTCAAGAGGCGTAATGAGCGTTTTTGGACTTTATCGCACGCAATGGGTTGGGTTAGACGGTGCGCCGGAAACCAGCAGTTTTTCTGTAAATACTCCGGTTGGTAATAACGTTGGGTTAGGAGTTTCATTAATCAATGATAAAATAGGGCCAACGAATGAGAATAACTTATCAGCAGATTTCTCCTATTCTATACCAACATCGGCTACAGCCAAACTTTCTTTTGGTATAAAAGGATCAGCCAATTTATTCAAACTGGATCCAACTAAATTAACACCGGAAGATCAGGGAGATCCGCAATTTCAGGATTTTCGAAACAAATTCACACCTAATATTGGAGCAGGAGTTTACTGGCATACAGATAAAGCTTATGTAGGTTTATCGGTTCCTAATTTCATCCAGACCAATCGTTATGATGATAATGATGTTGCCATTTACAAAGACAAAATCAACTATTATTTCATCGCAGGTTATGTATTTGATTTAGACCGTTACGAAACTATAAAATTCAAACCGGCTATATTAACAAAAATGGTCGAAGGTTCTCCATTACAAGTAGATGCATCAGCTAACTTTATGTTCAACGATAAATTTGTAATTGGTGTGGCTTACAGATGGAGTGCGTCGGTAAGTGCATTGGCTGGATTTCAAATAACAGATGCTTTATATCTTGGTTATGCTTACGATCGTGAAACCACCAAATTAGTGAATTATAACTCAGGATCGCACGAGATATTCCTGCGTTTTGAATTCTTAAACAAATATGGACGTATAACTTCACCAAGATTTTTCTAATTATGAAAGTTAAAAATATAATTTATGCTGCTGTTTTGTCGTCTGTTTGCTTTAACGGAATGGCTCAAAAAACAGTTTTGAATAAAGCAGAGAAGGAGTATAATCAATATGCTTATGTAGATGCTATTGCTATTTATGAAAAAGTAGCCGAAAGCGGATATAAGGATGAAAAAATGTTTCAGAGATTAGGAAACTCCTATTATTTTAATGCCGAGTTACCGAAAGCTGCAAAGTGGTACGACGCGCTTTTTGCTTTTAACGAGCAGCAGGAACCTGAATATTATTACAGATATTCTCAGGCACTGAAATCTGTGGGTGATTATGCCAAAGCAGATAAAATGCTGGAAACTTTTAATGCCAAAGTTAAAACGGATAAAAGAGGTGTTTTATTCGAAAACAATAAAAATTATCTGGAGCAGATTAAAGCGAATTCAGGAAGATTTGATATTGCAAATGCCGGAATTAATTCGAAACAATCAGATTACGGAAGTACAATTTATAATAATAAATTAGTATTTGCTTCTGCTCGTGATACCGGAAGTGTTATAAAAAAAACATTTAAATGGACGAATAAATCATTTACCAATTTATTTGCTGCAGAATTAAAAGCGGATGGAACTTTAGAGAATCCAATTCGGTTTGAGAAAAAGATTAATTCTAAATTCAACGAATCTTCTCCGGTTTTCACCAAAGATGGAAAAACAATGTACTTTACCCGAAACAATTTTTTAAGCGGTAAAAAAGGAAAAGATACTAAAAGAATTACCTTATTGAAATTGTACAAAGCCGATTTTATAAATGATAAATGGACCAATATTACAGAGTTGCCTTTTAATAGTGATCAATATAGTATTGCGCATCCTGCTTTAAGTCTGGACGAAAAAAAGCTGTATTTCGCATCAGATATGCCGGGAACTTTAGGACAATCGGATTTGTTTAGTGTTGTTATTAATGAAGATGGAACCTTTGGGAAACCGGAAAATTTAGGAACTGCAATTAATACCGAAGGAAGAGAAACATTCCCGTTTATATCCGGCGATAATGAACTATATTTTTCAAGTGACGGACGTCCGGGATTAGGCGGACTTGATGTATTTGTGGCAAAAATCAAGGAAGATGTTACTTTTGATCTGGTACAAAATATTGGAGAACCGGTAAATACAAAGTCGGATGATTTTGCTTTTATAATTGACAACAATACTCGTAAAGGTTATTTCTCCTCTAACAAAGAAGGCGGAATTGGAAATGATGATATCTATAAATTCACAGAAACAAAAAGACTGGATTGTGAAAAAAAATTATCAGGAATTGTTTCAGATTCTCAAACGAACGAAGTTTTATCCGATGCAAAAGTAATTTTGCTTGACGATAAATTTAAGGAAATTGCAACAGTAATTTCGGATAAAAACGGAACTTATAATTTTGATGTAAAATGCAATCAAACCTATCATGTAAGAGTTTCAAAACAAGATTATGAAACAAATGAAAGTCCGGTTACAATTCAGCCAACAAATGATAAACCTGAATTAGATATTAAATTAAATAAACAAATCAAACCAATAGAAGTAGGGACAGATTTGGCTAAAACATTAGAGATTCCAATAATTTATTTTGATCTTGATAAATCATTTATTCGTCAGGAAGCTGCTTTTGAATTAGAGAAAGTACTTGCTGTATTAAAACAATATCCCGAAATGAAAATCGATGTTCGTTCTCATACAGACAGCAGACAGACTCAGGAATATAATATGACATTGTCTAATAAAAGAGCAAAGGCAACTATCGAATGGTTTGTAAAACGCGGAATTGCCTCAGCCAGAATAACAGGAAAAGGATATGGCGAAAGCCAATTAATCAATAAATGTTCAGATAATGTAGCTTGTACAGAAGAAGAACATCAGTTAAACAGAAGAAGCGAATTTGTAATTGTTTCTATGAAATAAGAACATGAGGTTCTATTAATTTTAAAAGCTGCAAGATTTTCTTGCAGCTTTTTTTATGGTTTTTAGTCATTATATATCGCTCCGCCGGAGCTTTTGGTAAAAAGGATGCCTAATAGCTATAAATATATTGCTCCGCTGGAGCATTACAG
This sequence comes from Flavobacterium sp. FlaQc-47, assembly GCF_044006475.1. NCBI lineage: Bacteria > Pseudomonadati > Bacteroidota > Flavobacteriia > Flavobacteriales > Flavobacteriaceae > Flavobacterium > Flavobacterium sp. FlaQc-47. Next base: position 101,052 of record NZ_JBIPCQ010000011.1, on the reverse strand, counting down.
AATAATAAGCATTGATCGAATAAGAATTTGCAAGTCCCAGCGGGACGTAATATTTATAGAAAACAATAAATCCGTCCAAACTAACCCCAGAGGGGTGACATTGGTTTTGAAAATGAATGAATTAATAAATATCATTCAGCTGGAGCAAAGTTTAAACACAATATGTCATTTCGACGCAAGGAGAAATCACATCACATATTCGATAAAGATTGGCAAATTTAGGAGCGGAATTTCTCGTGTGATTTCTCCTTGCTTCTAAATGACAAGCTTTTGCAATTTTGATAAAAAATCCTTCCAAACGAACCTCAAAGGAATGCACATATTTAAAATCATTGTTTTGAAAAACAAGAGCACAAAAAAAAGCCGGTTTCCCCCATGAAACCGGCTTTTTAAGTTTTTCCCTAAAGGGAAAGAAATTTAATACTAACAAATTTATCGTATAGCAAATCGTAGTTTAAGTCCGTAAGAAACTAATCTTACATTGCTTGCAAACGGCGATTCAAGTACACTATTTTGTTTTAATTGCACAGGCAATTCAGGATTATATTGAACAAAATTTTTGTTGCTGCTCTTATCGTAGATATTATTTAATCCGTAGTCTAAATAAACTCCGATATAAATAGCACTTTTGTCACCAATTTTTTGTTTCACACCAGTTTCAAAAGTAGCCGAATAGGATACTTCAGTATCCAGATCCTCTTTAGCTGTTTGTACATTATTTGTACTGGCAAAACCGGCAAATGCAGGGCTGAATAATTCCACATTGTATTGCGGGAAATAACCGCTTGTAGTAAGGTTTTCCATTTTACTTTCGTAAGTTCCATTTACTGCAAATCCAACTTTTGCACCTGCGGCAAGATACAATTGTGTAGTTCCCGGAGTTTCAAACTGAATGCTCACAGGCACATTAATATATCCTAATTTCTGAGTTTCTCTCAATCCGGTTGCTGAATATCTGAATTGAAAATTTTCATTTTCAGCATCTGTAGCAGCATAACGCCCGCTAATCGAGTTGAATTTTACATCAGATTTATAGGTTTGGTATTCGGCACCAATTCCAAGACTTACACTTTCACTTAAGTAATAGGAATATCGAATTCCTGCGTTTATTCCGTTTCCGGGAACAACATTTCCGGGTGTATTATATTTCAAAAAAGAACCGGGTCCGCCTACAGAAATCGATAATTCTTGTTTTTTATCCTGACCATAACTGTTTAAGCATCCTAAAAGTACAGTAATCATTGCTGTTGATGCTATATAGTTTCGTATATATTTTTTCATCTTAATTTTTTTTAATTGCCCGTGCTGTCCGAAAACAGCACGGACAGATTTTATTTATTTACTATTACTTTTAGTGTTTTTTTGATATTTGGAGTTTCAATAACTACAATATACATATTGCTTTCAGCGTCAGGTAACTGGATTTCAGTTATTACTGAAGAAGATTTAATTGTATTCACTAATTGACCGGAAACTGAATACAAGCTTATTTGCATGTTATCAAGTTCTTCCTGAGGATAATCAGCTTCAACAGTAATTACTTTTCCAGCCTGAATTGGGTTTGGATAAAGCTTAGCAGATAACGTTTTTTGAGTCGTGATTTTAGTAGCACAAGTGCTCAGTACTTTCCCGTCTTTCGTTGTCATTTTTACGCTGTAATCGGCTGTTTTATCTAATGAATTAGCCAAATCATCTCCAGCTGAATAATATTGACCTGTTCCTATTAACTGTCCGTTTTTAAACCATTGGTACGAAACAAATTCGTAACCACCATTCGTTTGCGGATTGTTGTTCACAAGAAGTACATTATTGAATTTTTGATGAACGATGTCATAGAATCCAAAAGGTTTTTCAACAGTTATAGTATAATTAGCTGTTGCAGATCCATCCTGAGAAGTAACTTTTACGTTTTGTGTATAAATTCCCGGTTTAGGAGGAGTAATTGTAAAGTTAGCAGAAGGAGTAAAAGTTGCATTAGTTTCATTTACTATAGCCACATTCAAATTGTTTTCTCCACAAGCCAGAACATATTTGATATCCTTAGCAGGGTTTTGATATACTACATTACCAAGAGTAATTTTTGTAATACTAACATCATTGTTTTTGATTACAAGAAGTTGAGAAACATCTGCTGCCGGTAAATAATTAGCATTACCATCCTGATGCGCTACAATTAATAATTCTCCGGATCTTAAAAGATTCACTAATCCAACTGCTGAAACATTAGCAGGAGGAAGGGCAGAAGTATATGTAAAAGAGTAACGTATTGCTAAACCTGAAGTAGAAGCAGCTTCTAAATTAAAGGTGTTAATTGCTCCAAGAGTTTTTTGAGGTATTGGTGCAAAAGTAATCACTTGTGCCGCTTTTTTGATCGTAAGCTGCGCAGTAAGCGTAACCGGAGAACAATTAGCTGAACTTGCTGATGGAGATACTATTGCAGTAACCGTATAAACACCCACATTGATTGCACCATTTGCAGTACTTCCTGCTGGTGTAATTGAGTATGCTACGGTAGCTCCCGCAGGAAGATTCGCAACTTGTAATGCCTGAACACTTCCGTTATAAGTAACCTCAGCATTGCTAAAAGTTACCAGATTCAATGGACTTGCTACTACTTTAATTGTTTGATTTTGTGCAACAGTGTTTCCGTTACCATCATCATACGTCCATGTGATTGTATAAGTACCTACGGCAGTATACGTTAATGGATCAGTAGTTGTAGCATTTACAATTCCTGCACAAACATCAGTAGCTGTTGGAATAGCTATTTCAGAGGCTAAAACTGAACAGTAATTGGTAATATCAGGCAAATTCGTTACATCAGGAACTGGTGCAAGAACGTCTGGATTTGTTATTATAGTTACTGATTTTGTCACATTACATGCATTAGCATCAGTAATAGTTACAGTATAATTTCCTGCTGTAAGACCGGACGCCGTAGCTGTTGTAGCTCCGTTAGACCATAAATAAGTGTAAGGTAAAGTTCCGCCATTAGCTGTTACACTTGCTTCTCCATCATTTCCTCCTGTACAGGTTACATCAATTTGTGCAGTTGTAGCATCAAGAATTTGTGGTTCAGTTACAGTAACGATTTGTGTTGTAGTACAAGAATTTGAATCAGTAACTTCTATAGTATAAGTTCCTGCACTTAATCCTGTAGCTGTATCAGCAGTTCCTCCGGTTGGTAACCATACATAAGAGTAAGTACCTGTTCCTCCAGTTGCAATTACAGTAGCAGTCCCATCATTTGCCCCATTACAGGAAACATTTGAAACTGTAGTTGTAGTGATAAGTAAAGTTGGTTCTGATATAGTAAAACTTTGTGTTGTCTGACATAAGTTATCATCAGTTATCGTTACAGTATATGTTCCTGCACTTAATCCTGTAGCAGTATCAGCTGTTCCTCCAGATGGTGACCATGCATAAGTATATGGTGCAGTTCCTCCGGTTACGTTTACAGACGCAGATCCGTTAGTTCCGCCATTACAAGACACATTAGTTTGTGATGGTGTAACTGCTAATATAGCCGGTTCAGTAATAGTAAAGTTTTTTACAGTAGAACAACCATTAGCCGAAGTAATTGTTACGCTATAATTACCTGCTGCTAAATTGCTTGCAGTATCTGCAGTACCTCCTGTAGGTGCCCATACATAAGTAAACGGACCAGGAGCTCCTGAAGGAACTACGGTAATTGAACCAGTACTTCCTCCGTTACAGGATACATCAGTTTGAGATGTTGCAGCAACAAGAGTATTGGTTGAACCAATAGTAAAGTTTTTAGTAATGTTACAACCATTACCGTCAGTAATTAAAACACTGTAATTTCCTGCCGCCAATCCTGTGACAGTTTGCGTAGTTTCACCGTTTGGTGACCATAAATAAGTATATGGAGTCGTTCCTCCAACAGGAGTAACAGATGCTTGTCCGCCAATAATACAAGTTGCATTTATTTGGCTTGTAGAAGCATTTAATACTGCAGGTTCTGTAATGTTGAAATTCTGAGTATAAGTACATCCATTATCATCAGTAATTAAAACACTGTAATTTCCTGTTGTTAATCCTGTAGCTGTATCAGCAGTTCCTCCGGTTGGTAACCATACATAAGTATATCCCGGTGTTCCGCCACTTACCACTACAGAAGCTGTTCCTGTACTTCCTCCATTACATAAAACATTTGTTTGTGATGGTGTTACAGTGAAAGCTGAAGGTTCTGTAATAGTAACAGATTGTGTGTATACACAAGTATTAGCATCCTGAATAGTCACAGTATAAGTTCCGGCTGTTAATCCTGAAGCAGTTGCTGCATTTCCACCAGTAGGTGACCATGAATAAGAATATGGCGCTGTACCTCCGGATGGAGTTACAGTTGCAGAACCATTACTGCCTCCATTACATGACACATTTGTTTGTGCTACTGTCGCAGAGAATTCGGCTGGTGTACTAATAGTGATATTTTTCACCAATGTACATCCGTTAGCATCAGTAATTGTACAAGTATAATTTCCTGCAGATTTTCCTGAAATAAGTGAACTTGTTTCTCCTGAAGGAGCCCATAGATACGTATATCCGGGAGTTCCACCTGATACTGTTACACTTGCTGAACCATTTGATCCGCCAAAACAACTAACTCCTGTTGAAACTGTCGAAGCAGAAAGTATTGCTGCCGGCTGTGTAATAACAAAATTTTGAGTTTTTTGACATAAGTTAGCATCGGTTACTGTTACGGTATAAGTACCGGCAGTTAATCCTGAAGCCGTAGCTGCATTACCACCTAATGGTGACCATGAATAAGTATATGCACCTGTTCCGCCAGTTGCATTTACAGTAGCAGATCCTGTTGCATCACCACGACACCCTATATTAGTAAGTGATACTGGTGTTAGTGTTAACGCAGAAGGTTGTGTAATTGTAAAATTTCTTGTAGTTTGACAAGTATTGCTATCTGTAATGGTTACAGTATAATTACCTGCTGTTAAACCTGTTGCCGTAGCAGCAGTTCCTCCTGAAGGTGACCATGCGTAAGTATAAGTTCCTGTTCCGCCAGTTACATTTACAGTCGCAGATCCTGTTGCAGATCCGTTACATAAAATATCAGTTTGTGCTGTAGTTACAGCAAATGTAGCAGGTTCTGTAATGGTAAACGTTTGAGTTGTCTGACATAGTTTGCTATCAGTAACCGTAACGGTATAAGTACCTGCCGTAAGACCGCTTGCTGTAGCTCCGGTGCCACCTGTTGGTGACCATACATAAGTATAAGGAGCAGTTCCTCCTGTAGTTACTACAGTTGCAGATCCGTTAGATCCTCCATTACAGCTTACATTATTTATTGTTCCCTGAGCCGCAACTAGTACAGCCGGTTGAGTTATTGTGAAATTTTGTGTAGCCTGACAAGTATTTGCATCTGTAATAGTTACACTATAATTTCCTTGTGTTAAACCCGTTATAGAATTTGTTGTAGCTCCATTAGACCAAAGATAAGTAAAACCTCCGGCTCCTCCAGTTGGTGTAACAGTAGCAGAACCATTAGTTCCTCCGTTACAGCTCACATTAACTTGAGTTGCAGCAGCATTTATAGCTGTTGATGTCCCTACAATAATATTATTTACAGTTCTTGTACATGAATTAGCATCAGTAACAGTAACACTGTATGCTCCTGCTAAAAGTCCTGACGCAGTAGCTGTTGTAGCTCCGTTAGACCATAAGTAAGTATATCCTGGTGTTCCTCCGGATGCTGTAATTGTAGCCGTTCCGTTAGATCCTCCAAAACAAGAAACTGATGTAGTAGAGGGAGTTGCGCTAATAATAGCTGAAGGTCCGCCTACAACAATATTGCTGATAGTTCCTGTACATGAATTAGCATCAGTAATAGTTACACTATAAGTTCCTGCTATAAGTCCTGTTGCTGTAGCTGTTGTAGCTCCGTTTGACCATAAATAAGTATATCCCGGAGTTCCTCCCCCAGGCGTAACAGTTGCAGTACCGTTAGATCCTCCAAAACAAGAAACAGATGTAGTAGAAGCGGTTCCGCTAACAGAAGCAGAAGGTGTTCCTACAATAATGTTACTCACGGTTCTTGTACATGAATTAGCATCAGTAATTGTTACACTGTAAGTTCCTGCAGTAAGTCCGGATGCAGTAGCTGTTGTAGCTCCGTTTGACCATAAATAAGTACGGGAACCCGTACCTCCGGAAGCAGTAATCGTAGCCGTTCCGTTAGATCCTCCAAAACAAGAAACATTGGTTACTGAAGCACTTCCGTTAAGAGCTGCTGGTTGTGTTACTATAATGTTGTTTACAGTTCGTGTACATGAATTATCATCTGTAATCGTTACACTGTAAGATCCTGCTAAAAGTCCTGTTGCAGTAGCCGTTGTAGCTCCATTAGACCATAAATAAGTATATCCCGGAGTACCTCCGGTAGCAGTGATTGTAGCAGTTCCGTTAGATCCTCCATTACAAGAAACATTTGTTACAGATGGAGTTCCCACGATAGTTGAAGGCTGCGTTATTGTAAAATTTCTGGTAATTTGTGATAATTCACTATCAGTAATAGTTACAGATATTGGTCCAACACCAAGTCCTGATGTAGTAGCTGTTGTAGCTCCGTTAGTCCATAAGTACGTGTATGGAGCACCACCTCCATTTGCAATAACAGTTGCAGTACCATTACTGCCACCATTACAACTCACATTACTTTGTCCCGTCGCAGCAGTACCTAATGCTGCATTAGTAGTTAGTGTTAATTGAGCACCATAACTTGTGCCTCCACTATTTGTAGCATATGATCTGTAATAAATAAGTGATGCGGGAGGAAATCCGGTTACAGTATTTGTAAATGCTCCAGTCCCGGTTCCAATTTGAACCTTATTACTTAAAATAGTTGGATTTGTTGTAGTTGCCCAAACGATTCCTCTTTCTATAGTTGCATCTCCGCCATCTGCAGTTACGTTTCCGCCAATTGTAGCAGAAACCGCTTTTACGTTTGTAGCTGCCGTTGTAGTAACCGTTGGAGCTACGGCTCCATTTGCGAATGTAAAATTATCAATAGCAAAATAATCATAGTTGGCACTTAATTGAATCACAAGCTGATCAATTACTACATTAGTATAATCAGCAGCCCCGTCAGTAACAAAATTAGTATAAACAAAACCGTTACCCGGTAAAGTATAACCAATGTTAGCACCAGTAGTATTTTTAACAACAGTAAATTGTGTTACACCAGCGAGCTTTCCTGTAAAAGTAACAGATCCCGCAGCACCATTGCTGGTAACTCCTGCATTTTGAGCAGAGTCACCACTTAGATAAATCCAAAAGTTGCTAACCTTAAAGCTTCCTGCAGCTGCAGTAATAGTACCAAACTGCCCTAAAGCTTCTGGTCCTGGTGAGTCTGAAACCTGTAGAAATCTATTTGAACCACCATAACCCTGAGTTGTACCATTAAATACCGTAAAAACGCCATAGCTGCTCGTCAGGTTAAATGTTTTTGAAGCGCTAGTGAAATTTGCTGCACCAACAGTACCGCCTTCAAATGTCTCTGTTGTCTGAGCAGTTATATACTGCGTCGCAAATAAGAGAAAAATTAATAATAAGTAAAGTTTTTTCATAATGTTTTGATATTAGATTTATCATTTTGTATTCTTGTTAATTATTTTTCAGTTTATTTTCAAACTCCAATCTTTAAATTAAAGTTGAATATCATGTATAAACAAGAGTTAACGGTTATTGTTCAATCTATCATTGCGTCAAATACTGTTGATGAACATGTAAAAAGCGCTAAGGAACTGTCAGATTTCTACAGTAAAATTTCTTCGGTAGAACATTCTGTCAGCAATGAAACACTTGTTAAAGGCGGCATTGCATTATCAAGTTCCGGTGCGGCAGATTGTGTCGATGATTATCTGCGCACGGTTTTTTTTATAAAGGGTATTTACAAGGCTCTGATAAAACTGTGCATTGATTTTCCTGAAAGAAGCATTAATATTCTATATGCAGGCTGTGGCCCTTATGCAACCTTAATTCTGCCTTTACTTCCTTTATTCGATAAAAACAGAATTAAAGCTTTGCTATTAGATATCAATGCAGCTTCAATAGCATCTGTGCAACATCTTTTAGTAGTATCAGGTCTTGATGAATACCAGTTACAATTAATTGAAACCGATGCGACAACGTACACTAAACCAAATGATTTTACAATTGATCTGGCAATTTCTGAGACTATGCATTACGCATTGACCAGTGAACCGCAAGTTGCCATTACACAAAATATTGTTTCACAATTGCCTCCTCATGGAATTTTAATTCCGGAAGAAATAACAATTGATCTTGCCTATACTTTTTTTGATCATGAACCAGCACTTAAAAATGCCAAACAAGAGGTAAAGGGCCACAAACAAATGCAGCCCTATCCTCACAATGTATTTGTTGATAGATTATTTACAATAAACAAAGAACTTTTTAGCAGTATAATTTACAATTCAAAAATTGAAAGTAAATTTTATGACCTGCCGGCAAACTTTGAAAATCATCCTGATATTTGCATTTTTACTGAAATTAAGATCTTTGACAACATTGAGTTAAAAACGGCTGAGTCGTATATAACAAACCCATATTGTGTTGTATCCCTTTACAGTATTAATGATTATTCAGGAATTCAGCTGATGTACGATTTTAGCGAAATACCAAAATGGTCTTACAGCCTAAAAAACTAATTGTAATTAACCCTATTAATTTCTTGATGGAAAAATACCTTCTAAGCAAATAATGTAAGTCAATGCTACATAAGGCTGCATTACAGAAATCGGAATATTAGCACCCGTAACACCAGTTGTAATATTAGTTGCTAAGTCTACACTTGGAGTTGCAGTGGCATATCCTAATGTTGGAGTAAAAACCCTTGACACAACAGATCCCGGTACTGCTAAGGATGCACCGGCTACAGGTGTTGAGTCTGTTGCATTTGATGCACTTACAGATATTTTACCTGGTCCTGCGTGAACGTGTGCAGGCAAGTTGCTTGTTAAAATAGAAACATTTGGTGTACCAGCAGTTTGTCCCAAAACGTAGTTTGATCCACCACCATTTCCAGCTCCAATAGCTGTTGCACCCTGAAGATTAGGTAATGCAAATGTCGTAGTACCATTACCACCGTAAGTAGTACCTAAAATAGCGAAAACAGCATTGTATTGAGCAATAGACAATAATTGTCCGTTACATAAAGCCCAGCCTCTAGGTGCAAAATTTCCTGCAAAAAGTTTTACAACTCCAATGAATTCTTCCATAGTTTAAAAGTGTTAAATAGTTAATGATTAGATTTAGTTTTAATAGATGACCTAATTAATAGGTTATGACGGTCTTTTAGATGTTGCTAAATTACTTTTTATAAGTATCTCAGAAGCAGGTGTTTTTACCTGATTTTGTATTAATTACAAATTATTTTTATTCTGAAATCCAAACGAAACAAAGAGATATCTTTTTATAACACTAGAAATTCGAAATGACAAATAATTGTCATACTCTAATAAATTCACTTTTATGATAAGAATTAATCTCCTTTATTATTCCGTATTCTTAATCCGATTTAAAATTAGATATCTATGACCCGTAAAAAGGAAAAGATGCTATAAAGCCGGTTTTTCATGTCACGAAAACCCTTTTTGTTGTTATAGAAAATTTTGATCGGGCATTTTCATAAATCCATTAGTCATTCCATCAAAATAGAGAATCTGTATTGAAACTTAATTATGAAATATTGTATTGAAAACGTAAAGATTTGTAAGTTTTGTCTGTTTACTTGATAAAAATATAAATAAAATATGACATAATTAGCAGTGAGATAAACTTATTTAAGTTTATTCTTATTTTATTTTAACAGAATAACAAATTCTCATATTAAAAAATAGATACAAGTTTTAACTTTTATAAAACACTAGTAGATAATCAAATAAAGATTTCCTTTCATCACTTCTCATAAAAACGGATAATAAAACAGGAGATTAGTGTAACCTTTTATCAGGAAAGGCTACTAACTGTACAGTTATCGATGGTTAATACTATATTTTTCAGATTCAATATTTTTACAATAAAATTGCTGTTCTTTGCGTCCAAAAGTTTTATTTTAAAATCAGAAAAAGTCTTAACTGTCAGCTTAAAAATGCAATATTATTTTGCACATTGAGTTTAGATTATGGATCGTATTGAAGTTATGGACAACAAAAAGTTTATAGTAAGTTTAAAAAAAGGTAATGAGGCTACTTTCAGGGAAGCATATCTCAATTACTACGATAAACTGATAAACATTGCCAGACGATTCGATTTTACGGTTCTTACACCCCAGGACTTTGTTCAGGAAACTTTTTTAAGACTTTATAATAAAAGAGAATTACTTAATGAAGAGATTTTGTTTGATAAACAATTGTTTACAATTTGCAAGAACATTATCCTCAATCATCTTAACAGAGAAAACAAGATAATTCAGCTAGATCCAAAGTTCGAAAAAATGGAACTTGAGGACACAGAAACCGAAATTTTTGAAGAAAGAAAAGAAAAATTATATTCTTTCATTAATCAGCTTCCGGAACAGCAACAAAAAATATTCACCCTGCACAAACTGGAAAACCTTAGCTATAAGGAGATTGCAGTAATTACAGACCTTTCTGAAAAAACAATTGCCAATCATATTTATCTTGCCAGTAAATTTATTCGAAAAAAAGTCGAAGATCATTAGGAACTTTTGTGTTCTCGTTTGTTATAACTATAAACAGAACATAAAATGCACATTGAGACTTATAAAACAGATGTTAGAACCACAGAAGATGCGGGCTTTATTGTCATGCTTCTGAAATTCATCATTTCTGATTGCATCATGAAATTTGATTTCGAAAATAATGAGAATATTCTAAGAATCGAAACCAACAGAGAAATTAAAGAAATGGTCTATGGTGTTTTTAATAAACAGGGATTCTACTGCCAAAAAATTTAACGCTCCAAAAAATGGATGAAAATAAATTAGAAGAAGAATTGAAAAAATTATGGGACGAAACTCCCGTTTCACATTCTGATAAAGAAAAAGAAGTTTCCTGGGAACAATTCCAGTCAAAAGCATTCCCTTCAAATAAAAAGAAATTTAAACCCTGGCGTTATGCAGCTGCGGCAGCTGTTTTGCTTTTTATTCTTGCAGGAACCGGAATCTATTTTAATAACGACCCTGTAAATAAGATAAGTGTTGTTGCAGAAAATGTGATTGAAAATACCACTTCAATAATCAAAACCGTAGTATTGCCCGATAATTCAAGAATAGAATTGAGTCCGAATTCTAAAATTGTTTATGGAAATAATTTCGCCATCAACAGAAAAATTGAAGTTAGGGGTGAAGCTTATTTTAAAGTTACCAAAGATAAAAAGCATCCATTTCAGGTATTTTGTAACGAAACAACCACAACCGTTTTAGGAACTTCATTTACAGTTAAAGGAAAGAATCAAAAGGAAGTTTCAGTAGAACTTTATGAAGGAAGTGTGCAGATGAGTGTAAAAAATCAGGATGAAAAATGGATTTTGAAACCCGGTGAAAAATTCACCTACGGAAATAATATAGCGTTAGTAGCTGAATTTAATCGATTTGTAGATTTTGATAATGAAAAACTAATCACAATCAGCCATTACATTGAGACCCATTACGGATATAATGTGATAATTCCGCAAGAATATAATAATCAGAGAATTACAATCAGAATCAATAAAAAAGAAGATTTAAATACCATTGTCCAATTAATATCAGAAATGTATAACCTAAATTTTGAAGTAAATGAAAATTTAAAACAGATTACTTTTCAATAGAAAAGAAAAGGATGCACTAGCCGCGAAACTAAACATCCTCCTCATATTCAGGATAGTATAAAACTATCACATTTAATAATATTCAAAAATACAAAATTTCATGAAGCATATAATTTCAGCATGCTTTTTTTTATTCAGTTTGTGTATGTTTTCCCAAAACATTACAGTAAATGTAGATCAGACTATAACATTAAAAGAATTCTTTAAAGAAATTGAAAATCAAACCGATTTTAAATTTGCCTTTACAGATCAGATTAATACAAGCCAAAAATATTTCACACAGACACATATGTATAGAAATATAGAAATAAAAGAGCTTATCAACGAACTTAATAAAACTTCATCAATTCAGTTTTCGATAGTAGGTAACAATATTTTTGTCAAGCAAAAATCTGCAAAAGCAACCACTAAAAAAAAAAACAAGCTGACCGGAAAAGTCATTGATGCAAATAAAGAGCCTGTTATTGGTGCGAATATTTACATTAAAGAAACCGGTAACGGAGCAACAACCGACAGAAACGGAATGTTTGATGTAGAGTTAGACCAAGGCACTTATACTGTTGTAATTAGTTATGTAGGTTTTCAAAATAAAGAAAAGGAAATTACAGTTTCAGATGATGTCAGGATTGATTTTAATATGGAGGATAATAGTCAGGAACTCGATCAGGTAATCGTTACAGGAACTAAAGCCGTAGATATCAAGAATACCCAAATGAGTGTGAGTAAGCTTTCAATGGCAGAAATTAAAAGATTGCCAACCGCTATGGGGGAACCGGATCCTTTAAAATCATTATTGACTTTACCGGGAGTTACAAATGCAGGAGAGGCTTCGTCAGGATTTAATGTTCGTGGTGGTGCTGCTGATCAGAATTTGATTCTCTTAGATGGCGCTCCCGTTTATGGTGACTCGCATATGTTTGGATTTTTCTCCATTTTTAATGCAGATATTGTTAGTGGATTAGATTTATACAAAGGAGGGATTCCGTCTAAATTTGGCGGGCGTGTTTCTTCTGTTCTTGACGTAAGCCAGCAAACCGGAGATCTTACTGATTATAAAGTAAGTGGAGGAATTGGTCTTATTTCAAGCCGGCTAATGGTACAAGGTCCTTTAAAAAAAGATGTTGGTTCATTTATTATTGCAGGACGCGCATCATACGCTCATTTATTTTTAAAACTGACAGATATTAAAAGTACTGTTATGTTTTATGATATTAATGCCAAGTTTAATTATCGTTTGGGAGCCAATAATACGATTGCTTTTTCCGGTTATATGGGAAATGATTTATTTGATATTAACAATTTTTTCAATACTATTTATGGTAATAATATGGGAACATTTAGCTGGAAACATAAATTTTCGGACAATTTAAACACAAACCTTTCTGTTTTTTACAGTGATTATAAATTTAATCTGCAAATTCCATTTCAAAAATTTGAATGGAATAGTAAGATTACCAACTATGGTCTTAAATACAACTGGAACCACACTTTATCTGAGGCTTTTAAACTTAATTACGGTATTGATGGTTTGTATTATGATTTTAATCCGGGAACAGTAAAACCTTATGGTTCGGATTCATCATATAATTACAATCAATTAGACAAAAAATATGCTTTAGAAACTTCTGCTTATCTGGATGTTGAAAATCAGGTTACTGAGAAGTTGAATCTTCGTTACGGACTTCGTTACAGTACGTTTTTTCGTTTAGGTAACGAAACTATCAGTACGTACGAAAATGAACAATCAGTAGTTTACAATCCTCTCTATAATATTTATGAAGAAGCAACGCCAACCGGAAGTAAGTATTATGGAAAAGGAAAAACCATCAGCAAATTTGATAACCTTGAACCACGATTGGCATTATCATATGCTTTTAATGATGAAACTTCGGTAAAAGCGAGCTATAACAGAATGGCGCAATATATTCATATGTTGTCCAATACCCGTGCTCCGTTGCCCATGACGATCTGGACACCAAGCGGACCTTTCACAAAACCACAAATGCTCGATCAATACGCAGTAGGATATTTCAAAAATTTTAAAGAAAGTGAGTATTCCTTTGAAGGAGAATTATTTTATAAAAACATCAAAAACAGGATTGATTACATTGATGGAGCAAACCTGCTGGGCAATAATAATATTGAACAGGATATCCTAAACGGAAAAGCAAGATCCTATGGTATGGAATTATTATTCAGAAAAAATACCGGACGTTTTACAGGATGGGTTTCTTATACTTTGTCAAAAGCAGAACAAAAAACACCGGGACGAACAGCAGAAGAACCGGGCATTGCCAATGGCGGATGGTATCTGTCAGGATATGATAAATTGCACAATTTAAATATTACCGCAAATTATGAATTCAGTCCTAAATGGTCTTTTAATGCTAATTTCTCCTTACAATCTGGTCAGCCTGTAACGTACCCAAATGGCTATTATGAATTTGCAGGAATCAATATACCCAATTATACCTTGAGAAATTCAGACCGACTGCCTGCATATCATCATTTAGATCTTGGTGCAACTTACACGCCCAAACCGGATAAAAAGAAAGGATGGCAAAGCTATTGGGTATTTAGTATTTATAATCTTTATAACAGGCAAAATGCTGCATCGATGACGTTTTCACAAAATGATGACACAGGAATGAATGAGTCCAGTCAATTGTCTATTTACGGTTTAGTACCTGGGGTTTCTTATAATTTTAAATTTTAATAGTATGCTGATTTTAAATAAATATAGCTTTAAAAGCAAAACAATTACTTTATTCAGTCTCTTTTTTGTTTTACTTTTTTCGTCCTGTGACAAGGTTGTTGAGCTTGATTTACAAGCAGGAGATCCTAAAATAGTGATCGACGCTGAGATAATTTGGGAAAAAGGAACAGATGGCAGCCAACAATCAATTAAAATTACCAGAATGGCTCCCTATTATAATGCCGAAGTACCAAAGGTGTCAGGAGCACAGGTAAGAGTAGAAAACAGTAATGGAAATGTTTTTACATTCAATGAATCTGAACCAGGCTTATATGTCTGCACTAATTTTGTTCCTGAAATTAATATGGATTATAAATTATTCGTACAAGTTGATGGACAAAGTTTAACGGCTACAGAAAAATTAATTTCCGTACCGCCAATTGACAAAATAGAGCAGGAGTTAATGCCTGATATAACTGGACCTGATTATATTGTGGTATCATTTTATTATAAAGATCCGGCAGATCAGGTCAATTATTATCTGACTGATTATAAAAGTGATTTGTCTCCCTTTCCTGAGTACGGATCATCAAGTGATGAATTTGTTAATGGGAATGAAATAAATCAAAAATTTGGAGATACGGATTTAAAGCCCGGAAAAATTGTGGAAATAACGCACCGTGGTATTTCTAAGAACTTTTATAATTACATTAATTTGATATTAGAGGCATCAAGTGCTAACCCTTTTGGTGCAGTACCAGGAAATATCAGAGGAAATGTAGTCAATACCACCGATGCGAACAATTTTGCACTAGGCTATTTCAGGCTTTGTGAAGCAAACCATGTTCTGTATACAGTAAAATAAGAATTTAATTGAAGGTTGATTTGTAATTACATCTGGCATATGAAAATTTATGTCAGGTGTTTTTTTTGTTTTAAGAAATAAAAAAATCTCCTTTCGTTATGAAAAGAGGATTATATTTTAGAACAAAAAAATTATCGCAGATCACACAAAGATTTTTCACCAAGGAGTATGGATATAAACACAAAGTTCACAAAGCCAGGTCAACACAAAGCTTTGCGAACTTTGTGTTTGTCAACACACTCTACTATAAAAAACTTTGCGAACTTTGCGGTAAAATCACCCAGTATAATCACGCAAAAAATCACCAAAATTAACAAAGCAAGTTCAGCACAAAGCTTTGCGAACTTTGTGTTTGTCAACACACTCTACTATAAAAAACTTTGCGAACTTTGCGGTAAAAATCACCAGTATAATCACGCAAAAAATCACCAAAATTCACAAGGCAAGTTCAGCACAAAGCTTTGCGAACTTTGTGTTTGTCAACACACTCTACTATAAAAAACTTTGCGAACTTTGCGGTAAAATCACCCAATATATAACTCAAATCACGCAAAAAATCACCTAAATTCACAAAGCCAGTTCAACACAAAGCTTTGCGAACTTTGCATTTTTCAAAACACTCTAATATAAAAACCTTTGCGAGCTTTGCGGTAAAATCACCCAGTATATAACTCAATCACCCAAAAAATCACCCAGTAAATACATTGTTGAAATCTTGATTAATAAGTACTAACCTGAATTCCGTGTTCTTTTGCATACGGCATAGCAAGATCCCATACTTTTTTATACTTAGCATCAAACTCAGGAAACGATGTTTTTTCCATTTCAGCAATTGCCTTGTCAATTTCTTCCTGAGGCGCATTACTTTCCATTAGTTTAGCAATTTTGATGTAATCGGTTTTGTATTTGCCTTTTACAAATTCAAATAAATCTAATGAAGCATTAATCAAAGGCGTAGTTTCTTCCGTAGGTTTTAAGTCCTTTATTTTTTCAATAATCTGATCGATGTACGGAATTTTAAATCGTAGAATATGATCCTCATATGATTTGGCAGGAAATGTACTTTTGTCATCAAAAGCCAAAAGCTGATTTCCCTTTTTATTCTGTTCCATTGTTCTGAAATCCTTTCCTCCAAATTGAGTTAAAGTATTGGTGTTTAAAGCCGTAGTGTCAAAATATTCTTCAGGAGTATTTTGGCAGGATTGCATGAAAATCGAAAGTAATATTAAGGATAAGAATTTTATTTTAGAAGTCATTTTTTTAATTTTTTGTATTATTTAGTTTATATTCTAATTTACCATTATTCCAGAACATCTGCAATTAAAAATGATTTTCCAGACGGAATAACTTTAATATCTCTTTTAAAAACTTCTTTAGATACAACATCTTTAAGAACCACTCTAAAAAGACAACCATTATCCTTTGTCGTATTCATAAGCAAACAACTCGTAACGCTAATCTTGTTCCAATCCTGAGCCGAAATTAAAAATCCATCATAACCAACACGTTTAGTATTAAATTTACTTTTCCATTTTTTTTCAAATGCAGGCAAAGTCATTCCGCTTTCCATATCGATATTCATTGCATCCAATTTATATTCATTGTATGCTTTTGTTGTAATATTCTCCATTTCAACAGTTTCTTTAAAAAACTGATCAATAGCTTTTAACAACCACTTTTTTGCTGCCTCATCATCATTGAAATCATCTTTTTTAAAATGATTTTCAGAAATTTCAATTGGTGATTTCAGCTCACAAGTTTTATTTTCTGTAGAAGAATAAAAGCTGCTTAAAAAAAGAGTGGCAAGGATAATTAACTGATTCATGCTGACTTAATAATTTGTTTTAAACGTTTCATTTTATTTTTAATAGAATTTAGGATATAAAATTTATTCCCAAAATTAGAATAATTTTTTATTCCATTTCAACCTGTAATAATGCCATTACAGATTTCTGGCTTCCTTTATCTGCGCCAATATTCCATTGTTCAACCGCTTTTTCCTTTTCCCCCAGATAGAAATAATAAGCACCTAAAACCGTATAACCTTCAGGTTCACCCTGAGCAATAATTTTGTTTCCAAGTTTAATAATTTCAGGATTAACCGTTATGGGTTTATCATTCTTTTTATTACTCAATAACGCACCCAAACCCTGATCTGCAATAAGCATCATCCCGAAATAATCCAGACAAGCCTTGCTGAGTCCCTGGTTACAAAGCATATTCATTTTTTCTTCCTGAGCTTTTAATGATTTCTCATTCAGCGCAAAATCAAGCGATGATTTAGTTTGGGATATTTTATAATATTCGTGAAGTAATTCCGCTTTTTTCTTAGAGGCAGCAGCGTCCTTTCTGTTATTGGCAACAACCGTATCTTTTTTAATCCAGGTTTGTTTTTCAACCCAGCTCGAAGCTCCAATTAAAGTATTGCCCTTTATTTTAAATTTAAAAATGCTTTTATCCGGATAGACAATCAGCGAATCGCCTTTGGTAAAGTAATCGCCGGCCCCCATTCCGACGATATTTACTTTACCATTTCCATCAAACTCAAAAAATGAATAAATGCTTGAATCTGATTTAGACTGATAATAGCCCTGAATATTGTTGTCGATAACCTGGCTATATATTAAATTAGGAATATAAATCAATAATAGTAAAAGTTGAATTTTTTTCATGTTCGTGAATTTTTGTTTTTTACATTTCATTCGATAAAAAGAAACCAGTACAAAAACAACGTTTCTATACTGGCTAAATTTTATAATTATTTGATGAAATCAAATTTGTCAGTAAATAATTTACCTACAATAGGAACAGGAATTTCCTGCTCGTTATTAGCATTAATTATTCCCATAACCCATAATACTAAAACCACAATATTTACCAAACTTAAAATGCTGGCTAAAGTTGGTACTACAACCGCAATTATTGTCAATGCAACAGAAATTACAATTCCAAGTATTGCGATTCCTAAACCTTGTTTCAGGTGAAATCTCGTAAGAGAATCTTTAACTGTAAGTTTATTGTAATTTACATAAGCGATTATCCATCCAATAATGGTAATGTAAGAAATAATTGAAAGCGTCTTTTTGTTCATGATTTGTAGATTTAAAATTCAATCCAAAACTACCAATCAAATATTCAAAAAACACATATCTTATATCTACTAACTATCTACATTCATTATTTAAGCATCTATTTTGTATCTACAAGATCATTAAATCTAAACTAAAAATACGCGGGAAGTATTGATTTTACTGAACCGACATGATATAGGTATCCAAATCAGTTTCGCGGTCCAGATTTAGTTTTTGTTTAATTCTGTAACGCGCCATTCGCATACTTTGCGTTTCAATATTCATGTGATTTGCGATTTCCTTCGTACTCATTCCTAACTTTATATAACCGCAATATTTAAAATCCAGCTTCGTCAAAGTTCCCGAAGCTTTTTCCTGTAAAGTCGAAAAAAAGATGGGATTTGTATTCTCCAGACTGGTTTTTAAGAACTCAAATTCATCATCGACTTCCATGCTTTTGTCAATTGTTTTTGAAATCGTTTTGATATCTGTGGATTTTTCAGATTTCATGACAGACAATTTATTCTGAATGTCTTTTAAAACCTCATTTTTCTTTTCCAGTTGCAAATTATTCGTCATTAATTCCTGCTGCAATTTATTTTTTTGCTGTTCCGTCAGTATTTTTTCCTGAATGGCAATTTGAAGTTCCTTCTCTGTCAATTCAGCTTCAAGAACAGCAATCATCGCTTCTTCCTCCTTTATTTTAGATAAAAGAGTCGCTTCTTCATTTGCTTTTTGAAGTAACAGATTCGTTTTGATATAAGATCTTTGTCTAAAATGATAGGAACGCAGCATAAAGGCCAATGTAAAAAACACAAAAACCAAAAGCGCGATATATAAATAATTAATTTTCTTTCTCGATTCAAGATTATCCTGAAGCAGTTGAATTTGCTGCGATTTTTTTTCAGTCTCAAAACGTACGGAAGCATTGTAATCTCTGTCTCTGTTTTCCTTTTCCATCATAACAGCAACCGCTTTATCGTACAGATTGAAGTATTTTTTATACGAAGAAAAATCATTTTTAATGTCTGCCAGATCCATATAATTTTTATAAAGCAAGGCATAATACCGTGGGTTTATTTTGGGGTATTTTGCAATAATATCAGCTACTTTTTTCAATACCTTTTCAACGTTTGGTATATCATTTAAGTTCGTATAATATTGTGCTTGCTGACCATACATAACCATAAGCTGCATTGGTTCATTTAATTCGAGGCAAACGGCTTCTGTTTTTTGTAAGTGCGCTAAAGTTTTTTCGGGCTCACTTTCAAAAAAATGATATAAATAAAGACTGGTTAGATTTAAGCAGGTTCTGCCGTAAGAACTAATAATATTTCCTTTTCTTTTTTCATTTTCAAATATTTCAATCGCTTTGAGATAATCGTTTTCTGCAGTTTGAAGTAAATGGAAATCTACGGGTGTTTTCTGTTCTGCTTTTCGTACGAGTAAAAGTGCCCAACTGGTTAAACCATTGGCGATATTAACCTGATTTTTGCTTTCATAAGCTAATTCCAAAGCCTTTTTATTGTATTTTTCAGAAAGAATGAGATCGTTATGATCTATAAAATAGGCACCCAGATTCTCATATCCATTCACCAGTTTGTCATATCGCATTTTATTTTTTTCAAAATAAGCCAGCGATCTGAGCATATAGTCAATGTATTTTTCTTTATTTCCAATAAATTCATTTTTGTAAGCAATGGCGTAATTCGCATATGCTATTGCTTTTAAATCTTTAGATGCTGTGGCCGAAGTATAACTGGAATCGGCAAATTTTATTTGTAGCGACACATTATCAAGAAATCGGGCAATGTCTGAAAGTGCTTCGTATGCAATAGACTGACTTTTTATGTCGTTTTCTTCACGTGCCAGTTTTAATGCCTGATTGGCATATTTATAGGCTTTTATAGTATCTGTTTTTTTATAACAAGAGCTAAGTTCACATAAATAATCGCATTTTTTTTCTATCGGTAAATCTTTCTGGCCAATTAATTTCAGTAACTCGTTTTTAGTTTTCTGTCCGTAAGAAATACTTATTATAAAAAAAGAAAGTAATGTTATAAAAAGACTTTTAGACAATTTAATTCCTGATGTACTCATTGTAACGGTTGGTTTGTATAGAATTTTGGTTTAATCTTAATTGTGCTGAAGTGTGAACATTAAAGATTTCGAAACCAAAGATATATAATACTAGTATAAAAACCGTCATAAAATGGATAGGAGATCTGCGTTCTAAGAAATATTTTGACACATAGAAAAATATTTATTTCACATGATATCTGTGCATAATAAAACACGTGAAAAATATTTTAACACATAGAAATATAGATTTTATGCGCCAAAAAAAGAATCCAAAAAAGGAACATGTTTCTTTCACATACAAAGCAATGCGCATTAAAACAAATGAAATACAATATCAAAGAGACATACTCCGTAGGAGTTAAATGTTGGTAGAAAAATAATGTGCCGTTAGACACTAAATATTGGTAAAAAAATAGATTAGCAATACGCTGGCGTGCCGTAGGTTCGCATCATCACGATAGCTATTACGTCCCTGCGACACGCTGGAAAAATAATGCGCCGTTAGACACTAAATATTGCTAAAAAAAATAGATTAGCACTACGCTGGCGTGCCGTAGGTTCGCATCATCACGATAGCTATTACGTCCCTGCGACACGCTGGAAAAATAATGTGCCGTTAGGCACTAAATATTGGTAAAAAAAATAGATTAGCACTACGCTAGCGTGCCGTAGGTACGCAACATAATAATAGCTACTACGTCCCTACGGCACGCTGGATTTATTCCGATTCCTTTTTAACTACCAATATTCAGTGCCTAACGGCACAAATTTCAGGAATTCAAATCTTGATTGGCATGAATTAAGATGATTTTTAAGAAAAATAATGTACCGTTAGGTACTAAATATTGGTAAAAAAAATAGATTAGCAATACGCTGGCGTTCCGTAGGTACGCAACATAACGATAACTATTAGTACGGCACGCTGGATTTATTCCGATTCTTTTTAAACTATCAATATTTAGTGCTTACGGCACAAATTTTAGGATTTCAAATTTTGATTGGCATGAATTAATAGGATTTTAAGAATCCAAAAATCTATGTCTCTATGTGTTAAAAAAATAAGCACAACAAAAAAAGGACAGCTTATATATAGCTGTCCTTTTTAAAAATCTTGAAATTCGTGTATGTTTTTTAAACTTAAAAATTCACTACTTCGCCATTATAACATGCCTGATAAATAGCTTTTAATTCCTCAATAGTTGGTTTTCTTGGATTAAAACCAGTACATGGATCAGCCAAAGCATTGGCAGCCATATAATCCAGTTTTGCATTCCAGTCTTCCTGAGAAACACCAAATTCCTTAATCGAACCTATGTTGTTAACATCAAGTCTTAAAGCTTCAATTGCCTGAGCTAATTCTTCGGTAGTTTCTTTACCAATAACTTTTGCAAGATCAGGAAAACGCGTACTTACTTTAGAGTTGTAACGAATCACGTTAGGCAGGAAAATGGCATTGGCACATCCGTGAGGAACACCAAACAAAGCACCCACCTGGTGAGAAAGTGAATGTACAATTCCCAACCATGCATTATTAAAAGCCAGACCTCCCATGAACGAAGCATCGTGCATGTTTTGACGCGCTGTAATATTAGAAGGATTTTTAACCGCTTCTTTCAAATTATCAAAAACAATTGCCAGTCCGCCTTTTGCCAGAACATCAGCAAAATTATCATCAATGTTAGAAACATAAGCTTCAACACAATGCGTTAAGGCATCTAATCCCGTATTTGAAGTCACGTGAGCAGGCATAGAAGCACAAATTTCACCATCGATAATAGCAACATCAGGAGTTAATTCATACGATACAATAGGATATTTAACCCCTTTTTCGCGATCTGTAATTACTGCAAGACCAGTAGTTTCAGTTCCTGTTCCGCTTGTAGAAGGAATAGCTATAAATTTAGCCTTGTTTCTCAATACAGGAACATTGAAAGGTTTGATTAATGAATCAAAATTAGTGTCCGGATATTCATAGAAAATCCACATTGTTTTTGCAGCATCAATTGCAGAACATCCACCTAAACCAACAATCCAGTCAGGCTGAAATGCTCTCATTGCTTCTGCACCTTTAAAACTTGTAGCAGATGACGGATCTTCCTCAACACCATCAAATACAGTAGTTTCTATACCGGCTTCATTCAAGTACGCTATTGCTTTATCTAACGTTCCGCTTTTTTTCATCGAGCTTCCGCCAGTAACAATAAAAGCTTTTTTTCCTTTAATATTTTTCAATTCTTCAAGACTTCCCGGACCGTGGAAAACCTCACCTGCAACAAATAATTTGCTCATCTTTAATTCGTATTAATTATTGAGGCAAAGATATAGTCGGGCAGGAGAGGGGATGTTATACAAACAAGACTATGCGGTATAAATTTGCGCCAGCTCTTGCTGAAGTTCCGTTGGAGTTTCTTTTAATTTAGCCTTTACAAATTTATTTAGTGCCGATGGAGAACTAAAACCCAGATCAAACGCAATTTCTTTATGTGAAAGATCAGAGAATAATAATTGCCTTTTGATTTCAGTCAGGATTCGGTTATGAATCGCATTGATGGCCGTTTCCCCACAATTTTTTTTGGTTATTTCATTCAGTTTTTTGGGCGTTACCATAAGTTCCGAAGCATAATATTGAACCGTACGTTCGCTTTTATATTGCTCGTTTAATAGTTTTTTAAAACCAATATAAACATGCTGATTGGCTTTTTGTAATAATACAGGATGCTGACCGTGAATAGATTCTATAAGTCCCAACAAAAATACTTTGATATAAAAACGTGCCTGTTCTTTTTTGACAAGACTGGGATTATTATAAATATTCTGGATATTCTGAATCAGAAAAAAAGCCTCTGTAAATTCCGGATTTAAAAGCATCGTGCAATTTAAATTAGCCGAAAGATTTACATTATAAGCACTTAATTCGTTTTTTAGAATATCAGAACAAAACAAAACTTCTTCAAACAGAATAATTTTCCCTTTTAAATCCTCACTTAAATCAGATAAAGAATGAACTTGCTCCGGAAAAATAATAGAAATTTTTCCCGCTTTGAGATAATGTATTTTCTCTTCAATCTGAATATTTATTTTTCCTGCTTCAACAATGATAATACAAAAATGATCGTTTTTATGCGGCTGTAAATAATCCTGAATATTTACGGCATTTAAATCAAAAACGCGAAACGATAAATTTTTATCTTCCGGTTTTTGAATGTTTTTTTTAATTTCTAACCTTTTTATATTCATTTTATAAATTTCTGATTTTATACTCTTGCGGCTGCAAATTTAGTCAAAATTGATAAGCTTATTTTTATTGAAGGACTTGTCTGTTTTAATTGAAAGTTGTACGAACAAAAAATATTCGCAATTGAGAAGAATCAAAAAAATGCTGAAAAATAAATAGTTTATCTTTGTTCTCCTTCATTAATAACCCCCGATATGTACGATATTATTTTTAAACATCTGGAAGAAAAAGTTACTTTATCCTTAGAAGAAAAGGAACTGATTAAAACTTTTTTCAAACCTCAGAAATTAAAGAAAAAGCAATTTTTAGTTATTGAAGGTCACGTTTGCAAATACCTCACATTTGTATCAAAAGGACTTTTAAAATCCTATAATGTCGACGATAAAGGAAATGAACACATCAACCAGTTTACGCCCGAAGGCTGGTGGACATCAGACATGAACAGTTTTTTTAGCGGCGAACTTTCATTTTACAGCATTAACGCAATCGAAGACTCGGATATTCTGACCATTACAGCCGAAGATTTTAACAATTTAACCTTGCAGGTTCCGGTTATGGACAGGTATTTCAGGATTCTTTTTCAGAATAGTTTAATTACCAAAGAAAGAAGACTAATAAGTTCTCACACCCATAACGCAGAAGAAAAGTACCGACATATTACAGAAAACAATCCGGATTTGATCAAACGTGTTCCGCAGAACCTTTTAGCATCCTATCTTGGACTTTCGCCCGAAACACTTAGCAGGCTTAAAAAGAACTTATTATTAGAGTAAACTTGATATAGATCAATCGAATTTCTTGTTTTAGATCATCTTTTTGAAGCTTGTTTTAGAAGTAATTTTGGAAAAAATAATCATATTATGGATACTGAAAAAATAACGACACTTTCTACAGAAGGAAATATTGCCTTAGTTGTAGGCGCAACCGGAATTGCCGGAAGCAATCTTGCTACAAAATTAATAGAACAGGGATGGAAAGTTTTTGGACTTTCAAGAAACCCAAAAAACAATATCGGAGGATTACATTCCATTGCTGCTAATTTATTGAGCACAGATTCTTTGACTACGGCATTAAATGATGTTGCGCCAACACATGTTTTTTTCACAACTTGGATGCGAAACGATACCGAGGAGGAAAATATCAGAATAAATAGTGCAATGATTCGCAACTTACTGGACGTTTTATCTCCTAAAAAATCAGTAATACATGTTTCATTGGTTACAGGTTTAAAACATTATCTGGGACCATTTGATGCTTACGCCAAAGCAGGAACGTTGCCGGAAACTCCGTTAAGAGAAGAAATGCCAAGATTAGATTTACCTAATTTTTATTATGCGCAGGAAGATGAAGTGTACACGGCGGCTTCTCGAGACGGATTTACCTGGAACATTCACCGCCCTCATACTTTGATAGGAAATGC
The DNA here is from genome assembly GCF_044006475.1 of Flavobacterium sp. FlaQc-47. Classification (NCBI taxonomy): domain Bacteria; kingdom Pseudomonadati; phylum Bacteroidota; class Flavobacteriia; order Flavobacteriales; family Flavobacteriaceae; genus Flavobacterium; species Flavobacterium sp. FlaQc-47. The sequence continues at coordinate 75,852 of NZ_JBIPCQ010000011.1, read as the reverse complement.
GGTAGGAAACGCCATGAATATGGGAAGTACATTAGCCGTTTATGCCAGTATTTGCAAACACGAAGGACTTCCTTTCATCTGGCCGGGATCAGCTGAACAATGGAACGGAATCTCTGATGTAACCGACGCTAAAATTTTAGCCGACCAAATAATATGGGCTGCAACAACTAAAATGGCTCATAATGAGGCTTTTAATATCACAAACGGTGATGTTTTCCGTTGGAAATGGCTTTGGCCAAAAATAGCAGAATGGTTCGAAATTGATTTTGAAGGATATAATGGCGAAATAAAACCACTTGAAACACGATTAAACGAGAAACAAGCCATCTGGACAAAAATTGCAAAAGACCAAAACTTAGCAGAATCAGATTTAAATCAATTAGCGTCAGCATGGCACACAGATCTTGATCTTAGTCGTCCGCTTGAAGTAATGACAGATATCTCGAAAAGCAGAAAACTAGGATTTACGGCATTTACAAGTACAAAAGATTCCTTTTTAGATTTGTTTACAGACTTAAGAAATCAGAAGTTAATTCCTTGATTTTGTATTAGATTGAAAATTATAAACCTCCAAAATCAATTGATTGTGGAGGTTTTTTGTATTACGGCGTTTAGACGAATAAGTTTACATCATATTTTATTTTAAATGTTACTATTTATTCATCTCACTTTTTGCTCCATAACTCAATCAAAGAATTGATTTCTTTATTTGTGTAATTCTTTAATTTAAAACTACTTTTTTTGAAAGTCTTGATTTTATTGTATTGTTCTTTACCATCTGACTGAATTCTGATACTGTCTATAAAAAAGTTATTTTGGTAAAAATTGACATACACGTTAGTGAATTTTTTATTTGAATGTCCCCAGTCACCTTGAATAATAAATCCTGTTTTTGATTCTAATAATAGTTCTTCTCCTTGTAACATTGATTCATTAGATATTATTTTATCGTAAGCAAAGAATTCTTTACTTTTGCTTGAGGTTATTACCAGCAAATTTTTATCTGTATCATTAATATTGCAATTCGTATCATACCTAAACATGTTAAATTGTTTAGGTACAACTATGGCAATAGAATCAATTGTATTTCTAGCTGGATTAAACCCAATTTTATGTTCTATGTAATAATAATTTGAAATTTCTATCTTATCAAAAGTGAAACTTCCTCCATATTCTTTTTTGCATTTTTCATCTATAATATTGAAATCTTGATATTGTATATCTATTTTCTTTGTGTACGTAGGCGTACAAGAAAACAATACTTGAAGAGATATTAGGCAAACTAAAAATTTATTATTTCTCATTTTAACGAAGTATTTTTTATCAACCCTTTTAGTTTACTGCCAACTTTTATATTCAAATTTTTCTTGATTTTCAATTTTTCCTAAACTTGAATTTATAGTTTTAGTTAAAACTAGTCTTCCTTGATTATCGTAATGATAATATTTCTTATACTTTACCTGTTTTCCACTTGGATTATCAATAAAATCAGCATTCATTTCTTTTAAAAAATTAGCAACAACATATAATTTAATTTCTCTTATTGTTGTCCCATATGCAAAAGGAGAAAATTTAGCATTAGAAACACCTATATCTAATTTAAACCTTATATTATATGCAGATTTTAATTTTTTGTCGGGATTGTAATTTTCCCAATTTACTTTATCCAAAATGGCATCGATATAATAAAAATCGTCATCTAACATTTTATATTTATTAATAAATGGTATTTTTGTTTGAAATTTCTCGTAATAGTCGTAGTAGTCTTCTGAAAATGTATAGTCGTCCGCTATTATATTATCCGAATCATAAATAAAATCCGCTTCACTTATTAATTTACCTAGTTTATATTTCTCCACTTTTAGTAATAAAGTATCTTTATATTTAAAAGAAATCGAATCATTTTTTGATGACACTATAGCTATAAGTTTTTCTTTAATGAAATAATAATTATTCCTATTATTAATAGTAACTTTTACATTCTGATCTTGTGCATTACAGATGTACGTAAGGAAATAAGTAATTAATAAAAGTACCCTCATCGTATTATTTTTTAGTTTCTTGAACATATTTAACGTCCTTCCAAAATATAGTTCTCCCCCAAACCGCTGTAGACTCATAAGTTATTTTACCTTTATTAACACCAGATGGAGAATATTTCATTTGTGGAGCTTGAAATGAACTTCCAATAGCTTCTTTCCAGCTTTTGTAATGTTCATCTAATATATTCCAACCTCTAGTATTCATATGAATAATATATTTTTCATCAGGATCTCGAAGTCTATTGTCATCTGCTGAATAAAGAGCTTGTTCTTTCCCATCCCAGTAACGTGCTCCATTACTATAATCTTTCCCTCCTGTCAATGCATTAATCACCCCAAGTATTGCAAGTTGCATCTTTGTATCATTTCTTTCTTCAAGAGTTTTACTTCTAAAATCTTTTGCTGCGGTACTGTTTTCACCAAATGCAGTTTCTTTATAATTATAATTGACACTCGCAAGAGAAAGCATTTCGAACTTTAAAATTTCATCGTCCTTCTTAAAATAAGGAAAACTACTCTCCCCATAAACCGTAGAAGTTAAGATTATAAACTTTTCATGCGTTATATTTACCTCATTCTCTTTCAGTAATTTGGTATTGTTATAAGTCAAAACATCATTTCCATTTTTATCTTTTTTAGTCGATTTTCCATCACAAACGTAAACGTCATCTACCCTTCCTTCAAAATCAGGTTCATTTAATTTACCTTCAAAACTACCATCTTTATTATAAAAATGTCCGTTTACATTTATGATGCGATCAAAAAACTTTGGTAATGGAGCATCTTCGGGATCTCCGTAAACAAAACCATTCTCGGCATATTCATTAATAAAACCACCCGCATTGTAGATAATATCTCCATTAGAATAAATATTATGATTTCCACCTGTGGTTTTTGTTATTGTTCCTTTTACAATTCTGATTTTCATTATTTAATTTTGTTTGGTTGTTAATATTACCAGTAAAACAAAACTAAAATCATCGTTTAAATTACCTTTAAAAGTCATTTAAATAATAGAATAAGGTAACATGTGGACTTTTTAGAATAAGACTGCCTAAACCTATATGGTACTCAAACCTAAAATAGTTCCATAAGCTACAGCAGCTTTATGAACCTGAATAATCCAGTCATCAGCAGCATTATCATCAGCTCCGTCTGAAATATATTTTAAACACAAAAACGGAATATTCTCTTTCATGGCGATCATAGCGAGCGCATAAGCTTCCATGTCGACAACATCGTATATTTTGACGGCGTGTCCCATTTCAAAATTATCTCCTGTTCCACAAATGCCTATTGGTAAGTTATCCATTGTTAAACCATATTCCAGAATAACGGGTAAATCAGAAAGGGGAGTTTCATATAATTCGAATCCTAAACCTCTCACATCCATATCTCTCTGAATAAATTTAGTACAGCAAATAACATCACCTTTCTGGAAATGACTGCTTCCCGCAGATCCCAGATTCACAATTAATGCGGGCCGTTTTCGCTGAATTTCTTTTGTTAATTCATAAGCGGCATTTACTTTTCCTATTCCGGTAATCAGCGCATTATGGGCGTCAAAAACAGCCGCCGCTTCAGATTGCAGTGCAAAAGAAAATAATACATCGGTTAATGGAAAAGATAATTCAGGTGTAATTTTTATCATTAATACAATTATTTATCAAGATGCAAAGATGCTTATTTTCAATATAAAATATAGGTTGAAAATACAAATTACACAAAAACTATGAAATCATTTTTAATTTGAAGGTTCTTATTGCTGAGTTTGATTTTAGGCAACAGCGGAATGCTCGCCCGCAATGTCATTAAGTTAGGGATTTTGACTAATGCTTTTGATTTTAGATGTGTGAACAGCTTAAAATTAAAAAGGATATTAATCATGTCAATCAAGATTTGAAAGCCTGCAATTTGTGCCGTTAGACATTAAATATGGGTAGTTAACAGGAACCGGAATAAATCTAGCCTATCGTAGATACGCAATAGTGATCATTTTGTTGCGTACCTACGGCACGCCAACGTATGTGAAATCTATATTAACTACCAATATTTAGTGCCTACCGGCACATTTAAACTCTTTGATCGCATTGATGAAATTATCAAAAAAAAAGCTTAATTTAATGACATTGCGCTCTCGCCTGCAAAGTCATTAAGTTAGGATTTTGACTAGTGCTTTTTGATTTTAGATGTTTGAACAGCTTAAAATCAACAATTATATTATTCACATCCAATCAAGATTTGAAAGTCTGCAATTTGTGCCGTTAGGCACTAAATATTGGTAGTTAACAGGAACCGGAATAAATTTAGCGTGCCGTAGGTACGCAATAGAGATCATTTTGTTGCGTACCTACGGCACGCCAATGTATGTGAAATCTATCTTAACTACCAATATGTAGTGCCTAACGGCACATTTAAACTCTGATCGCATTATCATAATTTTCAAAAAAAAGCTTGATTTAATGATATTGCGCTCGCGCCTACAATGTCATTAAGTTAGGATTTTGACTAATGCTTTTTGATTTAGATGTTTAAACAGCTTAAAATCAACAATCATATTATTCATATCCAATCAAGATTTGAAAGTCTGCAATTTATGCCGTTAGGTACTACATATTGGTAGTTAACAGGAACCGGAATAAATTTATCGTATCTAGATACGCAATAGTGATCATTTTGTTGCGTACCTACGGCACGCCAACATATGTGAAATCTATAATTAACTACCAATATTTAGTGCCTAACGGCACATTTCCATTTGGATCGCATTACTTAAAATTATTAAAAAAAACTTAACTTAATGATATTGGGAACTAGCTAGCAGATTACTGCAAATCCTTTATTCTCTCCTTCATAAAATGCAGACTTCCAATTGCTAATTCCTCTGCATTATGAGGCGAAGTCTGCCATAACGAAACCGCTTGCTGCATTCCTTCTATTGATGACGAGAAATTTTCCAGAACCAAATTTCCCTCAAAATTAATGTCTCGTAAACCTTTAAAAAGTGCGTCCCAATTCACCGTTCCTTCACCCGGCATTCCGCGATTACTTTCGGTGATGTGCAAATGTTTCAGCTTTTTTCCCGACGCGATAATCGGATCATAAAAGTTGTTTTCTTCAATATTCATGTGAAAAGTATCCAGATGAACGGCAAGATTGGGAGCAGTCGTTTTATCAATAATTTCTAAAACATTTGCGGCAGTATTACAAACGTAACTTTCGTAACGGTTTATAGGTTCAATACCAATTGTAATGCCTGATTTTTGAGCATAAAGTGCGGCTTCTCCTAAAACATTTATTACAATTTCTTTCTCATAAGCTGTAACAGGATTTCCTGTAAAAACGCCAATACCGCTATGTAAAACGCCGCCTAAAAAAGTACTTTCAACAGCAGCGGTTTTATCTAATGCTTTACAAATAAGTTCCAAAGCCGCTTTAGGATAATACGGAATATGAGCTTCTTTTGGGAGATTTAGCGAACAGGCAACATTGAGTTTATTTTCTTTCAACTGCTTTTTTACAGTTTCGGAATCAAATTCCATAGTAGTGGGCAATAGTATTTCGATCAGATCAAAACCCGTTTGCGCTGTTTTTTTTATGGCATAATGTCCGGCTTCTGCAGTCCAGTTGGGAGTAATCCAGGAAAGGAGAGAAGCACCAAGTTTGATTTTCATTTTGCTGTGGTATTAAATTAAATTCGGAGAAGTTGTTTTGTCACTAATCCCGAGAGTTTTAGGTTTGGAGTATTTTACGGCGAATAAAAAGATTACCAGATAGCAAATAATTGGTAATAAATAAGCATAAGCAATATTAGTATTGGCTACAAATCCCATAATAGGAGGGAACACCGCGCCGCCAAACATTGCCATTACCAGAAATGACGAAGCTTGTTCTGTTTTGTTTCCGAGTTTTTTTAATCCGAGGCTGAAGATTGTTGGGTACATGACGCTTAAAAAGAAGTTCAGCATAATCAGTGCGATAAACGAAATCCACCCGAAACTTTGAGAAATCACGAGACACAGCACAATATTTGCCAGACAATAGATTGCGAGTAATTTGTTAGGTGCAATATAACGCATTAAAAAAGTACCTATAAAACGCCCAATCATCATCATTGCCATACTTAGCGAGAAATAATACGCCACCTGATTATCGGCAAGACCTGTTTTTTCCACACCATAATTAATAAAATAAGCCCAGGTTCCGCCTTGAGCGCCTATGTTAAAAAACTGTGCGACAACTGCCCACATAAAATGACGCTGGCGGTATAATGGCGCATTAACAATAACATCTTGATGTTCAGTTTCATTTGTATCTTGTTCAGTCCCGCCATGCGCATTTTTCAACGCAGGAACTTTTACAAACCAAAATGCAATACCTATCGCAAGTATCACAAAACCAATAACCATGTACAAGGTTTTAACTGATTCTAATCCGTCTGCGCCTGTTGTATTCAGGATGAAAAATCCTCCTAACAAAGGTCCAATTATAGCGCCCAAACCATTAAAAGACTGAGCAAAATTAATTCGCTGATCGCTGGTTCGTTCATCGCCAAGTGAAGCCACAAAAGGATGCGCAACGGTTTCAAGCGTTGCAAGTCCTGACGCCAGAATAAACAATGCAATCCTGAAATACGAAAAAGATTCGTTTTGCGCCGCCGGAACAAATAGAAATGCGCCAAGTGCGTAAAGTGCCAAACCCAGCAAAACGCCTTTTTTATAACCATATTTTTTCATGAATAATCCTGCGGGAATCCCCATAATGGCATACGCGCCAAAAATGGACAATTGCACCAAACCGGATTCGGATTTACTGATGTGCAATACATTCTGGAAGTGTTTGTTCAGTACATCGCCCATCGTAATGGCGATTGCCCAGAACAAAAAAAGAGAGATGACAAATATTAGGGTAATCGTATATTTTTTTTCGGTGAATTTAGCTTCAGATTTCATTTTCGATTCTTATTATTCGTTAAATATTTTTCCGTGAACGTCATTTTTTATTCTGAAAGATTCAAAATCGCTCCAGGAGTAATTGGGACAAGCACCTTCTTTTGAAGTGATAAAAGCACCAAGTGCCGTTGCCTGATTCATAATTTCCACAGGATCAGTATTTAGTATTCTTTTAGATAAAAATCCGGCTAAAAATGCATCACCGCTTCCTACTGTATCCTGAATGGTTACGGGAACTGCCGGTGCTTCATAATGCTGTTCTCCATTATAATAAACCGCACCTTTACTGCCTTTGCTGATCAAAACTTCATTGATAGTAAAAGTGTCCTGGATATAACGAATTCCGTCCTCTTCACTAGTATAATCTTTGTTTAAAAAATCAAGGATTAATCGGAGTTCGGCTTTGTTCATTTTGACTAAGTCGGCTTTGTAAAGCAACTCTTTTATAACCGGAATCGAATAGTGAGGCGGACGAATGTTGACATCAAAAACTTTGAATTTGGCAACTTCCAGTAATTCGAATAAAGTATTTCTTGAAACTTCATTTCGTGTAATCAAACTTCCAAATACAAATGCCGAAGCACTGCTTATTTTCATATAATCTTTTCTGAATTCGATAAAATCCCAAGCAACAGGCTGGATAATATCATAATGCGCTTCGTTATGTTCGTCGATATGCGCAATTACAGTTCCGGTAGGATTGATAAGATCGATTTGGCTTTCTTTCGTGCTGATGTTCCAATCTGTTAATTGAGCCAAAAGATCAGTTCCAAGTTTATCATTTCCTACACGGCTGATCATGTGCGCGTCAATACCCATTCGCATTAAATTGTACGCTACATTAAATGGTGCTCCTCCGGCACGCGCTCCTTCAGGGAAAATATCCCATAATACTTCTCCATAACAAAATACAGACGGTTTAGTTAGTTGTTTCATGATTGTTTATATTTTTGATTAAACGTTTAAGCAGATTGGTAAATAAAAAAAGTTAGCTAATTTGAGGTTGCGAAGATTGGTTAATATGCAATTCAGCATTTAATACAATGTGTTGTAATGGTGCTAATTGATCTGCAATTTTATTGTGTAAAATTTCTACTGCTGTTGTTCCTATCGCAGCAAGCGGTTGTCTCACAAAAGTTAATGGCGTGGCAAAAAGTTCGTACGCTTCGGTTTCATCAAAAGCTACGACAGCAACATCCTGCGGAATATTTAATCCCATTTTCATGATTTTTTTAAGTCCGGAAACGGCAAGTTTATTGCTGGTAAAAAATAGGGCATCGGGTTTGTTTTTTGAATTTTTAAATACATCTTCAAAACAAGTATTAATATCCTGATCGATGTTGTCCTTATTGATGTTCAGGACATTATTTTTTTCAGAAGTATGCTTTTTCAAGGCATCTGTAAACCCCTGAGTTCTTTGTAACAAATGTTCAAGATGCGTTTTATAAGCTACAAGATGAATGTTTTTATAGTTATTATTTATCAGATGTTCAGTTACCTGATAACTAATGTCGTAGTTGTTGATTTGAACAGTATCAGCTTCGATTTCTGGAAAATGCCTGTCAATCAATACAAAAGGAATTTTTTGTTTTTGTAATTTTTGCAAACAGGGTTTTGTATTCTCAACCGGCGCAATGATTAATCCATCCGCCTGACGGTCACAAAACATATTGATCAGGCTTTCAAATTTTTCTGCATTTTCATCAGAGCTTCCTATTAATAGGGTGTATCCCATTTTATTGGCTTCATCTTCAATAATTCGGGCTATTTGCGAAAAGTAAGGATTCGCAATATCGGCTACAATAAGTGCTATAATATGCGTTCGTTGAGTTTTGAGGCTTTTGGCAACGTTGTTGGGGCGATAGTTAAGTTCTTCCGCGGCTTTTTTCACTTTCTCAATAGTATCTTTTCCAATGCGGCTATCAATCTTATTGTTAAGTACATAAGAAACTGAGGCGATCGAAACGCCTGCTTTTAAGGCTACATCTTTTATGGAAATTCTTTTCACTATATCGATTTCTAAATGCAAATATAATTAAGTTAAACGTTTAAGCAAATTTTAGAATAGAAAAATTGACACTTGAAAAGTTAAAAATTGTTATATTTTCAATTTAGATCAGGAAAATAATGGTTATGATAATTTATTTGGCAGATTTTAAATTATCACCATCTTTAAAATGCAATCGTCTGAAAACAAAACCTGATAAGATCGTTAAGAAACCTACGACCAGAAAAGTATAGCGAAATGCATTGTGGATTTCGTTATGAATTAATTTTACATCGCCCTGAAATATTTTAAGTACCAAAAGTCCGAAAGCAATCCCGAAACCTATCGCTAATTGCTGATTAACAGAAACTAATGAATTCCCGCTGCTGGTATGATACACTCTTAAATCGGCAATAGAAATCGAATTCATCGATGTAAACTGAATCGAGTTAAAAAATCCCAAAACCGAAATGATGGGAACATACCAGTAAATGGAAGTATGAATGGACGGAATCGCTAAAGCACAAATTAAAGCTCCAATAATAAAGGTATTGACCATTAAAGTTTTACGATAACCAAATTTATTTAAAATTCCTATTACGGCAGATTTTCCAAACATTGCCGTCAATGCCATTGGCGCCACAATCCAGCCTGATGTAACTGCCGATTGTCCGTAAGCAATCTGGATCATCATAGGGAGTAAAAGCGGAATGGAACTGAATCCTAAACGTGTTGCTAAATTGCCAATGATCCCAACTCGAAACGTTCTGACCTTAAATAAATTCAAAGGAAAAATAGGATTATTATCTGTTATGGCGTGGCGATAATACCAATACAACATTAAAAATCCTCCCATTAAAATCAATAAAACAGGCGAAACGCGAACGGTATTGCCAAATAATTCCAATGAAATTGATAATAGGAGCGAAGCAGCAGCAAAAATCAAAAAGCCCTTTAAATCAAAATCGATAATGGGCGATTTGTAATCCGGCATGTATTTTAAACTTAGTAGTACTCCAATTAACCCAAACGGAATATTGATGAGAAATATCCAGTGCCACGATAAATAATCTACCATATAACCTCCAACAAGCGGTCCTAAAACGGGACCAATTAATGCAGGAATGATCGCAAAATTCATGGCTTTTAATAATTCATTTTTAGGAAATGTTCTAATAAGTGCCAGTTTCCCAACGGGCGTCATTAAACTTCCGCCAATTCCCTGAATAACGCGCGCAATTACCAGATGCGTTAAACTCTGCGAAAGCGCACATAATAATGATCCAATGCTGAATAAAAACAAAGCGAAAATAAAGATTCTTCGGGTTCCGAATTTATCTGATAAAAATCCGCTCACGGGCATAAAAAGTGCCAGCGTTAATACATAACTAATAATTGCATTTTGCATTTCAAGTGGTGATTCATGTAAATCTCTGGCAATCGATGTGATTGAAGTATTTAGAATCGTAGAATCCAGCATTTGCATAAAAATAGAAGTTGCCAGAATTATGGGTAATATTTTTTTGGTGGTTTCTATGTTTTGTTCAGCGGGAATTGTATTCATAGTATTGGCTTGAAACGTTTAATAATCTCTTTGTAGAAGTAAGAGAATTGGATTATCTCAAATTTAAGAAATCTTATTGTAAAGAGCTTTCTTGTTTTCAAAAGTTTTTAGAATGTATAATTTTTTAACACATAGAAACATAGATTTCATAGTTTAAAAAAGATTGTATTAGAGAAACAAGTTTCTTTCACATAGTTCGCAAGCATTGAGCAAGGTCATTAAGTTAAGGGGGAATTTATAAAAATACTGAATAGTTTAATCCATAAATAAGTTAGAAAATCCGTTTTTATCCGCGTTTTCGCTTTAGCCAATCAGTAAAATCAGCGTGTAATTTTGACGCGGATAAAACAGATTCACTTCGTAAAAACGCGGATAAAAACGGTTTTTATTTTTAATTATTTTCAGATAAAAAAAAATTAACACATAGAAACATAGATTTCATAGTTTAAAAAAGATTGTATTAAAGAAACAAGTTTCTTTCACATAGCTATGAGAATTAATGTAGAGTGAAACGCCTTCCTTGGTTTACAATATCCTATGTTTCTATGTGTTAAAAAAATATGCATATTGATTAATTCTTAGATAAAAAACATTTAACACATAGAAACATAGATTAAAAAAGATTATTAAAGAAATGTGTTTCTTTCACATAGTTGCGAAGCATGGGGCAATGTCATTAAATTAAGGCAAAATCTATAAAATTTACTTAACAGTTATTCAATGAAGTAAATAGAAAAATCCGTTTTTATCAGCGTTTTCGCTTTAGCGAATCAGTAAAATCAGCGTCTAATTTTGACGCGGATAAAAGATTTACTTCGTAAAAACGCGGATAAAAACGGTTTTTATTTACAATAATATTATTTTTTAATATTCTCACATAAAAAAACATTTAACACATAGAAACATAGATTTCATAGTTTAAAAGATTATAAATGAGAAACAAGTTTCTTTCACATAGCTATGAGAATTACTGTAAAGTGAAACGCCTTTTTTAGTTTACAATATCCTATGTTTCTATGTGTTTAAAAAAATCCAAGTATCGCCTTTCAATTTTCCAGAGCCTAAAAATCATCCTAATTGGATTCCTGTAAGAATAAGATTGAATAATATAAAATAAAACGATTGTTGTCAAGTAATTTTAATCGACTGTAAATGAGTGTAATGTTGCTCATTTGTAGAAAATAAAATACAAATCTTAAAATTGAATTATGAGCGATACAATCATTTACGACGAATCTAAAAAATTTGTTACCAAAGCATACGGGGCATCAGGAAATATTTTTGGAGGAAAAACTTTAGAACCTATTGAAATAGAAAGATATAAACCAAAAGTTGACGAAGTTTTAATAGAAATTTTGTACTGTGGTGTTTGCCATTCAGATATTCATCAGGTCAATAACGACTGGAATAATACAATATATCCTTGTGTTCCCGGACATGAAATTATAGGTAAAGTAATTGAAGCCGGAAGCGGAGTTTCGAAATTTTCTGTAAACGATATAGTAGGAGTGGGTTGCATGATTGATTCTTGTCAGGAATGCAAATCCTGTCAGGATGGCGAGGAACAATTTTGCCTTGGACCAGTGGCGCAAACCATGACCTACAACGGATATTTTAAACCTGACGGTTCTGATTATAATACTTTTGGCGGATTCTCTACCCATATCGTTGTCAAAGATTCTTTTGTTTTGAGTATTCCAAATACCTTAAAATATTCCGCAGCTGCGCCAATTTTATGTGCCGGTGTTACTACATATTCTCCGTTAAAACATTGGGGAGTAAAATCCGGTGATTCGGTAGGAATTATTGGTATAGGCGGTTTAGGGCATATGGGCGTTATGATTGCCAGAGCAATGGGAGCAAAGGTAACTGCGATTACGACCAAAGAAGAAAAACGGTCGTTAGCACTTGAACTTGGTGCTGATGATGTCTTGATTTCTGAAGATGAAAAAGCAATGAAAGCTAAGGAAACATCGTTTGATTTTTTACTGGTTACTATTCCTGAAAGTTTTGATATTACGCCTTACATCAGTCTTTTAGCACCAAGAGGAACCATTGTAACTGTTGGTTTATTAGGACCTTATAAATCACCAACCAATAATATGGAAGTCGCAAAATTTGGAAGATCTGTTGCCGGTTCCTTAATTGGCGGAATTGCTGAAACTCAGGAAGTACTTGATTTTTGTGCAGAACATAATATTTTACCTCAGGTAGAAATGATCGATATTAAAGATATCAATAAGGCATTTGATAAGATCAAGGACGAAGAAGTTCGTTTTAGATATGTTATTGATATGGAGTCATTTAAAGTAGATTCTGAGAAAGCCTGATTTCTTGATTTTAAATATAGTACGAACTAAATAAATACGCCATGCAAACAAATGAAACTCACGCAATAGTATTAAATGTAAACGGACAAGCTCATCATCTCCACCTTTTGCCCTGGGTTTCGTTGCTTGACGCGCTTCGGGAAAAAATAGATCTTACAGGAACAAAAAAAGGCTGTGATCACGGGCAATGCGGCGCTTGTACGGTTTTGGTCGACGGGAAACGGGTACTAAGTTGTTTAACGCTTGCGGTTATGAAAGACGGTGCACAAATAACAACAATTGAAGGCGTTGCCGATGGCGAAAATCTGCACCCTGTACAACAGGCATTTATTGAATGTGATGCTTTTCAATGCGGTTATTGCACACCCGGACAAATATGCAGTGCGATTGGAATGCTGAATGAAAATAAGGCAAAAAACAGAGAAGAGGTTCAGGAATTAATGAGCGGAAATCTTTGTAGATGTGGTGCCAGTAAAGGTATAATCGATGCAATTATGAAAGTTAAAAAACAGGAAAGCTACCATGAATAATTTCTCATACATAAAAACAAACGACATAGGTCAGGCAGTTGCTGAACTCAGCAATGATTCCGGAAATAAAATTGTTGCGGGAGGAACAAATATAAATGACCTTTTAAAATATTTTGTCACCACGGCAAAAAAGCTTGTAGATATAAATCCCGTTATGGATAATCATTCGGTTATTGCGCTTGATAATGGCGGGATTAGAATTGGCGCATTGCTTACCAATGCTGAAACGGCGTATCATCCCATTATTGAAGATCGTTATCCGTTACTATCTAAAGCGATACTTGCAGGAGCATCGGCACAAATCAGAAACATGGCGACCAATGGCGGAAACCTTTTACAGCGCACAAGATGTTATTATTTTTATGATACCAACACACCTTGTAATAAGCGCGAACCCGGTTCAGGATGTTCGGCGATAAAAGGATATAATAGAATTCACGCCATTTTAGGGCAGAGTGATAATTGTATTGCTGTTTTTCCATCAGATATGTGCGTGGCGCTTGCGGCTTTAGATGCCGTAGTGAATATTACGGGTCCTGAAGGCGACCGAACTCTGGATTTTAAAACCTTTCACAGACTTCCGGGAGATACGCCGGATCTGGATAATAATTTAAAACAAGGCGAAATAATTACCGGAATTGATTTGCCTGAAATGGGTTTTGCCAATAATTATTCGTACTTAAAATTACGTGACAGAGCGTCTTATTCCTTCGCTTTAGTGTCTGTAGCAACAGGTTTAGATCTGGAAAACGGCATTATCAGAGAAGCCAGAATTGCACTTGGCGGCGTGGCGCATAAACCGTGGCGTATTATGGAGGCCGAATATTTCCTAAAAGACAAAGAACCTTTAAGAGAGCATTTTGCCGCTGCTGCGGATATTATTCTCGAAGGTGCGAAAGGGTATGAAAACAACGATTTTAAAATAGATCTGGCAAAAAGAGCTATTATCCGTAATTGTATGATGGCGCTGAATCCGGAATCTCAGCGTCCCGGCGCAAAACCTTCTTTATAATACATCGAACCTAAAATTAAAGTTATGACAAAATTACCCTCAATAGGACAACCGATAAACCGTTTAGAAGGCGTTCAAAAAGTTACCGGAACTGCAAAATATTCGGGTGAATATAATGTTGACGATTTACTATACGGATACGTGGTAAACAGCACCATTACAAAAGGTAAAATAAAGTCAATTGATACCGCTGAAGCTGAAAAACTCGATGGTGTGATATCGATTTTGACGCATGAAAACCGACCTTCAACGGCTTGGTTTGATTTGCAATACGCAGATATGGATGCTCCGCCGGGAACGGTTTTCAAACCCTTAAAAGACAATGAAATAAAGTATAACGGTCAGCCAATTGCTTTGGTAGTTGCCGAAACTTTTGAAATGGCACGTTATGCGGCGCATTTGATAAAAGTGGTTTACACCGAAGAAGAATTTTCAACAGATCTTGTAGGAAATAAAGGCAAAGCCCGAGAACCTAAGAAAGGATTAGCATCGCTGTTAAAACCGCCTCCGCCAAAACCAACAGGAGATTTTGGCAGAGCGTATCAGGCGTCTTTCGCAAAAATTGAAAGCGATTTTACACACGGTACAGAGCACCATAACCCTATGGAAATGTTTGCTACGACCGTAGTTTATGAAGGTAAAGACAAACTGAAAATATACGATAAAACGCAGGGAACCATTAATTCTCAAATGTATGTGGCGAACGTTTTTGGCTTAAAAATGAAAAATGTCCAGGTCATTGCACCATTTGTTGGAGGAGGTTTTGGTTCAGGGCTTCGTCCGCAATACCAGCTTTTTATGGCAGTTATGGCTTCGCTTAAACTAAAACGAAACGTTCGCGTTACGCTTGACAGAGCGCAAATGTATACTTTCGGACATCGACCTCCAACGCTTCAAACTACGAAATTTGGTGCCGATGAAAACGGAAAACTAAACGCAGCATATCATAAAGCAATAGGAGAAACTTCGCAATTTGAAGATTATGTAGAAACTGTTGTCAACTGGACGCCAATGCTTTATCCTGTAGAAAACACGTTGCTGGAACATGAATTAGTTCCGTTAGATGTTTATAGTCCGCTTGATATGCGCGCTCCGGGCGGAAGTACCGGAATGCATGCCATTGAAATTACGATGGATGAACTCGCGTATAAATTAAAAATTGATCCGCTTGAATTGCGCCTGATCAATTATTCAGATATTGATACCACTTCGGGTAAGGAATATTCAAGTAAGGAATTGAAAGAATGTTATTTGCAAGGTGCCGAAAGGTTTGGATGGAAAGACAGAAATCCGGAACCCCGAAGCATGAAACGTGGCAATAAACTGGTAGGTTACGGAATGGCAACGGGAATCTGGGAAGCAAACCGACTTTTGGCCAGAGCCGAAATCACGATGACAAAAGATTTAAAAGTAGAAATTAAAAATGCCGTAACTGATATTGGTACCGGAACTCTGACTGTAATGACGCAAATCGCAGCTGATGAATTAGGATTGCCTATTGAAGATATTACTTTTTTATATGCTGATAGTAAAATGCCTTTTGCGCCCATACAAGGCGGATCTTTCACCGTTGCAACTGTTGGTCCCGCTGTGCAGGAAGCATGCAGAGCAATGAACAAGAGATTATTTAATAAGGCAAAAGTCCTTAGAAATTCTCCTTTGGCGAAAGCTAAATTTAAAGATGTAATTTTTGATCAGGGTTTTATAATCCTAAAAAGTGACTCAAATGTAAAAGTAAATTTTAAGCAAATTTTTGAAGAAAATAATCTAAAAGCAACGCAAATCACCAGTACGGCAATGCCAAATCCTTTACGACATGGAAAAAAAGCGAGAGCTGTTCACAGCGCCGTTTTTGTAGAAGTGGAAGTCGATGAAGAATTAGGAATGATAGAGGTAAAACGAGCCGTAACTGCCGTTGCAGCTGGAAAAATCATAAATCCTAAAACTGCCGAAAGTCAGATTTTGGGCGGAATGATCTGGGGAATCAGTAAAGCGCTGCATGAAGAAACGATTACAGATCACAGATTTGGAAAATACATGAACGCCAATCTTGGTGAATACCATATTCCGGTTCATGCAGATGTTCAGGATCTTAACGTAATTTTTGTAAAAGAAGATGATAATTTTGTGAATGATCTTGGCGTAAAAGGAATTGGTGAAATAGGAATCGTAGGTATGCCTCCGGCAATTGCAAATGCTATTTATCACGCAACAGGACGAAGAATTCACAATCTACCGATACATTTTGATCAATTGATATCATAAAATGAATTTTAGAATATTTTCTATAACCCCATAATTACAACAAGATGAAATTATTAAAAACAATGCTGCTTTTTGCTCTTTTTTTTATCAATGCCACTTTTGCGCAGGCTCAACAAACTGATGCTTCAAAATGCCGTTATATCAAAACAGCAACCGGTTATTTGATGGTTTTACGTCAGGGCGATGATGTATTGGCATTAATCGAAAATCTGGCGCAGCAGGAAAAAATTCCATTTGCAAATTTTACGGGAATTGGTTTTGGGAGCGAAGTTACATTTGGTTTTTATGATAATAAAGAAAAGAAATTCAATCCGAAGAAATTTGAAAAAGTAGAAATGGGAAATCTCACGGGATCAATTGCCTGGAACGGCGAAAAACCATCCATTCATATTCACGGAATCGCAACCGATGATAAGTTCAATGCCTATGGCGGTCATATTTTGGGTTTAAAAGTAGGAACCGGTTCGATGGAAATTTACATCACGGTGCATCAGGAAAAACTCGAACGCAAAATAGAACAACCGCTTAATGCGAATGTTTTGCAATTGTCTTGTATAAAATAGGTTTTAAACTTTTCCTCTTAGCGCCTTTGCTCGATTAATTTTTGTGCAAAAAAGCCTTGAAATTCTGAAAGAGTTTGCTGATTTTGTGTAAATTTAATACAAATCATGGCTGTATATTTATTTTTTAAATTTTAATAATTTTTTGAAATATATGCTACAAAAACACGGTTTGGTTTTGACCAAAAGAGATTTGGATTTTGAACGCGATGGAGTACTAAATCCTGCGGTTATTTACGATGGCGGCAAAATACATATGTTTTATCGTGCCGTTGCCAAAGGAAATCATTCCACACTTGGATATTGCATTTTCAAAGATCCTTTAACAATCGAAACAAGACTTGATTTTCCGGTTCTAACGCCCACACTTCCTAACGAAAAACACGGTGTTGAAGATCCCAGAATCGTCAAAATCGATGATTTGTTTTATCTTTCGTATTGTGGTTATGATGGAGAAAATGCGTTTGGATGCGTTGCAACTTCATCAGATTTAAAAGAATTTAAAAAGCACGGAATCGTTGTTCCGCAAATAAAAGGTTATGATCTTAACGGATTATTGCAGGGACAAACCGGACTTAATAATAAATATTTTACACCAAGTACAGGCATTGATGGATATGTCTGGGATAAAAATGTCGTTTTCTTCCCGAGACGAATCGATAATAAAATCTATTTCCTGCATCGGATTCATCCGGGAATTCAAATTGCCTGTGTGGATTCACTTGAGGTTTTAACGCCTGAATTCTGGCGCGAATATATGCTGGAATTCTGTAAACATATTGTGCTTGATCCGGATCACGATCATGAATTCTCTTATTTAGGAAACGGCGCTCCGCCAATAGAAACTCCTGAAGGCTGGATATTGATTTATCACGGAGTTCATGATACTGAAAAAGGTCATACGTATGTGGCTTGCGCTGCTTTACTGGATTTAGAAGATCCATCAAAAGAAATTGCGAGATTGCCTCAGCCACTTTTTTCACCGGATCAGGAATTTGAATTAAACGGTTATGTCAATAATGTGTGTTTCCCAAGCGGAACCGCCGTTATCGATGACGAACTTTATATTTATTACGGTGCTGCAGATGATTGTATTGCCTGTGCATCAATCCCTATGAAGGAGTTACTTGAAGAACTTCTTTCACATAAAGTTCACATTCCCGAAGAATCTTCCGTTAAGATTTCAACTACGGCTTAATTCATAATAAAACAATCAAAATGCCTATAACTAATTGTACTATAAAAGATTCTGAAATTACCTGGATTGATGTTGTTAACCCAACAAGCGAGGAACTTTCGGCTATTAGTGAAAAGTACAATCTTAATTCCTACGCCTTATTAGATTGTCTTGATCCAGATCATCTTCCTAAATTTGAGGAACATAATAATACACATTTTATCATTATAAGGGTTGTTAATGAGAACAAGGAAAAGCTGCAAACCGTTCAGAGTCTGAGTTGTAAAATTGCAATTTTTTATAACGAATCCTTTATCATCACATTACACCGTACGTCACAGCCTTTAATTGCTGCTGTAAAAGAAAATTATGTCGATACTGGAAAATTAAAAACAAGTACCGGAATCGCGATTCATATTGTGCGTGATGCCTTACATTCGTTCGAGCAGCCGGCTATTAATCTTTCGAACGAAATTGACGGTTATGAATCGAAATTATTCCTCAAGAAAAATATTCCTACAGATATGATCGAGGCGATTTATTATCTGAAAAACAGGGCAGGATTATACAAAAAGTTGTTGTTGTTAAGTAACGAAGTGGTGAATTCAATTCGGGCAGAAGGAGAAGAAGCTCCTGCACTTCGAGATGTTCACGATTTGCATACTAAATTATTGATGCTCAACGATCAGGTTCAGGAAGATGCAAAAGAATTACTGAATATTTATCTTTCATTATCTGCCAGAAAAACAAATGATGTCATGAAAGTACTGACGGTATTTTCGGTTTTCTTTATGCCATTGACGTTTATAGCGGGAATCTACGGAATGAATTTCAAATTTATGCCGGAACTTAATTATTACTATGCATATCCTGTTACGATGATTGTAATGGTGGTGGTTTCGATTGTTATTTTTCTTTGGTTTAAAAGAAAAAAATGGCTTTAGAGTTAGTTTAACCGCCGAGTTCACAAAGGAGTTACGCGAAGTTCGCAAAGTTATTAGAACGCGTAAAATTGTCGTGGGAATTTCTAAAAGATTACAAGGAGTTTTGTTATTCCGATGCAGGAGGAATCTCGTAAGACACTCCGCAAAGAGGAGCAATCACAAAGATTTTTGTCATTCCGAGGAACGAGGAATCTCATCAGGAAACTCCGCACAAATAATAAAGATCACAAAGTTATGTCACCTGAAGAGAGATACAAGCAATAGCGAACAGAAGAAGTAAATCACACAAGAAACCCCGCAAAGATAATCGCCAATCTTTGTCGAATATGAGATGTTATTTCTCTCTTTCGATCGAAATGACAAAAAAACAAAACACCAAAATAAACAAAATGAAAACGGAAGAAATTAAAAAGCAAATTGCCATTTTAGGAGGAGGACCAAGCGGACTGTTTATGTATAAAAGACTGGTTGAATCCGGAAATACAAATTTTGAAATCGATATTTATGAAAGAAAAAATACTCTTGGTGCAGGAATGCCCTATAGTCTTGAAGGAGCAAATGATGAACATGTAACGAACGTATCAGATAATGAAACTCCGGAAATTGTGACTTCAATATCTGACTGGATTTTGACTCTTCCTTCAGAAATTCTGGAACGATTTGCTATTGATCCGGAACGATTTACAGAATACAAGGTTTTGCCACGATTATTGTTTGGATATTACCTCGCAGATCAGTTTAAATTATTACAGCAAAAAGGCGATGAAGCGGGAATTACAACCAGAGTGCAATACAACAGCAATGTTTTGGACATTAGTTATAACGAACACGAAAAAGAAGTCTGGGTAGAAACAATTACCGATAAAAAGAAGTTTGATTACGTGGTAATTTGTACCGGACATAACTGGCCCGTGCGCTATGAAGGAAAAGTAAAAGGGTATTTTGATGCGCCATATCCGCCGTCAAAATTGCTGTTAAAACTAAATCACGCCGTTGCGATAAAAGGATCTTCTTTAACGGCAATTGATGCAATCCGTACGCTTGCCAGAGAAAATGGTATGTTTACAAAGGATGAAAATGGGAACTTAAGTTTTCAAAATCATGCCGAAAGTCCCGATTTTAAAATGATAATGCATTCCAGAAGCGGAATGCTTCCTGCGGTTCGGTTTCATCTTGAAGATTCTCATCTGGGCAATAGCTCACTTTTAACAGAGGAAGAAATTGAGCTGCACAGAAGGTCAAATGACGGTTTTTTATCATTGGATTTTGTATTTGAAAAAGATTTTAAAGATATTTTCCGGGACAAAGATCCTGAATTTTATAACCGAATTAAAGAGCTGAGTATTGAGGAATTTGTAGTAGAAATGATGGAACTGCGCGAACGTCTTGAACCGTTTCAGCTTTTAAAAGCAGAATATGTTCAGGCTGAAAAATCCATAAAAAGACAAGAATCGGTGTATTGGAAAGAAATGCTGGCAGTTTTGAGTTTTGCCATGAATCATCCTGCAAAATACCTTTCGGCGGAAGATATGCAACGCCTTCAAAAAGTATTGATGCCATTGATTTCGATTGTTATTGCATTTGTACCACAAAAATCTTGTGTCGAATTATTGGCGCTTCATCATGCGGGAGTTTTGGATATTATTCCTGTTGGGGCAGAAAGTTCCGTAGAACCTCAGACTGATGGAGGAATAGTATATCATTTTTCGGACGAAGAAAATAATCCGAAGTCGGTTTACTATGAAACTTTCGTTGATTGTGTAGGTCAGCCGCATTTGTCTTACAATGATTTTCCTTTTAAGAGTTTATTATCGCAAAAAGCAGTTAGTCCGGCCAAAATAAAATTCAAATCAAACGAAATAGGGCATATTGCTTTTTCAGAAAACAATACGTCTATAGAAAAAGACAGTACGGGAAGTTACTTTTTGAACGTTTCAGGAATTGCCATAAATGATAATTTTCAAATTATTAATCACTACGGCGCTTACAACGAAAATCTGTATATTATGGCTGTTCCGTATATTGGCGGTTACAATCCGGATTATTCGGGATTGGATTTTTGTGAGGCAGCATCACTTCGTATCCTTAATAGTATGAATATTGATTAAAAATGTTTCATTTTTCTGTTAATGTCACATTTGTATTTTTTTGTCAATATTATTTCATAATATGTATTTTAAACAGTAAATAAAAGGATTAATAGTGTCTAATTCATAATTAAAAAAAATGCGATTAGATTTTTAAATGCAGTAAACGAACTTTTTTAAGATTTTCGTATTCTTTTAATTATAAGGTATTATTTATTATTATATTTGTTTACAAAATCACAAAAATACCATAGCAAATGCAAAAGAATGTTTTAGGGAGCTTGAAAAATCACGAAAGCGAATTATTAAATATATGGACCAGACTTTTATTAGAAAAAGGTTCAACTGATGGTTCAACAGAAGAAGAAGAATCAAAGGAATTCACTTCACTTTTATTAGACGCTTTGACAAAAGACAATGCGGAAGATTTAACCTCTAAGGGATTCGACAAAGTTTATGACTTAATGATGGGTATTTCGAGTTCAAGAGCAAAACGCGGTTTTTCACCTCGTGAAAATGCTCAATACCTTATTTCGTTTAAAGAAGCAGCTTCTCAGATTTTATCTGAAATCGAAAAAGATGCAGCACGTTTATATGATGCAAATTTACAATTAGGAGCATTGGTTGATAATATGACCATCATGACTTTTGAAGCATTTATGAGAGGACGTGAAGATGTTATTTCAAGACAAATTGACGAAATCAGCGAGATCTCAACTCCGGTTATCAGAGTATGGGATGGGGTTGTTGCTTTACCAATTATAGGAACACTTGACAGTTCAAGAACTCAGGTTGTAATGGAAAATCTTTTGCAGCAAATTGTAGAAACAGGAAGTTCAATTGCTATTCTTGATATTTCAGGAGTACCGGCTGTTGATTCACTTGTGGCACAACATCTTATCAAAACAGTTAGCGCAACACGCTTAATGGGAGCAGAATGTATTATTAGTGGTATTCGTCCGGAAATTGCACAAACAGTGGTGCATTTAGGAATTGATCTTACCGGAATTATTACCAAAACATCCCTTGCCAGCGCTCTTCAGACAGCTTTTGAAATGCTTCAGCTTACTGTTGTGAAAAGAAAATAATCAAATACGATTAATCAAATATGGAAAGAATTCCTATACTTAAGATGGGAGATTTTCTACTGGTTACGATACAAGTGGACTTGTACGATCAACTGGCAGAAAATCTCGAATCTGATTTAATAAATACTATCAATAAATACAGTTCAAAAGGTGTATTAATTGATATATCTGCAGTATCTATAATTGACTCTTTTATGGGCCGTATTTTAGGCAACATCGCAGTGATGTCAAAAATTATGGATGCGCAAACAGTAGTAGTGGGTATGCAGCCCGCAGTCGCTATTACACTTGTTGAACTTGGGTTATCATTAAACGGTGTCATTAGTGCACTTAATGTTGAAAAAGGCATGGATCTTCTTCGCGCGAAAATGTATAATGGCGGTAACGAGGAGTTTGCAGATGATCAAGACAACGAATAAAGAAGAAGTACCAATTGTAAAGGAACAGGATGTGGTACCCTTGCGTAACCGCGTGCGCGATTACGGCATTAAAGCGGGAATGAGTATTCTAAATCAAACCAAATTAATAACCGCAACAAGTGAACTTGTACGTAACCTTTTGAAATATGGAGGAGGCGGCAAAGTAATTGTTGAAGAGGTTAATAACGGGAGGGATTACGGAGTACGCGTTACCTTTATTGACAAGGGACCAGGGATCGTAGATATTGATCTTGCTATGAAAGACGGATACAGTACAGGAAAAAGTTTAGGACTGGGATTACCAGGCACTAAACGACTTGTGAATGAATTTAATATTCAGACAGAATTAGGTAACGGGACTACTGTTACCATAATAAAATGGAAAAATGGATAATACTTTTTCCAGTTGTCAAATTGACGACAGAAGCCTCATTGCTTTTATAAAAAGGGAAATACATAATCTTGCACTTCAAATAGGTTTTACTCCCCATCGCGCTGCCGAAATAGATATTATTGTGGCAGAACTGACTTCAAACCTGATTAAATTTCCCGGAAAAGGTGAACTTTTATACCGAAACCATCAAATTGACGGTAAAAACGAGATTGAGATATATTGTCTTGATAGTGGAGCAGGAATTGATAATGTTTTTAAAATCATGAACGATGGCTATTCAACTTCAAATACGTTGGGTCAGGGTTTGGGAGCCATAAAAAGATTAAGCAACGATTTTCAGATTTACTCCATGAAAGGCTGGGGTACGGTTCAGTATATAAAAATTTGTGATCACGCAGATTATCAGATTCCACCTCCGGGTCCGGGTTTGAATTTTTCGGCTTTGAGCGTAAATTATCCCGGTGAAAGAGTTTGTGGAGATGGTTATTTTATAAAATTCTCACCAAAAGGATTTCAGATCTTAGTAGGCGATGGTTTAGGTCATGGATCAAATGCTAATGAAGCCGTTCAGCTCGCCATAAAAGCTTTTCAGCAATCAAAAGCAACAGAAACCACAATTATATTGAGGGAAATTCACGATGCTGTTAAAAAAAGCAGAGGATTAGTTGCCACAATAGCAGCTGTAGATTATGCATCTGAAACATGGAATATTTGCGGAATTGGTAATATCAATACCCGAATTTATAGTGGTCTGGACAATAAGACCTATACACCGTACAACGGTATTTTAGGACACAATATTCCCAGAACACTGAATAGCACAACAGTTCCTTATCAAAAGCACCAAATAATTATTATGCATAGCGATGGTTTGAGAACACGATGGAATCTTAATGATTTAGTTTCGATTATAAAACAGAAACCCAGCTTAATTGCTTCCTCATTATTAAAGGATAATATCAGGGGTACAGATGACGCAACTGTTTTAGTAGGGAAAATAAATTAAGCAAATGAAAGAAGTAGTTAAGATTAATTTAGATAATGAAATGGACCTGATTCTGGCCCATAAACGATCTATGAAAATAGCGGAGATGTGCGGAATGCCAACTTCTGCCCAGACAAGATTTTCTACTGCCGTATCTGAAGTTGCAAGATGTTCTATTGCTAACGGAAAAGATTCGGTACTTACATTGGGTATTAATGTTATCAAAGCCACACAAAAAGAGATTGTTGCCATACTTACGGATACTGTAGATTTGAAAAGATGCAACCCTGAAGCTTTTAAATATGCGGCAAAAATTTCAGGCAATATTGAATATAGTTTTGCTGATAATTATTCTATTACCAAATTAAGCCATCCGGTTAGTTCGCCCGGACTTTTATCTGATGCGAAAATAAGAACACTTGCCGATTATTTTAAATACGAACCACCTGTTTCTCCCTATGATGAGATCAGGAAAAAAAATATTGAGCTTGTCGCCCTTTCTGAAAAACTGGGAGAAAGTGAAAACCGTTACAGACAATTAGCGAATACAATTCCGGTTTTGATTTGTATTGTAAACGATCGAAACAATATATTACTGGTCAACGATTCACTAAAACAAATTCTGAAAGCTCCATTTCTTAATTTTGATAAAAGAGAAGTAAGTTCTTTTATTCATCCTGATGATGTAGATCATATCATGGATAACTGGAGCAAAGTCAAAAAAAACCGATCGCAGTTTTCCGGTGAAACGAGAATTAAAAACGGTTCATCATACATCTGGTATTTGATATCGATTATTCCTAATCCTGCAGAGGATGGGACTCTGAATAACTGGCTTATTTATTTTGTAAATATAAACGATCAAAAAACGGTCGAGGAAACGCTTAAAAATAACTCTGAATTAAAACTGATCCAGAGCGAATTAGAAAATGCGAATTCAAAACTGGTTTTTAAAAATAAAGAGCTGCAGCAATTTGCTTATATCGCTTCTCACGATTTGCAGGAACCTTTGCGTAAAATAATGATTATGTTGTCCAGAGCAGGTGAACATTTATCAGAAGAGCAAAGAACTCAATATTATTTTGATAAAATGACGAGCGCGGCAGGACGAATGTCCAGTTTAATTGCCGATGTTTTAAATTATTCGCGCGTTGACAATAAAGAATTAAAGTTTGCAAAAGTAGATCTTAATGAAGTTGCTACAGAAAGCCTCAGCGATTTAAGTCTTGTTATTGAAGAAAAAAATGCAATCATCAATATTGGTGAATTACCTGTGGTTTCAGGTTTGAATGTTCAGTTGCGTCAGCTTTTCTTTAACTTAATCAACAACGGACTTAAATTTAATAGTGCTGAACCTACCGTAACTATTGCTTCGGGCGCATTATCAGGAGATTCTGCAGATGCTTTTAGTCCGGACGGTAATTATCATGTTATTACAATTGCTGATAATGGTATTGGGATGGATAGCGAGTATTCAGGCCGAATTTTTGATATGTTCCAGCGTTTACACCAACGCGATCAATATGGAGGTAACGGAATTGGTTTGGCGCTTTGCAAAAGAATTATTGAAAACCATAACGGAATCATCAATTTTACCAGTCAGCCCGGAAAGGGAACTACGTTTTTTATATATCTTCCTAAATAATTTCTGCTTTATTTGTATGGCAATTCAAAAGCCTGACTTGCGTTCTTATGCTGAAAAAATAATGACTTAAAAATGTCTTTTTAAGATTTGAAAACCTGGAATTTGTGCCATTAGGCACTAAATATTGGTAGCTAATGGGAATCGGAATAAATATAGCGTGCCGTAGGTACGCAATGTTATCATTTTGTTGCGTACCTACGGCACGCCAACGTATTTCTAATCTATCTCAACTACCAATATTTAGTGCCTGACGGCACATTTCGACTCTTGGTTCGCAGTAAATTGTACTTTTATTTTAAAGTAAATCCGTTTTCGCTTAAAGCTTCTGCAACCTTAATTACCACTTCAGATCGGTGTTTTCCATCTGTAACAGTTCGGTCTGTTTTTACCCAATATCTTATAATAATCTGTACGGTACTTCCTGTAATTCCGGCCACAACAGCAGAGTTTGAATATCCTTTGTCGATTACGTCATCGTCTGTTTTCATAACTTCAGTAATAATGTCAATTGCTTTTCTGTAATCTGATCCATATTCCAGACCAATTGTAAAATCCTGAAGTAAGTAACCTTCACTATTGAAATTTACAAGCGTATTTTTAATCAAAAGCGCATTTGGAATATAAATGTTTTTACTGTCACTTTTAATCTGTGTATCACGTAAATTAAGCGCAACAACTTTTCCTTTTACACCGTTGCTTTCAATAATATCTCCCACGGAAAATGGTCGTTTAAATGCCAGCAAAATTCCCGCTAAAAAATTCTCACCAATGTCCTTAAGTGCAAACCCAATTACAAAAGCCGAAATTCCTGCACCCGCCAAAACACTTTGGGCAACTCCGGTTAAACCTATAACGCGAAACATAAATAATAAACCTATTACAATTAGAATGGCTTTTATTAAATTAGCAATAAATGTTGCCAGTAAAGGATCGTGCATTTTAGTTTTCAGTCTGCGGTCAGCAAATACTTTGACACGGGCGGCAATAAACCAGGAAATTAAAACGACAAGTATAGCGAGTAAAATTTTTGGAGTTATGTCAACAAGACCATAATAATATCCTTCGACATGTTTGAAAATGTCACGCAAAAAATCTTCCATAATAATAGTATTTGAATTAAAAACGGGATCGTTTTTTTTTAGTTATGCGAATGATGTATCGCAGTTTTATTTTTTTTCGGTTTTACCTGATTTGGCATCGTCAAAGTCAATTGAACCTTCGACATCTTTATCAAAAGCTTTGATGAATCCGTTTTTAAGCACATTTACAATAGCAGTCCATGTAAATTTTTCTCCACCGTTAACATCACCTTTCAACGGGACTTTTGTTGCCAGACGATCTTTGGGCTGGTTGGTCACGACTTCGGCTGCTGTACCAACAACAAGTTCCCAGACGCGTTTTAAAAACGGACGCTTTTTCTCTTTTGGAGTATCCGGCGTTAAATCGATAATCCTGATGTTTTCTAAAACCGGTTTTACATAACCATTGTATTTTCCGTCTGCCATTGCCATTTCGGTAGAAACATATAATTGTCCGCGTTTAAAAGTAAAATCGGCGTAAGCATCTGTAAAATCCTTAAGATACGTCAGATCCATACGTTCCAGTTCCAGGTTAAAATCAAAATCAGGAATATCCTTTAATGCATTTAGTTTAGCGTTACTTTTAATTTTTCCGTTTCCACTGGTAGTAGCCGTAAGCACAATTGTAGAGGGTAGTTTGTTGTTTTTATCCTCGATATTTCTCAAATTGCGTGCCGTTGCAGTAACTTGTCTGGCGGCAATGTCAATATTTGGTTTTGATGTAAGATCAATATAATGTACCTGACCATTAATTATTTCGATAGAATTAATATTTACAGGAGAAAGTTTTTTTACGGCCGTAATAAAATCATTATCACCTCCCGCTTCTACTTTTTTTCCTTTTTTGATAAAGTTTAAAACAGGATTTTCTACCGAAAACTCTCCTACAAAAGCACCTTTAAAAAGTGATTTCCATTCAATGGAAATATCAATTCCAGTCGCGAGAAAAAAAGGCTGGGTTTTTCCGTTATCAATTTTGTCAATTACCAGTGTATCAATTCGGTATGCACCACGATATAAATGAATATCGACATCTTTAATACTTCCTTTGTAACCCTTTAAATCTGCCAATGCCTTATTGGCATAATGCAATGCAACGGGTTCTAATGCAAAATTTATCGCCACCAGCAATACTAAAATTCCGGTAATAATAAGCCCTGTTTTTTTGTATGGATTCATGTATTTATTCTAAAAATTTCCTTATAATCGTAAATTTAAGAACCTAAAACACTTACTATTTTACAGGATAGTCCCAATTTTTTACATAATCTTTATCAATACTCTTTCAGATGCTTTAATTTGATAAAAATATTATTTTTTTCTATATTTGATATATGAAATATACTAACATCCTGTTCATAGATGATGATGAGGAAGATTTACAAATTTTCCAGGCGGCGCTTGAGCAAATTTCTACGACCATAAAATACAATTACTATACAGATGCGCGCAAAGCACTGGAACAATTGCGATTGGGAAGTGTAACTACACAGGCGATTTTTTTAGATTTAAATATGCCATCAATGAACGGTCATGAATTTCTGGCTCAGCTAAAACAGGAGGAAAAACTAAAAGATATTCCCGTTATTATATTCACAACTTCATCAGACAGTTCGATCAGGGAAATGACACTTTCGATGGGAGCAATAGATTTCCTGACAAAACCCAATGATTTTAAAGATTTGATTGCTTTGCTAACACCCTTTATATTTTAACAAAACCAGATGCCATTGACTGATCCAAATTTAAATTTCCTTCGTGGCGGAGGAGAAATGGGGGAATATACCAGAACTTACAATTGGTCAGCCACATCGATTGGTTCTCCTGATCAATGGCCGCAAAGCCTTCGTACTACGGTAAGTACCATATTAAATTCTAAGTTCCCCATGTTTTTATGGTGGGGCGAAAATCTTATACAGTTTTATAACGACGCCTACAGGCCCAGCTTGGGTAATGACGGAAAACATCCCGAAGCTTTAGGTGCCAATGGCGTTGATACGTGGCCTGAAATCTGGCCTGTTATTTACCCGCTTATCAAACAGGTTTTAGACGGTGGAGAATCTACCTGGATGGAAAACCAGCTTATTCCTATTTACAGAAACGGAAGTCTTGAAAACGTTTACTGGACTTTTAGTTACAGTCCGGTTTTTGATGATTCCGGAGCAATAGGCGGCGTTCTCGTGACTTGTACCGAAACTACAGATGCCGTCGTGCGTTTGCAACAGCTCAATGAAACCAATAAGGAACTGCAATTATTACTCGACTATAATATTGCGATGCATAAGATTCAATTTGAAAAGGATCTTAAATTCAAAAACGTAACAAATATGTCTCCGGCGGGACTTTGGCTTGCTGATAAGGATGGTATGATGACGTATGTCAATAAAACATTATCAGACTGGACAGGATTGCATTACAAAGAAGTCCTTGGAGATGCCTGGCCCGCAGCAATTTTAGACGAAGATCGTAATACGGTTATTGAAGCATATAATAAGGCTGTGGCCGAAAAATCACATTATGATGTACAATTCCATTTAAAAAAATGGGACGGTTCAATCATTAAATGCCATGCTGCCGGAGATCCATTTTATATGGCAGATGGAGAATTAGGTGGTTATGCAGGGTATTGCATGGACATACAAGCACTTGTGGAAGGCGAAAAGCAAATTGTGGAAAGCGAACAGCGATTTTTTAATTTGACTCGTCAGGCGACCGTTGGAATTGTAGTGTTGACAGGAGAAGATTTAAAGGTAAATATTGTTAATGATGCCTATGCAAGTTTAATTGGCCGGACAGTTGAAGATTTATTAGACAAAAATCTATTTGAAATTATACCGGAAACCGAAAGTGTTTACCGCCCTATAATTGAGAAGGTTAAAGCAACAGGAGAATCTTTTTATTTGTATAGTTCTTACTATTGCGTTATTGTAAATAATACAAAAAAAGAAGGATATCTCAATGTAGTTTACCAGCCTTATAAAGAAATTGATGGTAAAATTACGGGAGTTATTGCTTTGTGCCACGATGTAACGGAACAAGTAAAAGCACAAAGACAGATTGAAGAAAGTGAAAGATTACTAAGAAAGGTAATTGAAAAAACACCCGTGGCGACCGCACTTTTTTTACGTGAAAATCTGGTTATAGCATTTGCAAATGATGTAATGTCCGGTTATTGGAAAAAAGGAAATGGCATTATAGGAAAACCGTACCGAGAAGCCGTTCCGGAACTTGAGAATCAGGGCTATTTTGAAATCCTTGAAAATGTATTTGAAGCCGGTGTTGAATATCATGCAAAGGGATCACAAGCTGATATTGAGAAAGATGGAAAAATAACCACACAATATTTTAATTATTCCTATACGCCGCTTTTTAATGAAAGCGGAGAAGTATATGCAGTCTTAAATATGGGTTACGATGTGACCGACAGCACGATTGCACAACAGTTAATGGAAGAAAGCAGTCGGAAACTGCTTAATTCTTTCGAAAATTCTCCTGTTGGAATCGCCATAATCAAAGGAGAAGACCTTGTGTTTGATATGGCAAATACCTTTTATGGCATAATCGCAGGACGAACCGTTGAGGAACTTACAGGTAAAGCATTATTAGAAGTGTTGCCTGAACTTACCGGTCAGGGATTTGACACTCAGCTTAAAAAGGTGATGACAACCGGTGAAACTTTTACCGCAAGAGAAGCACCTGTAGAACTAATACGCAACGGCAAAACCGAAGTAATTTATATCGATCACAGTTATAAGGCACAAAGAGATCCTGACGGAGCAATAAATAGTGTATTAGTTGTGGTGATCGAAGTAACGCAACAGGTTTTAGCCAGAAGGAGAATTGAAGAAAGCGAAAAACGTTTTCAGTCGCTAATTGAAGAAGCGCCCGTAGGAACCTGTTTATACGTAGGTCCCAATATGAGAATTGAAATCGCCAATAAAATTATCATGAATTACTGGGGACGCGGACCGGAAGTAATTGGTAAAAATATGATCGATGCGTTTCCGGAAGTTGCCGATCAGCCGTTTCCGGCAATTCTTAAAAGAGTGTATGAAACAGGAGAGATTTATGAGCAAAAAGGGGCAAAGGCTAATTTGATGAACAATGGAGTACTTACCACTTTTTACTTTGATTTTACGTATAAACCTTTGTTTGATGCTGATGGAAAAGTGTATGCGATCCTTGATGTTGCCACAGATGTTACAAATCAGGTAAAAGCGAACCGACAGTTAGAGAAAAATCAGGAATTTACCCGCAAGATTTTCTATAATTCGCCCGTAGCTAAATTAGTCTATGTAGGCAAAGGAATGATTGTGCGTGAAGCAAATGAAAAAATGCTTGAAATATTGGGTTGTGATGATGATTTTATATTAGGAAAACCTATTATGGAAACCATTCCTGAACTTAAAAACACGCTGTTATTAGAGAAATACTCTCAAGTACTTGCTACAGGAGATACCTGTGATGAATCTGGTGAACGCATTGACCTTATAAAAAACGGAAAATTACATATTGGGTATTATGATTATACCTTTAAACCCTTATTTGATGACCACAATATTCCGTACGGAGCTATTTGTATTGTAGTTGAAGTGACAGATAAAGTCTATGCAAGACATAAACAGGAGCAAGCCGAAGCCAGTTTAAGAGATGCCATAGAACTTGCACAATTAGGAACCTGGAGTATTGATGTTGCCACTAATGGTTTGACTTATTCGGACCGTTTAATAGAATGGTTTGGCTATGATCCTGATAATCATAATTTTATAGAAGTTATTCCTATTCTGGAAGAAAAAGACCGTCAGCGTGTTGCTGATGCTGTGGTTTGGGCTTTGAAACCGGAATCTGGAGGTGTTTATGATGAAACATATACCGTAATACATCCTAAAACGGGGCAAAAAAGGATTTTGCATGCACAGGGAAAAACGATTTTTGATCTTGCAGGAAATCCAATCCAAATGAATGGATCAGCGCAGGATGTTACACTTCAGTACGAAGTGCAAATGGCTCTAGAACAGTTGGTACAAACGCGAACAGAAGAACTGGATGCCGTTGTGGAGGACCTACAGCAATCTAATGTTCAGCTTTTGCATTCTAATGCAGAGCTGGCACAGTTTGCTTATATTGCCTCACATGATTTACAGGAACCACTCCGTAAAATAAGTACTTTTTCGCAATTGCTCGAATCAAGCCTCGATGAAAAAGCATCAGTAAATGCTCAAAAATATATTGAGAAAATCATGCTTTCGGCAATCCGAATGAGAACATTAATTAATGATGTACTCAATTATTCCAAGCTTGCCAAATCTGAAGAGGAATTTACCTTCGTGAATCTAAACGAAGTCATTGACAATTTAATATTGGATTATGATCTCTTGATGGAAGAAAAACACGCAAAAATTGTGGTAGAAACCTTGCCTTTTATTGAAGCGATTCCGTTACAAATGACACAGCTTTTTAGAAATCTTATCAGTAATGCATTAAAATTTACTAAAGATGATATTGAACCATTAATTACTATTAGTGTTTTGCCGGTTCAGGACAACGATATTAAGATGCTTTCTTTAAGCCGTTCACCTCTTGAATATTGCAAAATACAGATTAAGGATAACGGGATTGGTTTTGAACCTGAATATTTTGAACGCATTTTTAATATTTTCCAAAGGCTTCATCCTAAAACGTCCTATGAAGGTACCGGAATTGGACTTGCAATGTGCAAAAAAATAGTACAGAATCATGGCGGAGATATTTTTGCCGAAGCCATTGCTGGCGAAGGAGCCATATTTTCGATTGTATTGCCATTAACAGGTAAAGTAAAAGTAAAAAACCATTAGCTTTCACTAATGGTTTTTTTATATCAAGATGTTTGTGAAAAAAATTAATCTTCACCCCAGCATAATAACTGGTCTCTCGTAGATTTATATCCTGAAGTAACAGTTTCAGATTGTTCTACAATATTTTCTGTATTTTCAGTAGAAAAATTCTCGTTTTGATCGTAGTTAGTTTTCATGATAGTAGCTTTTAAGTTTTGTTTGAGTGTATAGTATTGTAAATGAGATTATAGTATTATATTTTCCTATTAGGATCTAGTACAAAATTAGAAACAGAATGCATGCTACGATTTATATAATTTTTCGAGATATTTATATAATTATCACTTTATTAACTGTTTATGAGTGTGTTAAGTCTAAATATGTAGTATTTAAAATAGTATGTTAAATGTTTGTGTTACTTATATACGTAATAACATTTATAAAATGCAGTTATTTTAAGGGATAAGCTGCCAGAATCAAATAACCAATTATGATAATACTCATCGCAATTATTACCACTGTTAAAAAAGTCAACAATACGGTTGAGTGCAAATATTTTCCTTCTTCTAAAAGTTGATTCGTTTTTTTATAACGAAAATAGGAAAGTAAAATTGTAATCGCACCGGTTAAAACAAGTCCAATTCCAAGCAGAATTGTAGATACATTTTTAGGCAAATCAGGTTCCTGAAAAAATTTTGATGGCAAATGATTGACAAACAAGGAGAATTTCACAATTACAAATCCAAAGACCATAATACCAATCCCGGTTCTGATCCAGGCCAGAAAAGTTCTTTCGTTAGCCATTTGGTCATTGGCAATACTTTGATTTTTATCATTCATATATTATATCGTTTTTATTGATTTACTTTTTATATTCTATTAACAAGATCTTGATAATTATGATAGTTTCCTCTGTATTAATAAGTCTGACTTTACAAAGTACACAGAAAAATAATCCAATTTTCGAACCTTAATTTTTTCAAAATTAACTTTCACAACAGTAAGAAATTTATATAATTTCAGAACTATGTTATACAATTAATTTGTTGTTAGTGCTTGATATTTAAATGTTTAAATGATGTAAATCTTGGGCTTAATAATATAAGAATGTAAGAAGCCGTAATAGTACATTTGATAAACTAATAATTAAAAAACTATATCATGAAAGATTCAAATAGTACAACAGCAAGTAAAAAAACTACTGCTGCAACAGCAACGAAATCAAAAACGACAACAGCTGCTTCAAAATCAAAAACAACTGCTGCATCAAAATCTACAGCATCAAAATCTGCAACGCCTAAAGGAACAGTAAAAGCGAAAGCATCTGCTGCTGAAGGTTTAAGAGAATTATTTGTAGATTCATTAAAAGACATCTATTGGGCAGAAAAAGCACTTGTAAAAGCGCTTCCTAAAATGGCTAAAAATGCTACATCTCAAAATCTTATCGATGCTATCAACGATCACTTAGCTGTGACACAAGGTCAGGTAACCAGATTAGAACAAGTTTTTGCGGCTGTAGGAGAAAAAGCTACTGCAAAAAAATGTGATGCAATGGAAGGTCTTATTAAAGAAGGCGAAGGAATTATGGAGGAAACAGAAGTAGGAGCTGTAAGAGATGCAGGTATTATTGCAGCATCTCAAAAAATTGAGCACTACGAAATTGCTACTTATGGAACCCTAGCCGCTTTTGCCAAAACACTTGGTGAAGATGAAGCCGTTTCACTTTTAGTAGAAACTTTAAACGAAGAAAAAGAAGCGGACATCACGTTGACTGAAGCTGCTTATAATACAATTAATTTTGACGCTACAGAAGAAGAAGAAAAATAATTGTGAGATTAACTAATTGGGAAAAGACCAAAACCTGCGACTTAAAAATCGCGGGTTTTTTTATTTTTAAAAAGTCCTGATAGAAGATTAAAAATAAAATCCGTTTTTATCCGCGTTTTCGCTTTAGCGAATCAGTAAAATCAGTGTCTAATTTGGACGCGGATTTAGCAGATTTACTTCGTAAAAACGCTGATAAAACGGATTTTTCTAATTACTCTCTTGATTAAACTGTTAAGTAAATCCATCTGAATTACTTAAAATAAAATCCTTAATTCGGCTAAAGCCTTGTTAAAAAACTCAATTATACAGCATCATTTCCCTGAACTCATTTTAAAGCTTCATCAAAAGATTCTTTTTTAAAACCTCTAAATTCTCCGGGCACCACATAACTAAAAGCATTCGTAAAAGAAATAGCATTTTCAGAATCAGTTACAATTGCGGCCCGATTCCATTTTCCAAAATGCTTCAAACCAATAAATGCATCTTCAAGCCAGGCGGTTGCCGCAAAATTTTCAAGATCAGTATCGATTAAAAACAGAAAATTAATCTCGTTGATTTGTTCCACCAGTTGTTTTACTGCCGGAGCAATAATGGTTTTGAAATCGTTTGCGGTTACGTCGCCAAGCGCCCTAAAAGCGACTACATTTTCAGGCGCATTAATTATTTGTATCATTTTCCGGATATAGTATATATTAAGTAATAATTACAGAATTTTATTTGACATGAATTGGGCTCAAATCCGTTTGAGCGGGACCATTTGTAACTGTTCCGTCGCAGGAAAAACGGGAACCGTGACACGGACAATCAAAAGATTTTTCGTCATTGTTCCATTGTACCACACAACCTAAATGCGGACATACGGCAGAAAAAGCACGAAGACTATTATCATAATCGCGATAAACGGCAATCTTTTTTAAACCTGATGACAGAATTCCGCCATCGCCGGGTTCTAAATCAGCTGTGTTTTTAAGATCAGATGCTGAAATCCAATCCAGGTATTGCGACGCCATATTTCCTGCTTCCTTCGCAAAATCAACAGCGGTTTTCAAAGTAATTCTTGACGGACTGTACAAATCTTCCCATTCATTTTTGATCCCTAAAATAGTATCGCTTATAATCATGGCACCAATTGTGGCATGTGTCATTCCGTTTCCTGAATCGCCCGTAATGATGTAAATATTTTCATCACCCGGATTTTTTCCCATAAAGCCTAATGAATCCACTGGTTCCATTACCTGACCGGACCATTTATAAGTGATTTCTTCCAGCATGGGGAAATAATTTCTTGTCCAGGATTCCAGTCTGCCATAACGTTCGGTTTCGGCAATTCCTTCCTCATCTGCCTGACCTGTTTTATGATCTTCTCCACCGGAAATCAATAAATCATATTCATCATCAAAGTTTTCAATTCTCACATAATGATACGGTTGCGAAACCCATTTTGAATCTGCATCTCCTGTATCCCACCAAAGCGAATACGGCAACACGCCTTTTGCAATTTTACCCGCAATAACATACGTTCTGTAAGCGGCTTGTTTGGTATGCATGGTAAAAGTATCATTGACAGGCGTATTTGTAGCCACAACAATATGGTTGGCAGTAAAGGTAAAACCATTTACTGTAGCGCCTTCTTTAGTAATGTTTTCGGCTCTGGCTTCGGTAAAAATTGTACCGCCAAGATGCACGATTTCTTCGGCTAGAGCCTTTAAATAATGCAAAACATGAAATTGTGCCTGATTGTAAAAAGCAAGTGAGTTCATGTTTTCTCCGCCGGAGAGGTTAGGAGTATGGTTTAAAATACCAGTATTAAGTCCGGCATTTTTTGTGGCTTCAAATTCTTTTTGTAAATTCTTTTCGTCATCACTTGGATGAAGAAATAAATAACCGTTTACTCTTTTAAAGGAACAGTCGATTTGCAAATCTGATACATTTTTTTCGATGGCATTAATGGCAGCTGTATGACTTTCTGCGGCTAATTTTGCGGCATCTTTCCCAAAAGTTTCTTCCAGAAAGTAGTAACGATCGTCAAGTGCTGCGGTCAAATGAGCCGTTGTTCGTCCGGTTTCGCCACTGCCTATAAAACCATCTTCAACAACAACTACTTTTTTTCCGGCTTTCACCAGATTATACGCTGTAGTAAGTCCGGCAATTCCGCCGCCAATGATTAATACATCGGTTTGAATATCCGTTTCTGGTTTTTCAAAAGCGATCATAGAAGTAGAGTCGATCCAGAACGATACATTTTCGCCCGATGTAATATTGCTGCTGTTGAATTTATCGTGTAATGGTGCCATCTTTTTTAATTTTTAAGTTACTCTGTCTGTTATAAATGGACAGGATTATTTCAAAATTAGAAAATCATGTTACCAAAATATTACAGGATATCTTACAGGTTTTATATCATTCCTAGTATTTTATGGCTGAAATATTTAGATTCTAAACATCTTAAAATGAGTTGTTTGTTGATGTTGTCTGCTATGAAGTATTTAAAAGGATTTAGAATTGAGATAATATAAAAAAAGCAATTGAATCTTGTAAAACAGGAATATGCCAATGTTATAATTTAGTATAAACAAAACAGCTTTAATGTTTTTAAAAATGTCTAATGAAATGATCTGATTTAGCATTTCAAAATAACCTAAAGAAATTTACTAACCTATAATTATAATACGATGTTTAAAAAAGGACAAAATGTACAGCAGGAATTTGGTAACCAAATAATGAAAGTAATAGGATTTGAACCGGAATTAATAGAAAATGTGGTGACACAATGGGAAGATGATGAAGGAACAATTGTGACAGGAAAATTCATGGAATCGCAACTTGTACCAGCCGAGCAATAAATTAACAACTCAAAAGATGAAAACGAACATACAACCGACGCCTTCTTTTTATGATTATCAGGAAAAAGACATCGACACGATTTTTGAAAAGATGGACAGTAATCCTAAAAGCAAGCTTTTATATCAATTGCCTACGGGAGGAGGAAAGACTGTTGTGTTTTCGGAAATCGCCAGAAGATTTATTAAACAATACGGAAAAACTGTTGTAATCCTGACGCATAGAAAGGAATTATGCAAACAAACTTCGAGTGTTTTAAGACGCATTGGCGTGCAAAATTGCATGATTACCAGCAAAACGGGCAATTTTAAACCGGATTTTGATTGTTATGTTGCAATGGTGGAAACGCTCAGGAACCGAATAAAATCAAAAAAAATAAAACCTCATGATGTAGGTCTTGTTATTATTGATGAGGCGCATCATAATTCATTTAGAAAATTAATGGGCAGTTTTAAAAAAGCAAAAGTAATAGGAGTGACGGCAACGCCTTTTAGTTCTGATATTGCGAAACCAATGAAACAACATTATGATACGCTGGTTACAGGTGAAAGTATTGCTACGCTTATTAGCGAAGGATTTCTGGCTAAGCCAGAATCTTTTATTTATGAAGTAGAACTTAATACGCTCAAAACCGGAATTCACGGGGATTATACGGTGAGTTCTTCAAATGAATTATACAGTACTGCGGCGATGCAGGAATTATTATTGAAAGCCTATCAGGAGAATGCATTAGGTAAAAAGACGTTGATTTTTAATAATGGTATTACAACTTCGCAAAAAGTATTGGAAACATTTGAGAACGCCGGAATTAATATCAGACATCTGGACAACAAAACGCCGGATGAGGAACGAAAAGCAATTTTAAAATGGTTCAAAAAAACGAAAGATGCCGTATTGACATCGGTTTCTATATTAACCACAGGATTTGATGAACCTACCGTTCAGCATGTTATTTTGAACAGAGCGACAACATCAATTACACTTTATCATCAAATGATTGGTCGCGGTGCGAGAAAACTTCCATCAAAAAAGACTTTCGGAATCACTGATCTGGGTAATAATATTCAGCGTTTTGGAGCTTGGGAAGCACCGCTAGACTGGCAGAATATTTTTGAAAATCCGGAATCTTTCGCCAAGGAACTTCATTATAATGCCACAGGAGCTTCGGCAGTACAATCACATGGAATGTCGGCAGAATTACGCGCGCAATTTCCTAATACACTTGAAATGACTTTTGATATTGAAGGCGGATATCAGGAAGCGATGGATACGGATAAAAAGCCAAAAACAGTTATTCAGCAATCGATCAGGCAACATGCAAAAATGTGCATGGAAAATTCTGAAACACTTTCGCACGCCATTGCACTTGCCGAAGCTTTACAGCCGGAAATTGACTGGAGGGTAAAACAATATGTGAAATGCCTGGAGAATGCCAGTAAAAATTACAAGAACTGGCTTATGGAAGATTATCAAAACCGACTGAAAGGTTTGATCATAAAATTATATCCAAGATTACATTCTGCGTAAGCGAAATTAGAATGAAGTTATTTTTTTAATATTTCCTCAGTTTACAATAAATAAAAAAAGGCTTTTAGAAAATATTCTAAAAGCCTTTTTTTTATTTTGATGTAATTATTATCTTTTATTAATGTGAAGATTCAAGATAAAGCTGTAAGTTTTTGATATCGTCATTTACCACTTTTTCAAAATAAGGATTAAGAAGTTTTGCTGCTCCTTCGCCCGCTAAACCAAGTGGTGCGCGATATGAAATTGTTACTTCAATTTCGGTTTTGTTACCCTGAGCTTTAAAAAGTACTTTCCCAAAGTTTTTTACTGTAGCATCAGGAAGCGATTGCCAGCTTAACAATTTTTCTTTTTGATCTTTGATAATTTCTGCATTCCAGGTTAGGGTTCCTATTCCTGCCGGACCTTTTGCAGTCCATTCTGATTTAGTTTCGCTAATGGTTTTAACGGACGCTAAATGATTCATGAATTTTGGAAGGTTTTCCAGATTGCGCCAGAACGCATAAACTTCGCTGATTGGTTTATTGATCACAACGTTTGTTCTGATGTTTACATTTGATGGTTTGTCATTTTTTAAATGGTCAACAGCGCTGTAAACCGGACAATAACCGCTAATTCCTCTTGCGAGCATTGCACCGCCGGAGCTGATTTTTGCAATACTTTTATTTTCTTGTGAAAGTCCTTTGTATAATAAATATGATCCGCTGGTGATCATTAATATGCGTTCCAGTGTTGAAACGTTCCCCATGCTTTTTGATGCTGATTTAGTTCCCATGTTTTTGAATTTTAATTATTTTTTGTGTTAAAGCAAATTTTATTTTGCTGTTTATTAGTCTACAGCAAAATTTTCAGATTCGCTGTAATCCTCGTCAAATTTTTCTTCAGGAGTTTCAGTCTGACTGGATTGATTGTCGCTGTCATTTTCTGAATTTTGATCTTCATCTGAGTCAGCAACTTCGTTTTGATTTAAGAATTGATTTTCTTGCTCATCTTCGTCACCAAAGTTTTCATATTGAGATTGTTGGTCTTCGATGCTGCTTTCGTCTGTAAAATCACGATCATACTGATCGTAATTTTTGTAGTTATCTGTTATCATATGAATTGTATTTTAAATTAGTATTTGATAACCAATTATCTTTTAATTTTTGGTTACATTCAAAATTAGAAACTATGATTAATTTAATTTTATAGAATTTTAAGTAAGAGTTCTTTAATTATCAGTGTTTTAAAGAAATTTTATAAAAACCTTGATTATTAAGATGTACGAAAGAGGAGGGAAGTGTTTAATTGTAATGGTTTTAAGTGAAGTAAATAGAATTTTCCTCGATCTTAATTTTTAAATTATAGTAGTTGTATTGAAATCGCCTGAAAGTGATAAATACGATTTAAGTCACATTTATAAATTTTTAAAGTAAATTCAGAAATGTGATACTGCAACTTATAAAAGGAGAACTTCAACCTTTTTCAAACAATTAAATTGTGATTGTTTTGTTATTGATCTTTTTTCTTTAAAATTCGGCCTCTTGGTTCATCGCCTTCA
This sequence comes from Flavobacterium sp. FlaQc-47, assembly GCF_044006475.1. Lineage (NCBI taxonomy): Bacteria > Pseudomonadati > Bacteroidota > Flavobacteriia > Flavobacteriales > Flavobacteriaceae > Flavobacterium > Flavobacterium sp. FlaQc-47. Next base: position 35,247 of record NZ_JBIPCQ010000011.1, on the reverse strand, counting down.
TAAAGTACAATATCAGAATGCAGGAATTGTGCAGCATCTGCTGAATCTTTTACTTTTACAGCACTTCGTTCTAACATTTTGGCTTCAAACTCATTTAGAACACTTTGTCTGATTCCTGCTTTTCTCCATTGTGATAAAGGTCTGCATTCTTTTACGATTCCTCGTGCCAGGGCGAGTGCATCCAGCAAAGCCTGATTTGCTCCCTGCCCTTTAAACGGGCTCATTGGGTGTGCTGCATCGCCTATAAGCGTTATTTGTTTTCCTTTCTGTAATAAACCTGAACTTAATAATTCCCGATCATAAACAGGATATCCTGAAATTTTATTTTCCTGAGTTGCCGCTAAAATTTGAGGAATAGGAGCGTGCCATTGCGTTCGTCGGCAAGCTTCTTCTTTAAGCCCCTTTGGTCCAAGAGCACTTAACGCCTTCGCCTCATCTTCGGGCATTGGATAACTAAGCTGCCACATTACAGAATCAAATGTGTAAGGCATTATGTAGATTCGTTCGTTACCATTTGCAGTTTGAAACACGGTTGCCGAATCCAACAAAGTACGATCAATACCTTCAAGATCTTTTAACGGACAAATCCCTAATATCACAATACAATCGAGGTAACGTAAAGGTGTAATTTCGTCACCAATAAGCAGTTTTCTAACCGAACTGCGGATTCCATCGGCTCCAACTACAAGATCTGCCTTAACGTTTTTTGTTTTTCCATCTACTTGAAAACTAAGATCAACAGCGTCGTCAGATTCTTTAAAATCGATTAACTGATGTCCCCATTGTATACTATTATGTCCGCCAAGTTGTTCTAATAAGGCTAAGCGTAAAGCCTGCCTTGAAATATGAACATTGGTTCGTTTTGGTGCTGTTTTTTCTTCGGATGGAATCCATTTTCTAATTCCCCATTCTCCAATTACTTTTCCTTCTGTAGTATGCACTAAATGTCTGGTTGAAATCACGCCTTCTTTCAAAGAGAAAATTCCCAAACCTTCAATCGCTTTACTCGCTTGTTGCAAAGTAAGTCCGTAACCCTGAGATCTGGCATCAAAATTAGTATCACGTTCATAAATGGTAAACGGAATTCCGCGATGCAAACAAGCCACAGCAAGGGCCACACCGCCAATTCCGCCGCCAATAATAGCGACGTGCGGGAAATTTTCTATATCCGGTACGGGGAAATTGTCAGATGCAATCAATCCTGATCCTGAACATTTCAGGCATACATTTAAATGTGCTTTCGGACGAATTGGCGTTTTTCCTTCACCGGTTTTTTCAAATCGATCAAGTGCTAATTGATATTGAAGCCGCACCTTTTTGCTGAGCCTTTGACTTTTTTTGCCACGTCCCTGACATTCCGTACAAATAGTCCAGCATGCTTTTTCATTTTCCACTTTTATCACTTTCTCTTTCGTTTAACAAGTGCAAATTTAAGACAAAAGATCCAAAAATAGTACTAACTGAAATTTGTTATGGATTTAATAAGGAAGCTTTTGAAAGCAATAATTTAATAGTATTTAAAACCAGATCAGGTTCCTCAAGCTGAATAAAATGTCCTGATTTTACGGTCGTGATTTGAGTAAAATCAGTAACACCGGATTTAAGGGATTCCTTTGATTCAAACCACAATTGCCTGTCTGCGGCATTATGATCAGCATCAATTTTCATGCTTGTTATGGCAATAACCGGAACATTGGGCAAATCTGGCAATGTTGTCATATAATTAAAATCGTTAATTAATTGCAGGGTTTCCTGTGCAATGCCGGAATTTTCGCCGTACGTTTTTTTATAACTATTGTAAAAATTATTAACTTGATCCTGAGTAAGATGATTGTATTTTTCGTGAGATGCGTCAACAAATAATAAACCGCCTACTTTGTGGGGATTTTTTATGGCATAATCTCTAATTATCATACCTCCTAAGGAATGCCCAACAAGAATTACTTTTCTTCCGTTGGAGAAATTATCGATGACTTTTTCAAGTTCTGCTGTTAGTTTATTGATGTTTCTGGGTTCTGTATTAAATTCTGATTTTCCGTAACCGGCTCTGTCATATAATAATACATCAGAATTTATTGCATTGGATATTGTCAGGATTTCAGATGATTTTCCGGTGCTGAGCCACGATGTATGATCGTTTCCGTGACCTGATTCAAAAACAACTAAGTATTTTGAATTTTTCAATTCATTATACGTCATCAATTTGTGTGTTCCTAAATCTACTATTGTTCCGGGATATTCATCGGCCGTTTTTTTATTATCATCTGAACAGGAAATAATTGTGGAAGTACTAATTAATAGTAATAGCAATCTAATTATTTGTTTTATTGATTCGAAAATTTGGATCATGGATAGCATTTTAATTTCTATAATATTTTGGTACAAATATTAGTATTATAAATGCTGCTAACGTTCTGATTTATGAATCCGAACTTATTTTAAATCATTGGAATTCAAATTTCTAATTTTAAACTAAAATCTCAATACGATAAACCTTTGGGTGTAATTATTTTTATTAGTTACATTCAACAGGTTACTATAATATTTTATATTGAAGCGATTATTGCTTTTTTAAATTCTGATGGAGTTTGATTCGTGCTTTTTTTGAAGGTGGTATTAAAAACGGTTTTAGAATTGAAACCAACTTCAAAGGCAATTCCCATTAAACTCAAATGTTCCATATTAGGATCCTGGATCATTTTTTTGGCTTCTTCGATTCGGTAACGATTTATAAACTGATAGAAATTTTCATTACAGCCTTTGTTTATAATGTATGAAAGTAAATGAGATGAAATATTTAATTGAGAAGCGAGTTTGAATAAACTCAATTCAGGATTCAGGAAAGGCCTTTTGTCCTTCATTAATTGAATCAAATTCGATTTCATTTCTTGTAAATCATGATCAGAAAGTAATTTCTTCTGGTTTGCTTCAAAACATGAATTATCAATTATAATGGATTCAATAGCTGCTTTTTCCTGATTATTAAGCGAATGGAATTCTTTTTGTTTTAAGGAATAATAGGCAATGTAAAAAATCCCTGTCAGATAAACCAAAGCGGCAAAATTATCGAAATAAATATTGGTTTTGGCAAATTTAAAAATGTTATCAATTAACCAAAGTGCCGCTATTACCAAGGCACAAATTACAACTTGCTTTAACCATTTCAGGTTTGTGGAATCTACATTTGAAGAATAGGTAAATAAATTTTTTTGATAAATGTTAATTTCTCTGTAAGCCATAATACAATAGGCAATGACCTGAAAACAAAAAATAAAATTAAATCCGGTGATGAATATCTGAGCATTTTCTTTATCTGCAATTGTAGTTTCTTTTGTATCAAGAAGGAGTGAAAGCAACAAAAGAAATAACATTAAAAAGGCGGGTACAAAATGAAGATTATCTGTAAAGCGCCATTTTCTATTGGGCTGAACAAAATAGGCAACACTCAAATAAAAAACAGGAGCTACGATAAAATCGGTTAAGCCAAGAAAATCATTCGTGATGGTTCTGATTTTTAAAAACTCGGTTTTCTCTAATAAATCGTTCAACTGAATTATGAAAACGCACAAAATAAATGTACCAAACCATCTGTTTACTTTCTTGTCTACCTGATTTATATTTGCGAATATTAAAAATGCAAGTAATAAGGTGGTTCCTGCAACAAAAAAGCTGATGAGTTGATCCATTAAAAAAACAAAATTTTAGTACTATATAAATTTATCGTAAAGATGATAAAATTACTAAATATACAGGAGAAAAATTAGTTATGAATACCGAATTTTTCTGCCTATTATGGTAGCTTATTCCAAATAAAAAAACCGTCTCAAATTTTTGAGACGGCTTCTATTATTGTAATTCTTATTTATGATATAAGAAAGGCGGTATTAGTTACCAAAAGTATATCTAAGAGTAAATTGCGCTTGCCAAACATCAGATGTTGATGAATTTTTTTGGTAAGTATTTTTAATTAAATATCTTGTTCCATCAGGATCTGTTTGTGTAGCAATTTGATAAAATGGTACGTTTCCAGTTGATGCAGAAGAGAATGCTAATACACTTGCATTAGTTGCTCTTTGTGAAATTCCCCAATCTTTATTGATCATGTTTGTAAAGTTCAGGATATCAGCTCTAAATTGGAAACTGTTCTTTTTACCTTTAATTTTGATGTATATGTCCTGAGTAAGAGATAAATCTAATCTGTGTAACATTGGTAAAGTAGACTCATTTCTTTGAACGTATTGTCCTCTTCTTGTACGAAGATATTTGTCCTGATTGATGTAAGCATCAAATGCAGCTCTTTGTTCATCTTCTGTATAAACTCTTGTAGTTACAGGAGCTCCTGCAGGAGAACTTACTACTGTAAGAGGAGTAAAGCGAAGCTCAGATGCGCTATTTGGTACATATAGTAAATCATTACCATTTACTCTGTCTCCATTCATATCTCCACTATAAGTGTAAGTAAATGGACTTGCTTGTTCTCCAATATAACCTAAGTTGATAGAAGTTGCACCTCCAAGACCTTTACCATATTCAATTCTGTACCCTACAACCCCAACGATACGATTAGGTGTGTTGTTGTTAGAATTAGAAACTTCAAGATTATTATTTCCGTTTACAGATCTTGCACTTGTCCATGAACCTGAAGCAACTGATCCCGGAGACATTAAGTCTGTAGCGTTAGAGTGTGTATAGGCGAATGATCCCCAAAGACCTTTTTGGTAAGGGTATTCTAATTTAAAAGTTGTAGAATAAAAATATCCTGCATCAGTATTTGCTAAAACGATACCGTTTGAAACATTATCATTTACACGTGTTCCTGCATCATTACGGGAATATCTTGGTCTGTTATCAGTTCCTGCGAAAGTTCCAACAGGACCATCAAAGTTAGCATTGTAATAATTGATAGCATTGATGTTTTTTTGCAAGATACCTTCAACAGTACCTACGAATCCAAAAGGAAGTTTTTGATCCACTGCCATTGTAGTTTTCCAAACCTGTGGAGATTTGAAATTTTTCTTATTAAATGACAAGTCAAAAGTTGACGGAGCTGTTGGTGTAGCCGGAGTAAAGTATTGTCCCGGATTTGGTGTAAAACCGTATCCTCCTGCAACTAAAGCAGCACCACTAACATCTACAACACCTGTAAGTACACCGTTGTTTCCAATTTGATTGGATAAATATACACCTGGAGATCTACCAGTAAAGATTCCTGAACCTCCACGAATAATTGTTGAAGCATTTCCGTTTAAGTCAAGGTTGAAACCAACTCTTGGTTCAAATAAGATTGCTGCATCCGGCATTGTACCAGTGTTGAATTTTTCGCCATCAGCAAAAGTCATAGCTGTAACTGTAGGATTTTCTAATGCTGTATCTGCATACCAAATTCTTGAAGCTCTTAAACCAACAGTTAATTTAAATCTGTCGCTTAATTTCATTTCGTCCTGAGCATACAAATCTAATTTGTTAGATTCTAGTATTTGCATTGGTTCAGCACCTCCTGGTAAAGCAGAATATTTGTACTGGAAACGAGCAGGAGAAGTAAGTGTTACACTTGATGGAGCACCACCATTTGCTGCTGACTGATTTGCAGCAGTATAAAAATCAGCTAAAGAGTTAAAAACGTAAACTCCGTTTGAACCTGAGAAGAATAAGTTGCTTGATTTGAAATATTCAAAATTCGCACCAAATACTAAAGAGTGTTTTCCGATAGTTTTAGTTAAATTATTTGTAAAGTGTAGTGTAGAGTAAGAAAGTTTGTTTCCTTGAGTAAAAGGATCTAAACCAACTGAAATATAAGTAGCTGCACCTTGTTTAATATCAATTGTAGGGAATAAACCACCACCAATTAAACCTCTGTCTTCAATTTGTTTGTCATAACCTGCAATGAAGTTATTGTACCATGAATTGCTTAATTTACTGTTCAATTCTAATACGATAGATCTTGTGTTATCTAAAATCGTGTATCCACTATTTTGAAAAGACATTGCTAATCCGCTGTTTGTTCTGTTACCAAAACCTAATGAGTTAGAGTTTGAAGTTAACTGATCAGATGATGAATCGTGATATACGTAACGAGCTGTAAGCTTATGGTTATCGTTGATATTCCAGTCAATTCTGGCTAAGAATTTTTTTGATTCTTTTGATGAATCATAGTTTTCCCATGGACCTGTAGTGTATCCAAATTTCTCCTGCATGAAGTTAGAAAGAGTCTGCATTTCCGTGTATGTTGGAAGAGAGTTCTGACCACTTGGGTTTGGAGAACCTGTAGAAGTAAAGTTCGTAGCAGGGCTTGTATTATCGATAGTTTCAAAGTTTCCGAAGAAGAATAATTTATCTTTGATAATTGGTGCTCCAAAACGGGCTCCTAATATTTTTTCTTCAAACTTCCCTGGTTTGATTGTTACATCACCAGCATGTGTACCAATAAAATCTTTTTTATTGCTTCTTGTAGAAGTATAAACAGATCCTTCAAATTCGTTTGTTCCACTTCTTGTTACAGCATTGATACCTGAACCTAAAAATCCGGATTGACGAATATCATAAGGAGCAATGTTTACCTGTAATTGTTCGATTGCATCTAATGAAATTGCAGTAGAACCAGTTCTACCTCCGGCTTGTGAATCTGATCCAAGACCAAATCCGTTGTTAAATACAGAACCGTCAATAGTAAAGTTGTTTAATCTTGAATCCTGACCACCAAATGTTCCGTTGGCACCAGCATTTGCGTTATATTTTGTAACAGAGTTAATTGAACGGGCTCCTAATACAGGAACTGCAACAATCTCTCTATTTGAAAACTGCTGCGAAGCACCAGTTCTCCCTTTATTGAAATTTCCTTTTGATTTTGTTGAAACTACAACTTCCTGAAGCGCATTTTGCTCTTCATCAACTTTTACATTTACAGTTAAGTTGTTACCTAATCCAACATTGATGTCGGTAATTTCTGTTGTTTTGTAACCAATGTAAGTTACTTTAACCGTATATGGTCCACCTGGTCTTAAACCCTGGACAGCATATCCCCCGTCAAAATCTGTAGTAGAAAAGTATTTTGTTCCAGTTGGCTTGTGAACTATTTCAACAGTGGCCCCAGGAAGTGCTTCTCCTTTACTCGCTCTAACAGTACCTGACATAGCCGAACCCGTAACTTGGGCATGACCTAAGGCTGATAGAAAGACAATCATAATAAAAATAATTTTCTTCATTTTTAGTGTTATTGGTTTATTGTTTTTGGCAAAATTATAACAAATTAACTGGATAATGTTAACACAACATTAACAAAATGTATTGTTCTTGGGATTAAAATGATTTTATCGATTTCGTGTGTGTTTTTTTGAATAAATTATTTATTTTTCAGTCTTAAAATGCTAATAATGCGAATACTGCATATTTTCGAAAAACAAAAATTAACTTTTCGATTAACAAATATTATGGAGGAATCATTTAGAAAGTTTTAAAATGTAAGTAATGGTTTACTTAAATAAAAAAACCATCAGTTTGAACTAATGGTTTATCAAGTATTTTACATTTTTTATTTACTTATATTTTCATCAAAGTCATCTTGAGAATCGTCTTCGAAATCTTCATCATCGGTTTCTTCATCTTCTTCGTCTTCAAAATCTTCATACGGATCGTCGTCGTCTTCAGTAGGATCTTCGTTTAAAGCATCATCATAATTATCCTGATTTTCCTGATCTGTATTTTCAAGCTCATTAGAAAATTCGCTATCAAGATAATTAGATTCTTCGCCCGAGCATAGAATCTGTTCTGTTGTCGATTTATATTGCCAATCTATGTGGTCACGTTCATATTGTTCTACATATAAAGGAGTATTATCTGTAGAAATAGGTTCTTCGTAGTTTATATTATCTGTTTTCATGGCGTTCTATTTTTAGTTTTCTTTTATACTTACCTAAAATTTTTATTTCATTTTATTGATTGATAATTAATTACAATTGAAGATTAAAAGTAGAAAGACTAATAGTTTTTAAATTAATCATTTACAATCTTCAAACATTCACGCTGGTAAACCTCTTTTCTTAAACCACTGCTCGAAAAGCGATGATTACGTTTGTTGAATACAAGCCGAATTTTCATTTTCTCGCAATATTCACGTCCGGTAAAGTTGACGTCTTTATACTCATCACCTAAAATCCTAACATCAATTGGCAAAGCCTGAAGTATATCTTCAAGATCCTGCTCTGTAGCATACGGAATAATTTCATCGACAAATTTGCAGGCTTTAAGCTGAATGTATCTTTCTACGACAGATTGGGTTGGTTTGTTTTTTTCGGGCCTGTCGATTGTTGGGTCAGTTTGTAAACCCACGATTAAATAGTCACAATATAATTTTGCCTCTTCCAGCATTCTTACATGTCCGGCGTGAAGTAAATCAAAGGCGCTAAATGTAATTCCGATTTTTGTTTTTATGACTTTCATCTTAATTTGGTATTAATATTATTTAAATAAATTCAGGAAGAAATCCATGATCTTCCCCGGATTTCTAAACTGGGTTTGAGCTTCAATGACAGCATCGATATATTCCTGTACTGGAATTCGGTTACCAAAAGCATCTAAATCCCAAATTCCACAATTGCTGTAGCTTGTTAGATCGTCCCAATCCGGTCTGTCGGTTATGGGATAAATACATATTCCGTTAAAATCGACGCCGTTTTCTCTGGCGATCAAACATTCAGATGTAATTTCTTCAATCCACGGAACTCGGCCTTCGCCAAAATGTCCTGTTTCGGATAGAAAAATGGGTTTGCGATATCTTTCGTAGGCAATTTGCAGCAAGTCAGAAAGTGGCATTCTCAAAGGTTCTGTTTCCGGCCAGTCCAGCGTATCACCGTTTACGCGCCATTGGCAATTCCAGTAATAATTGAATCCTAAAATGTCCAGATAATCCTCAGATCCGCCAAGTTCCGGACACATTTTTCCGGCAATAATATCCATCGCCTGAAATTGGTGTCCGTTAAGTTCATTAGCATGTTCCGTACTCGTATTTTCGTCACAATGAATTTTAACCAATGGTTCTACTAAAACAATAACACAATCAGGATCCACCTCTTTTAAAGTTTTAATTCCTAAAATAGCTGCTTTGCACAAATGATATTTAATATCCCAACCGCTGTTTACTGCAAAAGGAACCGTACCGCGAACATCACCGGAATGCCACGAAAGAAAACTTATTTCATTAACAGGAACGACGTACAAATCCTGTTTGGCATTTTCTTTATAAAATGTTGCAAATGCATGGCATAAAGCGGTAAACCGACTGCAAAAATGGGGATGAGTGGGATATAATCCATCAGGATAACCAAAATGAATCAGATCCCAAATTTGTTGAATCCCAAAAGTTTCCGCAGCTTTCATGCGATTATAAACTTCGGAGAAATCAAAAATTCCCGTTGATTTTTCGACATTGCTCCAGCAAATACCTTCGCGAACGGTTTTTATTCCAAGTGCGCTAAGTGCTTCATAATCTTCTATTATCCTGATGTCGTGCTGCGTTTCCTGTAAAAGATTGATTCGTTCGCCGGAGCGATTAATATGATCCGCACATTCATAACCACCGATGAAAAAAGTATTGAAAATTTTCATTTAACCGGCTGTTTTATAATTGGTCGTATGTTTATTTTCTAGAGTTTCAAAAAGATCCAAAGCATTTTTAAAAGCCTGATCCATATTAAAATATTTATAATTAGCAAGTCGGCCCACAAAATGCACATCGACAAGCTGATCAGCTTCGGTTTTGTAACGTGCATAAATTTCTTCGTTACGAGGGTTCGGAACCGGATAATACGGTTCGCCATCATCAACGGTAAATTCACATACAACCGTAGTTTTATCTGATTTTTGGTTTCCGAAATGTTTATATTCGATAATTCGGGTAAAATCAACCTCAGTTCCCGGATAATTGATCACCGAGTTTTCCTGAAAAAATTCTGCTTCAACAGTTTTGCTTACAAAATTTATGGAACGATATTCCAGTTTTTCGGTAAGACTGTGTTTAAAGTCAAAAAAGCGATCAACAGGTCCGGTATAAAACAGTTTTTCATACCCTTTATATTGATCCTTGACATCAAAATAGTCCGTTTCTAAAAGTATTTCTATATTAGGATGTTTCAGGATACTTGCAAAAAGCTGCGTGTAACCACCTTCAGGCAATGCCTGATACGTATCAGAAAAATAACGATCGTCGTAATTGTAACGTACCGGAATTCGGTTTAAAACCGAAGCATCAAGTTCAGCCGGATATTTATCCCATTGTTTTTTAGTATAATGCTTGAACATCTTTTCATACAAAACAGCACCAACACGATTTAAAACTGCTTCTTCACCGTTAGAAGGCGATTCTATGGCAGTTCGGTTTTCTTCCAGCCAGTTTTTCATTTCTTCTTCAGAATTGATATTGGTATTAAAAAGTCGGTTAACCGTAGTAATATTTACAGGAATTGGAACCGTTTTATCATCAACACGAGCCACAACTTTATGTTCCCACGGATACCATTTTGAGAATTGATTGACATATTCCCAAACAGATTCTTCATTAGTATGAAACAAATGAGCCCCGTATTTTGAAACTAAAATTCCGTTTTCATCAATATAATCGTAGCAGTTTCCCGCAATATGATTTCGTTTTTCTATAATTAAAACACGTTTGCCTATTGATGCATATCTTTCGGCAAGAACGGCACCGGAAATTCCCGCGCCGATAATTAAAATGTCGATATTTTTCATTGTGCGAAATTTTTAATGATAGACTGCATTTTTTCTGCCGTAGCATCCCATGAAGTATTTTTAAGGATATCATAATACTCCAGTTCCATAGAAAGCTGGTCTCTTTTGTCAAATAAATAGGTGATGGCTTCACAAAATTCATCAGCAGTTTCAACAAGCGTTACGCAAATACTGTAATCGCGGACCACATCAGTAATTTTTGTAGAAATAATTGATTTTCCCGCCGCCATATATTCCAGTGTTTTAGTTGGGCTGATATATTTAGTCGCATCATTAATCGCAAAAGGCATCATTGCGATATCGAATCCCTTGAGATAATTGGGAAGTTCGTTGTATGATCTCATTCCCAAATAATAAATATTATCTTCTACAGGCAAATCTGATGGATCAATTTTAGCCAGCGGACCAATCATAACGAAGGAAACATTAGGTAATTTTTTAGCAGTTTCATGTAATAATTCAAGATCGATTCTCTCATCGATTACGCCAAAATAACCTACTACCGGAGCTTGTAAATTCGCAATATCCGCCGGAACATCTATTCCGTTAAGGGCTTGCGCAAAATGAGGCTGATCTACAGAACTCGGAAAGCAATACACATTATCATGATGCTGTTTCTTGGATTCATATAAGGATTTTCCGCCTGTAAAAACAATATCGGCATTTGCCATCAGGTATTTTTCCTGATCTATTAATTGTTTTGGCGCTCCTTTAAATAGAGTCAATTCATCCATGCAGTCAAAAACTACGGTTTCAAAATCAAAAACTTCTAATAAAGGACTAAATGATGCCGAATAAAACCATCCTACAGAAGGATTAAGATTGCTGATATATTCAGGAAGTATAATGGCAATAGCTTCAATATCTTTTACTTTAGGCTGTAGAATATGAAGGTTTTCACTTATAACCAGTAAATTACCGGAACTTTCATCGTGCTCGTCGTAACCTATTGGTTCTTCTATTAATAAAATTTTAGCATTTTTAGACATACGGCTAATTAAATGCTGTGGACGCTGGTATACAAACTGCCATCTAAGATGACAGAAAACGACCATATCGTATTTTTGTGCTGTTGAATATCCAGGAACAGCTTCGGTATTTTTAGAAGCTGAAAAGTCGGATTTGTTTTTCTGTGGCGTGCGTAAATTTGATAACATGGCAATGATTTTTTTTAATTTATATTATTAAATATGTGATTGAAAAATTTAAAAGTGTACGGGGTTTTTGTCACTTTATTGAGCCAAATGTATATCGCATAATCGTAAGAAATTTATATAATTATGTGGCTTTGTTACAAAATTACATTTTTGTTAATTATTGATTTTTAATTGTTTATGCTTTAAAATCTTTCATTGCCAATTTTTTTTCAGAAGTTAATATCTCATATTTTTTTTGAGGTTCATTAAAAAAAAGACATAAAAAAAAGACATAAAAAAAAACCGTTACTACTAACGGTTTTTGTTTTTAAGAAGAGAGATATGAAATAGCACTAAAAATTTCCCTGACTAAATTCATCATTTCTGAATTTGTCATTCTCTATTTCATTGTTTTTCAGTTCGTCATTTTTAATTTCTTCATTGCTAAGTTCACCAATTTCAAATTCCTTGTTAACCGAATTATCCTGGTCTAACTCATTAGTTTCAAATTTGTCGTTTTCCAATTCGTCATTGTCCGGAGAATCAATTTCAGTTTCAAAGCCTTCAGAAGGATCGTTATTTTTAAGATCATTCTCAATATCCTGCTCTGTTATATCTTTCGATTCACTATCTGATTCATTATCCAGATTTTCAGAATCATAAGGGTTTTCATTTAGATCGTTACTTTTATGGTCTGAATTGTTGAAATTACGATTTTCCTGTCCGTAAAATTCATTATTTTCTGCTGTCATAATTGATATATTTTAAGGTATTATTATTGAGTTTTCAGTCTCAGTCTCAGTTTTCAGTCTCAGTGGTTTGAACTGAAAACTGCGACCGCGACTGTAGACTGCCACTGCGACTGATTCACTAAATTACAAATACAAATCTAGCGGAGTTAAATACGGATTGCTTATACGATTATCAATAATAATTCTATAATTATCAGATAGTTAGTTTTTTTTTTGGTAGAAAATAAAATCATCTAAGTCTGCCTGAAAAATAACAGAGCGAAACAAAAAAGAAAATTAAAAAGTATTTTAAATTCGTAATGAAACGCCAACTTCTGCGAATTTTTTTGAAGGTGAATGCATAATTCCGGTTCCTGCCATAAAATCTAATTGCAAGTTTTGAGTAATTACAAATAAAACCCCTGCATCGGCGCTATTATCAGCGTGATGATGTGCCTCGGTAAAACCATAGGCTTCAACAAAAACTTTACATTTTTTCGAAAGAGAATGATCTGCCGAAAGGGTATAAATATATTCAGGCTGTAAATTTTCCGGCAACCATTGAACGCCTAAATTATAACCGAGATGCCATGTTTTTGAAAGGGTGTTTTGAGCAAGCAATCTTATTTCCGGACTGTATTTTTCTTCCTTATAAGCGTTGTCCGCCATCCACGGAATACTGACACGTGCAAGCAAAGCAAGATCCGGAATTGCAATACCTTTGTGATCCAGAATATGATATTTGGCACCAATCTTAACAGGTTCAATTCCAAATTGCTTATCTGTATTTTCCTGATCTAAAGCTTTAAGTGCAGTTTCAACCCGGATTTCAGCATTTTTGAAGATTCCGTATCTAAAAACAATCTCAGGAACGTTAAAGGTTTTTTCGTCATCTTCTTTTTCAAAAGAAAATCCACTCTCCACCTGTAAACGATGCGGAGTTATAGTACCTGGATTTTCGGTTTCGTTAGGACGGTCGGTTTGTATTTGTTGCGCTGAACCAATAAAGGATATTCCCATAATAGTAACAGCGAGACATTTGTTGAATATATTCATAATTTTAAGTTTCATGGCGTGTATTTTTAATGATTTATTATTTTTAAAATGTGTAGTCCCTACGGGACAAATGCGGATTGGATTTTGTTTTTTCACCAATATTTAGTCCCTACGGGACAATTGTATTATGTTGTTTTTTTATCAATATTTAGTCATACTGGACAATTTTTTTATTTTGCTTTTTTTATGAATATTTAGTCCTATGGGATAATTGTATTATTTTAGTTCCTATGGGACAATTGTTGGATGTTAATTTTGTTTTTTAATCCTTATGGGAGAATTGTATTATGTTATTTTTTTTCTACCAATATGTAGTCCCTACGGAACAACTGTTTGATGTTAATTTTTTTTAATTAATATTTTTATCGCAACGTTTTGAATTGCCTTAGCTGGAATTTGTATAAAGTACTTAGGAACTGGCTTTAGCCAAATTTAGCATTTTGGGCTAAAGCCATCTTATTACTGATAAAGCATCTCCAGCTAAAGCTAGAGGCTAGTCAATAAATTAGATACTTAAAACTTGACAACTCTTAGATATACTTATTAAAATGTGCAGTCCCTACGGGACAAATGCGGATTCGGATTTTGTTTTTTATTACCAATATTTAGTCCCTAAGGGACAATTGTTTGATGTTGATTTTTTTCTACCAATATGTAGTCCCTATGTGACAATTGTTTGATGTTGATTTTTTTTACCAATATTTAATCCCTATGGGACATTGTTTGATGTTGATTTTTTCTACCAATTTGTAGTCCCGGCGAGACAATTGTTTGATGGTGATTTGTTTTTTTACCAATATTTAGTCCCTATGGGACAATTCTTTGATGTTGATTTTTTTCAACAAATATGTAGTCACCGCGGGACAATTGTATGATGTTAATTTCTTTCTGCCAATATTTAATTCCTAAATAATAATCTCTACAGCATATAATTTGCAACGCTTAATTCAAAAAAAATATTCCGTTAGGAATTAAATGTTGGTAGAAAAAAATATTCGCCATAACCAATAATGTCCCGTAGGGACTATACTATTGATACAAATACTTCTCTAAATTCCTGATATTTCGGCTAATTTTCTCCAACTATCAATTTTTTCAGAAAGCGGAATCCCCGCATTTAATCCGCTTGTTGATGGCATAATGAAATAGGTTATATCTTCTTTTGCTTGTACATATTTCTGATAATATTTTGCCGCAGATTTACTTTCAAAAAAGATGTATTTGATATCAGGATATTGAAGGTGAAAATTCTCGAAATCATTCACTTTTTCATCTTTAATTTTAGAATCGCTGCTGCCAATTCTGATACAATTTGCAAGAACGTTCCATAAAGCAACTTTGTGAGAGTTTAATAAATCCTTGCGATCCTCATAATTCAAACTATAATCCTGATGAAAAATGGTAAACATAATTCTCCAGAAATGATTGCCTTTATTGCCATAATATTCCTGCTTTGCAATGGACTGGTCGCCAGGCATTGTTCCCAGAATTAATATCCTGTTTGAATTATTTATAAGTGGAGGCAAAGCTTCTTTGTACATTCTGATTTGTAATAATGAAAAAACATCTGTAGATGATACAGATGTTTTTTTTGAATTAATAATTAGTAAAGTAATTTTTAATGTTAATCATTATTCAGCTGCTACAATATTAACTGCGTTTAGCGCCACATCATTAAGCAAACAGTCAGCCTCTTTTTCTTCGGCCAGCGTTTGCGTCAATAATTTTGCAGCATCATTTTCACCAAGTGTTTTGGCAAATGCTACAAGAGTACCGTAAGTTGCAATTTCATAGTGTTCGATTTTTTGCGAAGCCGCTATAATACCTGCATCACGAACAGCTCCGGGAACAGTTTCTTCAAGAATGCTGTCGCCTTCTTTTAAAAGTCCCGCCATAGCTTCGCATTTTTTTCCTTCGGCTTTTTCTCCCACAATTTCAAATACCTTTTCTAAACGTGTAATTTGGTTTTGAGTAACTGCGTGGTGTTCTTTAATGGCGCTTGCAAGACTTGCAGCTGTTGCATTTGCTGCCATTTTAGGCAAAGCACCCACTAAAGCGTTTTCTGCCCAGTAAATATCTTTAAGGCTGTCAATAAATAATCCTCTTAATTCTGTAGTTGCATCGCTTGCAGGTTCTACAATTGCACTAGCGTTATTTGGAACACTGTCATTAGTATTGGCAGCTTTTGTTGCGCTTGGTTTTTCTGAATTTTTCATAAGGTTTGATTTTTTTATTAGTTGTATACGTTTTTTTCACGATCCCAGATACGGTGTTTTCCCATAGCTGCAATAAATTCCTGTGCAAATGCGTCAGATGCTGCATCGCCGGATAATATAATTCCTTCGTCTTCATTAGTAATTTTTGCTGCAAAAGGAGCTGCATTAATTACGTTTATAGCTTCACCATCGGCACCAATAACTTTACAGTGTTTGTAAGCATCTGTCAGGAATTCATTTACATCATCATTGTCAATTAATACTTTAACGCCCAAACCATCAGCTACATAAACAGCATCAAATAATACTGAAGAGGCAGTAAGGAAACTAAAATCAACATGAATTGCTCCGTCACTGTCAGTAAGTACAGATCCCAGATGTGGCGCGATAATGCAGCCTTTTGCGTCTTGTTTTAACAAGGCACTTTTAATATTCATAACGCTGGCTTCAGATACACCATCTGCGCATATTACAGCTACTTTTCGTGATGCGATAGTTGGCGAGTTTGTTGGGTTTTTAAGCATGGTCAAAGCATCAGATGATGTTACAGCCTGATCTACAGTTTGCGGCTCATGTTTACCCGAGTCCAGATTTTCGGGTGATACTCCGTGATTAAGTGGAGTTTCTAATACCGGCGGAACCGTAGCACCAAGTCCTATTGCGACTTTTTCTGCCAGTTCCATATCAACTTGTGAAAGTAATCCCAGCATTCTCAATCGAATTGCAGTAGTTTCTACTTTCCCTAGTTCAAAGCGAAGTGCTTTTATAATATGACTTTTTTCTACAGGCGTCTGGCTGTTGAAAAATAATTTGGCCTGACCAAAATGATCATTAAAACTTTCGCTTCTTTCTCTTACTTTATGCGCATCGATGCGTTCTTCAAAGCTTGAAAAACCACCTTCGCTTATTTTTGCCTGATAAGGACATCCGCCACCAAGTGAATTTGGGTGGTAACTCACACGGCCTTTATTGATTTCCTGACGCATATGTCCATCACGTTGATTGTTGTGAACAGGAGCTACACTTCTGTTGATTGGGATTTCATGAAAATTTGGACTTCCTAATCTTGATAATTGTGTATCTGTGTAAGAAAATAAACGGCCTTGTAATAATGGATCGTTTGAGAAATCAATTCCTGGTACAACATGTCCCGGATGAAAAGCAATTTGCTCCGTTTCTGCAAAGAAATTATCCGGATTTCTGTTTAAAACCATTCTTCCCACGATGGTTACGGGAACTAATTCTTCAGGAACCAATTTTGTTGGATCCAGTAAATCAAAATCATATTTGTTTTCATCTTCGGCAGGGATTATCTGCACACCTAATTCCCATTCCGGGAAATTCCCCATTTCGATAGCTTCCCATAAATCTTCTCTGTGGAAATCAGGATTTTTTCCTGAAATTTTTTGAGCTTCATCCCAGGCTACGGCGTGAGTTCCTAATTTTGGTTTCCAATGGAATTTTACAAAGGTAGATTCTCCGGCTTCATTAATTAATCTGAAAGTATGAACACCAAATCCTTCCATCATACGGTAACTTCTGGGAATGGCACGATCAGACATTACCCACATAATCATGTGCATAGATTCTGGCATTAGCGAAATAAAATCCCAAAATGTATCGTGTGCAGATGCTGCTTGTGGAATTTCGTTATGCGGTTCCGGTTTTACGGCATGAATCAAATCAGGAAATTTAGAGGCATCCTGAATAAAAAATACAGGAATATTGTTTCCTACTAAATCATAAATCCCTTCCTGAGTATAAAATTTTACAGAAAATCCGCGAACATCACGCGCTAAATCTGTAGAACCTCTGGAACCTGCAACAGTAGAAAATCTTGTAAAAACCGGAGTTTTAAGTCCTGCTTCCTGCAAAAATCCTGCTTTTGTTAATTCCGGTATTGGATTTGTAACTTCAAAAAAACCATGTGCTCCTGAACCTCTTGCATGTACAATTCTTTCCGGAATTCTTTCATGGTCAAAATGGGTAATTTTTTCTCGTAAAATAAAATCTTCCAATAAAGATGGACCACGTTCACCAGCCTTGAGTGAATTGTTGTCGTCGTTAATTTTGACACCTTGGTCAGTAGTTAAAAATTTGTTAGTCCCATCAGATTTATTGATGGACAAATCTCGTTGTTTTTCATCTTGTGAATTTTCCATAATGTCTTTGTTTTTTATTGATTTTACTTAAAAACTGATGTTAGAATTTTTCATAATTCCTAAAGCTGATTTTTAAGGTTTTCAAATTTACTTTTCACATTTATGTTTTTTTTACATAATTATAAGATCATTATTACAAGATTATAACCTGCTGTAATTAAATAGTATACGAATTAAATGTTATCGTGTATCAAACTTTTCATTAATTACATATCAAAATTGTAATTCTATAAAAAGCAGCCATAATGATGTAAGGTAATGTCTTGATAAGATGACAAATTTGTAGTAATCAAAACTTATTATTATGAAAACATTCTTACGCAACAATGGCCTTTCTATTACTTTTTTTTTGCTGTTTATAGCTACGTTATGCGGGCAGGTAATTTTTGGATTTGAAGAACATAATAAAGAACTTATTGATGAAGGTGCATCTGCCATATCATTTTTCCCCTATTTAACTTCAGGACATTTTGTAGAGTCCACTTTTGAAAATTGGGAAAGTGAATTTTTACAAATGGCTTTATTTGTATTACTGACCATTTTTTTACAACAAAAAGGCTCATCAGAATCTAAGGATTTTGATAAAGAGGAAGAAGTAGACAGAGAACCATCGCCAAATCGAAAAGATGCGCCGTGGGCAGTAAAAAAAGGCGGATTTATTTTAGCGATCTACAAACACTCGCTAACTATCATTTTATTTTTGCTGTTTTTTATTTCACTCATTTTACATTTTTTTGGAAGTCTGAAAGATCAAAACGAACAACTTTCCTTAAAAGGGCTTCCTTTAGAAACTGCTTCACAATATATTGGAGATTCACGATTTTGGTTTGAATCTTTTCAAAACTGGCAAAGCGAATTCCTGTCTGTGTTTGCCATTATTATGCTGTCTATTTATTTTCGACAAATTGGTTCATCACAATCTAAACCTGTTGATGCCCCACATATGGAAACCGGAGAATAATATTCAACTTAAAATAGCACAATTATGCCATCAGAAATTATTACAGAGTGCAGTAAACTTATTGCCCAAAAAGGCTGGAATATTGCTTTTGCAGAAAGCGCATCGGCTGGGAGACTTAGTGCCGAATCTTCCCTCACGCCAAATTCAGGAGATATATTAAGAGGTGGAATTGTTTGTTATGAAGTTTTTGTAAAGGAACAAATTCTAAAAGTTCCGCATTATTTAATTAAAGAATTCACGCCTGAATCTATGCAGGTTACACAGGTTTTAGCACAACAAGCGGCGCATTTTTTTAATTCGAAAATAACAGTGGCTATTACAGGACTTACAACCGCAGGAGGTAGTGAAACCAAAGAAAAACCCGTTGGCACAATATTTTTATACATCATTACACCTGTAGGCAACATTAGCCATCAGGAAGTATTTTCAGGTAATCCCGAAGAAATTGTACTTAAAGCTGCTGATCTTGCGGCGGCATTAATTACAAAGAAAATAAGTGAATAGTTAACCCATTAAATTTTAAAATACATGCAATCAATTTCACCATGGACTGCTACAGTGCAGTCTGATCTTGAAAATAGCACGGTTTTGTGGGAGAAGAAATTCCGTGATTATACCTTTCAATTATACAATACAGGCGATTCCTTATGGATTGTTACATTATGGCCCAATCAGGGAAAAATGGCTTTTAGGGCAGCTTTTGGTTTAAACAGCTGTTTTGAAGTAACCAATTTATTTGATGACGGTCAGGCAATAGTAATTAATATGACAACAAGAATTGGGAAATACGAGGTAACAATCGATTTCCCTAATGGTTTATCGCCATTATTACATTATAAAACATCATTTAAAGCAGATTTTCCTATAATGATTCCGTTTTGGCCTCGTGATATTTTGCCTTTAACAGAAAGCGGAAATGTCGAAAACACCTTTGGAAACATCCACACGCATCAAATAGGAGCGCGGTCAGGACATCTTTTTTTAAGTATGACCAAACCTAAAACCGGATCTGTATTTTACTTTCAGGATTTAGGTTCTTTAAGTGCTTATTGTGAAGCTACAGGAACATCTGTGGCGGAAAAAGTAGGAGGAGACTGGCCGGAAATAGGTTTTCAGTTACCGCTGACAGAAAATTTGCCATTGCCGTCAGATCAGGATTATATTCTATCAGATGCCTATGTATTATTTTCTGAGCAGATTGCCGAAGACGATATTCAGGTTACACATCAATTTTTAAATAACTTAGGAGAAATATACAAATGTCTGCCTCATCCTGAAACCGAATATCATAATTGGCTGGAAATTGCTAAAAAATGTCAGGAGGATTTATATCACAACAAAGGCTGCTGGACACAAACTAACGGTATTCCGTATTTGAATGCTTATTTGTGCGATTACGACACACCCTCAGAAGTTATGGTTCAGCTTGCGGTGTTGATGCCATTGAAGGAACATATGGAGTGGACAGGAGAAAAACATCCGCTTTTTGATGATTTACAAAAAGGTATTTCGGCATTTTATGATGGGGATATTAAAACCATAAACCGCTGGCTTCCGGCTTTGTATGATAAACTGGACGGATCAGAGGAACAAAAGGAAAAAATGGTGATGGATTCCTGGTATTTACATCATCCGTTAATGAACCTAAGCAGACTTGCCTTAAAAGGAGAAAAATTTGCCGAAAAATTATTGCTTGATTCTATTCAGTTTGCCATAAAGGTCGCGCGTCATTTTGATTATGAATGGCCGGTTTTTTATAAAATGGATACCTTAGAAGTCATTAAGGAAGAAACCGTGCCGGGGCAAGGCGGAGAGAAAGATGTTCCGGGTTCTTACGCTCATTTAATGCTGTTGGTGTATGAACTAACAAAAGATGAACTTTATTTACGAGAGGCAAAAAAAGCGGTAAAAAAACTTATTGGTTTAGGCTTTCAGATTTTTTATCAGGCAAATAACACCGCTTTTTCTGCCGGAGCATTATTGGATCTTTATAAAATAACGGGCGAAAAAATGTATCTCGATTTGAGTTTTGCCTGTCTCGCGGGATTATTTAAAAACATGCAAATTTGGGATTGCCAATATGGTTTCGGAAAAAACTACCCCAATTATTTTTCCATTTTTCCGCTTAATGATGCGCCATATACTGCAGTGTACGAAGAACATGAAGTATATGCCAAGTTTTGCGAATACATGATAAAAGCAGAAGATGTGGACATCTTGCCGGCCTTAAAGATTCTGCTTCCTGAATTTATAAAATATTCCGTTACCAGAATGCCCTATTATTATCCGTCACAATTGCCGGAAGAGATGCTTTCTGACGAAGTAAAAACCGGAGAATTACAGCCGAAATTATGGATTCCGCTTGAGGATCTTTATACCGGCTGGGAAAAAAGCGGTCAGGTTGGTCAGGAAGTTTATGGTGGTGGCGTTGCTTTTGGTGTCGTACCAAGACAATATTGCAAGGTGAAAGGCGAGGACTTTTTGATATTTTTTGATTATCCGATTAAAGGCTTTAAAAAAGTTAAAAATGCAATCACCTTCAAAACTTTAGGCAGTGAGGAATTCTCCTGTAACGTCAAAATTATTTATCCAAAGAAAATTCAGAAAAATGTAAAAGTCACCCAAAATAAAAAAGAGATGGAATGCTCATTTTCTGATCCAGCCATTTTACATTACAAAATAGCAGGAAACAGTCAGGTTAAAATAGTATGGTAAAGAAGCATTTCATGATTTTAGTAATTAGAAAATTTTCTAAAATGCACAACTGAAAATATTGTAAAAGTTGCTCTTTAAACTATAAAAAAACTATTAGTCATTTTTTTAACTTTAAATAACTGAAGATTAAGTGATTATTTGTAAAAATGCAACTCAGTTTTTGAAGTTGCATTTTTACTTTTAATATTTAACCGAATTATTTGTAAAGCAATAAAAGCAAAATATAGATCACGATAAAAACATCGAAGACTTATGAAAAATTTAAAGGAATACTTTGGCTCGAATATAGAGGATAAAAATATTATTATCACCGGCGGAACAACAGGAATAGGAAAAGCTACTGCGGAATTATTGATTTCACTTGGCGCAAAAGTTCTTATTTTTGGACGTGATCAGGAAGATTTTAATACGGCATTAGAAGAAATTACGGCAAATTATCCTGATGCTAAATTATTTGGTGCTCCTGCCGATGTTACAAATGAAGATGATATTAAAAAAATTCTGGACATTGCAGATCTTGAAATGGGCGGAATCGATATTTTAATCAATAATGCCGCAGTTTCAGCACAAGGAATAACGGACAACGAGGATTGGAAATATGTAATTGATACTAATATTAAAGGTTACATTGATTTTGCCCAGCAAGCGGTTTCCCGAATGAAAACTCAAAAGTCCGGACATATTGTAAATGTTGGTTCCATGAGTGCTGAAGTCCGTAATCCGGAAAGTACCATTTATGTAACAACCAAAACGGCTATTAACGGTTTTACTGCTGCACTTCGTAAAGAAATAAATCCGTTTGGGATCAAAGTAAGTCTTATAGAACCCGGAGCGGTAATGTCTGACATGCAGCCCGGAACGAAAGAAGAGCAAAGGGAAAAAATTGAAAAAATGGAAATGCTTGAAGCTGATGATATTGCCATGAGTATATTATTTACCTTGTCTCAGCCTAAAAGATGTGATATTGTGAGCATGCAGATAAGACCTTTATTACAGATTATTTAATTATTTGAAGCTTTAATTTTTATCTGAATTCTATAATATTTATCGCAAATTATATAAATATAAGAATATTGATGGTAATATATTTGGACTTATACAACTAAAAATAAACTCATTATGAAAAACATACAAATCAAAACATTCTTAGTAATCGCTTTCGCAGGTTTAGCATTTTCATGTAAAAAAAATGAAACTGCTCCGGCTGATAATTATGACGCGACTACAGATTCTACACAAACACAAATAGATAGCGTTGGACCTAATTCAGATACAACTGCTGTTGGCGCGGGAACAACAGGTGCTACCGGCGAAGGTACTACAGGATCCGGTTCTGCCGGAACAACACAAAAAGGAAGTAATACGAATGTGAAAACAGATTCGACCGGTACAAGTGGCAGATAAAAATCTCCATTTGTTGATTTTTTGATGTTTTAAAAAAAACCTGTAACGAGAAATCGTTACAGGTTTTTGAATTTTAGAGTACTGGTCTCCTGGCTAGTGTCTAAATGCATTAAAATTTGCTTTGTAATACTTCTTCAACTTCCTGAGCTGAATTAGTTCCAGCTTTGTCAATTGCAGCTTGCAGATCTTCTTTAGTAACGCCAAATTTTTCTGTCCAGTAATGCACTTCATGTTGTTCGTTCATATTGATTCTGGATCTGTCCTGAGAACCTCTGTTCGTTAAATCGTCGCTCATAATAATTAAAATTTGTGGTTAGTTGATAGTTTTAGCTATTCGTTGCTGCACTTCCTGTACTTCCTGCACCTCCGGAATTATTATTTCCGCCTTCATTACGATCCGGATCAGTTCCAGCTTCATCGTCTTCATCAAAATCTCCCCAGTCTCCTGTATTCGCATTTTCACGAGTTTCATCTTTTTTATCTGAATTAACAGCCTGGCTATGATAAGGGCATTTTTGAAGTTCTTCAGCACTATAATTGTTTAAATTTTCCATGATTGTGACTTTAAATTGATTAATGACCTCAAAATTAGTTCGATACAAGAATTTATCCTTATAAAAAAATTGGGTTTTGTTATTAAATTATCATGTAATATTGAAATATAAGTTTAACTTATATAAATTTTAAATAAAGATCGAGAATTTCTGTTAAATGCAAAATGCTGTTCAAATGTTATGTATTATAGCAAAAATCAATTAAGATAAATAGTATTAAAGCCATAAAAAAACTAGAATTTAGCCAGTAAGATAATTACTAATATTGTTTTTTTATAATAATTAAAATATTCTTTATTTGTCATATCCTTAATTTTTACTAAAAACGGATCTATTTTTTGCCATTATTCAGAGAAATCGAATTGAAATTTGCTTATAACTTATATTTGTATAGATTTGTTTTATTAAAATATCAGGTTATTTAGAATATAAAATTGGATATAAACCTTGTCTTATCAGAACTTCAAAAACAAAACAAATCTGTTTATAAAAATGTCTTTAATCAATTTTATAAAGGAATGGTTCTCTATGCCAATAATTTTTTGTTCGATCAGCAAACCAGCGAAGATATAGTTCAGGAAGTTTTTATCTGGTTGTGGGAAAATGCAAAAAACATCGAAATTAATACTTCGCTTAAATCTTATCTTTATGCTATGGTGCGTAATAGATGTCTGAATTATCTCAAATCTATTAAAATAACTGATGACCTTAATCTCATCGATTTAAATTCGGCACTACTTTTAGAGGAAGATATCGACAATATTTCTGAAGATGAAAAAGCAATTATCTACAGACAGATTTTAAAAATCGTTGAAGGTTTCCCCGCTAGTATGCAGCAAATTTTCAAACTTAAATTTGTAGAAAATTATAAGTACAATGAAATTGCCGATGAATTAGGCATTTCTGTCAATACCGTTAAAACCCAGCTTAAAAGAGCCAAACTAAAAATTGGAGAATCAATCCCTCTTTTATTGGCGTTATTTCTTCATCATTAATAAGAAACATTTTACTAATAAATGTTTTTTTAATTATTTCTTCATTTTTTCTTAATCTTTTGTCACCCATTATTCTATTTAAGTTGTCTTAGTTACAAATTACATCAGGTAATTGTTAATTTAAAGAGATTCTGAAAATGGAATTTAAACTGATCATAAAAAAAATAAACGATACTCTTACTCCGGAAGAAGCATCAATTTTTGATACATGGTACAACGAGTCCGCTTTAAACAGGGATTATTTTAATAATGTTCAAAACAATTTTGAAAACGATAGTAAAGAGGTCGATCTTGATCTTGCCTGGAAATCGATTAATGACAAGATCACTCCGAAAACTTCCGGAAAAAATAAAAAAGCATATTACAAATATGCCATTGCTGCTTCTGTAACTTTATTAATGGGGTCTGGAATATTTTATTTTACAAAATCAAAAAAACAAATAATTCAGGTTGCCGAAAAACCTCAGGAAATTGCTCCCGGAGGAAACAGAGGAATCCTGACACTCTCAAACGGAAAACAAATTATTCTGGCTAATATTTCTGCAAAAGATACCATCGCAAAAGAAGGTAAACAGGAGGAAGTTACCATCAAAATGAGTGCAAACGGAGTAATTACATACATTATAAATCCAAATGCCGATACTTCAAAAAATGACCCTAATGCATTCAATACACTTTCAACACCTACAGGCGGACAATACAATATTGTTTTGGCAGACGGAACAAAAGTATTTCTAAACGCAGTTTCGGCTATTAAATATCCAACTCAGTTTAATGGAAATCAAAGAATAGTAGAGCTTGAAGGTGAAGCTTATTTTGAAGTTGCCAAAAATAAAAACAAACCTTTTATAGTAAAATCCAGTAATCAGGCTATCGAAGTTTTGGGAACTCATTTTAACGTACACGCTTATGAAAATGAAACTGTTGTAAAAACTACTTTGCTGGAAGGAAGTGTAGCGGTAACTTCTAAAAATCAAAAAGCAATTTTAAAACCGGGACAACAATCTAATGTAGCTGACAATGTAAATAAAATTGCCATTAGGGAAGTAGATACACAAGCTGCTATTGCCTGGAAAAACGGACGATTTAAATTTGATAACGCAGATTTAAAATCAGTTATGAAACAATTAGAACGCTGGTACGGCATTAAGGTCGAATACCGTGGCGATGTATCGGATGTTCGATTTAACGGCGGAACGTTTATGAATAAAAATTTATCTGAAGTATTAAAAGTACTGGAGCTTAGTAATATAAAATTTAAAGTCGAAGGAAAAACGATTATCGTATATCCGTGATTTTAAATTGACCCGAATATATTGAGTCTGTAAACTAAAAAACCAGAAGCAGTTACGATGCTTCCGGTTTGTTTCAAAAGTTTATAGCCAGTATAAGTTTGTCCACCTATTGTTTAACTATAACCAAATGTAAATGTATGAAATTTAATTTACAACCAAAAAAACCTTCCAAAGCATCGGAAAAAAAGATTCCGGGATTTGATTTTTCTACTTATTTAAAGGTATTTAGTGTATTGTTTGTGCTGTTTTTCAGTTATACAAGTCAGGCACAAAATGTCTCTGTTAATTTTAAGGATGCCCCACTTGAAACGGTTCTGAAAGAAGTGGCAAAACAGGGAAATTATGAAGTTTTCTACACGCAGAAATTGCTTAAGGATGCTAAACCGGTAACCATTAATGTTAAAAATGCTTCTTTAAAAGAAACGCTGAATCAAATATTTGGCAATCAGAATTTAAAGTACACGCTTGCCAATCAAACCATTGTGGTAACTGCCGGAATAGAAAAAGCAGAGAAGTTGGGAAACGGATTAATCGATATACGCGGAAAAGTACTAAACAGTAAAAATGAACCTTTTCCGGGAGTAAATGTGTATGTTTCGGGCACGAACAAAAACAGTATAACCGATTTTGACGGAAGTTTTTCTTTTGATAATGTGCCCGCAGATGGTATTGTAGAATGTTCAGGATTGACTATTGAGAAAAAATCTTTTTCGATTAGCGGCCGAACTGAATTGACTCTTGTAGTTGAAGATAAAGTTTCTGCAATGAAAGAAGTCGTAGTAACCGGTTATCAAACTATTGAAAGAGCACACTTTACAGGCTCAATCTCTAAAATTGATGAAAAAACCTTAAACGAGAATATCAATTCTAATTTATTAGGTGCAATTGAAGGACGTGTTGCTGGTTTGATGTTTCAAAAAAATGTGACGGGAAACGGGGCCGATAAACCTATTTTAAGAGGTATTGGAACATTTTCTTCCCTGGAAGTTGGTTATAGTCCGCTTATTGTGATTGATGGTTTGCCAACCGAAATGACTTTGGATGAAATTAACCCTTATGATATAGAAAGTGTTGATGTTCTTAAAGATGCCGCCGCTGCTTCTATTTACGGTTCAAGAGCTGCAAACGGAATTATTGTTTTAACTACCAAAAAAGGAAACGGGAGGTTAAAAGTTACCATCAATTCGGATTTCTTTATTAGCACAAAACCCAATTTGAGAGATATGAATTACGCTTCAACAAGCGATATCATGGATTTTGAACAAGCTGTCTACAATAGAGAAAGAGCAAGATTTGCCAACACGGCTTCAATGTTTAGCGGTTACGGAGATATTGGCAACAGCAGTATGAAATATTACAGTCCGCTTTATCAGCTGAACAGGGATTTAGAAGATGGTAAAATCAACAATGCCGATTATAACACTACGATTTCGCAATGGAAAAAAAACGACTACAATAAAGATTATAGCGATAATGTATGGCAAAATGAATTAAGACAACGTTACAATATTGCCTTTTCAGGAAGTACAAGCAAGCAAAATAACTATGTTTCTTTTAATTATGACGAAGCAAAAGGACGTATCATCAACAACAAAAGCCGATCTTTTAATTTATATGCAAAAAGCAGTTTTCAGGTGAATAACTGGTTAAATGCTACAGTAGGATTAAACGGAACCTATAGTAATGAAGATGTTACAGATGGAAGTTATGGCAATTATGATATTCAAAAAAGATACGAGCGCATTACGGATGATAACGGAAATCTTGTACAATCCCAATTTGTAGGTATTAACGATGGTTTTACGTCCGGCAGCGTTATTAATCCTGCTGTAGCGGCAAAAATAAATAGTTTAAGCGGTTTTAAACCTGTTACTTTTAATGTTGTCGATGCGCTTAATGAAGGTATTATTCAGCAAAACTCATTGAATTTAAGAGCTTTTGCAAATATAACAGCCAAGATTTGGAAAGGTTTAAGCGCCAGTACACAATTTCAGTATGAAGTTAAACGAAATGATAACGAGCAATATAATGACATCAACTCTTATAAAATGCGTTATGCCATTAATTCCTTAACAGGCTATAATCCTGCAACAAATGCGTACACTTATGTAGATGGTTTTTCTACAGGAGGGCGATACAAACAAATAAGCAGTCAGGTAAGCAATTATTCGTTTAGAAACCAATTAGATTATAGCCAGGAATTTAGCGAAGGCAAACATGCTATTAATGCTATTGCCGGTTTTGAAATGAGAGAAACTTTTGTTCCCAGAAGTATTGAGCAATTAAGATACGGTTATGATCCTGTCACACTAAACTCAGCCGTAATCAATAGTCTTGCTTTGAGCCAAACCGGAGTTGCAAGTTATATTTATGGAAACAACAGGACTTTAGCCGCCGGATCAAGATCGCAACAGGAAGTGTTACACCGTTATTTTTCGGTTTTCAGCACTTTAGGTTATACTTTTTTATCTAAATATAACGTAACCGGAAGTTACAGAGTAGACAGAGCAGATTTATTTGGAGTAGATCCTAAATATAAAAACCGTCCCTTATGGTCCGCAGGTTTAGGGTGGAATGTAAGCAGTGAAGAATTCATGAAACCAATAACCTGGGTCAACAATCTTAAACTAAGAGCAACTTATGGGGTGAACGGAAACATAGATCAAAGTACAACTCCGTATGTAACAGCGACCAGAAAAAATGATGTGTTATATCAATCTTTACAATACATCAATATTACGGCACAGCCAAATCCTATGTTGCGATGGGAAAAAACACAAAGCACTAACGTTGGTTTAGATTATGCGTTGTTTCGTAATAGATTAAAAGGAAGCATCGATGTATATCGCAAATACAGCAGTGATTTATTGGCCACAACAGATTTAGACCCTACAGTTGGTGCATTAAACAGAAGAATTAACGCAGGAGCATTACTAAACAAAGGAATTGAATTTAGTATTGGATCTGACTGGTACAATAATGGAAATTTTCATGTTAGTTCAAATGTAGTTTTAGGCTTTAACAGAACAACAGTTAAAAAAATTACCAGATCCGAGTCTCTTGCTTCAGTTTATGTGAGTTCGCCGCTGGATTACTTTTTAGAAAATGAGGTTTTCAATAGTCTTTATGCTTATAAATATGGCGGAACCACAAATGGATATCCGTATATTTTAGATGAAAACGGAAATCCGTCAATGACTTTTGATGCCAACGGAAATCCAATATCTACGACTATAAAAACCATTAATAATCCTGATGCTTTAGTAAATATGGGAAGTTTGACACCTACGTATTCAGGTTCACTTTCTCAACGATTTTCATACCGACAATTTGATCTGAATATGCTTTTTGTTTTCTCAGGCGGAAATGTAATGCGCAAAGAAACAATTGACATGAGTTCTGATGCGGTCAATCTTTCCGGTATTACAGATCGTTACACAGATGCACAACCTAATGGAAATACGCGTTTATATGTAGATTTTGACGAAAGCGTTAGAAATTATGCAGGAACGATCAGCAGTCAATGGCGAAATTCAGATGTAAATGTTGTCGATGGAGATTATATCAAACTTAGAAACATTTCATTAGGTTACAGTTTACCAAAATCATTTGCCAACAGAATCAAAATGTCATCGGCTAAATTCACTTTTCAAATGAATAATATCTGGTATTGGAGTGCTGCCGGAAATCATATCGATCCCGAAGTATATTCAGCAAACTCCGGCACACGTAATTTACCATTGCCAAAAACGTACTTATTTGGTTTTAATCTTACTCTTTAAAAAAATGAAACACCTACATATTATACTGCTTTCGCTGATGATGTTAACTGTAGCATCTTGCGAAGATTACACTGATGTAACACCAAAAGGAGCATTAGTTATCGAAACTGCCGACCAATTTCATGAAATGGTATCGTTGCCCAATAGAGGATATCCTATCAATAACTTTCAGTATTTATCAGACGATCAATGGATGAGAGAAGCAAACGTAATAGGACGAACTCCAAACATCGATATTATCAATTTTACTTTTGATGAAACCACAGACAGAGTTTCCTTAATGACCGGTTCCAGCTTTTATAATCAGGCATACAATTATATTAACAGATGGAATACAATTATTTCATTAGTAAATGATAGTGATGGAGATGCAGCTACCAAACAATTAGCAAAAGCCGAAGCCAAAATTTACAGAGCTTACGATCACTTTTTGTTAGTAAACACGTACGCAAAAGCATATGATCCGCAAACCGCCGCTAAAGATGGAGGAATTTGTATCATGGATAAATTTGATTTAGAAGCACAGCCCGCAAAATCTACAGTTGCGCAGGTTTATGATTTTATTCAGAAGGATATTGAAGATGCTTTACCATATCTTCAGGAAAAACCACTTGATGTTTACCATCCTTCACTGGCATTTGCTTATGCATTTAAAGCCAAAGTTCATTTGTTTAAGCGTGAAATTGCAAGTGCTCAGGCTGCTGCAGAAAAATCACTAAGTTATAATAATCAAATATTTGACCTAGTAGCCTACAATAAACAAGGCGGACCAACGGCGGTTGCTGTTCCGGCACCCAATAATGTCGAAGTATTGAGTTATATGTACATGACAGGGTATAATGAAATGAACTTTGCGCAAAGCTATGTGATAAGCCCGGAGTTGAGAACTTTATTTGGAACCAATGATGCGCGCTTTAATTTGTTTTTCAATGCTACAAGTACTACAAACCTGGATCAGGGTTCAAATACCGCCTATTGGGCAACACAATACACAAGATTTTTTTATTCAACTGTTGGTATGAAAACCACAGAAGTTTATTTGATGCTTGCCGAATGTTATGCAAGAGAAGATAAATTCAATGACGCTGTTAATGTTTTGAATACATTAAGAGCAAAACGTATTTTGTCCGGTACGGTAAATCTGGCTGTTCCTGCGAGTAGAAAAGAAACTATGGAACTTGTGGTAAACGAACGCAGAAAAGAATTGCTTCTCGGCTTTAATCGTTTTTTTGATTTAAAAAGATTAAACAATGAAACAGATTATGCAAAAACAGTTATAAGAGTGTTTCCGCTTGTAAATAAAACAGTTCCTCAAAAAACATACACGTTACAGCCTGATTCCAGATTATACATTATACCATTTCCATTATCTGCGCTGTCAAAAAATCCAAAGCTTACCTTAAACACGAACGAAACAGTTCCATTTTAAAATACAATGAAAAAATTACTTATATTATTGATCATGCTCGCTGCCGGACAACAGCATGGTTTTGCCCAGACACCGGAAAAAAAAGCCGATAGTACAAGTACGCCGCAAAAAGGAGTACAGCCATACGAGAAAATAATCAAAGAAGGTTCTAAAAGCAAAACAGGTCTTTTTGTAGTTAGTCAGGTAGATGCAAAGTATTACTTTCAAATTCCCGACAGTTTGTTCAATAGATATATGCTTGTTGTAACCCGCTATCTTTCAACTCCTGAAGGAATGGGAACTTTTGGTGGTGAAAAAGCCAACGAACAAACTATTTATTTTGAAAAAGGAGCGAACAATACTGTGTTTTTAAGATCATTGCAATACAAACAAGATGTCCGCAATGCTAACTCGATGCTGGCAAAAGCATTAGCAGGAAGTAATGAAAATCCAATTGTTGCCGCTTTTCCAATAAAAACAACCAATCCAATAACAGGAAACGTTGTCATTGATGTAACAGATGTTTTTAAGAAAGACAATCCGATGTTTTCATTAGAGAATAAAGAAAAAACAGAAAAAAAACTGACTTCCCTGTCTGATGATAAATCTTTTATTGAAACAATAGATACATATCCGATTAATATCGAAGTAAAAACCACAAAAACCTACACCAGCACAACAGCAAGCAGCGGAAGTATAACATTAAGATTAAATACTTCAATCGTATTGCTTCCAAAAATACCAATGCGCAAACGTTTTGCCGATGAAAGAGTAGGTTTTTTTGCAAATAAATATGTATTGTTTGATGACGATGAACAACGTGCACAGACAAAGTACATTATTCAGCGTTATCGTCTGGAACCAAAAGACAAAGACATTAAGAAATATCTTAACGGGGAATTGGTTGAACCAAAAAAACAAATTGTGTATTATATTGATCCGGCAACGCCCAAAAAATGGAGACCTTATTTAATTGCAGGAATCAACGACTGGCAAAAAGCTTTTGAAGCAGCAGGTTTTAAAAATGCAATTGTGGGCAAAGAATGGCCTGAAGAGGATCCCACAATGAGTTTAGAAGATGCAAGATATTCGGTAGTACGCTATTATGCCTCAGAAACCTCAAATGCTTATGGACCACGCGTAAGTGATCCAAGAAGTGGGGAAATCATCGAAAGTCACGTAGGCTGGTACCATAATGTGATGAAATTAGTACAAAGATGGTACATGATTCAGGCAGGACCGCTTGACGCAAGAGCCAGAAAAATGCACTTAGATGATGAATTAATGGGACAGTTGATTCGGTTTGTTTCATCACATGAAATTGGGCATACCATAGGTTTACGCCATAATATGGGAGCCAGCAGCGCAACTCCCGTAGAAAAATTAAGAGATAAAAAATGGGTAGAAGCAAATGGTCATACCGTTTCTATTATGGATTATGCCCGTTTTAATTATGTGGCACAACCCGAAGACAATATCAGTCCAAAAGGTATTTATCCGCGTATTGGTGCTTACGACAAATGGGCAATAAAATGGGGTTATGATTATTATTCAAAAGCAAAAGATGAATTTGAAGAAGAAAAAATCCTGGCTAAATTAACCACAGATAGTTTAACAGCCAATCCTAAATTATGGTTTGGAGGAGAAGGAAAAGAAGAAGATCCCCGCAGTCAGACAGAAGATCTTGGCGATGACGCAGTACTGGCAAGTGATTACGGAATCAAAAATTTAAAACGCGTTGTTCCCAATCTTGTTCAATGGACGTATCAGCCAAATGATGCATATGATAATTTATCAGATATGCACAAAGCAGTGGTCAAACAATACGGTTTGTACCTGTACCACGTGCTAAAATATATTGGCAATAATTACGTAACCAAACGTACTGTTGACGAAAAAGGTTTAGTATATCAGCCGGTTCCTAAAGCGAAAGTAAAAGCAGCCGTCGATTATGTTGGCCGACAATTATTTGTCGCTCCTTTATGGATGTATCCGCAAGAAATAAGTCAGCTGGTTTCTTTAAAAACACAAGATCAAATTTCAGAGCAGCAAAATCAGGTTTTAAATATGCTTTTAAGTTCCGGTATGCTTTATAATATCAGCCTTAAAGCCATGCAATTTGATGGAGCTTACTCTGTTCCTGAATTTCTGAATGATTTGCAGCAAACGGTTTGGGTAAACTTTAGCGGAGATGAAAAATTAGATTTTTACAGGCGAGCATTACAACGCAGTTATGTTGACAAGTTAAACATGCTTTTATTACCTAAGGAAGTTGAACCTGGCAAAGCATTAAATTCCGCACAACGCAGTGATATACGGTTATATGCAAAACAGCATATCTTAAAATTACGAACCGATGTTACAAAGTTAATGAGTGGAACATCAGGATTAAACAAAGAACATTTCGAAAGTATTCTGATCGAAATAGATAAAATAATTTCTAAAATAAACAGTACTACACTATGAAAAAAATAATAGTCATAGCATTCATTTGCATCAGCACTTTGGCGCAAGCCCAATTAACATCAAAAGAAGAAGTTACTACTGAATTAGTAGCAAAACGCGAAGCGCAAAAAAAAGAAATCACAAATAATTATCTCGTTTTGAAAAACAATCTTATAAGTTCAGACAGTCTTTCAGTAGTTAAAAATGCAGGTGTGTTGCAAAATTCATTGCAAAATTTCAAGTTTAAAAAGTTAAACCTGCAGCAAATGAACGAGGCGATGAAAACAAGAAAAGAAATTATAGCTCTCACAGCCGAAATAACAGCAACAAAAAACATCAATAAACAACGCAAAATTTTTGAAACATTATCAGCTAAATTTTGGGAACTGACACCAAAATTAAAAGCAGATGAAACCAAGTTATATCTGCAAGTTTGCCCAATGACAAGCGCGACTTGGCTAAGTGATAGCAAAGAAATCAAAAATCCTTATTATCCAAAAAATATGCTGACTTGCGGTGAAGTAAAAGCAAGTCTGTAAAAGTTAGTTTTGAATTTAGTTGATAAAATACGGTTTTCTGCCAAGGAGCCGTATTTGTCTTTTATAAAATACAATAAATTTAGGCAGGAAGAGAGCACACTACTAATAGTAAAGAGATTTTTTCCACTCCTATATATAAGGATTGATTTCGTTCTCCAACCCGACAGTTTTTTTAACCTGTCGGGTTTATTTTTTCATACCTATATAATAGGAGAGTTTTTATCCAACGAAGAGGAGCAAGACCTTATCATTAAGTGTGGAATTTGGAATTTAGAAAATTTGAAGTTTAATTTTGTTTTGGAGCTATTCCCGATGTCCTTCCAATCTTTTGTGGTGAACCCCACCACAAAAGATTGGAAGGACATCGGGGCTAGGGCAGTAGTTGTTAGAATAGACATTAGTGATAGCAAAAAAGAAACCGCTTCAAAAGAAGAAACTTTGCGCTTTTGCGACTTTGCGCGAAATTGACAAAGCGCTCTGTGTTTAGAAAGCGTTGAAGCATCAAATCAATTTACAAGTCATCATAAAACAGCACTTAAATCTGCGAAGTCCATAAAACAGACGCATCTTATAACGGTAAAATTACGAAAAGAAGAATGCTCTGCTGAAAATTCCTATAAATGAAAAAATTGGTAAAAAGCTAAGTTTTGTATTATCAGAGCGTTAAGGAAAAGTTATAAAAAACATTGAAATTATACAATAAAAAGGCTTGTAAATGTAAATAAAGGTGCTACTTTTGCACCCGCAAGAGCGACAGAGGTTCACTGAAATACTGACAGGCATTACAAATCAAGGAGAAAATTTATTTTCAAAAAAGGATTTAAAAAAGCTTGTGGGATTTGAAAGAAGAAGTTACATTTGCACCCCGCAAAACAGGGAAGTTCATTGAGAGATTGGTAAGGTTTGAGAGGAAAAAGGAAATGAAAATTTCTTAAAAAAAAACTTCAAAAAACATTTGCCGGTTAGAAATAATTTTTCTACTTTTGCACCCGCTTTGAGAAACAAGCGAAACAAAAATTGAAACACGTTCGTAGACATATTGAATTGACAGCCGTTTTAGCAGAGATGTTAAAACAAAAGAATAAAGAGTAAGATAATCGAGAGATTT
>NZ_JBIPCQ010000010.1:0-117866 GCF_044006475.1 Flavobacterium sp. FlaQc-47 | reverse complement strand
ACTTTAGACTAACAACCTTAAGGTGGTTATTGCGGCGGGGCTCACCTCTTCCCATCCCGAACAGAGTAGTTAAGCCCGCCTGCGCAGATGGTACTGCAGTTATGTGGGAGAGTATGTCGTCGCCTTTTTTTATAAAATCCTCATCATTTATTTGATGAGGATTTTTTTGTTTAAAACCAAAATTCAAGGCTTATTAAAATTTAAACCTTCTGGGGGAGCCGAAATTCAGATCAAGACGAAAACGGATCAACACGAAAACCTGTGGAGTAGCAAAAATTAAGCATAAATATTAGTTAGCCTAAAAAGGAAGTATTCCACATTCCTAACACCTCTGAATTTTGATCTGAATGCTTTTATTTTTGCATTAAAAGATTCTTGCTGAAGCATCGTACTTTAATATCAAAATAGTTTGATAGTTATTATAATTGTTAGGGAGATTTTTATTGCGTTAGGAATAGAGGCGGTATCCTTTTGTGGGAAAATAAAATCTCTTTAAACAAGCAAAATTATCTCCCACAAAAGATATAGCCGAAAGCCCGACCCGGAGGGTAACGCCCAAATTATTTTTATAATGTTTAATGTTGTGATATTTAAGATGTTATTTTTTGTAGTGCTAGAATTTATTACTGTCAACATCTTTGATAAATTGAATAACTCCTTTCATGAAAACTTCCTGGTCATCCCACATAGCAAGATGACTTCCGTTTGGACAATATAAAAAGCGTCCTTTTTGAACTAATTTACTTTGTTCTTGCATCGCTTTTGGATCCATTGTGTCATATTTTGCTCCAATCATTAGTGTGGGAATTGATAGTTCGTGCAGACGATTTTTGATGTCCCATTTCGCTAAACGACCACTAATTCCAAATTCGCTTGGTCCTTGCATCATCGTGTAAATTTCTCCATTAACATGTTTACTGGCACGATTTAATCCGTCTGGCCATTCCTTTAGTCTGCATAGATGTTTGTGATAGAAATTCGGAATTAAAAGTTCCATATATCTTGGGTTATTGAAATCTTTTTTAGTTTCTAACGACCTTATTTCTGCTAATATTTCTGGTTTCATCTGCTTTGAAAGTACTTTGTCTGCATATTCACCGTAATCTGGTGCGCTGGCAACCATATTTGAAACAAGAAGTCCTTTTAGATTTTGCTGATATTTTAAGGCATATTCCATTGCAAGGATTCCTCCCCATGAATTTCCCAGGACATAAAAATTAGAATTATCGGCTCCAATTGCTTTTCGTACTTGTTCTACTTCTTCAACAAAACGCTCTGTTTTCCATAAACTGCTGTCTTTCGGCTGGTCACTATAATAGGAACCAAGTTGATCATATTCGTAGAATTCAAATCCTTCTCGTTGAAAAAATGTTTCAAAGCACTCCATATATTCATGTGTCATAGCCGGACCTCCATGTAATAGTAGTATTTTTATTTTTGGATTATTTCCAAACCGTTTTGTCCATACTTTAAATTCACCTACCGGGGTTTTAATTGGAATCATTTTTACTCCAGCTGATTCTACATTGTTATTTTTCTCATATGTAAAATAATCTGAAAGGGTTTCTGTTTTGTTTTCTTTTTTACAAGAGATTGTGAGGACTATTAGTAAGAGGAGTAAAATCGAACGCATAATATTGGTGGAGTTAAAAAAGTTACATTTTTAATTTTAAGATAAACTTTATATGACCTGAGTTAAATAATAATGACAGACATCTGTTAATTCACATTCTTCACATTTGGGCTTTGGTCTGCAAATTTCTCTTCCATGAAATGATATTGCCATTCCAATTTCTGACCAAATAGATTTTGGGAGTACTTGCATTAATTCTTTTTCGACTTTATTTCCGTCTTTGCTTTCTTTTATGATACCAATTCTTGGCGCAACTCTAATAACATGTAAATCGGCAATAATACCTTCAACCGGCTGATTGGTTTCTCTCATGATAACATTCGCAGATTTTCGACCGACACCTTTTAATGCGGTTAAACCTTGCATAGTTAATGGAATTTCTTCGTCATTTTTGATTGTTTTTGCAATTTCTAATAGCCATCCAGCTTTTGTGGGATAATTTCGGACTTTACTTATGTAGGGTATAAATGTTTCAGAATTAGTTTTTGATAAACTTTTAAGTGTTGGAAATTTCTCAAATAAAGCAGGAGAAATTTTATTTATATTAGCATCCGAATCCTGCGCTGATAAAACTACCATAACCAATAATTGATAGGTGCTTTTATAGTCTAAAGGATGTGTTTTTCCTTTGTATTTTTTTAGAATAGGCTTTAGTTTAACTGCCCAATTTGATGTTTCTCCAAATAAATCCATCTTAGCTCTTTTTTAAGTTGAATAATAAAAATATAACTATCATAAAGTTAAGCACTTTTAATAAAATCAATGATTTTTTTTATAACATTTTGATTTCCTAAAATTTTTCTGTGTCCCAAACCGTCTGTAAGGAATAAACTTCCGTTTTGGAGATTTTCATGAATGTGAATTCCTGCTGTTACCGGAACTTCGGGATCATCATTATCATGAATTACTAATACAGGAATTTGAATTTTTTGCGCTGCTCTGTAAGCTGAAAAATCATCCATTTTGACTTTGTATTTGTCCTCAAAGCGATCACGTAATCGTTCACTGATTTCTCTTTTTAAACCTAATTTGGAAATAAATTCTTCTAAAATATCCTGCACAATATCTCCACTGCCAATAATAATTGCTTTGTCGATCTTTAAGCCGTCTTTGATTGCATTGAGAACAGACATTCCGCCTAATGAATGACCAATTGCACTTTGAAATGGACCAAATTGTTTTTCAATTTCTAATATAGAAGCTATAAATTCAGACATTATAGTTGTCTTTCCTTCCGATTTACCATGTGCCGGAGCATCAAAACTTACCACTGAATATCCGTTTTGCAGAAGTTCATCAGCTATTTTAAATAATTGAGTTCCACGTCCTGACCAACCGTGAATTAATAATATTTTATGTTTACTTTTTCCGTATTGGTATGTTATAATGCTTTTATTAATTGCCGGTATAAAAATTTTATTTTTAACACTTTTACGATCCATTTCAAACTCTCGTTTGGGAACGTTATGTTTTATTGGGCTTGTAAAAAGTTTTGCAGCAAATGTAGTTACTAATTTAGGGGAAATAAAAGCAAGTATTTTACTGGATAATATAATTATTCGCGGAATTTTTAAAGATTGAGTAGGATTAGTATTATTTTTTGCCATATCAATAAATTTTTTCTTAAGTCTTGATTTTATTTATTTTTTCCTAAATTTAGGAAACATAAAAGTAGCACATTAATAAATGTCTGCTAAAAAAAACAATCATCAAATTAGTTTTAATAATTACTTAAATTTCTACATGGAAATATTTCATATAAGTGCAGAATGTTATCCTATGGCAAAAGTTGGTGGTCTTGCAGATGTTGTAGGGGCTTTACCAAAATATCAAAAAAAAGCTGGTCATCATGTTCGGGTTGTTGTTCCGTGTTATGATACAAAGTTTAGAAATGAAAATGATTTTGAATGCGTTCATTGGGGTAATGTGAAACTGGGTAATTTTAATTTTCCGTTTAGTGTTTTAAAGGAAACAACAGATAAACTTGGATATGAATTGTATCTAATAGAAATTAATGAATTGTTTAATCGCCCAAATGTATATGGTTATGAAGATGATATTGAGCGATTTTTATCATTTCAAATTGCAGCTTTAGATTGGATTTTAGCACGCAAAACAGTGCCGGATATTATTAATTGTCACGATCACCATACGGGTATAATTCCGTTTTTAGTTAAATATGCTTATAAATATGAAGGTTTAAGAACTATAAAAACGGTTATAACAATTCATAATGGTTTATATCAGGGCTGGTTTGGTTTTGACAAATTGCATTATTTGCCGGAATTTGATTTGATTCACGTTGGCTTTCTGGAATGGGATAATTCATTAAATTCCCTAGCGGTCGGAATTAAATGTGCTCATGCGGTAACGACTGTTTCGCCGAGTTATCTTAACGAAATAAATATCTCTGCTAATGGTTTAGAATCTTTATTTAATTCGGTTCGTAGTAAATCAAAAGGGATTTTAAACGGGATTGATTTTGAAGTCTGGAATCCTGCAAAAGATCAAATGATTGTGGAGAATTATAGTATTGATACTATTGAAACAGGAAAGCAAAAGAACAAAGAAAAACTTTGTGAACAATTTGAATTAGATTCTACAAAGCCATTATTTAGTTTTATCGGGCGCTTATTTGAGGAAAAAGGCGGTGATTTATTACCTCATGCTTCAGCACTGGCATTGTCTGAAAATTTTGAAAATATCAATATTCTAATTTTAGGATCAGGAAATGCTGCTATTGAAGCACAATTAATTCAGTTGAGAAATGACTATAATGGCAATTACAATGTATTTATTGGGTACAATGAAGAATTAGCACATTTGATTTATGCCGGATCAGATTATATTTTAATGCCCTCAAGAGTAGAACCTTGCGGTTTGAATCAGATGTATGCTTTGCGTTACGGCACTGTTCCAATCGTTAGGCGAACAGGAGGATTGCGTGATACAGTAATTGATTTTGGAGATAACGGAAACGGAATTTGCCATGATCAGGCTTCGGTTGGAGATATTTGCTATTCTATAAATCGTGCCGTGAAATTGTATGATGATAAGATAAGTTTTAATGAAATAAGAAAAAGAGGAATGGCTATTGACCATTCCTGGGAAAGAGTTTGCAAAGAATACATTGACATATACACCTTAATAATTGAGAAAAATGAAATTTAAAAAGAAAAATGTTGTTGCTATTATTTTAGGAGGAGGACAAGGATCGCGTTTGTTCCCATTAACAGAAACCAGATCAAAACCGGCAGTTCCAATTGGTGGAAAATATAGATTAGTAGATATTCCTATTTCAAATTGTATTAATTCTGATATTTTTAAAATATTTGTTTTGACGCAGTTTAACTCAGCATCTTTAAATGCGCATATTAAAAACACTTTTAATTTTAGTATTTTTAGTCAGTCATTCGTTGATATTTTAGCGGCAGAGCAAACTCCGGATAATCCAACATGGTTTCAGGGAACTGCAGATGCTGTTCGTCAATGTATGTCGCACTTTTTGAAACATGAATTTGATCATGCCTTGATTTTATCAGGGGATCAATTGTATCAAATGGATTTTAACGAAATGCTGGAAGCACATATTGCAGCAAATGCAGAGATTTCGATTGCAACTTTACCGGTAAATGCTAAAGATGCACCTGAATTTGGAATTCTTAAAACCAATCATGAAAGTTGTGTAGAAGCTTTTATAGAAAAACCAGATGCATCATTATTGCCTGAATGGGAATCTGAGGTAAGCGAGCACATGCAGGAAAAAGGGAAAAAGTATTTGGCATCGATGGGAATTTATATTTTTAACCGTCAATTGCTGGAAGATTTAATGTCTGATCCTCATACGAAAGATTTTGGAAAAGAAATTATTCCGCACGCAGTGGGAAAACATAAAATACTAAGTTATCAATATGAAGGATATTGGACAGATATCGGAAATATAGAATCCTTTTTTGAAGCTAATATTGGTTTAACGGCAGATATTCCTGAGTTTAATTTGTTTGATAATGATAACAAAATTTTCACAAGACCAAGACTATTACCGCCATCAAAATTTAGAAATTCCATTATCAATCAATCTTTGATTTCAGAAGGATGTATTATTAATGCCAAAGAAATTAAAAGTTCTGTAATAGGTATTCGTTCCAGAATAGGTGTAGGAACTGTGCTTGAAAATTGTTACGTAATGGGTAACGATTTTTATCAGGATCTGGATGAAATGAATAATGAAAGTACCATTAATAAAATTCATGTTGGAATTGGTGAAAATTGTTTTATAAACAATGCTTTGATTGATAAAAATGTCAGAATAGGAAACAATGTTCATATTAACGGAGGAAAGCATCTTGATAATTTCGCTAACGAATTATATAGCATTAAAGATGGGATTGTCGTGATTAAAAAAGGCGCGGTTCTCTCTGATAACTTTAGAATTGAATAAGTTTTTTAAAAAATCCAGTAATAAAATCCCAAATTCCAATTAGAAAAAACAAATATGAATAAAGTTATCACGCATTCTCTATTTACTGATTTTGATATTGATTTATTCAAAGCAGGAAAACACTTCAAATTATACGAAAAATTAGGAGCGCATTTAGTTGAAGTTAATGGAGTAAAAGGTGTTTATTTTGCTGTTTGGGCTCCAACGGCTCAATCTGTTTCAGTTGTTGGTGATTTCAATTATTGGACACAAAGTGAACACTTATTGCAAGTGCGCTGGGATTCTTCCGGAATTTGGGAAGGTTTTATTCCAGATCTTGCAAAAGGATCACTTTATAAATATAAAATTGAATCGAGCATTAATGGTCTTGTTACTGAAAAAGCAGATCCATTCTCGTTATATTGTGAAAAGCCGCCTCATACTGCTTCAGTTGTTTGGGATTTAGAGTATAACTGGAAGGATGAAAACTGGATGCAAGTTCGTCAGGAAAAGAATGGTCTAGACAAACCTTATTCAGTTTATGAAGTGCATCTGGGTTCCTGGAAACGTGGTGAAAATAATCGGTTTTTAACTTATTTAGAGTTTGCGGATGATTTGGTAAATTATGTAAAAGAAACTGGTTTTACCCATGTTGAATTTATGCCTGTAATGGAATATCCTTATGATCCGTCGTGGGGATATCAATTGACAGGATATTTTGCTCCGACTTCACGTTTTGGGAAACCTCAGGATTTTATGGTTTTAGTAGATAAATTACATCAAGCCGGAATTGGCGTAATTTTAGACTGGGTTCCATCGCATTTTCCTGATGATGCACATGGTTTGGGATTCTTTGATGGTTCTCATTTGTATGAACATCCGGATCGCAAAAAAGGATATCATCCGGATTGGAAAAGTCTTGTATTTAATTACGGGCGAAATGAAGTTAGGGCATTTTTAATTAGTAATGCTGTTTTTTGGTTACAGCATTATCATGTTGATGGTTTACGCGTTGATGCAGTAGCTTCGATGTTATATCTTGATTATTCCAGAAAAGAAGGCGAGTGGGAACCTAATATTTATGGCGGAAGAGAAAATTTGGACACAATTAGTTTTCTTAAAGAATTCAATGAAGTAATCTATGCTAATTTTGATGGAGTTCAAACTATTGCAGAAGAAAGTACCTCTTTTCCGATGGTTTCCAGACCAACTTTTACTGGCGGTTTAGGTTTTGGAATGAAATGGATGATGGGCTGGATGCACGATACTTTGAAGTACTTTCAGAAAGAAACTGTTTATCGAAAATACCATCAAAATGATTTGACGTTTTCAATGACTTATGCTTT
This sequence comes from Flavobacterium sp. FlaQc-47, assembly GCF_044006475.1. Taxonomy (NCBI): domain Bacteria; kingdom Pseudomonadati; phylum Bacteroidota; class Flavobacteriia; order Flavobacteriales; family Flavobacteriaceae; genus Flavobacterium; species Flavobacterium sp. FlaQc-47. The sequence continues at coordinate 110,467 of NZ_JBIPCQ010000010.1, read as the reverse complement.
TACCGAAAATTTCATGCTTCCGTTTTCACATGATGAAGTTGTTTACGGAAAAAAATCTGTTGCCAATAAAATGCCTGGTGACGAATGGCAGAAATTTGCCAACTTAAGATTATTGTATGGTTATATGTTTACGCATCCCGGAACCAAATTACTTTTTATGGGATCTGAGTTTGGGCAAAGCGATGAATGGAATTTTGAAAAAAGTTTAGATTGGCATTTATTGCAATACGATTATCATTCAGGAATTAAAAAGATTATTACAGATTTGAATCAACTCTATAAATCGCGACCTGCTTTGTATGAAAAACAATTTAGCGGAGAAGGTTTTGAATGGATCAATTATTCAGATCATCAAAATGCGGTTTTATCCTATATTCGAAAAGGAAATAATGCTAATGAAAATGTAATTGTAGTTTGTAATTTCACTCAGGTAGTTCGCGAGAATTATAGAATTGGAATTCCACAAAAAGGAAAATTAGAAGAGATTTTTAATAGTGACGCTGTGATTTATGGCGGAAGCGGCCTTGGAAATTCTAAACACCTAAAAATCGATAACATATCTTATGATGGCAGAGACTATTCTGTTGAATTAATATTACCACCTTTAAGTGTAACCGTTTTTTCTTTCGTTTAAAAAATAAAGGCTGTTTTTTAAAGTATTAATTTATCAATTTATTGTTTTTAAATTATCAAATTGTTTATTTTTCGAGCCTGAATTTGGAACCCTTTCAGAAATAACGTTTTCGTGAATAAACCTTATATTGATAGTGGTTTAAACGGTTTTTTTGTATGTTTGGAATTGAGATAATATTCGATTAATTAATTCATTAGCGTTATGATTACAAATACATCATTAGAATACAAGGGCGATTTATATCCATCAAAAATTGTTTCGTATGAACATGAAGGTGATACAATTTTTTTTCATACTGCTAATAAAGTCATCTTAAAAGTTACCATACTCAGAGATAGTTTAATCCGATTTCGTTTTACTACGAAAGGATATTTTAGTAATGATTTTTCCTATGCTATCGATAAAACGCAGTTACACGGATATAACTTTTTAGAACTTACAGAAGAAGAAACTTATTTCCAGATCAGAACCAGTAAAGTAAAATGCAATATTCAGAAAATAGATCTTCGTTTGTCTATTTACGATTTAAATGATCTTTTGATTCTGGAAGATGAACTAGGGTTTCATTGGGAAGAAAGTTACGAATATGGCGGCAACATTGTAAAAATGAGTAAATCATCTAAGGATGGGGAATGTTTTTACGGTCTTGGCGACAAAGCGACTCAAATGAATTTAAAAGGCAAAAGACTTGAAAATTTTGCTACAGATCAATATGCTTATCAAAAAGAACAAGATCCATTATATAAGGTAGTTCCGTTTTATATTGGTTTACAAAATAAACAATCTTACGGAATTTTCTTTGACAATACTTTTAGAACTTTCTTTGATTTTTGTCAGGAAAGACGAAACGTTGCCAGTTTTTGGGCAGAAGGCGGTGAAATGAATTACTACTTCATTTATGGTCCGCAAATGCAGGATGTGGTAACAACATACACTGATTTAACAGGTAAGCCTGAGTTACCACCGCTTTGGGTTTTAGGATATCATCAATGTAAATGGAGTTATTATCCGGAAAGTAAAGTTAAAGAAATTACTTCAAAATTTAGAGAATTAAAAATTCCCTGCGATGCCATTTATCTGGATATCGATTATATGGAAGGCTTTCGATGTTTTACATGGAATAAGGATTATTTCCCGGATCCAAAAAGAATGGTTGCAGAATTAGCCGAAGACGGCTTCAAAACTATTGTAATTATAGATCCCGGAATCAAAATTGACAAAGATTATTGGGTTTATCAGGAAGCTTTAGAAAAAGATTACTTCTGTAAAAGAGCTGATGGACCTTATATGAAAGGTAAAGTCTGGCCGGGGGAATGCAATTTTCCTGATTATACAAATCCCGCAGTCAGAGAATGGTGGGCAGGATTATTTAAAGAATTAATTTCAGATATTGGTGTCAAGGGAGTTTGGAATGATATGAATGAACCTGCGGTTATGGAAGTTCCTAATAAAACTTTTCCAATGGATGTTCGTCATGTTTATGATGGAAATCCCTGCAGTCATAGAAAAGCACATAATATTTACGGAACTCAAATGGCAAGGGCGACGTATCATGGTGTAAAACGATTTACGTATCCTAAACGTCCTTTTGTAATTACAAGATCTGCTTATTCAGGAGCACAGCGTTATACATCATCGTGGACGGGAGATAATGTAGCGACCTGGGAACATTTATGGCTTGCCAATATTCAGGTACAAAGAATGAATATTTCCGGAATGGGATTTACAGGTTCAGATATTGGAGGTTTTGCTGAACAGCCAACTGGCGAATTATACGCCAGATGGATTCAGTTAGGTGTTTTTCATCCATTTTGCAGAACGCATTCTTCAGGAGATCACGGCAATCAGGAACCTTGGGCTTTTGATGAAGAAGTAATTAATATTACCAGAAAATTTGTGAGTCTGCGTTATCAGTTATTACCCTATTTGTATACCATGTTCTGGCAATATATTGAAGAAGGAATCCCAATGTTAAAACCTTTGGTTTATTATGATCAGGATGATACACAAACGCATTATCGCAATGATGAATTCATCTTTGGAAATCAAATATTAGTATGTCCTATACTTGAACCTAATGCTGTAGGCAGACGTATGTATATTCCAAGAGGTGAATGGTATAACTACTGGACAAATGAATTTACAACAGGCGGAAGAGAAGTATGGATTGATACTAAATTTGATGAAATTCCTGTTTTTATAAAAGCGGGTGCAGTAATTCCAAAATATCCGGTTCAACAATATGTGGGTGAACTTGAATTTGATGAATTAACGCTGGATTTGTACTTTAAAAACGGAAAAGAGAAATCAGTAGTTTACGAAGATGCTCAGGACGGTTATGATTATAAAAAAGGACGTTACAGCTTTTTGTCGTTTAGAACTATCGGTAAGGAAAAAGAGCTTATTGTTCAACTTCATAAAGAAGGAAAATTCGATACGCCTTACACAAAATATAAAATCAATTTAATTGGATTGCCTTTTAAAGTAACAGAGATTGAAATTGATAACGAGAAAATAAGTTTTGACAGATTTTCTTTTGAAGAAAATAACTTCTTAATTGTTGATAAAGAGTTCAATGAGCTTCATATTGTTGGCGAATAAGGAAATTCTGATACTATTTTAAAAAATTATATAAAATATGAGATATTATTAATTGTATTTTTGTGAGTGTTAAAAAATATAAAAATCATGAAAAAACATTTAATATTAGGAATTTTTACAGCTATTATAATAGGTGGTTGTGCAACAAATCCTGTTACAGGAAAGAAAAATTTAAATTTTGTTTCAAACAGTGAATTATTTCCTTCGTCTTTTCAACAATATAATGCTTTTATAGCAGAAAATAAGGTAATTACTGGAACTGCAGATGCAAAAAGGGTAGAAGCAGTAGGAGCGAGAATTAAAAGCGCGGCCGAAAAATATTTGACTTATTTAGGTCAGGCACAATATTTAAGTGATTACAGATGGGAATACAAATTAGTAGACAATAAAGAAGTTAACGCATGGTGTATGCCAGGTGGTAAAATAGTTGTTTATTCAGGAATATTACCAGTTACTCAAAACGAAGCCGGTTTAGCGACTGTTATGGGACATGAAGTTTCGCATGCATTAGCAAATCACGGTGCACAAAGAATGAGCGCAGCACAGTTACAGCAAATAGGCGGAGCAGCTTTGGGAGCAGCCACAAGCGGAAAATCTGAATCAACGCAACAAATTTTTGCTCAGGCTTACGGACTTGGATCTGAAGTAGGAGTAATGCTTCCGTTTAGCAGAAGCAATGAAACCGAAGCGGATAAAATAGGTTTGACACTTATGGCAATTGCAGGTTACAACCCGGATGATGCAATCTCATTCTGGACAAGAATGTCGGCTAAATCAGGGGCGGCAGGAACTCCGGAATTTATGAGTACGCACCCATCTGATGCTTCAAGAATTGCAAATTTAAAATCGTTAATTCCAGAAGCCAGAGCTATGGCATCAAAAGTAGGCGTAATCAGATAAAGTAAATATTTAGTTATTCAGTAATAATTATAAGCTATTCTAAATTTTAGAGTAGCTTTTTTTATGTAAAATCACCATTTAAAAAGTTTATAATTTATTAATATACGATTTGTCAATTTTCTATTTGATTATGATTAAAAATGGATAAATTCGTAGCCTGTTAACAAAACCATTTCTATGAAAGATTTACAAAAGGGAGATAAAAAATTATTAAACGCATGGGCATTTTACGATTGGGCAAATTCGGTTTATCCGTTAGTAATTTCATCAGCCGTTTTCCCCATTTTTTATGAAGCATTATTTTCAAAAAGAGATCATTACATAGATGTTTTTGGAATGAATCTTAAAAATTCTGCTTTAATCAGTTTTATTACTGCTTCTGCTTTTTTAGTAGTTGCTTTTATTTCGCCATTATTATCAGGTATTGCCGATTATGTTGGAAATAAAAAGGCATTTATGAAATTCTTCTGCTATATGGGCGCTTTGTCCTGTATGGGTTTATATTGGTTTAACCTCGAAAATATATATGTTGGCTTACTTTTTTATTTTTTAGGATTAATTGGTTTTTGGGGGAGTTTGGTTTTTTATAATTCCTATTTACCGGATATTGCTTTTCCTGAACAACAAGATAAATTAAGTGCCAAAGGATATTCTCTGGGATATGTAGGAAGTGTTATTTTAATGGTCATTAATCTTGTAATGATTATGGGTGCCGAAGGTGGTGAGGCTAAAATGGCAGCAATGCGATATTCATTTTTAATGGTTGGAATCTGGTGGATTCTTTTTAGTCAATATACGTATTATTATCTGCCAAAAGGAAATAATAATAAGAATCAAAAAGTAACCAAAAATGTCCTTTTTAATGGTTTTTCAGAATTAAAGAAAGTTTGGAAATTACTTGAGCAAAATATTTCATTGAAACGATATTTAGGCAGTTTTTTCGTTTACAGTATGGCAGTTCAAACTGTTATGATTGTTGCAACTTATTTTGGGGCACAAGAAATTAAATGGAGTTCTGAGAGTGAAAGTACTACAGGTTTAATTACCTGTATCTTATTAATACAATTAGTAGCTATTCTTGGCGCTTTTTTAACATCTCGTGCTTCTGCAAAATTCGGAAACATCCCCACATTAATTGTTATCAATTGTATATGGGTTGTTCTTTGTATTATGGCTTATTTCATAACATTACCTATTCATTTTTATATAATGGCGACTTTAATTGGTTTTGTAATGGGAGGAATTCAGGCATTATCACGTTCTACATATTCTAAATTACTACCTGAAACAGAAGATACTGCCTCTTTTTTTAGTTTTTATGATGTTTCAGAAAAAATAGGAATCGTAATTGGTATGTGTGTTTATGGAATAATTGACCAAATTACAGGAAGCCCAAGATTTGCCATTGTAATTTTAGCCTTGTTTTTTGCAGTTGGAGTATTATTGTTACGCAGAATACCAAAAAAGGCACTTTAAATTAATAAAGTGCCTTTTCGGGGATTTAAGTTGTCATAGAGTTTGACAAACCTGATAATTTGATTGATGACAGTTTTTTTTCTGATAATTATGCTTTTGAAATATTTCCTGAACCGGAGACTTTTACATCACGTTTTTCAGGACTTCCTGTATATTTTATATCTCCGGAACCCGAAACTCTTGCTACTAGATTTTCATTACAATTTACGCGGCTATTTCCTGAACCAGTAACGTTTGCATCAACGTTTTTAGTTTTTAAATTTACTGCATCAATATTTCCTGATCCTGAAAGTTTACTGGTGAATTTATCAGTATTTCCTTTTAAATGTGCATTTCCTGAACCACTTAGATTTAATTCTAAATTAGTAGTATCAAATGCTAAAGTAAAATTGCCTGAACCGGATAATTTTGCAAGAAATTTATCGTTTTTGATTGTATCTATCGATTTAATATTTCCTGAACCCGAAAGATTTAATTCGGATATTTTCTCAAACGGAATTGTAACCTGAATTTTTTTACCTCCGCTTGGTCGGATCTTGGAGCCTTTTTGATTGTAAATTTTTAAAACATTATCTTCTACTTCAACTTTTACATACAACATCAAATTTTCCTCGCCTTTGATCGTTATTTTTCCTTCTTTACCTGCTACTAGATCTACATCAAAAGAGCCGGAGACTTTTATTGCATCATAATCAGCAGTTGTTCTTGTGTCTGTTGTAACTTTGCCGTTACCTGTTATTTTCTCATTTGATGACCATTGAGCATTGGCGATCGAGCTTACTAAAAAAGCGCTGCAAACTAATAATTGAATTGATTTTTTCATTGTTTTGATTGATTTATGATGTTGCTATTTTTGATTGATTTTGATAATTATTGTTTTTTGATAAGTATTACATTTCCGTAATTAGAATTTACAATCACTTTATTTTGACCTTTCTTCTTATTAAAACCACTTAATTTTTTAGAACTGCTTTTGCTTTCGCTGACCGAAATATCTAAAGAATTATCATTTTTAATGTTTCCGTATCTTGTGTTAATATCAAAGTCAAAAGCAAAATTTGTATTGTATCCTAGCGATACGTTTGTATATCCGGTATTGATATTTACGTTTTTTGATTTTTCGTTTAGCGATTCTACATTTATTTTAGAATAAGTAGCATCAATATTCAGGTTGCTGGAAATCTCTGCAATAGCGATTGTTACATAATTACTGCTGCCAACGAGTGAATTTATTTTTTGAAATTTAAATGTGCCATAATTTCCTTTGCATTTAATATTTTGACCTTCCTGTAAGGAAACATCAGTGTAATTAGCATCAAGATTTAAATTTCCGGCTTCATTTATTTTTATTCCTGAATAACGTGCTTCAATATTTCCGCTTTTGATGTAGTCGATACTGGAATTTTGGCTATAGCCAATTTCGATTCTGTTACTGTCACCATTAAGTTTGCCCAGTATTATTTTACCGTATTTACAGGCAATATCAGTTGTTGATTCCAGGTTGAATGTTGTAATATTTCCGTATTTATTATTCAGTTTTACACTTCCATTTTTCGGAATTTTTATCACATAGTTAATTTCGAAGCTATTCCCGCTTCCTTTACTTTTTAATGAAGAATTTCCAATAGTTGTAACTGCAGAAACTAAAGATTTAAGGGCTGTAATATTGATATCAATGCTATTTAATTTTTCATTTACCCAATCTTCATTTCCGCCCGAAACCTTAATTGTAATATCAAGATCAATTTTATCTTCGTCCCAGGTACTTACAGTGATATTCCCATATTTATTGTCAATATCAATTCCCGCACTGGAATTTACGATATACGTTTTTTTTATATTTTTTTGTTTTGAAACAAAAGTATCGTCATTTGAAAATCCTAATAAAGGAATCAAAAGCAATAAGATTAGTATGTTATAATGTTTTTTCATCAGTACTGTTTTTAAATTTTTCGTTTTCTTCAATTCTCTGTAATACCGTTTGTAAAAATGAAATTCGGGTTTGCAGATTGCTAATCATAGCATAAATAATTTGTTTGTTCTCACCATTTTTTTGAACTTCTTTCAATATTTTTTCATAATCCGAATCAAAAACCTTCATTTGTTTTAAAGCATCATTTATGATTTGCTGATTTTCCGGTGAACTTTTTTCTTTTAATTTAACTAGTTCATTATCAATTAAAATACTAAAAATAGAATCAGTTCTTTTGGTTTCTTTTGATGCGAATTTGAATTCCTTTGGCTTTTCAGCAGTATTATAAAATAGAGAAACGCCAAGCAGTACAAGAATAGAAGCAGCAATTGCCCAGACAGCATGATTTTTTTTCTTTGGCTGTTTTTTGTTTAATTTGTTTAAGAAATCAACCTGATGATCGGCGTTCATTCTTTTTATATCCCACTGATTCTCAAATTTTTCAAATAATTGATCTAAACCTTCATTTTCCTTTTTCATATTTCCTCTAATTTTTTTCGTAAACTTTCTTTTGCTCTACTCAATGTAGTTCGGCAATTGGCATAACTAATATTCAAAATTTCGCTAATCTCTTCCTGATCATAACCTTCAATATAAAAGAGCGTCAAAACCATCCGGTAATTGTCTTTTAAACTTAAAATTGTATCCAGAACCTGCTTGACTTTAAGCGAATTCAAATCTATATTTTCAGAAAAAAAACTGTCATTTTCTTCTATTTTATATAATGTTTTGCTCAAATCCTCGACTTGAAAAGCATTATTCTTTTTATAAAAATCAATACTATAATTGATAATTATTTTTTTTAACCACGCTCCAAAAGCTACTTCCTGTTTATAATCGTTTATTTTTGTAAAAGCTTTAAGAAATCCTTCCTGCATGACGTCTTGTGCAAAATGTTCATCTTTAACAATACGGTACGCCACATTGTACATTGCTTTACAATAACGATTGTAAACTTCGAATTGAGCCTTTTGGTTGTTCTCTTTACAAAGTGTGATTAATTCTTCGATATTTTGGTTTGTTATACTCAAGTAATGGTTGCTAGTTTTTTATAATGACCTAACTTTTTTTGGTTTGTTACACTTTTGATAAAAATAAATGTAATTTTTTTTAAAATGTCTCCGTTTCCGGTATTAATTGATTTTAGTTATTAAATTTCAAAACTTTCTTTTTTGCTTTTGGCATAATGATTGTCTATTTTTACCGCCTATCTTATAAATAAAACACTTAGTGTAGTTTTGTTAAAAAGCACTATATCTGAGGTTAGATTTGAGGTTAGAATTACAATTTAATGACAAAAAGACTTATATAATATTATGTCAGACCATAAAATACTTACCATTGACAATCTGTCACTTCAAGAATTTGATTCAGAAGCAGAATTGATTCCATTATTAACTCCTGAAGACGAAGAGGAAATGAACAATGAGGAGCTTCCGCTTTCGTTACCAATATTGCCTTTACGTAATACTGTTTTATTTCCCGGAGTAGTTATCCCAATTTCTGCCGGTAGAGATAAATCTATCAAATTGATAAACGATGCGAATGCAGGCGGAAAAATCATTGGAGTAGTTTCTCAAATAAATGAAGAAGATGAAGATCCGTCTAAAGATGATATTCATAAAGTAGGAACGGTAGCAAGAATTTTACGTGTTTTAAAAATGCCTGACGGAAATGTTACGGTAATTTTGCAAGGTAAAAAACGTTTTGAAATAGACCAGGTTACTTCTGAAGATCCATATATTACTGCGACTATCAAAGAAGTGGTTGAAGAGCGTCCTGATGAAAACGATACTGAATTTACAGCAATTTTAGATTCTGTTAAAGAATTAGCGATTCAAATTATAAAGGAAAGTCCAAACATTCCTTCAGAAGCTACTTTTGCAATTAAAAATATTGAAAGCCAATCGTTTTTAATCAATTTTGTTTCTTCAAATATGAATTTATCGGTAAAGGAAAAGCAAGATTTACTTTCGATAAACGGATTAAAAGACAGAGCGCTTGAAACGTTACGTTATATGAACGTTGAGTTGCAAAAATTAGAATTGAAAAATGACATTCAGTCAAAAGTTCGTTTTGATTTAGATCAGCAGCAACGTGAATATTTTCTTCATCAGCAAATGAAAACCATTCAGGAAGAATTGGGAGGCGTTTCGCAAGAAGAGGAAATGGACGAAATGAGTCTGAAAGCGAAAACTAAAAAGTGGGACGAAAAAACGCAAAAACATTTCGAAAAAGAATTGTCTAAAATGCGTAGAATGAATCCGCAATCTCCTGATTTTGGAATTCAGCGTAACTATTTAGAGTTGTTTTTAGAATTGCCGTGGGGTGAATTTTCTAAAGATAAATTTGATTTAAAACACGCTCAGAAAATATTAGACAAAGATCATTTTGGACTTGAAGAAGTTAAGAAAAGAATGATTGAACATTTAGCGGTTTTAAAACTTCGTAACGATATGAAGTCGCCTATTATTTGTTTGACAGGACCTCCGGGAGTTGGTAAAACATCAATTGGACGTTCAGTTGCTGAAGCTTTAGGACGTGAATATGTACGTATTTCATTAGGTGGTTTACGTGATGAAGCAGAGATTCGCGGACACAGAAAAACCTATATTGGTGCGATGCCGGGAAGAATTATTCAAAGTTTGAAAAAAGCAGGAACATCAAATCCTGTTTTTATTTTGGATGAAATAGATAAACTTTCAAGCGGAAACAGCGGCGATCCGTCTTCTGCCTTATTAGAAGTTTTAGATCCGGAACAAAACAATGCTTTTTATGATAATTTCCTTGAAATGGGTTATGATTTATCTAAAGTAATGTTTATTGCCACTTCAAATAATATGTCTTCAATTCAGCCGGCATTGCGTGACAGAATGGAAGTAATTAAAATGTCTGGTTATACTATTGAAGAGAAAGTTGAAATCGCTAAAAGACACCTTTTTCCAAAACAATTAGAAGCACACGGATTAACAGCTAAAGACTTAACGATTGGCAAAAAACAATTAGAGAAAATTGTTGAAGGTTATACACGTGAATCAGGAGTTCGTAATCTGGAAACTAAAATTGCTCAGGTAATTCGTAATGCTGCAAAATCAGTTGCGATGGAAGAGGAGTACAACAAAAAAGTAACTGACGAAGATATTCTGAAAGTTTTAGGTGTACCAAGGTTAGAACGAGATAAATACGAAAATAATGATGTTGCCGGAGTTGTAACAGGTTTAGCCTGGACAAGCGTTGGTGGTGATATTTTATTCATAGAATCATTAATATCCGAAGGAAAAGGTTCCCTGACTATTACAGGAAATCTTGGTAATGTCATGAAAGAATCGGCTACAATTGCTTTAGAATATATCAAGGCAAATGCTAAAAAATTAGGATTGGGTGTTGAGTTATTCCAAAAATATAATATTCATTTACACGTTCCTGAAGGTGCTACGCCAAAAGACGGACCAAGTGCCGGTATTGCGATGTTAACTTCCTTAGTTTCATTATTGACTCAAAAGAAAGTAAAGAAAAGTCTGGCAATGACGGGAGAGATTACGTTACGTGGTAAAGTTTTACCTGTGGGCGGAATCAAAGAAAAAATCTTAGCGGCAAAAAGAGCTAATATTAAAGAAATCATTTTATGTCATGAAAACAAAAGTGACATTGATGAAATTAAAGCAGAATATCTGGAAGGACTAACTTTTCATTATGTAAAAGAAATGAGTGAAGTTTTAGCTTTGGCTTTGACAGATCAAAATGCTAAAAATGCAAAAACACTGAAATAAATTTCAAAAGAAACTCCAAAAATGAGATTCCAAATTCCAATTCTACAGTTGTAGTTTTTTGAAGTTGGAATTTCATTTTTTTATTTTTTTATACGTTATATAATTTTATCTTCGCAATTGCGTTATTCCCATATAGGAACGCCTTAAATGCATGTTGAAACAACTTGTTTTATTTTTATTGTTGTTGGTTTGTTCGGTTTCTTTCGGACAAATTGGAGGACGCTACACCTATCAATTTCTTAATTTAACAACTTCTCCAAGGCAGGCAGCGTTAGGAGGGAAAAATATAACCATTTATGATGAAGATGTCAATCAGGTAATGTCTAATCCCGCAGCTTTAAACGAAGATATGGACAATCATCTGGCAATGAATTATGGTAATTATTATGGAGAAGCTTCTTACGGAACTGCTTCGTACGCCTATACTTATGACAGGCATGTACAAACATTTTATGCCGGCGTAAGTTATGTTAATTATGGTTCGTTTGAAGGTTATGACGAAAATGGTGAGGCAACTTCAGATTTTACCGGTAGTGAAGGCGCGCTTTCATTAGGGTATGCTTATAATATTCCTTACACAGATATCCATGTTGGTGCAAATGTAAAGTTAATAACTTCAACTTTAGAAACTTATAACTCTATTGGTGGTGCGGTGGATTTGGGTTTTTTGTATATAATTGAAAAAAATGATATAAATTTGGGTCTTGTAGTTCGTAACATTGGAACACAGTTTACAACCTATTCAGGAATACAGGAAAAATTGCCATTTGAAATTATTGCCGGTGTTTCACAAGAATTAGAACATGTACCGATTCGTTGGCATTTGTCCTTGGAAAATTTGCAACAATGGAATATTTCTTTTTCAAATCCTGTTCGTGGAGAAACCAACATTGACGGATCAACAAGTGATGAAAAAGTTTCGTTTGTAAATAATGCTTTGCGACATGTTGTTATGGGATTAGAACTTTTTCCAAAAAAAGCATTTAATTTACGTTTAGGATATAATTTTAGAAGAGGGGAAGAATTAAGAGTTGATGAACAACGTAATTTTTCAGGGGTATCTTTAGGGTTTGGATTAAGAATGAATAAGTTAAAGTTTAATTATTCATATTCAAGATATACATTGGCAGCTAATACAAGTCTTTTTGGTCTAATTTTAAATTTCCAGTAATTATATGAAGATATTCAGTTTATTTTTGTTTATGACTGTAGGGGTTTTAACAGGTACAAAACACTACTATAAAAAAGAAACTATTACTACTGTAGAAGTAGAAAGAATGAATACCAGAATAAGCGAAATAAGAAACATGATTAGTATTAATCCTAAATACAATACTAAAATTGCCTTTTTTGTAGACATGAGAATACCTTCGGGTAAAAATCGTTTTTTTGTTTATGACTTAGAAAATAATAAAATTCTTGATCAGGGTCTTGTGGCGCATGGCTCCGGATCTGAAACCGGAATAAAAGGAGCCCTTAAATTTAGTAATACTCCAAATTCAAATTGCACCGCATTAGGCAGATATTCTATAGAAAAATGCTATAAAGGCGGATTTGGTAAAGCATATAAATTAAATGGTTTAGACGAAACCAATAATAATGCTTTAAAAAGAGCTATCGTTTTACACTATTATTCAGCCGTTCCATACGAAGAACAAGATTATTATATTAGTATGAGCCATGGTTGCCCGATGGTGAGCGAACAATTCTTTAAAAGAATCGAAAAAATAATAGATACTTCTAAATCTAAGATTATCTTAGATGTCTATTATTAAAAAACTTCAGAAAATAAAAAAACAATAAAATCTAAAATTACCATTTTGAAAAAAATTACCGTTGCTATTGATGGGTTTTCATCAACAGGAAAAAGTACTTTGGCAAAACAATTGGCTAAAGAGCTGGAATATGTTTATGTAGATACAGGAGCAATGTACCGCGCTGTGGCGTATTATGCCATGCAGAATCAGCTTATAGGAACTGATTTTTTTAATAAAGATGTTTTGATACAGGCTTTGCCAAAAATTCAGCTGGAATTTAAATTCAATGCTGGTTTAGGTTTTGGTGAAATGTATCTGAATGATGAAAACGTCGAAAAGCAAATCAGAACTATTGAGGTTTCTAATTTTGTAAGCAAAGTAGCAGAAGTTTCTGAAGTGCGTTCTAAATTAGTAGAACAACAGCAGGAAATGGGAAAAAACAAAGCTATAGTTATGGACGGTAGAGATATAGGTACCGTTGTTTTTCCTGACGCAGAACTTAAAATCTTCATGACTGCAAGTGCCGAAACACGCGCACAAAGACGTTTTGATGAACTACAGCAAAAAGGCGATGACGTATCTTATGAAGATGTTTTAAAAAATGTAGTCGAAAGAGATTATATTGATACACATCGCGCAGATTCACCTCTTGTTATCGCAGATGATGCAATAGAAATAGATAATTCCTACTTAAACAGAGAGGAACAATTTACAGCTGTTTTAGAATTAATAAATGATGTTGTTAAAACAGTTTAATTTTTTGCAGATTTCATTTTTAATGGTAGTTTTACCGCTTCATTTATTTTAAAGACAATTTCATCATATGGGAATTAAAAACAGGTTGATTATAATGAGCTTTCTTCAATTTTTTGTTTGGGGAGCCTGGCTTATAACAATTGGAAATTATTGGTTTGGAACTAAAAACTGGGAAGGAACTCAGTTTGGTCTTGTTTTTGGAACCATGGGAATTGCTTCTTTATTTATGCCCACATTAACCGGTATTATTGCCGACAGATGGGTAAATGCTGAAAAATTATATGGCTTTTTGCATATACTTTATGCAGTCGTTTTATTTGGCATTGCACAAGTTACCACGCCGGATAATTTTATATATGTAATGTTTGCTGCAATGTGTTGCTATATGCCAACGATTGCTTTGAGTAATTCAATATCCTATACTTCGCTTAAATTAAATAACAAAAATATCGTAAAAGATTTTCCGCCCATTCGTGTTTGGGGAACTATTGGCTTTATTGCTGCCATGTGGATTACTAATTTAAGCGGAAGTAAAGCGACGGAATATCAGTTTTATATTGCGGGAGTTGGTGCCTTAATTCTTGGAATTTACGCTTTTACATTACCAAAATGTCAGCCACAGCGATTGACTAAAGAAGATGCTACATTAGTTGAAACTTTAGGATTAGAGGCTTTTAAACTATTTGGAAATTATAAAATGGCTTTGTTTTTTGTGTTTTCTATGTTTTTAGGAGGTGCATTGCAATTAACAAATGCGTACGGAGATGTGTTTCTAGATGAATTTAAACATTTCCCTAAATATGCAGATTCATTCGTAATTAAATATTCGACTATTATTATGTCGATTTCTCAGGTTTCTGAGACCTTGTTTATTCTGGCAATTCCGTTTTTCTTGAGACGTTTTGGGATCAAACAAGTAATGTTGATTAGTATGTTGGCTTGGGTTTTACGTTTCGGATTATTTGCCTTTGGAGATCCTGTAGGTGGTTTATGGATGATTATTATGTCTTGTATTGTGTACGGAATGGCATTTGATTTCTTTAATATCTCAGGTTCGTTATTTGTAGAAAGCAATACTGATTCTAAAATACGTTCATCGGCACAAGGATTATTTATGATGATGACAAATGGAGTAGGAGCTGTTTTAGGAAGTTTAACTTCAGGTTGGGCAATCGATCGTTTCTTTACAAAATCATTTACTAATACAACTGAATTAGCAGGATTTTTGCAAACAGAAACTACAAACTCTAAAATGTTGGATTTTGTAAAAGGACAAGGAAATACCATTTCTACAGACGGAATTTTTACAAATCCAATTTTAATGAAAGACTGGCACACAATCTGGTTGTCTTTTGCAGCGTATGCTTTAGTAATTGCAATTGCTTTTGCAGTTTTGTTTAAACATAAACACGATCCCAAAGAAATAGAAAAATTAAGTCATTAACTGACTTTTGATATATTTTAAAAACCCGTTTTCGATTTATTGAAAACGGGTTTTTATTTTATCTTTATATTTGATTATTTATATTTAGAACAGTAATGCAAAACCAACAAAAATCACTTCCCTATTTCAAGTCTATTGAATCAAAACCAATGGTATTTTTGAATTGTATTTTTGGTTTATTTTGGATATTTTTTGTTCTCGTTTTTATAGGAGGAATAGTTTTTATATTAACAAGTTCTTCTGAAGAAACAGGTTTTGATGAAATCGCTGCTGTTGCATTTTTTCTTATAATGCTTGCTGGTATATCGGCGATAGTTGCGTTCGTGATGTATTCGAGAAAAAAAATGTTCACCACTACTATAATTGACGAAAAAGGGATTCGTTATGTAAATAAATTTAATAATAAGGTTGTAAAAGATTTACCCTGGAGCAGTTTTGCAAAAAGAGAAAAACTTGCACATGTTTTTCAATCCCCAAAATTCGACATTGTGGCAAGTACGCCAATGAAATCCTTTTTTGACCAGTTTTATTGGCCAGTTTTAGTAAATAAGAAAGCAGCAATTCATAGTGATGCTTTTACCGGTAAACATTTTTTTATGATGTTTTATGCAAATCGATTAGAATTGATAAGAGCGTTTTTATTAGGAGTTGCTCATTATAGACCTGACATTACGGTAGATCCCATTATTTTCTCCAATCATTATATTGATCCGGAAAACTACAATATTGATTATAGGCAACAGCAACGTATCAGGATTTTGTCTGCTGTATTTTGCATTTTGATTTTAGGGCTTATTTATTACTTTGTAGATTAATAGAAGTAAAGTTATTTTAAAGTAGCGATTAAATTCTCGACTTGTTTTTTTTGATGAGTATATTTTTGTTGGAGTTCGGAACCTTCTCCCATTCGGTTGTACTATTCAAGTCCCTTATTAGCGAAAATTTTTTTATGAAAGTTTGATATTTCAGGAATTTGCGGAAACTGAATATGAAAATTCATTTCGTCGAGTGTCATAGTTATAAGATAAATAAGTAATTAAGTTATTGAAATAAGTTAAAATGTAAGGATTTTTATTTTGAGATAAATTTACATTTATATTTGTAAATCATTTTTATAAGTTTTTATTTACAGTTTAAACATTGTACATTTGTTTCTAAAATTGCAATATGTTATCCCGTAATAAGAATTCTCTTCCTCCGTTTCGTGCTGTACGTTCAACTACAAATAGGACTTGGGATTTTATTGTGGGATTTAGTGTTATAACTGTTATAATACTATTAGCAGGGATTATAATTTATTTGATAAATGAATTATTTCAAGCAGCTGCCGAAAACAGAAAAGACATTCCAGGCACTATTATTTTCATAATAATATTTTCTATTATTTTGACTTTGATGATATATAAAATTATTTATACAAGAAAAGAACGTTTTACTACCACAATAATTGACGAAAAAGGGATACACTATTTCAATAGGTTTAATAATACTGTTGTAAATGAGATTTTATGGGATAATTTTGTTAGAAGTGACTTAGGGAAAAAAACGGGACTTCTTACAGCCGAATTTGATATAGATTGTATTTCATATGATTCCAGAGGCAGAAAGTCAAATGGAGTAGGAATCGTTAAGTATTTTTGGAAAGTTGCGGTAAATGAAAAAGAATATATTCATACTGATTTTTTTAACACCAGTTATCTTTTAAATAGTCCTTATATTAATCGAAAAGATCTGATTCGTGCTTTTTTATTAGGATTGGCTCATTATAGACCGGATCTTACTATAAATCCTTGGATTTTTATTACAAATTCTATTGATGGGAAAGATTATACGTTTTATCCCAATACTACTTTTTGGAAAATTATTTTTGGTTTTATTTTTGTGCTTATTTTAGCAATTAGTGCTTATTTGTTGTATTTAGTAGCTATAGATTATCCACATTCCCCTTTCCAAAGAGTGGCTCTTGAGAAAGTTTTTCATGATCTGTTTTAAAAAGAAAATTTAAAAATTCTAAAAACTACCTTATTTCTAATCTAGCCCCGATAGAACAGATATCCTTTTATGGTGGGGTTCACCATAAAAGATAGGAGTGAAAGCGGGACTTGAGGTCTTGAAAACACTTAAATTTGCTGCTCCTGAACAATACACTGATAATCATATAGAATTGTTTTGCTATTACAAATAAATGTATTAATTTTGCAAACCTTTTGGCAGAGAAGAGTTTCCATTAGGTATCAACTATTTATGTAAAACAACTTCTGTTTTTTCTATCGCTTTATGAAACTCAAGAAAAGCAGAATACAAATTTTTTATCAGCATGTCTGAACAATTAAAATCACAAGAAGAGTTTTTAGCAAATTTTAACTGGCATAACTTCGAAGAAGGTATCGATGCAGTAGATGAGAAAAACTTACAAGAATTCGAAGACTTAGTATCAAAAACTTTCATCGCTACAGATCAAGAAGAAGTAGTTGAAGGTGTAGTTGTTAGAATTACAGATAGAGACGTTATCGTTGATATCAACGCAAAATCGGAAGGTGTTATTTCTTTAAACGAATTCCGTTACAACCCAAACTTAAAAGTTGGTGACAAAGTAGAAGTATTAATCGACATCCGTGAGGACAAAACAGGTCAATTAGTATTATCTCACAGAAAAGCACGTACTATTAAATCATGGGATAGAGTTATTTCTGCAAACGAAACAGGAGAAATCGTTAATGGTTTTGTAAAATGCAGAACTAAAGGTGGTATGATCGTTGACGTTTTTGGAATTGAAGCTTTCTTACCTGGTTCTCAAATTGACGTTAAGCCAATTAGAGACTACGATGTATATGTAAACAAAATGATGGAATTCAAAGTGGTAAAAATTAACCACGAATTCAAAAACGTTGTTGTATCTCATAAAGCGCTTATCGAAGCTGATATCGAAGTACAGAAAAAAGAAATCATCGGTCAATTACAAAAAGGACAAGTATTAGAAGGTGTTGTTAAAAACATTACTTCTTATGGTGTGTTCATTGACTTAGGTGGTGTTGACGGATTAATTCACATTACTGACCTTTCTTGGAGTCGTATTAACCACCCAAGTGAAGTTCTTGAATTAGACCAAAAATTAAATGTTGTAATCCTTGATTTCGATGATGAGAAAACAAGAATTCAATTAGGATTGAAACAATTAAACGCTCACCCATGGGATGCTTTAGATGCTAATTTAACTATTGGTGATAAAGTAAAAGGTAAAGTAGTTGTAATCGCTGATTACGGTGCATTTATTGAAGTTGCTGAAGGTGTTGAAGGTTTAATTCACGTTTCTGAAATGTCATGGTCTACTCATTTACGTTCTGCTCAGGATTTCGTAAAAGTTGGAGATGTTGTTGAAGCTGTTATCTTAACTTTAGATAGAGATGACCGTAAAATGTCATTAGGTATCAAACAATTGACTCAAGATCCATGGACTGACATTACTTCTAAATACCCAGTAGGTTCTAAACATACAGGTATTGTTAGAAACTTTACAAACTTTGGTATTTTCGTAGAATTAGAAGAAGGAATTGATGGATTAATTTACATCTCTGACTTATCTTGGACTAAGAAAATCAAACACCCATCTGAATTTGTAAATGTTGGTGAGAAACTTGATGTAGTTGTATTAGAATTAGATGTTGAGGGACGTAAATTATCTTTAGGTCACAAACAAACTACTGCTAATCCTTGGGATCAATACGAAGATTCTTTCGCTGTAGGAACTATCCACAATGGTGAAATTTCTGAAATCGTTGACAAAGGAGCTACTGTAGAATTTGGAGATGATATCGTTGCTTTCATTCCTACTCGTCACCTTGAAAAAGAAGACGGAAAGAAATTGAAAAAAGGTGATACTGCTGATTTCAAAGTAATCGAATTTAACAAAGAATTCAAAAGAGTAGTTGCTTCTCACACTGCTATCTTCCGTGAAGAAGAAGAGAAAAATGTGAAAACTCAAACAGAAAATACTTCATCTAACTCATCTACAAATGCACCAGCTGCAACTTTAGGAGATAACAATGATGTATTAGCTGCATTGAAAGCTAAAATGGAAAAAACTGAGAAAAAATAATTCTTACGTTTTTCTAGATATAGAAAGTCCCACAGCAATGTGGGACTTTTTTTATGCAATTTTTTGTTTCAAGTTTTCTTTGTTTCAAGTTGTCACGCTGAGCGAAGTCGAAGCGCGTTCTATTGGAATTTGGAATTTAATAATTTAAAGTTCTTCTTTAGGAGCTATTTCCAGCTGTCATTCCAATCTTTTGTTCCGCTAAAGAAGCGTCACAAAAGGATTTTCCCTTCTATCTGGGCTAGGGCATATGTTTTTATAAGAAACTTTATTATTAGTAATTAGGTATTTATTTCGAAGCCAATAACTTTGATTCTTCAGGACTAAATTCATTCACAATGGCATAAGTATCAATTTTAGCAATTGCCATTTCATCAAGAATATCAACCAGGTTTTTATAATTACATTTTTTACTTGGTTTTATAATTACTGTAATTCCTCTGCCATATCTTCCTAGTTGTGCTGAATACTCAAGCATGTTTTTGTTTCTTTTTAGCAATTCCTGACGGATTCCTTTTTTGCTATAATTCATTTCTGTGGGAGAAACTATAGGATTCGCTAGAATTCCCATATATGATATTAATTTATTATTCTCTCCCATCAATATCGTCATGGAGCGATTTTCTCCATAGCAATGAGTACCAGTCGAATAATAATAATCATTATCCGGCAAACTTAAATCAACAACTTTTGGCTTAGCCAACTCAATGGTGACCATAAAAAAGATAATCAATAAAAAAGAAACACTTACCATTGCGGTTAAATCGACTCTCGTACTTAACTTTTTACTTCTAATTTTATTTGGTATCATATAAATTAAGTTTTAAATAAATTAAGAATAGAGTAAGATTATTTATTGTAAAAATGTTAAATAAATATAATAAATAAAAGATAGTAAGTAGAAATTATTTTTAAAATGTTTTCCATTCCTGAAAATCAGGCTCAATATAAAGCCATTTTACTTCAGGACGTCTTGTGCGAAGTTGATTTTCAAAAGTATTAATCAATAAGCTAATATCCTGAGTAGTAAGATCCGGAATGATTTTTATTTTGATGCAAACCAAGACTTCTGCCGGACCTTGCTGAACGGTTCTGCAATTTAAAACTTCAGTGATTTTGCTTTCTCCTTTGGCAATTTCCTGAATAGTATCTAAAATTTCAGGATCAGCACTTTCTCCAATCAATAATGATTTTACTTCAATAGCAAGAAAAATTGCAACGGCAATCAAAACAATTCCTATACAGAGAGAACCTATCGCATCATAACGGCTATCACCGGTATAATGTGACACTAAAAGCGCAATTAAAGCTAGAAAAAGTCCTAAAACAGCAGCAGAATTTTCGCCAAAAATAATAATCAAATCACTGTCTTTTGTAACATGTAAGTATCGAAAAAACGGAATTGCTTTTTTACGTTTTCTAAGTTCAATAATATTTGAAATCATTGCATAACCCTCCATCGCAATAGAAAAAAGGATAATTCCAATCGCCCAGCCAATATTATGAACCGGTTCAGGATTGTTGTATTTGTGGACACCTTCATAAATTGAAAACATTCCACCAATAGAAAACAGCAGCATTGCGACCATAAACGACCAGAAATAAACTGATTTTCCGTATCCGAACGGATGCTCATCATCAGCATCTTTTTTTGACTGTTTTACTCCAAGTAAAAGTAAAAGCTGATTCGCACAATCTGCGGTTGAGTGAATAGTTTCGGCTAACATTGCGCCGGATCCGGTCATAAATGCAGCAAATCCTTTGGATACTGCAATAGCCACATTTACTAATAAGCTTTGAATTATATGTTTTGTTCCTTGATCGGATGGTGTTTGATTTTCCATTAAAATTGATTTTATACTTAAATTTACTAATAATTAAAAGAGTAAAGTCTATCTAATTTTAAAAATAAATGAAAATTATTTTATGCTTTAAAGGCTTGTTTTACAGCGTTTTTTAAGAATGTTTTAATTTATTTTGATCTTTTTTGAATTTTTAATAAAACCAAAACGATTATTACCGCGTAAATGAGCTTATAACTTAAAATATTAATTATGAAAACTAGAAAATTTTTAGCCGTAGCAATCTTAGCATTAGGATTTGGATTTACATCATTTGCACAAAAAACTGTAATGGTTGGTGGAGCTGCAATGTACCCAAACAAAAACATCATTGAAAATGCTGTAAACTCAAAAGACCATACTACATTAGTTGCTGCTGTAAAAGCTGCAGGTTTAGTAGAAACATTACAAGGTAAAGGACCATTCACCGTTTTTGCCCCAACAAATGCCGCGTTTGATAAATTGCCAGCAGGAACTGTTGAGACATTATTAAAACCGGAAAACAAAAAAATGTTGCAAACAATCCTGACTTATCATGTTGTTGCAGGAAAAATGAATGCTTCGGATATTGCTAAAGCAATTAAAGCAGGAAAAGGAAAAGCTACTCTTAAAACGGTTAGCGGTGGAACTTTAACTGCATGGATGGATGGAAAAGATTTATACATCAGTGACGAAAGCGGAAGCAAAGCTAAAGTTACGATTGCAGATGTAAATCAATCTAATGGTGTAATTCATGTAGTAGATACAGTATTATTACCAAAAAAATAATAGCTGTTTTAATAAAAATTGCAATAATTAAAAATTCCAAATCCCAACTTTTAAATTGGTATTTGGAATTTTTGATTTTTAATCATTTAGGTTTTACTTTTTAGCGGTTAATGTTGATCCCGCAGAAGCAATGACAACACAAACTACCGCCAATATTTCATAAAAACTCAAATGTTCCTGTAAAAAGATAAAAGCGCAAATAGAAGCTGCAGCAGGTTCCAGACTCATTAAAATACTAAAAGTTCTTGGAGGAAGTTGTCCTAAAGCTTTCATTTCAAGCGTAAACGGAATTGCACTTGATAAAAGTGCCAATGCGATACCCATACCAAAAAGTTTAGGAGTAAGATTGGCTAATCCGTTTTCATAAAAACCAAAAGGCAGAATTAAAAGTGCAGCAAACAACATTCCGGTTGACACCGCTTCACCACCGTTCATGATTTTAGAAATTTTTCCGCCTAAAATTATATACGCTGCCCAAAGTGCACCTGCAAGAAGCGCAAATGCAACTCCTATTATATCAACGCGATTATTTGTCCAGGGAGCAATTAAAGCGATTCCTATCGCAGCCAATAAAACCCAGCAATAATCTATTAATCGTTTTGAACCAACAATAGCAACTAATAAAGGACCTATAAATTCTAATGTAACGGCAAGTCCAATTGGGATTCTTTCAATAGCCAAATAAAAAATTAAGTTCATCGCGCCTAATGACAGACCATAAGGGACTACAATTTTCCATTGCTCCCGAGTAATTGCTTTTAAATTTGGTCTGTAAGCTATCAGTAAAATTATTGCCGAAACACCAATTCTAATCGACGCAGTTCCGGCGGCTCCAATTGTAGGAAATAAACTTTTAGCAATCGCGGCTCCACATTGAACACTTATAATAGCTAAAAGTACTGCGTAAATAGGAGGGATGTTGAATTCTTTATTTTTCATAAGAAATTTGTAGAATGAAAAAATAAGAAAATGTATTTAGAAATACATTTTCCATTTTTGAAAGTAGCGTTGAAATAAGTTCAACTATTTTGTTTAGGGTATTTTATAAATTACTCTAAAGCACGTTTTGTAACGTAAGCACGATAACCAATAATAGCCATTTGCCATTTTTTTGCTTTCGAAATGTCCAGCCCTTGTTTGGTGAAACTGGGTAAAAGAAGTTTATTTATTTTGGCTAAAATTTTATACATGGCAGGTTAATTTTTCTCAAAGATATAAAAAAAGACCTTGCGGTCGGGCAAAGTCTTTTAGTGTGATTTTATGTAGTAGTAAAAGAAAATATTTTATTCTTGAAGCAGATTTCTCTATCCATTAACTATGATTTCTTCTCTAGAAGCGTATTAATTTTCTTCAGCATTTCCTTACTATTTGCATTATCAGGAGCTAGTTCTAATGATTTTTTATAATTTAGTTTTGAATTTTCCAACTCTTTGTTATTGAAATAACTTTCGGCAAGGCTATTAAATGCATTGGCTGATTTTGGATTTTCCTTGGCATTCAATTCAAAAACTTTAATAGCATCATTTATTCTGCCGTAATTCATTAAAGTATAACCAATAATATTTAATCGGTATTCAAAATCCCAATCCGGATGATTCCTTTTTACAGTTAAATAATTTTCCTTTGCTTTTGTAATCTCTAACTTCAAAAAATCCTGATTCATTTTTTCACCTGCAAGTAAAAAGTCATCAACCAAAGTTTTATCAACAATAGCAGCTACATGATTGATGACCTGACTCTGAACATATAAATTAGAATATTTATGTCCATTAGATAAAAAGATAATCGTTAAATCATTATCAGGGAATTTTCTAAAAGCGGTTTCATTACCTCCGGTAAAGCCGTATGAAAGTATTTTATTTACCGGAATAATTTCCCAGCCGTAAGCAAAACGATCTGTATTGTTAGCAAACAGAAACGGTTTCCACATTGAATATTTGGTTTCTTTTTTGAGATACACATTTTCATCCAGATTTTGATTCCATAGAATGAAATTTTCCAATGAAATATTTAAACCATTTGCCGAATGTGCATCTGTACCAAAATCAGATGTACTTTTTATATACGTTTTATTTTCAGTGCTATAGTTATATCTAAACGCACTATTAGGAAAAGTTTCGCCAAAGTTTGATGAAAAATAAACTCCTGATTGTATGGATGGAAATTGATTTTGTAAAATATAATCATCAAAACCTGAGCCTGTAATTTTTTCAATAATCCTGGTGAGAAATAAATAATTTGTTTGATTGTATCTGTATTCATTTCCCGTTACAAATTCCATTGGTTTTGTCGATAATATCTCCATTTTTTTATCAAAAGGCAAATTATTCGTGATATCCCGGAACATAACAATATTGGGCAAACCAGAAGAGTGAGACAGTAAATTCCGTACTTTTACACTTTGCCACTCTATAGGAAGATGATCTATATATTTAGAAATAGGATCATCTAATGATAATTTTCCTTTTTCGATAAGTTGAAATACGCCTACATTTGTAATTAATTTTGTTGTAGAAAAAATCTTAAAAGCAGTGTTTTTATCCACTGCTTTATTTTCTTCTAAAGAAGCTTTTCCAAAATATTTCTGATAAATAACTTTCCCATCTTTAACAACGGCCAAAGCAACACCTGGAATTTCGTTAATTTGAATTACTTCTTTTATATAATGATCTATTTTTTGCTCAGTTTCTTTTTGTGCGAATCCAAAATTAAAGTGGAATAACAGCGATAAAATAAAAATTAGTTTTTTCATTTATGAGTTTTAGAATTAAATCTCTTACTTAAGACTTTCTACTTTCTTTTTCCATTCTCTTTAATTCCTTTTCATGTTGCTTCATCTCTTTTTGATGTTGCTTCATTTCTATTTCATATTGTCTCATATCCTTATCATACTGCTTCATATTGACTTCGTACAATTTAGAATCCTTGCCGTATTTTTGTTCTACGTCCTGAGTAAATTTGTCCATGTCGATATTAAATTTCTCCATTGCAATTTCATATTTTGCCATTTCTTTTTCAAAAATAGCTTCTCTTTGAGACATTATTTCGTCAACTTGTTTTTCAAAAGCTGACATATCAGGCTCCCAAGATTCCATTTTCTTTTCAAATTCAGCTAATTCTTTTTCGAATTTAGCCATTGCTACTTTGTCTTTATGATCTGCAGGAGCTACAGGAGGTTTTGGCATTTTTGACATATCAACAGTCGGTGCCTGAGGCATTGGTCCGGTAGGGAAAACCGGAGGAATTGGTGGAGTAGGAGGTGTCAAATCTCCTGTATTAATATCAGTAACATTTTCCCCACTAATTTCTACAACGTGATTCCCAACAACCATTGGTTTATCAATTGCTCCATCAGTTGTCAAACCAATTTTTTTAGAACCATTACTTTCCAATGTAATCACAATACCACAAGTTTTGATGGCTTCATCACCTTCAACCTGCATGCTTTGTGCTTCTCCCGTTCCTTTTTGAATATCAACCTTAATAGCGGTTAATTCCTTTTTATTATTTCTTTTTACATCAGATATTACAACATCAATATCATGGTTTTTCTTTAGCTTTTCAGCCATTTCTTTTAATTCCTGATCTGTAGTGTTTTTGTGGATTTTGAAAACATAGATGGGATCTGTTTTTTTATTTACTTCAAGATCATTTTGTTCTTTTCGTTCCTTTTCCTGTGCGATTGTTTTAATCTGAAATAAAAATACAAATGCTACAAGTGCCGGAATTATGGCGTAATACTTTAGATAATTTCGTTTTTTTGATTGATTTTTGTTTAACATGACAATTCGTTTTTTGATTAATGATTGATAAAAATGATTGGTGATTGCAACACAACTTTCATGTGTTGTTATTTTTAAAAGCGTGTATTGGTACGCCTTTTTATCGGATATTTTTTTAGCTGCTTCGTTATCTGCAATAAATTCAAGATTTTGAAGAATCGCTTTTTTGTACAGCCAAATAATTGGATTGAACCAAAACAAGACACAAAAAACTCTCGAAATCAATACATCTAAAGTATGATTCTGGTCGCTGTGTACTTTTTCGTGTTCAATA
This sequence comes from Flavobacterium sp. FlaQc-47, assembly GCF_044006475.1. NCBI lineage: Bacteria > Pseudomonadati > Bacteroidota > Flavobacteriia > Flavobacteriales > Flavobacteriaceae > Flavobacterium > Flavobacterium sp. FlaQc-47. The sequence continues at coordinate 84,399 of NZ_JBIPCQ010000010.1, read as the reverse complement.
ATATTTTCTAATTCTGATGCCGTAAACATTGATGAGTTGTAAACGATATAATCAAAATAAGAAAATGGAGCAATATTTTCGTTTATATCTACAAATTTGAAATCAGCTTGTTGTTGTACTTCTTTACCTTTTAAAATCGAACTCAAACTATAAAAGTCAATGGCAAATTTTATAAGTAAAGCCAGAAAACCGATGCCGTAAACAGCAAGTGCAACATAGTTCCAATTGATTTCAAAAGTTTCTTTTTCTATATTTTGCGAAGAAACCGGAGTATAATTTAAAGCCGAAATTGTATTGGTAATCTCTGTTTGGACGGGAGCGGGCTCAATCCATACAATTTGAGTATAAACTAAAAAAGGTAAAACTACAGAGGTAACTAAACCAGCCAATAAAAACCATCTGCTGCTATTGAAGAAAGTTTCCTTACGCAACAAAAAATAATACGCGCAGTAAAACAATACTAACAATCCGCTTGATTTTGCGATAAAAATAAAAAGTGCTTCCATAATAATTATTTTTTTTCTTTTGGGTTTCAATCAGAGTCAGTATTCTGCGTCATTAAGCTGCCGAAATTTCTTCTTTTTATTGGTTAGGTTTGCGTTTTCTAATTTGAAATTGAAAGAAATTTTATTTATGGGTTTCAATTATAATGACACCGTTTTTTCCTTTATCACCATATTTAGCTGTTGCCATTTCTCCTTTTAAAACATTCATAGTTTTTATATCACCGGACTTATAGTCCTCAAAGTTAAAAGTTGAAGGCATTTCAACACCGTCAATAATTACAAGTTTTTTTCCGTTAGAATCATTTTTACCTGGATTTGAAATGATAATTTTAGAACCTCCGTTGCTTGTTGTAATTTTTGTAGTATTAGTATCTGAGTCTGTTGTTATAGTAGTTTCAGTATTTGCGCTAGTAGTACTGTTAGTTTTTGTACTAATAGCAGAATTATTGTTATCATTGGCTTGCAGTTTAGTTTTTTGTTTTTTTTCTGTAGTGATTTTTGAATCTTTACTTGTTTCATCAGCAGTTTGAATACCTACTTTTTTGCTGCCGTTTTTGTCTGTTGTAACAATGATTCCGAAATCTTTGATAGTTTGAATTCCTCCTGTTTGAATAGATTGAGTTTGCTGATTGCCATTGCTGATCTCAATTTTAATTGAAATTAAATCGTTTTCAGCGTTTCTTTTTATTTGAGAAGTTTTAAAGTCAATATTATGGAGATCTTTTAATTTTTCTTTAATTTCTTCTAATTCCGAATCTGTAGAATTTTTACTAATTTTATAAACATCAACAGATTTTATTTCGCCTGAAAGTTCTTTTACAACCTGCTGTTTTTCTTTAGCTTCTATTTTAATTTGAAATAAAAGTACAAATGCGACAAGTGCCGGAATTACAAAGCAAAATTTCCATAAACTTTTCTTTTTTGATTGATTTTTGTTTAACATAATGATTCGTTTTTTGATTAATGATTGATAAAAATGATTGGTGATGGCAACACAGTTTTCATGTGTTGTTAATTTTAAAAGCGTGTACTGATACGCTTTTTTGTCAGATATTTTTTGAGCAGCTTCACTATCAGCAATGAATTCAAGATTTTGGAGAATTGCTTTTTTGTACAGCCACATTATTGGATTGAACCAAAACAGCACACAAAATATTCTTGAAACTAAAACATCAATAGTATGATTTTGCTCACTATGCACTTTTTCATGTTCAATAATACTCTCTAATTCTGATGCAGTAAACATGGATGAATTGTAAACGATATAATCAAAATAGGAGAAAGGAGCAATACTTTCGTTAACATCTATAAATTTAAAATCAGCTTGTTGCTGTACTTTTTTACCTTTTAAAACCGAATTTAAACTGTAAAAATCAATCGCAAATTTTATTAAAAGTGCTAAGAAACCAAGACTGTAAAGCCCGATTAAAACCAGATTCAAATTGATCTCAAAGGCGCTATCCGAAATAGTATCGAGCGTATTAATTTGATTATTATTTACATTTGAAATTGGATCAGCCTCAACCAAAACAACTTTTGTAAAAACAATCAAAGGCAAAATAACCGATGTAAATAACCCGGCTAATAAAAACCATCTGTTGTTATTGAAAAAAGTTTCTTTGCGCAATAAAAAATAATAAGCACAATAAAATAATAGCAACAATCCGCCTGATTTAATTATATATGTGATTAGTGCTTCCATAACTGATTATTTTTCTTCTTTTGGAGTTTCAATCATCGCAAGAATTTCACGTAATTCTGCTGCCGAAATTTTTTCTTCTTTAGCAAAAAATGAAACCATATTTTTATACGAACTATTAAAATAGTTGTCAATTGCCGTATTCATATACTTTTTACTGTAGGCTTCTAAAGTAATAATAGGATAATATTGATGTGTGTTTCCAAAAGCATTATGTCCCACAAAACCTTTTTCCTCAAGATTGCGCACAATGGTAGATAAAGTGTTGTAATGCGGTTGATCTTCAGTAATTTCTGCCTGAACTTCTTTTACAAATGCTTTTTTAAGCTTCCATAAAATGTGCATGATTTCCTCTTCTTTGTTCGTTAGCTTTTGCATGTTTTCTAATTTTAATTCAAACCTACAACTATTTTTTTAGTTACACAACTATAAATATAGTTATTTAACTAAAAAATACGTTTGATTGCTTTTGATGCGAGGTAAATAGGGCGATTTTATTGCGTTGTTGGAATGAGAAAAAATTTTACCGCAAAGCGCGCAAAGCTTTTATATTTAATAATGTTGACAAACACAAAGTTCGCAAAGCTTTGTATATATAAAGCTTTGCGAACTTTGCGTTTTTATAAAACAATGCATTTAAAAAATTTTGCGTGCTTTGCGGTAAAATTATCTAAGTGGTTTAAATTCAGATTATTATTTTTTCAGTAAACAAACATAAAGCTTTGCGAACTTTGTGTTTTTAAAAATCCTGCATTGAAAAAACCTTGCGTGCTTTGCAGTAAAAAATTTATAAGTATTTGAAATTCAGATTACTGTTTTAGTAAACAAACATAATGCTTTGCGAACTTTGTGTTTTTAAAAACCATACATTGAAAAAAACTTTGGGAGCTTTGCGGTAAAATTACTAACGAACATTAAATCAATAAGATTTTAAAAAATTTACTCTACCAATACTGCTTTTCTAATCCAAAAACAACAAAGCGTTGCAACAATGCCAATACAAGCCATGAAAAGCCAATTGATCTGATAACCCAAACGGGAGATAATTTCGAATCCCACTTTTGAACTAATAATATGAGCAAGACTAAAACTCATGGTATAAAGCGCCATATATCGACCTTCCTGACCGCGTGGAGCACGACTTAACGCAAAAGCATTCGAAAACGGAAACGCTAAAATTTCTCCAAGCGAAATACAAATCATACTTATAACTAATATCCCTGCCCAAACATTAATCAGCAATAAAAAGAAACTTAGCGACATTATAAACGACCCAAGAAGAATGATTCTTATTTTCGGAAAGCCTTTTCTTTCCATATAACCAACGGTAGGCATTTCCAGAGCAAAAATCAAAAGTCCGTTTAAAGTCATTAATAAACCAGTCTGAAATTCACTTAAACCAAATTTCTCACTATGATATAAAGGTAAAGTTGTGAAAAGCTGAAAGAAAATCATAGCCGTTACAAAACTCACAAATAAGAAAACCCAAAAGATTTTATCCTGAAAAACCGATTTTTTAGTTGATGCACTTTCAATTTTATCCCCGTGATCGGCCTTTTTCTTTTCCTTAACCAAAAGCGCAAAAATCGAAATAGAAATAATACAAGAAGCACCATCAACCCAGAACAAGCCCGAATATCCAATTCCCATAATAATTAAACCACCCAAAGCCGGTCCGGCAGCAAAACCTAAATTTACTGCCAAACGCACTAAAGTTAAGGCACGAGTTCTGTTTTCGGGTTTTGCATAAGCACCAAGAGAAACAAACATTGCAGGTCTGAACATGTCAGCAATGGTCATTAAAATAAACATAGCGACACAAAGCGTCCAGAAAGTAGTAATATATTGTACAAAGAAAAGTGAAACACCACTTGTGAACAAACTAAAAATCATGATTTTATAAAACCCAATTTTATCAGATAATTTTCCGCCTAACCAGGAACCTAACATTGATCCTAAACCAAAGGCAACCATAATCCAACCTACCTGATTATAAGTAAAATGAAGATCTTCTTTTAAATATTTTGATAAAAAAGGAAGCACCATTGTTCCCGCACGATTGATAAAAGTAACAATTGTAAGTATCCAAATTTCTCTTGAAAACCCTTTAAAATTATTGATGTAGTGACTAAAAGCAGTTTTGAGCATTATAAAAAAAGTTAATTGCCGCAAAGTTAGGAAACTTTGTACGTATCAGCGGTTGCTGCTTTGTTACTTTTAAACTATTTTTGTTCAAAATTTAAAAGATGAAAAATGTTATTCCTTTTTTAGTATTACTGCTCGTTAATTGCTGTTTTGCACAAAATAAATTTGATCTGAAGAAAGCTCAAAAATTTCAGAAGCAAATAAATTCTGAATATGCTGACGCTAAAACAAGTCCGTTGATGGAAGAAGATTTGAAAACGTTTAAAACTTTAGATTTTTATCCCATAAATGGCAAATATTTTGTGAACGCAAAATTTGAAAAAGCCGAAAATGAGAAGATTTTCGAAATGAAAACCACAGGAACAAGGACTCCACAATATATTAAATACGGAACATTATATTTTACTATTGACGGCGTTGCGCTTAAGCTGAATGTGTATAGAAATATAGAACTTTCTAAAAAGAAGGAATATAAAGATCATTTGTTTTTGCCCTTTTCTGATTTGACTTCCGGCAAAGAAAGTTACATTGGCGGAAGATATATTGATTTGAAAATTCCAAAAGGAAACACCATTGCAGTAGATTTTAATCAGGCTTACAATCCTTATTGTGCTTATAATCACAAATATTCTTGTCCGCTTGTACCGTTAGAAAATGATTTAAATGTAGCCATTAAAGCAGGAGTTAAAACGTTTCATTAATGGAATTCTTTAATTGTCATACACATCAATTTAAGAATCAACCCCATATTTTGGAATTGGTGAATCAATATCCGCATGAATTTGATGCTTCAATTCCGTTTTATTCTGTCGGAATTCATCCGTGGTATATTAAGGAAGACCAAATTGATGCAGATTTGAAAATTATAGAAGAAAAATTACAAACTAAAAATTGTCTGGCAATTGGCGAATGCGGATTAGACAAGAGAATCGAGATTTCGTTCGAACAGCAAATTATAGTTTTTGAAAAGCAACTGGCTTTAGCCGAAAAATATAAAAAGCCTGTTATCATACATTGCGTCGCTGCTTTTCAGGAAATAACCGAAATCAGGAAAAAATTAAAGATTTCTGTTCCAATGATTATTCACGGTTTCGCAAAAAACGGACAATTGGCAAACCAGCTTATTTCGACAGGATTTTATCTTTCTTTCGGAAAATATTTACTCAGAAATCCAGCATTAAAAACTGTTTTTCAAAGTATTCCAAACGATCGATTTTTTCTCGAAACCGACACAATTGAAGAAGGAATTGAACAGGTTTACCATTTAGCATCAGAATATAAAAATATAACAGTTATAGAATTACAAGATGTTATCTCAAGTAATTATAAAACTGTATTTGAGAAGTAAAAGTTTAACGCAAGCAAACTTTGAACTCGAAACCTGAAACAAAGAATTTAAAAAACTAAAAAAACAAAATAGAATGGCAGAGTGGACAGAAAGAGCCGAGCTTTTATTTACCAAAGAAGGATTGCACAACTTACAAAACTCTCATGTTTTAGTAGTAGGTTTAGGAGGAGTTGGATCATTTGCAGCTGAGTTTTTGGCAAGAGCCGGAGTAGGAAGTATGACAATTGTTGACGGAGATGTTGTAGATATTACAAACATTAACAGACAATTACCAGCTTTACATTCAACCGTAGGACAGCCAAAAATTACAATTGTAGGCGATCGTTTGATGGATATTAATCCGGAATTAAAACTAACCCGCGTGGAGGAATTTTTATCTCCGGAAAGAGCTTTTGAGATTGTTTCTCCAGAATTTGATTATGTTTTAGACTGTATTGACAGTATTACGCCAAAGCTGAATTTAATCATTGCAGCAAAGCGTAAAAGAGTTAAAATCATAAGCAGCATGGGCGCTGGCGGAAAAATGCTGGCATCAAAAGTAAAAGTAACTGATATATCTAAAACCATCAATTGTTATTTTTCCAAAGCGATCAGAAAACGATTAAAAGCAGAAAAAATCAATAAATTAAAAGTGGTTTTCTCTTCTGAAATTCAAGACGAAAAAAGCTTAAAATTAACCGACGGAAAAAACTTCAAAAAATCTTTCTACGGAACAAATAGCTATATGCCGGGATTATTTGGTTTATACATCGCCGAAACCGTGATTAGACATTTGTTGAAGAAAGAGTAAATAGAGTTGCTAAGTTGCTAAGCTTTTAAGTTACTAAGATGTAGCTGAAAAACTTAGCAACTTAGCAACTCAGAACCTTAGCAACTTAAAAAAAAATGATTAAAACAGTAATTTTTGACATGGATGGTGTAATTGTTGACACAGAACCAGTTCACCGTTATGCGTATTACAAACAATTCACAGAATTAAATATTGACGTGACGGAAGAAATGTACACTTCATTCACCGGATTTTCTACTCGAAATACATTTCAGACATTGAAGGGATTTTTTCCAACAATAGAGCATGAAGTAGAGGATTTGATTCAGAGAAAAAGAAGCATTTTTAATGATGCCTTTGACACTAAGGAAGATCTATATTTATTAGAAGGCGTAGAGGACTTAATTAAAGATTTGTATGCGAATGGTATACAATTAATCTTGGCTTCATCAGCTTCAAAAGTTACGATCGAACGCGTGTTTACAAGATTCAATTTACATCAATATTTTACAGATGTGGTAAGTGGAGAAGATTTTCCGCAGTCAAAACCCAATCCGGCTATTTTTATACATGCAGCTTCCTTATCTATTGCGCCAAAAGAAGATTGTATCATAATTGAAGACAGCACAAATGGTGTAAGAGCAGCAAAAGCGGCAGGAATTTTTTGCGTAGGATACAATAGTCACCATTCAAAATTACAGGATTTATCAGAAGCTGACATTATTATAAATGAGTTTTATGAATTAAATGCTCAAAAAATATCACAGTTAAAGGACTGAATTATAGAAAATTTAACATTTGTTCGTTAATTGTATTTGTAAATTTGAACAAAACAAAATAACTCATAAAAAATGAAAAAACTACTTATCGCATTAGCCATTATTTTGGCTCCTTTTGCTACAGAAGCACAAATAAAAACACCACAGGCGAGTCCTAAGGGATATATTAAACAAACGGTAGGATTAACTGATGTTGAAGTTACGTATTCAAGACCGGGAGCAAGAGGCAGAGCGGTATTTGGAAATCTGGTTCCGTTTGGTAAATTATGGAGAACCGGAGCTAATGAAAACACTATTATTAATTTTAGTGATGATGTAGTAATCGATGGTAAAACATTAAAAAAAGGGAAATATTCAATTTATACCATTCCTAAAATCGAAAGCTGGGAAGTTATATTTTACCTTTCTACAGATAATTGGGGATTACCAGAAACATGGAATGAGGCATATGTTGCTTTAAGAACTACTGTAAAAGAAGATGCTTTACCAACTCCTGTTGAGACATTTACAATTGGTATTAATGGTTTAGATCCAAATTTTGGATATCTGGAAATGGCTTGGGAAAATTCTCATGTGGCTTTGAAATTTGAAGTTCCAACTGCTAAAGTTGCTGTTGCTAGTATTGATAAAACTTTGGCCGGACCAACTGCTACAGATTATTTTTCTGCTGCTACATATTTGTTTCAATCCAACGGAAATATTGAAACTGCAAGAACTTACGTAGATAAATCATTAGATATGAGTGCCGAAAAACCTTATTTCATTTTAAGATTAAAAGCGCAAATTCTGGCGAAACAAGGAGATAAAAAAGGGGCTGTTGAAACTGCAAAAGCTTCACTTGCTGCTGCAGAAGCTGCTAATAACCAGGATTACGTAAAACTGAATAAAGATAGTATCGCTGAATGGAGCAGATAATAATTCTTTGAATTATTAAATTACAATTTTTTTTGAATTCCAAATTCCAAAGCTTATATAGTTTTGGAATTTGGAATTTTTTCATTTCGATCAACGGTTTAAATCACAAAAAACTATAAATGCTAATTTATTTTTCCAACAAACAGACAGACCTATCTGTTTGTTGAAAAAATAATATACATTTGTACTTTAAAATATTTTATCATGTTGCCAAAAGAACGAATTTTAGAGACCGTTTCTGTTTTATTTCATAAACAAGGATATAATGCAACAGGCATTAACCAAATCATTGAAGAAGCAAAAGTGGCTAAAGCAAGTTTTTATCAGCATTTTAAATCGAAAGAAGATTTATGTGCTGCTTTTTTAAACGAACGCCATGATTTTTGGTTTGATGCACTAGAGGAGTTTACAGTAAAGGAAAAAGATCCAAAATCAAAAATTTTAGCTTCTTTTGACTTTTTGATTTTTATGAATCAGAATGAAAACTTCAGAGGTTGTAGTTTTTTGAATATTCTTTCTGAAATTCCTTCGGATAATGTAAAAATACTTGCTGTAATTCAAAGCCACAAAACTGATTTACGCACATATTTTAAAAATATTTTAACCAATGATCTTATTGCAGATCATGCATATTTGCTTTTTGAAAGCTGTATTATAGAAAGTCAGTTATTCAAATCAAATGAACTCATTGAGCAGTCCAAAAAAATAATTCAAACTTTAATTTCATAAAAATGGAACAAAAATTCCCATTGCCACCTTTCACATATGAAACAGCAATAGAAAAAATTCAATTAGCAGAAGATGCCTGGAATAGTCAGGACCCTGAACGTGTATCAAGAGCATATACAACTGACAGCGAATGGCGAAATCGGGATCAGTTTGTAAATGGGAGGGAAGAAATTGTTCGCTTTTTGACTAAAAAATGGCAAAAAGAAAGCCATTATAAACTAAAAAAAGAATATTGGGCGCATACTGATAACAGAATTGCAGTTAGGTTTGAATATGAATATCAGGATCCTAACGGAAATTGGTTCAGAGCATACGGAAACGAAAATTGGGAATTTGACACTAATGGTTTAATGCAAAAAAGATTTGCCAGCATAAACGATCTTGCCATAAATGAGGAGGACAGAAAACTGAAATAAATCAATTCAAACTTGGCGGTTCAGGAATTTTAATGCTTCGTTTTATTTTCTTGAGAATCAGCAAGTAAAACGTAATTCCGCCTAAAATGATAAGCAAGGCAATTTGCAATTGTCCCAGACTATTATTTTTGCTGTACATAGTGTTGGCACCGGCTAATTTTGCTTTTCCTTCCTGAATCTGAATTTGAGATAATGCTTCCAGGGTTTTCATTGCTTCATCGCTTGAAACGGCAATTTTATTCCAATTTTTGTTTAGAACTTGTTTGTTGATTTCTCTACAGGAATTTAAAAAAGCATCAAAATATTGTTTTTCCTTATTAGTCAAAACTGTCTGTGCATACAAATTATCAATATCGTGTATACTGTTTAATGTGCGAATTATTTCATTTTTTTTACTAGTGTCGCTTAAATCCGGTTTTTCGGCTTCCGTTTTTATAAAGTGAAGTTGTTTATAATATTGAAAAATATAATGCGCGACAACAAGTCGGTCTTTATAAATCGCATTAATATTTTCATTGACATTTTTTGAATTTTGAAGCGTATTAAAATTTCCCAATAAAATGACAAGCATCACAATAAGTAAAATAAAAGCAGCTTTAGTTTTGTTGCTGTATTTTTTTAAATCTTTCATATTGAAGCTTTTTTTGTTGGTTTACAAATAGTTAGTACTCAAAGATATAGTTTTTGAAGTAAAATCAAAATATTTGGTTTTTAGATATTGTTCAAGGTTGCAATGTCATTAAGTTAAGCTTTTACAAAATAAAATCTTCTTTTATTCGTGTTTTACTAAGTAAATCTGTTTTCTCCGATTTAGAATTAGACGCTGATTTTACTAATTCGATAAATCGAAAACGCTGATAAAAACGGATTTTCGTAATTAACTTTCAAACTATAAAAAACTTCAAAAAAAAATGCTGTAAAACATAAGTCTTACAGCATTTTTTTTGAATTTTCAGAAGGAACGAATTATTCCACAACCAATTCCTCAGTGTCTTTTTCTCCTCTAAAAAAGATAAGCTGAATAAGCAACGACAACACAATTGTCAAAATTGCTCCGATAAAATTCAGCCATAAATAACCTAATTTTTCCTGAAGGTAAATCATGAAATAATAAATGAAACAGATTAAGGCCTTAACTTAATAACATTACGCTAGCGCTAGCGGGTAGAAAATTGTTTTGCAATTATAGTTTATAAAACCATTTTGAGTTTTTTCTGTCCAATAAATCATATAGCATTATAACGCCCATTTCCTTAGTCATTTCTTTTTGTTCTTTTGATTGCCTTAATTTTATGTAATGTTTTTTATCGATTGAAAAATCATTATTTTTTAATGAATAGAGAGAAATTTTATATTCATTAAAATCCCAGTTCAAATAATCCAGCAAACCATCATTGTTAAAATCTCCAAAACAATCTTTACCGCCATTGTAGCCATCAATAAAACAAAAGGATTTTATATTATGCCATACTTCATAAAAAAATGTCTTCGCCCTTTCGATTCTATATAATATTCCTATGCTGGCCGCGAGCGTCGCGTTCGTGCACAGTAACGGATTTCAATTCTGTTATATCAACTATGCGTTCACGAGCGATACGCTCGCGGGGGAATTTTATGTTTTAATTATTTACTTCAATTTCAGGAAATTTGTAATCCGTTTTATAGTACATCGATATTCTTTCTGTTTTATTATTACTTTTTTTGACTTGTAAAAACTTATCATCTAAAAACTCTACCTTCAAAGTATCTTTTTTTGATTTAATTTTATCAAATAATATTATTCCATTATCTAGATTAATTGAGTATATTCCTTTATTTGTTAAAACGTCATAAATTTTATATTCATAAGTGTTATCTTCTTTAAAGGTATAATTGAAATTAGTTATCCAACCTTCTGGACGATTTCCGAATTCTTTTTCAAAATCGTATAATTCTGATTTTGAAAAAGATTTATTGGTATAAGTCACAAAATACCAAGAACCTATAATTTTACTTTTATCGATTTTGTTAGGGGAGCAACTCAGAAATAATATTAATGATGTAAATAATAATAAATTTTTTAAAATAATAAAGCTAATGGATTTCATAAGTTCTTCTCTTCTAATTAATATTACTTTTTTTATCTGTATTATAATCAATAGGATGATTACAAACCATAATCTGCTAATAGTGTATTGTTCCTGTTATATTTTTTCCTTTATAAAAATATTCAACAAAAGGTGTGGCGATATAATTTTTCGGTGCTGACATGCCAGCATTCCAACTGAATTTCTCTTGGATTTTTGGAGATTGATAGCTTACAAATATGACAAAAGGTAAAAGAATATAATTAACTTTTTCATGAAATTTGCTTTTACTTTTCTTGCCAATATTCAATTTCTGGAGTTTTCAAAGGTTCTCTGCCTTCCCACTTAGGAAAAACAAAACCTTTTGGAAGAGAATAATAGGATTTTATATTTTTATCTTCAGAATCTAACATTATAAACTCCATCAATTTTATTTTTTTATTTTTACCTGTTAGCCACAAAATACCCTTACCTCCACCTTTATACGAGATAATAATTATGCGGTTGTAATATTCAGTTTTATTTGAAATTGAATTAATATAAGGTTTGGAAACTAATTCTTCGAGATTTTGTGGCATTACCAAAATTCCATGCATCATTTTATCTTGATTAGTTATTTTCCATTTTAAATCAATTTGAACGGGCAGTTTTTCTTGTCTTTTTAAATTATTGTTTTCTAAATAATTATAATTTTCCCATTTAAAAATATCTATAGAATTAATAGACGCTTTATTAGTCCATGATTGATACCAAGAACCATCTGTTGAATTAATAGTTACTATTTTAGGTTTGACTAAACCATCTTCACTACTAAATCCAATATCATAATCATACTTCTTTTCTCCTTTTTCCCAAACGGAGTAGGGAACTCCATGTAAATACAAATAAATACTAGTTTCAGAATTAATATATTCTTTTGAATTTTTAATTTCTTTCATAAGTTTTTGATACTCTATATTTCCTTTCATCCATATTCCTTTATTGTGAGCTTTAAATTTCACAATTTCAGTAATTACTTGACCTGCTTTCATCCAAATAGTTACACTACCTCCTGGCGCAGTACCTCCAACCAACAACGTATAATCGTCTATTTTAGCATTGTTAGGATTTACAGCACCTTTGCGAAATAATTGAATCATTTTTTTTCTAGGCAATTTATATCCTCTTTCATACAATATATCATCTACACCACATGACCATTTTACAAATACGCTGTCAGGAACTGGTTTGAAAATATCTCCTCCTGTATATCCCCCCATAGTTATTCCCCAACCTTGTCCTACACCAACACTTGTAGAAGCTCCTGCAATACTTTTTCCTTGGTAAAAATATTCTACAAATGGCACAGCAGAATAATATTTAGGAGAAGAAATTCCTGCATTCCATTTAAATTTTTCTTTGTCTTTTGGAGATTGACAACTTGCCATTAAAACAAAAAACGAAAAAATATAATTAGCGATTCGCATAAAATTTTCTTTGATGAGTAATATTTCCATTTTCGTCTTTTTGATAGGCTACAGGATGATTGACAAAACCATGATTTCCTAAAATAGAATGATCTCCTGTTTTAGAATACAATGCCTCTAAACCATCATAATGAGTTGATAAGTGTAAGTATTTTTCAGAAATAATTTCTTCAAAATATTTTTTTTCTTTATAATTTGTAAAGCATAATGCAAAAAATGTTGAACTAACAAGCAATACTATTCTTTTCACATTTCTTCATTAATATATACCATCATCTTTTTGGCAATAATTATATATTCTATTTACCAGTTTATTTTTGCCTTTACCTGTATTGGCTTTTTCTCTTTTCTCTTCTGAATAACGAATGTTATAGAATCAGGAATTCTGCGCAACTCCTCAATAAATTTAGGATTATCTTCTCTAAATTTTTTATACGATACCAGCGGTATCGTATCATTAGTGCTTTTTATATTCTCTACAGCAGTTTTTGGGTTATATTTCTCAATTAATTTTTGAGCATCTTCTTTTGATATTTTTATTTTTCGTTCCACTAAATATATACTCTTTGGATAATTAGGGTATTGATATCTATCTAATGAAAAAATTGCTTTATCAGTCTGACTGTCATATATAACATAATCATCAATAATCATAGATAAACGATTATCTTTTTTATAATAAATACCTACAAACCATATATTAGAGAAATTATTAAGATATAAGTTAAATTCAAAAGGTATAGTAATTACAAAATCCTCTTTGTCTTTTGGAAACTCAGCCATTGCAATATTTACATTTTTCTCAGAAACTATTTCTTTAAAATAGGTTTTCTCTTTGCAGTTTGTAAAACATAATGCAAAAAGTATTGTGCTAATAAGTAATATTATTTTTTTCATATTTCTTCGTTCATATATATACAATCAGCTATATCGTAGTATCTATCTAGTTCTATTCATGATTACTAATTTATTCTTGCCTTAGCATATATAGGTTTTCTCTCTCTACCATTACGAATAACAAATGTTATAGTATCAGGAATTTTGCGCAGCTCCTCAATAAATTTCGGGTTATCTTCTTTAAATTTTTTATACGATACCAGTGGTATCGTATCATTGGTGCTTTTTATATTCTCTACAGAAGTTTTTGTATTGTACTTTTTAATTAATTTTTGAGCATCTTCTTTTGATATTTTTATTTTTCGTTGAATAATATAGATTCCTTTAGGATAATTAGGACATTCAAAGTTATCAAGCGTAAAAATCATTTTATCAGTTTGTGCATCATACATTAAATAATCATCAACCTCAGAACATAAATGATTATCCTTTTTATAATAAATATTTACAGATCTTATATTTGGAAAATTATTAAAATACAAATTAAATTCAAAAGGAACATTAATTACTAAACCTTCTTTATCTTTAGGAAACTCAGCCATTGCAATATTTACATTTTTTTCTGAAACTATTTCTTTAAAATAGGTTTTCTCTTTGCAGTTTGTAAAACATAATGCAATGCTAATAAGGAGAGTTATTTTTTTCATATTTCTTCGTTCATATATAATATTTACCAATTTATTTTTTCCTTTATTTGTATTGTTTTTTTTTCTTTTCGGTTCTTAATAACAAACTTTATAGAATCAGGAATTCTGCGCAACTCCTCAATAAATTTGGGGTTATCTTCTCTGAATTTTTTATAAGATACCAGTGTTATAGTGTCATCTATACTTTTTATATTCTCTACAGCAGTTTTTGGATTGTACTTTTCAATCCATTTTTTAGCTTCCTCTTTTGAGATTTTTATTTTTTGTTCAACTAAATATATACTCTTTGGATAGTTAGGGTATTGAAATTCATCAAGCGTAAAAATTGTTTTATCCGTTTGACTCTCATTTATTAGAAAATCTTGAACAATGACGCAGCCATGATTATTTTTATCATAATAAATGTTCACAAACCATATATTCGGAAAATTATTAAGATACAAGTTAAACTCAACAGGTATGTTAATTACCAAATCTTCTTTTTCTGTATCTCTAGGAAATCTAAGTTTAGTAATACTTACGTTTTTCTCCGAAACTATTTCTTCAAAATATTTTTTTTCTTTGCAATTAGTAAAACATAATGCAAAAAGTATTGTGCTAATAAGTAATATTATTTTTTTCATATTTCTTCGTTCATAATATATACAATCACTACATCGTACTATCTGTGTAGTCTATTCACGATTACCAATTTATTTTTTCCTTTATTTGTATTGTTTTTTTTCCTTTTCTATTCTTAATAACAAATGTTATAGAATCAGGAATTCTGCGTAACTCCTCAATAAATTTTGGGTTATCTTCTTTAAATTTTTTATAAGATATCAGTTGTATTGTATCATTAGTGCTTTTTATATTCTCTACAGCAGTTTTTGGGTTATACCTTTCAATAAATTTTTGAGCTTCCTCTGTTGATATTTTTATTTTTCGTTCCACTAAATATATACTCTTTGGATAATTAGGGTATTGATATCTGTCTAATGAAAAAATTGCTTTATCAGTTTGACTTTCATATATAACATAATCATCAACAATCATACATAAACGATTATTTTTTTTATAATAAATACCTACACGACGTATATTCGGAAAATTATTTAGATACAAGTTAAATTCAACCGGTAGATTTATTACTATGTCTTCCTTGTTTTTAGGAAACTCAGCCATTGCAATATTTACATTTTTCTCTGAAACTATTTCTTTAAAATAGGTTTTCTCTTTGCAGTTTGTAAAGCATAATGCAAAAAGTATTGTGCTAATAAGTAATATTATTTTTTTCATATTTCTTCGTTCATAAATATACAATCAACTACATCGTAATACGTATCTAGTTCTTTATCTTCTACTTCGTAAGTTATCAGTGTATGGGTTAGTGGCTCTTTTGTTGTAAATCTACTGTTTACTATATCTTGCCTTACTTTGAATTTCCCAGTAAACAAATCATTCATAATTTCTGAGTTTACAGGGATTGAATAAAATAAGTTTTTTGTTGCCCAGCTATTATATTCTATAAATGACAATACAGCATCAAGCCCTTTTGTTTTGGTGTTTTGCCAGGTAATCCACATTTCCTCGTTAAAAACTTCATCTGATTCTTCTAGTAAATCCTGAACCATCCATTCGAAAAGAAATATCCCAAAAGCCGCAATTTGATATCCGGGAACAAATGCTAATGCTGTAGAAACAGAAGGCGTCGTAAGTTTTCCGTTGCTGCTTAGCTCAGGTATCATATTTCTAAATTCATCTAAAATTAGAAAATAGGTAAATACATTTGCTGCTTCTTTTGCAAATTTCACACTTTTTTTAATATTATTTATCACGGCAGTAGATGATCCTTTGACAACAGGAGCCTCTATCATTTTTTCATCAATAAAAATGTTCGTAACATTTTCCTTTACATGAAAAAAATGACTTATTTCCTCGACTTCGTAACTTACAGCTTCTAACCTGTTTTTTTTAATATTAATGGTTTCAGAATAAATTTCTTTTTTAAACTTTTGGATATCTTGTTCAAAATGAAATTTGGTTGTAGAACGAATTTTTAAAGAAATAAATTTCTGAATCTCCCCATTTGGCAATTGATCAATTGCAAAAGTTATAATATATCCTTTTCGTGAATATATTTCAGGGAATGCATAAGCTTCTCCATTATAGGCAGGTTTTATACGAAGCTTAATATTTGATGGATGTACATTTAGAAAATTAGGCTCTGATGTCCAATTTTTATGATTATAGCACCATGTCCAATACAACTCTAAATAGCCATTCTTAAACAATCCTATATCTTTACGGATCTCATTATGCCATCCAGGGTTTAAAAATAACTCTAGTGTAATTCTATGTTTTCCGTCTACTTCTCTTACAACACCTGTTTTAATAACTTCTTTTCCAGCAAACTCATCATCATCCGGATTTAACCAATCTAGAAATAGTCCGGTGTCGTAGTCCCAAAGTTTAAATTGAATGACAGTTCCTAAAGGTATATTTTTATTTACAGTGAGTTGAAAATATACTTTTTTTTCTAAATATGATTTTGGTCCTTTTAAACCTTTCTCTAAATTTCGCATTCCTTCATAATCAGGACTCCACCAACCGGAAAAAGCAATTTCCGGTTTTGTAGATGCTGGTCTGGGGTCTGGTTCATTATAACTATATTCAGGAGCATAGTAATCAATGAACCCGTTTGAGTTAATTTCTATTTCGTTTGCAAAAATCTTTGTTTTTCCTCTAGTAATATAAGTTGCGTTTCCACCTACATATCTTATTTTGGTCATAACTTTTAATTTAGTCTTGTGCCTTCGCCACTATTATTTTTTATTTCCTGATCTGAATGAAACTCATGTCCATTTTCACTTTGACTAATTGCTTTTCCTGCAACAATATAAGTTTTATCATTTTTGATTTCAGAATTAAAATCACCCTCGATATATTCGTGAGAACTTCCATCAACCTTCAAAAAATTATCACCTGTAACACTTGTATTTAAACCTCCGCCAATGGTTGTTGTTTTATTTAGAATTGCCGTTTCAGCAATATGAGTTCCTGCATTATATGTAATCCCTTCTGACGCATTTACTATAAAATTTTTACAATTGAATGTGATAGTTTCGGTAGAAGTCAAATTCATATTTTTATTCTCTTCATCAAGATGCAATTCATTTCCGCTTGGATCAGAAAGCCAGATACCTGTTTTTTCGACAAATTTTAATAATTGACCAAATCTAAATTTGAATCCCTTTATCATATTCTTGGGATCGAAGAATTCAGGTTTTGCTTTTCCGTTGTAATGTGATCCTGAAACATAAGGACATTCGATATTTCCTCCTTCAAAATCAACCAGAACTTCATCGCCAATTTCCGGCGTGTAATACGATCCTCTTGCTTCTCCGGCATATTGTTGTTTTACACGAATCCATTCACTTTCGGTATTTCCGCCTGCCCAATAAAATGCTACTTTTACACGTCCCAGTTTTTCAGGATCGTTATTGTCTTTTACTATCGCAGACTGGGTTTCTGCTTTTCTAAAGGTTTCTACATCTGTATAATGCGGAGCGGTAACATCGGCAGGAATCGCTTTAAACTCACAAGTATAATTACCGTGTACTTCTGAGTGATGAATAACTTCAATGGCAATAAGTTGATGTTCTACGGTTTGGTTTTCGATGCTAAAAACTTGTCCAACTCCAATGGGTAAATAAGAAGTTCCGCTATAATAAACACTATTAGCATCTTTTCCTGCAGTTTTCAATTTGACCATTTCTGAAATTTCATCGGCATTTTTTGCCTGATTGGTATAAGATGCAATATTTAAATCAGGCTGTGAAACTGATGCTTGTCTGTCCAGAACAACTCTTGAAAAACTATCGGCACTACCGGTATTGGTTGCAAGAGCAGATTTTCTCATTCCGGTTGCACTAGTATAATCATAACCGGCAAATGATGCTTTATGCGATACCAGATTGGTTTCTATGCAAAAATTATGTAATGATGATTTGTTGATTAATTTTACTTTACTGGTTTTGGTTTGTCCCAACTGTATGCGCATTCCGTCAAAATAAAACCATTGGCCGTGTCTTGCCGAAAGGCGTTTTAAAAACTCAAAGCTGGTTTCGTTATATTGTGTTTTATGTTCAAATATTTTAGTAAAAGTGGGTTCAATCGAGTCTCTTTGATAAAACTCACCCGCGGTTTCTTCAGCAAAAATATTTATCGCTATTTCCTTAAGACTGCGGTCTGAAAAAATTCTTGACTTTTTCAAATCATCTAATAAAATAGTGTGGCTTATTCCTGTAACATGCAAACCAAGAGGACTTCCGTCAACATCAACTGATTTTAACTTAGTGATTATTCCTTTAGACATTAGTCGAATCCCTGACTGACTTTTAAAGGTAAAAATTACTTCCCTTCCTTCATATTTTCTAAGCGCAGCTGCCTGATCTGCAGGTTTAATCACGGGTGAGGCTGTATATTGCCATGTAAAGGAAAAATGATGATGATCCATCATTGACTGGGTTAATTTTAAATCATAGTACACAATATTTTGTGTAAACTCATCTATTGTAATATGTACCTGCTCTGCGAAATGTGACATAATTTTTATTTTAGTAGTGGCTTATAATTTTAATCTAATGAAATCCAGTTGTTTGAGAATTTAGCATTACCAAAGGTGAGTTCCTTTGCAACAATTTCCAGTGTAATCCTCATAGGTACAGCATTTGTACTTGTAAATTGTTCGCGGTAGTTGATACAAAAACCTTTTACAAATTTGAGTTCCTTCATTTTGCTCATGGCATCTCTTCTATAAAATACAATTTTGCCATCTTTAGTTAACGTGCTGTTCAGCATCCATGATAAAAAATCAGTACTTTGGGTTGCTTCAATTACGACATTAATAGTTCCTCCTTTTGGTTCGCCCATTGGTTTACCGGTAGAATCTTTTCCCTGAGTAAACTGAGTGTCGAAATCCAGGACATTAAATTCTTGTCCGTCAATATGTAATTTGGATAAAAAACTCATTTTTTTTTTTAAGTGATTAATTAAATGATATGTAGGCATCAATTTCATGATGCTGGCTGGATTTGAATTTTGATTCTACGAGTTGGTACCGGATTTTTTCGCCCTCTGTTTCCTCACAGAAAAAGTTTAAATTCCAGTTTAAATCGAATCCGTAATAAGGGTCTATAAATTTTTCGAAATAATTAGCAGCCATCTCGACGATTGTTTCAATAGCACAAAAAGAAATCGTTATTTCATCGCAGGAGTAGGTATCACCAATAACAGGGTAATATCTTTTTTTATTGACCATTACAGTCTCCGGAATAGTGATCCAAAGGTTACCATTATGATCCCTGAATGTACAATGCGAGTTAGAAATGCTAAAAAGTGTACTGGTTTTATTGTCTAAAAGAGAGTGGGGTGTAGCGTGTTTCTTGTCTCCAAAAGCAACGATACGGGAAAAATATTTTTGAGATATTAATTCAATGGCTTTTTTGTGTGTCTGTATCATGTTTACATCTAATTTAATTGACTACTAAATCGTTGTAGTAAATGTATTGTAAACATATTTTGCTAATTGCCTCCAGAAGTTATTAGAGTATTATAATAAGGTTTATTATTACAAAATGAACATTAGGATTTTTGGTCTTTTTAATTTGCATAACATTCAAAAAAAAATGCTGTAAAACATAAGTCTCACAGCATTTTTTTTGAATTTTCTGAATGAACGAATTATTCCACAACCAATTCCTCAGTGTCTTTTTCTCCTCTAAAAAAGATAAGCTGAATAAGCAGCGACAATACAATCGTCAAAATAGCTCCGATAAAATTCAGCCATAAATAACCTAATTTTTCCTGACGGTAAATCATAAAGTAATAAATGAAAAATATAGTGGTTTGACTGATAATAGCACTTATAAACATTGCTTTTGCTTTTACGCGACGCAGATAGAATCCAACTAAAAATATTCCTAATACGGTTCCGTAAAAAATAGAACCAATAATATTAACCAGCTGAATCAAATTCTCGAACAAAGTTCCTACGCAGGCAAAAAGTATCGCTACAACTCCCCAGAATAAAGTAAAAAACTTGGTTGCATTAAGATAATGTGTATCTGATTTTTCGGTTTTCAGGTTTCGTTTGTAAATATCAATTGCCGTTGTTGAAGCTAAAGCATTTAATCCCGAAGCCGTTGATGACATTGCTGCTGAAAGAATTACGGCTAATAATAAACCAATAAGTCCTTTGGGTAAATAATTCAGTATAAAGTGAAAAAACACATAATCTTTGTCGTTGGTTTCACTATTAGGATCGGCTCTTAAAATAATCTCTTTGGCACGTTCGCGTAAATCTTTTTCCTTGTTTGATAAAGTAACTAATTCTTTTCGCAAAATAGGATTGTCGAAATCCTGATTCAACTGATCGATGTACAATAAATTAATTACTTTTTTATCTTCAGAAAGTGTACTTAGTTTTTTTTCTAAACCGTGATATTCTTCTTTATAAGCTGATTTTTCAATAATCGCTTTGTTATTCGGATTAAAATTTAAAGGAACAGGATTGAACTGAAAAAACACAAAAACCATAACTCCGGTTAATAGTATGAAAAATTGCATTGGTACTTTTAAAATTCCGTTCATGATTAAACCCATCTGGCTTTCACGAATTGATTTTCCGGATAAATAACGTCCAACCTGAGATTGATCTGTTCCAAAATAGGCTAGGGCAAGAAAAAATCCACCGGTGATTCCGCTCCAGAACGTATACTTTTCTTCAGGATTAAAAGAGAAATCCACAATATTCATTTTATCATTTGCACCAGCGATATGCAAGGCGCTTGTAAAAGTCATATCGTTTGGTAAATAGTGCAAAATAAGGAAAAACGTGATAATCATCCCCGACATAATCACAAACATTTGTTGCTTTTGTGTTACGTTGACGGCTTTTGTTCCACCGGAAAAAGTGTAAATAATTACCAAAACCCCAATCATGATGTTCATCAGGGTTAAATTCCAGCCTAAAAGAGCGGACAAAATAATGGCGGGAGCATAAATGGTAAGTCCGGTTCCCAAACCTCTTTGAACCAGAAATAAAATTGCAGCCAGAGAACGCGTTTTTAAATCGAATCGTTTCTCTAAAAACTCATAAGCCGTAAAGACTTTGTTTTTATGATATAACGGAATAAAAGTCACACAAATGACAATCATGGCAATTGGTAATCCAAAATAGAACTGCACAAAACCCATTCCGTCATGATATGCTTGTCCCGGAGTTGATAGAAATGTAATGGCACTGGCTTGTGTTGCCATGACCGAAAGCCCTACCGTGTACCAGGGCGTTTCGTTATTGCCAAGAATAAAATCCTCGACATTTTTACTTCCTTTGGTTTTCCAGGAACCGTATCCAACAATAAATAAAAGTGTAACAATAAGTACGATCCAGTCAAATAGCTGCATAGGTTATGAGTATAATTGCATGATTAAGAAAAAAATCAAAATGTAAATTGCATTTGCTACCAAAACATACGTGTAGCTTTTTTTCCATTTTTTTTGTTTTTTAGCTTCCATATTTTGAATATTTTATTTCTTTAATTCTTGTTTTGGAGCTTCGACCGGCTGTTTCAACGAAATCATATTAGATAATAATCGATATGCTCCGGAAACACCTTCAGGTAATTCTCTAAAAAAGCTCAAACCGGTGTAAATATAATATCCTTTTCCGTAAGGCGCGACTAATAATGCACCATTTTTAGGAGATTCGCCTTTGTCATGTGCGGATAAAATAGGAGTAAAGGCAGGATCGTATTGATCCGGATAATATAAACCCTGCTCTTGTGTCCAGCCTTCAAAATCTTTTGTACTAATTTTATTTGGTATATTTAAAATAGGATGATTTGGCGCCAGAAAAGTAACTTTTGCATTTTCTTCGGTAACTCGATCGTTTGATATTTTTAAAGGATATGGGGCAATTTGATCTGTTACAGTTTTGCCGTAAGTGTTGTATTGTACAATCATGTTTTTACCGCTTTTTACAAAATTAAAAAGTATATTTTGTTTGTTTGCGAGCGCGTTTACGGTATTGTAGGCACGAACTCCGGTAATGACAACATTAAAAGAATCCAGTTTTTCGGGTGTGATTTCTTCAGGTTTTATAATTGTCACTTTATACCCCATTTGAGCTAAACTTTCCGGAACTTCGTCGCCGGCTCCCATGATATAAGCAATGGTATCTCCGTTTGTTTTTAAATCAATACGAATACATTTCGATTCGGCTGGTTTTAAAACCATTTGTTTTGTAATATGACTGTATTCAATAATTGTCTGGTCTTTATCAAAACGTTTATTGTCAACGGTTGCTATGCTTTTGGCAACAGCCTCTTCCGGATTTACGGGCGGTGTAACTTCAAAATAAAAAATTTGTTCGGTTCCTTTTTTCTCTAAACTAAAAGCAATTTCCTTAGGTGAAACATTCCAGCTTTTAGGTAAGTCTAATTGCAGGTTTCCTTTTATGGCATCTTTTCCGGCACGCACTTTTACAGGAATCATTTTACTTTTTGTATTTCCAAAAATGAGAACTTTTTCTAAAATTGATGTGGTAACTTCAGGAACAATATCCAGAAAATTATACATTTCGCCTTTTACTCCATCATTATATTTGTAAACAACGGTGCGCTCAAACGGGATCTCAACCCCGTTTATCTTAATATTAAATACCACTTTTACCTGTCTGATAATATCCGGAATACCAATGTTTTCCTGATTTGAAACGGTATACATTCCTACACTTGCTTTTTCTTTTAACCAATAAGGCTGTGTATATTCAACCGTACCAGGCAACTGAATCTGGAAATTTATTTTTTGATCGTTATTGTTTTTTAATGCAATATTCTGAACCGTATTTTTATTATCAGGTAATGACGTAATGCTGGTCAGTTGCATTTCGGCAACAGACCTGTTTATAGCTTCAAGACTTAGTCTTATTGTACTTCCCGGTGTTGCTTCTTGTTCGCTCGCAACAGCTTCAAGATATAAACCTGAACAAGATGCTATTATATTTTTTATTGCATTTGATTTTAATGTTTTCCAATGGTCATCTTGCAAAGCTTCAATCATAGAATAAGCTTTAACCAAATCAGGAATACTTGCTGAAGGATTGCTGAAATCATATTTTGCTATGATATTGGTAATTAAATCTCCAATAGGTTTTCCATTTTTGACACGGTTCCATGAAGTATCAATTCCATCAAATAAATTATCGCGGTCTTTAGGATTATCACCATTTATAAGTTCTAAATATTCTGTTTCCTGACCACGTGCGCCAGTACTTCCAAAACCTTGTGATTGATGACGGCTTCTGCTTAAAGCAGCAATTTCCTGATTTGATTTTCCAATTCCGGTATAATAAACTCCCGTTTCTAATTTGGTAAATTTTGTTTTATTAGCAGCATCAAATTTTTCCTGACTTCCATAAAACCACCACGAAGGATTAAAAAACTGACGTTTTACCTGCCACGGTTGTACATATTTTAATTGTTCAGGATATATTTTTGAATCGTTCGTCAATTTAAAACTTTCTACGCTCAACATGGCTGATGATGTATGATGTCCGTGCGTTGTTCCCGGAGAACGATGATCGAATCTATTGATGATGATATCCGGTTGAAATTTTCTAATTGTCCAGACCACATCAGCAAGAACTTTATCCTTGTCCCAAATATCTAATGTTTCATCAGGATTTTTGGAGTAACCAAAATCATTGGCACGTGAAAAAAACTGTTCACCACCATCAATTTTTCTGGCTTCAATTAATTCCTGAGTTCTTATAACACCTAACAATTCACGCAATTGGGGACCTATTAAATTCTGACCTCCGTCACCGCGGGTTAAGGATAAATAACCGGTTCTGGCATTCATTTCGTTTGCCATATAAGATATTAAACGGGTATTTTCGTCATCCGGATGTGCTGCCAAATACAAAACCGAACCTAAAAAGTTTAGTTTTTTAATTTGATTGTAAATTTCGACAGAAGTTGGTTTTTGTGGTTGTTGTGCAAATGAAATGGAAATTCCTGCTAAAAAAAAGAGAAGAATTTGAATTTGAATTTTTCGCATAGCGTAGTTAAATGTTTGAAAGTGGCTCAAAAATACTAATTATATTTTTGAGGAGTATTTAAATGAAATGTTAATGTTTGGTTATTGATTTCCTTTTTTAAGGAATTTAATAAAAAAAAGAGAGTATCAAAATTGATACTCTCTTATATGGTGATA
This sequence comes from Flavobacterium sp. FlaQc-47, assembly GCF_044006475.1. Lineage (NCBI taxonomy): Bacteria > Pseudomonadati > Bacteroidota > Flavobacteriia > Flavobacteriales > Flavobacteriaceae > Flavobacterium > Flavobacterium sp. FlaQc-47. The sequence goes on along the minus strand of NZ_JBIPCQ010000010.1, from coordinate 59,757 downwards.
AATTATCTTCTTCCACCGTGTCCGTGATGATCATCGCGGTCGTGTCTGTCATCTCTATCATGTCTATCACCTCTGTCGTGCTTATTATACTGTTTATCATAACGTTTGTAGTCTTTATGATCGTGACGAGGCTCGTTATAACCGTAAACGGCTCTTGGTCTGTAAGGTCTTTGAGGCGCTCCGTGATATCCTTTATAATACGTTACTCTGTGACGGTTAAAATTGTTGTAAGGAGTTCTGCCGTGGTAATCGTTTAAACATACTTTATAACCTCCGTATAAATCATAGTTTCTGTATTGTCTTGGTAAATAAGTTGTTCTGATCCATCTTCCTCCTCCAAAATAAATAAACTGAGAAGCTCTAACATCATAATATGATTCAATATCGGGTAAATAATAATATTCTGTTTCAGCATATCCTGCAGGTCCCCATGCAGGAGGCGTCCCTATATTAACGTTAATTGAAACCTGAGCTTGTGTGGCACTTGCAACCAAAAGAAATAAACCTGCGATTGCTATTTTTATTGTTTTCATTTTGTTTAGTTTTAATGTTAATGTTATTCCTGTTTAGGGATATTCATATACTGTGCCAAAAATAAAAACATAATGTATCTCGTCGGATAAAAAATACTTTTTAACGAGTATTTTATAGAAGGTTATTTTGTAAATATTTGATTTATAAAAAGTTCCGAAATTATTAAAATTTTGAAAAATATAACCCACTTTCTATAGGATCAAAATAAATGGTGTGGAAAAACATAAAAGATATTAGTTTTTAAACCAAGTTGATGGTTTAGCAATTCAATAAAAAAGTTTTCTTAAAAAAAAAATAATCCTTACGTGATATTTTTTCTGGTTGCTTTTTGTTCTACCAATATTTAACTCCTAGCGGAGTAACAAAAATATCCCGGAGATTTTGGGATTGATCATTTCTCTATCTATAATCAACAACTCTTGGTTTAGCCAGTTCAAAATTCTGCATTCCATCATAATCTGTAGTTTCAAAAGTATTAGTCTTAAATACATTATCGCCCTGATACGGAATTGTTGGATAATAAGACAGCGAAAGTTGAAAAGAACTGAATACTAAGTAGTCATTACTAATTAATAAACCAATTGTAAGTTTTGAGTAGGTTTTATTTCGCGCAATTGCGTCATTTGGATTTCCTAGTGAGGCAATGGTATAATTAAAATACGGATTCATACGAAATCCCCACAACGAATAAGGGGAGTACGTTTGTGTTTGAAGTGATAAAAGCATTTTATCTGTTCCGTATATGGCGCTATTAAAACCCGCTAAACCATTTTGTTCATTGATATTCAATTGATCTCCAATAATATTTTCGCGATTTACACCAATAACAACTTTCGGATTAACGAATTGTCTTAGTTTCCATCTTCCTATTTTATAAAGCTTTGTAAAGTAATTGGTTTCGATTGAAAATGCGGTTTGATACGTTTTAGATTGCTGAATAAATGTCCCGGCCTCAAAATTCATACTTAAGAATCCTAATCGGTAATAATTTCCAAAAGAAAACTGCCCTCCAACGTACGGCCGCCAAAAAGTATTTTTATACTGATAGCCTAAAGTAATACCGTAAATACGCCCAATGGGAACATCTTCCGTTTGTCCGTTCCTGAAAATATAATTGTCTTTGATAAATTTACGTCGGTTCAGACCAATTCCGGCAAGTAGTATTTTTTCATCAGAATAAAAATTATTAGGATCATAAAGTGCAGTAGGAGATTCTGTAAAATCTACATTTAAAAACCTTGCCGTTGCGACTAAATTTGTGATTCCGTTTTGATCTTCAAATACCTTACTTGCATGACCTGCCCAGAAATCCTGAAAATTATTTTTAAATGGTTGAAATGCATACGATAAATCAGGAGCCTGCAAGGTATCTCTTCGAAAAACCTGTCCTACATAAACTCCACCTGCCCATTTAGTTAAGGGGGAATAAAAGAGCCTTTCGATATTTACACTTTTGGTATAATTATGATCAAGATCCATTCTATAGTATAGTGTCGTTCCTATATACGTATTGGTAAGATTAGGAATGGTGTAAGTCACTTCATTAGAATTACGTCCGTCATTGAATCTATTCGCAAATCGATATTCTAATTGTTGCCCTGAACCAAAGAAATCTTTTTCTTTTATTCCGAGAGAAACCTGATTACTGGAAATGGAAAATTTTGGAATGGTACTCCATGAATCCAAAACCCGAATGGTAACATCTATAGAATCTGAAGCCGCACCAACAAGTTTGTTTGTTATTCTCACGGCAGTCACATATTTCTGAGAACGTATCAAACGCTCCGATTCCTGTACTTTATAAGTATCGTAAACAGAATTTCGCTTGAACAATAATAAATTTTTGATTGCTATTTTTTTTGTTTTTAAATGCAATCTGTTTCCCGTTCTTTCTCCCCAATTTTTTGGCGTTTGCGTAGAATCAGAAATAGAATATCCAAATGGATCAAGCGTCACAATATTTATATTCCTGATAATTTTCCCACTAAAATCCGTAGTATCATTTTGAACCAGAATTTCCTTTTTTCTAGGTTTACTTCCTCTAAACAACAGTTTGTGCAAAGTTTGTGTAAACTTATTTTTTTTAGAATAATTTTTAATTTTGGTATAAACTTCTATGCTGTCTTTTTTCTCGTGACCATCTTTTTTAGATTTACCTTTTTGACCATACGCACCTTGCAAGCAAAAGCACAACAAAATGAAAATGAAAAAGATTATATTTTTATTTATAGACATTATTGAAAGAGACTGACTTAAAGTTATATTAAAGTATGAATATAAGAAATTAATAAGAATATATTGTAAAAAAAAAGTAAGGATTTAGTTTTCCACCTTCATTTTTCTAATTCTCCAGGTAAACCTTCTCGGCATATGATTTCCCATTAAATAACCCCACGGTTCTAAAGATTCGATTCGGTCAAAAATTATTTTTAAAATAGCCAATAGAGGAATGGCTAAAAACATACCTGATATTCCTGCCGAAGCACCGCCGATAATAATACCTATAATAGAAACAAAGGCATTGATTTCTACTTTAGAATTTATGATTAAAGGAACTAATAAGTTATTGTCTATCAGTTGTACAATAACATTTACAATTAGAATTCCCAGAATAACTGACATTTCCGCCGAACCTGTTAAAGAGGCCAAAACGGTGATTATACCAGCAATTAAAATTCCGATGTATGGAATTAAATTCAAAATTCCTGTAATCAATCCTAATAAGATAAAATATTTGATTCCGATAATCCAAAGTCCTAAACTTGTTAAAACAGATACGACTATCATTTCGAGAATAAGGCTGACAATATAATTATTGATAGAAACTTTTATTTGGGATAATATTCCTTTTAAGGTAGCATGATCTTCCTTGTCAACTAATTTGGCTAAAAAGAGAATAAAGTGATCTTTATACAAAAGGAATAAAAATGTATAAATTGGTATAATTGTACAATCTACAAGTAAATCTGTTATGGATAATATCGCAGATCCAATAGTTGCTTTTCCGTTTTGGACAGAATCTTTTGCAACAGTATCAATGTATTTTTTTTGTTCACCAATACTAACATGAAAACTTTTGGTTATAAATCTATGAATATCAGTTATAAAGGTATTTGCGTTCTTTTTTATGGTATCAAAATCATTCGCAATATCACTAACCTGATAGGAGATAAAAACCAAAATACCAACAATAAAAGCAGCAAAAATTAATATACAGCAAGCGGCAGCAAGATGTCGTGGAAATTTTAAACGAATATTTAAAAAGGTGAAAATAGGTACTAATAATACCGAAAATAAGAATGCCATTAATACGGGAGTAATAATGTCTTTTCCAATACAGAATATAAATGCGAAAGAAATAAAGCTAACTAGTATAAAGGCAAGTTTAGCATAAAACGGTAATTTTATGGTGCGAATCATGTTTAGGGTGAATTAGTAAAAACTAGAAATTGGTAAAGCAAATATTATATTTTAATTAAAATATATCGTTTTAGCTTTTTTATAATAGTTTATAAAATTCCCATTATAATTTTGAAGTTTTTAATTTTTTTGCTATAGATCACAATCTCTTTATCAGCTAAATCTGCGTGAAACTTTTTCGCCACGAATTTCACGAATTAGCGCGAATTTTTTTACCACAGATTAGAAAAGATTAAAATGACTTTTTAAAATCTGCTTTATCTGCTAAATCTGCGTGAAACTTTTTTCGCCATTAATTTCACGAATTAGCGCGATTTTTTTTTGTTCCAGATTAAAAAGAATCTGCTTAAATTTTTTAACCACAAATTACACAAATTAGCACAAATTTTCTTTTGCTACAGGTTAGAAAATATTAAAATTATTTTTGAAAATCTGCTTTATTTGCTAAATCTGCGTGAAATTTTTTTGCCAAGAATGTCACGAATTAGCTCGAATTTTTTTTTTGCTACGGATTGAAAGATTAAAATGATTTTTTGAAAATCTGCTATATCTGCTAAATCTGCGTGAAACTTTTTCGCCAAGAATGTCACGAATTTGCTCGAATTTTTTTGTCTCAGATAAAAAGAATCTGCTTAAATTTTTTAACCACAAATTACACAAATTAGCACAAATTTTCTTTTGCCACAGATTAGAAAAGATTAAATGATTTTTGAAAATCTGCATTATCTGCTAAATCTGCGTGAAATTTTCTTTTCGCCACGAATGCAAATTAGCTGCGTAAATCTTTGCTGAGTTTGTAGTGAAATTTTACCAAAGATTAGATAATTTTAATCATAAAACTCTTTTTCCTCGTAATGAGTGGGCATAATCGAAATACCTTTTTGAAGCAGTAAATTATTTGGAAAAATGATACGTTCGCCTTCTTTTGTTCTTAAATTGACATGAAAAGCACTAATATCTTCAATTTCGGCTTCGATAGGAAAATCTTTATCATGGATTTTAATTGTATCTCCAATTCTGAAAGGAAAGGAAAAAAACAAAATCATTCCAGAAGTAATGTTGCTCAAAATAGACCATTGTGCAAACATCGCCACACCAATAACCGTTGTAATCGAGGAAACTGTTATAAAAATATCTTTTGTGTCAACTCCCCAAATAACAATTAAGCTAATCGTAACTAATATATTCATTAAAATATGAATATACTTGATGACCAAATTAGTACGATGCTCCAATAACTGACTTGTACTGGCGTAACGTCGAATTAATTTTGCAATAATTACCCTTAGTGCTATTAAAGCTGCTATGATAATTATGGTTATGAAAATTTCGTGACTATACTCTTTAAAAGAAAACATAAATAATTTTTTACACTAAAGTACTCAAATATTCGTAAACTTTAGCTGTTGGCAAGCCCATAACATTGGTATAAGAACCTTCAACTTTTGCAACTGCCATAAAACCAAACCATTCCTGAATTCCGTAAGCACCGGCTTTATCATAAGGTTTGTAATTTTCGATGTAATATAAAATAGATTCATCAGATAAATTGTTGAAAGTTACTTTTGTTACATCATTAATCAGGGTAGAAGCAGAGTTGGTTTTAAAGCAAACTGATGTAAATACTTCATGTGTAGTATTTGACATTGATTTGATCATTTCAAAAGCTTCGTCGGCACTTTTTGGTTTTCCCAACGCTTTATTTTGATGCCAGACAATGGTGTCGCTTGTTACGAGAATTTCATTTTCTTTCAGTTCACCATCAAAAGCGTTTGCTTTTAATTGAGCTAAAAAATCAGTTATTTCAACTGCTTTTAATTCTGGTGGATAAATTTCTTCAATATCTTTTAATCTAATCTCAAAATCAAGATCCAAATCCTTGAAAAATTGCTGTCTGCGAGGCGATTCCGATGCTAATATTAAAGTATACTTTTTTAATTTTTCTTTAAGCATTGTACTTGATATTAATTGTTATAACCAAAATTGATAAGATTCCGAAAAACAAAATCAGCTTTAAAACCATACTTAAATGATGATAATCTTTTTGACCTTTTGCACCAACTATTTTTACAATAAAGTACAATAGCGGAGCCAAAACAAATGCGAAGGCATAAAATGTCGCGATAAAAAGATTATTGTCAAAAAAGTATTTATTGACATAAAGCAAGCATAAAATAAAAGATACAACAGCAAAAGCTACAGCTATTTTAGCAGCACGGCTAATTCCTATTGCAATTGGTAATGTATTCATCCCCTGGTTGTAATCGCCGTTTACATCTTCGATATCTTTAATAATTTCACGTATAAAATTGATCATAAAAGCAAACAAAGCATAATCTGTTAATATAGAAAAGAAACTTGCCATTTGTGCCTGATTCTCAGAATTGGTTGCAGGAAATAAATCAAAAACACCAATAATAATAACGCTCACAGAAAGTAATGCTGCCACAACAAAATTGCCTAAAATCATGATTTGTTTTAAGGTCGTAGCGTAAAAATAAAGCAATGAAGCAATCAAAATAAATAATGAAGCAAACATTGGTCTCATAATAATATTGGATAATAAAAAACCAAGCGCAACGCCCGAAATATTAAGTCCTATATAAATATTATAAGCAGCAGTTTCTGAGATTCCTTTGCCTACAACAACATCATTTGGTTTATTGATAGAATCTGTGGCGACATCATAAATATTATTAATGACATAACCGGCAGCAGCCAGTAAAACGGTACTTAAAACCAATAATGCATATTGCCAGTCGGCTAAAGCCAAAGGAATATTCTGCTGTTTTAAAAAAGCATAGCGAAATAATATCTGCATAAAAGCAAGCATCAAAAGGTTTTTATATCGAATGAGTTTGAGGAATTTCATTTTTTTAAGGTTTTTTTTAAAGGTACAAAGGAACACAGGTTCTGAGGTTCAAAGGTTTCTCTTGAAAACTTAAACAAAGAAAGATAATATCAAGCAAATCACTGTAAACTGTTACTGAAAACTGAGACTAAAACAATTACCTAATCGTGTTTCCCGCTAAAATGTTCCATCCATTTTCCCTGTACTTTCATTACTTGCTCGATGACGTCGCGTGCAGCGCCTTTTCCGCCTTTTACGTGCGAAATATAACGACATATATTTTTAATTTCAGGGCTTGCATCTTGCGGACAAGTTGGTAATCCTACTAATTTCATTACATGAAAATCAGGAATATCATCGCCCATATACAATACTTCTTCCGGGTTAATTTTATATGTATCAGTGTATTCTTTAAAAGTTTTTACTTTATCAGGAGTTCCTAAATGGATATCTTTAATACCAAGATTATGCAAACGAATACGAACGCCTTCGTTGCTTCCGCCAGAAATAATGCAAACATTATAGCCACTTTCAACTGCTGCTTTCATTGCATAACCGTCACGAATATTCATTGTGCGAAGTATTTCTCCTTCATTGGTTACAAAAACCGAACTGTCTGTAAGTACGCCATCAACATCAAAAACAAATGTTGTGATGTCGTTCATTATTTCCTTATAACTTTTTGCCATTATTCTGTATAGATTGTGTTATTATTTTATAGATATTCTTTTGATTCTCATTTGATAAATAATCTAAATGAGCCTCGATTGTAGTTAAATCATTGCGTTTTGCAGGACCAGTTTGCGCGTCAATTGGATCGAGTGTATTTATTTTTTCTGCAGTTTCCTGAATCAAAGGTTTTAAAATTTCAAAAGGAACCTGATGTTCTTCACAAATTTCGTGTCCTATTTGATATAAGTAATTGGTGAAATTATTCACAAAAACCGCCGCAACATGCAACGCTTTTCTTTGATCTGAATTGATGGCATGAACCACGTTTGAAATACTTTTTGCAGCAGTTTCTAAAACATGAAAATCAAAAGTATTTTCAGCTTCCAAACACATGGGAACCGCAGAAAAATCAATTTCTTTGCTTTTAGAAAATGTCTGCAACGGATAAAAAACACCTTTTCTGTTTTTTATATCTAAAACATCAAGAGAAGCCGCGCCAGATGTGTGAACTACGATTTGGTTTTGAAAAGGCAATTGTCTGGAAACTTCTGCAATAGCCTTGTCAGAAACTGCTATAATATATAAATCAGCTTCTTTTAAGTCTTCAAAATCATTTACAATTTTATCAAAATCGATTAAAGAAGCCAGATTTTCCTTTTTTCTCGAATATACCTGCACAATTTCGATAGTTTCACTTTTGGTAAAAGCTTTAATTAAATGTTGTGCAACATTTCCGGAACCTAATAACGTTATTCGAATCATAGCGCAAAATTAGCATTAATTTTTTTAAACAGAATTATGAAAATAAACTTTGGTCACAGATAAAACTGATTAAACTTATTTTTACTTAATATTATTTGTTAATGATATTCAAACGTATTATAAGGAAGAATTGTTATTGGTGCTTATTTCTACTATAAGAAAAGAGTAGGTAAAAATTTTAAAATTCTATTTAATCCCTTACATCTGTGATAAATATCTAATTTAAATAAAAAATTTACTATTTAAATTTATAGAATTTAGTACACTATTTTAAGAATTCAATTTAATTATATCACCTTTTTTTAGTTTTTATTAACAAAGTTCAAATATTGGAACTCAACATTTTTAAGTACTTTTGTGCCACTTTTATACAATGTAATTCCTCAAAAATGGATAAAAAAATATTCTCTTTTTTGTTTTCTACACGATTAATGTCTGTTCTTTTTTTAACATTTGCAATCGCAATGGGTGTTGGTACTTTTATCGAAAGTAAATACAACACAGACACAGCCCGAATTTTAATTTATAATACCTGGTGGTTTGAAGCAATAATGGTTTTTTTTATGATCAATTTCTTTGGAAACATCAAGCGTTATCAATTGCATAAAAAAGAAAAATGGGCAACTCTAATACTTCACATTGCTTTTATTTTTATTCTGTTAGGAGCATTTATAACACGTTATATCAGCTACGAAGGAATGATGCCCATTCGTGAAGGCGCTGCCGAAAACCAAATTTTTTCAGATAAAACATTCTTAACCGTTTTTGCAGATGGAGAATACAAAGGCGAAATGAAACGCAGGGTTTTTGATAAAGCTTTATTGTTCTCGCCTGTAACGAATAACGATTTTACACTTTCAGGTAAATTTGATGAAACTCCTTTTGAAGTGAGTTACGTAAATTATATTATGGGAGCAAAAGAAACTATAAAACCAACTGCAAACGGAACTTTATACCTTAAACTGGTTGAAGCAGGAGCAGGTGGGCGTGAAGAACATTTCCTAAAAGAAGGGGAAGTTCAAAACATTCATAATGTGTTGTTTGCCCTTAATAAACCAACAGATGGCGCAATTAATATCAATACTAAAGGCGAAAAATATACGATTCAGACTCCTTTTGAAGGGGAATTTATGCGAATGGCAGATAAGTTAAAAGGAACTGTAACCAAAGATAATGTTCAGCCTTTAATGATGCGTTCCTTATACAGTATTGGCGATATCCGTATCGTATTTCCTGATCCTGCCGTAAAAGGAATTGTTGATTATGAATCCAATAAAGATTTTAAAGCAAAATCTCATAACGACGCTTTGATTGTAAAAGTAAAAGCCGACGGTCAGGAAAAAGAAGTTCGCCTTTTAGGTTCAAAAGGAAGCGTAGGAGAACCTCAAACAGTAAAAATTGGTAAAATTGAATACAGTTTATTCTACGGAAGTAAAGCGTATATCTTGCCTTTTAAAGTAAAATTAAACGACTTTATCGCGACAAAATATCCAGGAACAGAGAAAAGTTATTCGGCTTTTGAAAGTAAAGTAACCGTTCAGGATTCATCAGAAACTTTTGATGCCAGAATTTTTATGAATAATGTATTAGATTATAAAGGATATAGATTTTTTCAATCTTCATTTGATCCGGACGAAAAAGGAACAGTATTATCTGTAAACCACGATTTTTGGGGAACATCAATAACTTATTTAGGATATTTTATGTTATTTTTTGGTTTAATGGCAATCATGTTTACCAAACATTCTCGTTTTGCAGATCTAAAACGCAAACTAGAAGGCGTGAAAAAAAAGAAAGAAAAATTAATTACCATTTTGGTTTTAATGATCAGTTTAAGTGGTTTTGCTCAGGCACCGCATGTTCACACACCGGGACACGAGCACAATCATACAACAGATCCTAACGATCACGCAAACCACGTAACAGCACCGCCAAGTCAAAAACAATTAGATTCATTATTGACAATCTATAAAGCACCGGAAGCGCACGCAGCAAAATTTGGGCGTTTGATTATTCAGGATGCAGGAGGTAGAATGAAACCTATTAATACTTTCTCTTCTGAATTATTGAGAAAAGTAAGCCATGATGATACGTATAACGGAATGAATTCTGATCAGGTATTTTTGTCAATGACACAATATGCTCAGGTTTGGATACAGATTCCCCTTATCTATATTAAACCTGAAAATGATAGTATTCGCAGAATTATCGGAATTGAAAAAGAAGCTAAATTTGCTCCTTTTGTAAAATTCTTTGATGAAAACGGAAACTACAAACTTTCTCCTTATTTAGATGCAGCATACAAAGCAGCAAATCCAAATAATTTTGAGAAAGGTTTTATCGAAACGGATAAAAAAGTAAACTTAATGGAATCTGCGTTAAGCGGAAGTATCCTGAAAATTTTCCCGATTCCAAATGATCCTAATAACAAATGGATTTCGTACTTAGAAATTCAAAATGCAGGATTAAAAGGAATGGATTCTACGTATGTAAAGCAAATTTTACCAATGTATTTTAGCGCTTTAAACAACGGAGCAATTTCAAAAGATTTTACAAATGCAGATCATTTGGTAGAAAGTATCAATGGTTTCCAAAAGAAATTTGGAAGTGCAGTTCGACCAAGTGACAAAAAAATCGATCTTGAAATAGCGTATAACACCTACAATATTTTACCAAAAATGTTTTATTGGTATTCGCTTGCCGGAATCTTTATGCTGATTTTTACACTTTTTAGTATCTTTTTTGATAAAAAATGGTTACGAATCACAGTAAATGGTTTTCATATATTGATAGGAACCATATTTGCATTTCATACAATTGCATTAATAGGACGTTGGTATATTTCAGGACACGCGCCGTGGAGTAATGCTTACGAAGCTATTGTATACGTTGCCTGGGCTACCATGTTCTTTGGTCTGGCATTTGACCGCAAATCAAAACTTACCGTAGCATCAGCAGCATTTGTAACGGCAATGATTTTTATGGCAGCAAACGCGAACTGGATCGATCCTGAAATTGCAAACTTACAGCCGGTTCTAAACTCTTATTGGTTAATGATTCACGTTGCAGTAATTGTAGCAAGTTACGGACCATTTGCACTAGGAATGATTTTAGGTTTTGTAGCATTGATTTTGATCTTTTTTACCAATGAAAATAACAAAGCCAAAATGGATTTAAACATCAAAGAAATCACGTATATCAACGAAATGTCCTTGACTATTGGTTTGATAATGTTGACAATAGGTAACTTTTTAGGCGGACAATGGGCAAACGAAAGCTGGGGACGTTACTGGGGATGGGATCCAAAAGAAACCTGGGCTTTAATCTCGATTATGGTGTATGCCTTTGTGATTCACGCTCGTTTTGTGCCTTCACTAAGAGGAAAATGGTTCTTTAATTTAATGAGTATGTACGCCTTTGTTTCTATTTTGTTTACCTATTACGGAGTAAACTTTCACTTAGTTGGTCTGCATTCATACGCAAGCGGAGAAGCACATTCATTAAGCTGGATCTGGTATTCATTAGGAACTATTTCAATTATTGGAGCCATCACATATCCTAAATACCGTAAACATTACAAAAGCAAGAAAAAGTAATACAAAATAGTTTTTATTAATTCATAAAAAAAGGTTCAACTTTACGGTTGAGCCTTTTTTGTTTTTATATTTTTTCCAGTAACGACAAACATGAAACTTGAGACAAACATGAAACATGAAACTTTTTTTAGTCAGGAGCTATTTCCTGCTATCCGTTTCAATCTTTTGCTTTTTAAAGAAAAAAGCAAAAGGATTTCCACTTCTATCAGGGTTAGGGGATTTGTTTTCAGAAGAAATCCTAATAATTAGGAGAAATCTAAGAATCTTATAATCTTTACATTTAGAACTTAGCAGCTCATTAAAAAAACTTCTTTCTAAACCAAAAAGCAACATTCACTAAAGCAATCAAAGCTGGAACTTCGACTAATGGACCAATTACGCCAGTAAAAGCCTGACCGCTATTGATTCCAAAAACGCCGATCGCAACTGCAATTGCCAATTCAAAATTATTTCCTGTTGCTGTAAAGGCAATTGCAGTACTTTTAGAATAATCTGCACCAAAATACTTTCCAGTAAAAAAACTTATAATAAACATCGCCGTAAAATAGAGTACCAAAGGAATAGCGATCCTAGCAACATCTAAAGGAATCTGCACAATCAATTTCCCTTTTAAACTAAACATGATGATAATAGTAAACAGCAAAGCAATTAAAGTAACAGGCGATATAAAAGGAATATATTTAGTTTGAAACCATTCTTTTCCTTTTAGCTTTATTAATGCATACCGACTTATGATTCCAAGTGCAAAGGGAATTCCTAAATAAATACCAACACTTTCTGCAATCTGAATAATACTGATATTGACATTAAAACCTTTATATCCAAAATACGGAGGTAAAACAGTTATAAAAATATAAGCATAAACACTATAAAGTAAAACCTGAAAAATACTGTTTAAGGCAATTAATCCAGCGGCATATTCACGATTTCCATCTGCTAAATCATTCCAGACTACAACCATGGCAATGCAGCGCGCTAATCCAATTAATATTAAACCAATCATATATTCAGGATAATCTTTTAGAAATAATAACGCCAAAGCAAACATCAAAAGAGGTCCAACAATCCAGTTTAAAAATAGTGAGGCGCCTAATACCTTCGTATTTTTAAAAACCTCACTCATTTTTTCATAATTTACTTTAGCGAGTGGCGGATACATCATCAAAATTAAACCAACAGCCAACGGAATATTTGTTGTTCCGTTCGAAAATGAATTAATGAAATTTCCGCTTGACGGTAAAAAATATCCTATTGAGACACCAATGATCATAGCCATAAAAATCCAAAGCGTTAGAAAACGATCCAGAAAACCTAATTTTTTTCTTTCTCCAGCAGGATGACAATGATTTAAATCCATTTTATTTTTTTATTTGTGAGAATATGTAAAACATTTCAATTGCAATTTGAAGGTTTCGTTCCTGATATTTTTCAGTTTGTTGTGGAGTATCATCAAAAGCTTTTGGATCATCAAAATTTACAGGAATACGTTTTTCAGCTCCGGCAATAAAAGGGCAATCGCCATCAGCCTGAGAACACGTCATAATTGCTGCGAAACCATTCACCGGATTAAAATCATCATCATAAGTTTTAGAGAAACCGATTACGGGAGTTTCATTCTCAGAAAATTTTATGGCGTAAACAGGATTATTTACTTCTGATAATTTCTTTATTTTAAAACCCGATTTTTCTAATGTTTCAATAACTTTAGGAAATAATGCTGTAGCTTGTGTTCCTCCAGAATAACAAAATACGTTTTTTATTCCGTAATAATGTGCAGCAGTTTGTGCCCAAACTTGAGAGAAATGACTTCTTCTGGAATTATGTGTACAAATCAGGTTCAATCTGATCTCTTGTTGGTTATCAAATTTTAGCTGTATAAAATCAACAATAGGTTGTAGTGTGTGTGTGCGTTCTTTTGTAATTCCTGTAAAATCAAATGATTGAACTAAAGATTGAATTTCTGGAAATAAAATATTTTGATTCTGCATAGTATAAATTTAAAATTAGCAACAGCTTGCACCGGGAGTACATAAATTTACTTCATCAGCGTTTAATTGTATTAATTTAAGCTTTGGTTTTTCAGATGTAATCCCGCATTGATCCTGTGCTAAACAAGCAGTAGTTTTGTTCAGTAATAGAAAATCCTTTCCGTTAAAACCTAAATCATATTTTCCGATTGTAGTATCCTGATATTCCACTTCGATTTCAAAATCTTCAATTTTCAATACTTTTTCTGAAAGTTCGATAATATGAATTAACTTATTTGGTTTTAACCGATGCTCATAATCACTCGCATCCCAAAGCTGAAAATTCACCACAGTTTCTTTTCGAACAACTCCGCCACAATCGATAAAGTTTTTGGTAATCAGACCAACTTCGGTTACGTGAAAATATTCCGGTACAAATTTTCCATTCGGTAATTGAAAATTTACTGATGCAACAGTAGTCAGTATTTTTTTTATTTCTGATAGTTTCATAATAATATGATTGAATAGTTAACAACATTCTTGTTTTCTTTTTTCTAAATGAAAGTGAATTTCGTTGAAGAAAATTTTTATTTTCTCAAATCCAGTTTCGTTAATACAATAACAAATTGCATTTCCTTCAATATTTCCTTTAATCAAACCAGCGTTTTTAAGCTCTTTTAAATGTTGGGAAACCGTGGGCTGAGAAAGCGGAAGTTCATTGACAATATCGCCGCAAATACAAGCATTTACTTTAAGCAAATATTCTATAATGGCAATTCTGGCCGGATGACCTAAAGCTTTGGTCAAAATAGCCAACTCGTTTTGTTTGTCTGTAAAGTGATCTGTTTTAGTAGCTCCCATTGTTATATTTTTATATTGCAATATTACGATATAGTATTTAAACAAAAAAGAAAATAGGTCAGTATTTTCTTTTCTAAGTTTTTTATTGAGATAGTTTTCCTGATAACACAAGAATAATTGCCATTACTAATACAAAACAAATTAAAAAAATGATATGACTTAATACGGATAAAAAGAAAGCTTTTACTTTTGACATCTTATTAAAAAACTGAATATTAGTCCAGAATATCAGTACAATGTCAACAGCATAAATAAAACTTGTGACCTTTTGAATCTCTGGTGTTCCATTATAATATATTAGCAATGGAAATAGTAAAATATGGGAAAAAAGTTTCTGAGAAGCTTTAAATGTGTTTAAAACAAAATATTCTACAAAATTATATCCCTGTTTTCTAAAGCAAATATAAGTTCCTAAGGTAAAAAAAGGAATTGTAGCGATTGTTATCCATGAAAAATGAGTAGACATCCATTCGTTGAATTCAACATAATTTAAATTGACATCAGTTTTTGCCGGAAGCAAATTGATCTTAAAATAGTGATACAAAACACCATACAGAGTTGCTAAAACGACAACTAAAGACAAAGGTTTAAAATGTTTTATCCTTTTACCTTCAATAAATTCCCTAACAGAATTTCCCGGTCTGGTAAATAACTGCTTTAAGGAATAGGGAATACCTTCATCAAAATGCAACAATCCATGCTGAATATCATGCCACAAAAAATGCCAGTTTATTTTATGGGTTTCAGCAGGCTGACCACAATTATTGCAATAATGTCCTTTATAAATCTGATAACAATTTTTACAGGTTATTTCCATTTGTGGTATTTATTGAATGATTAATTTCTTTTTTAAATCCATTAGGATACATAACGGTCAGCAACACTATGATGAGTAAAAAGTTATATTCCATACCGTTTCTACCACCGCCAACTACAAACCAACCTTCCTGAAAATGAACTAATATAATACCCATAATCAAGACAAAAATGGTAACGAATCCTGCCAGTTTAATATATTTATTTACAATTAAAAGTATAGCTGCAACAAGGTGCTATAATTTAATTAACCAGGCAATAAATACACCAAAAGGAGCAAAGCCAATCTGGTTTAAATATAAATTCCCAAAGTCATTAACTCCGTTATCAAACATTCCAAAAACAGAATGGGTAAGCAGAATAACAGCAACTGCAAATCTTAAAAGTAAAGTTCCGTTCATGGTTTAAACTGGTTTGGTTGAGATAGGTATCAGAATTAAAAATAATAAAAAAACGCATATTAAAATAAATTAATATGCGTTTTAAGTTTTATCTAAAGTTAAGCTTATACTTTTCCTAAAGTATACAGTTGCTCCATTGTAGGTGTTAAACTTCCTCCGGCAGGTTCTAAAGTAATACCAAAAGCTTCAGCAGAATCTGTTTGACTAACGGCGAATATCTTTTGATTATTTCCTTCAAAATCGCTCAATAAACCAATACTGGTTGGCGTAAGAACCGGACTTAATTTCAAAGCCCAAACCTGATATACCATTCCCTTAGGCGGTTTTGGTAAACCCGCAGCATCAATATATGTTGTTTTTGTTTCTTTATTCCAGTACACTTTTGCAAATGAAGCCGGAGAAACTGCCTGACCACCAAGCGTTACACCGGTATTTTTAATATCTCTAACAATATTTAAGTTCTTTTCAGTTTGTTTATTTTGCAAATCTAAATAAGCAAAGTCTCTCTGGATTTTATTTTTCTCCGTACCAACAGTTGCAATAGCATCCTTTGTTTTAGTAAGTTCAAGAGTTTGATACCCAAGACCTAATAACAATAACACAGCTGCGGCCCAGCCCACATATTGAGACCAGGTTGATGCTGGTTTCATTTCGACTACTTTGCCGTGTTTCAGTTCTAAACGTGCTTTTATCTTCTCGAAATTGGCTACCGAATGAAAAGGAGAAAAACTGGATGACAAAGCTACAATAGCTCTTTCAATCGCAATAATTTCTTCATCCATTGCGGGATTCTTCTTCGCCATTTCGGCTATTTCCAGATTTTCAGTTTCGGTTAATAAACCATAAACATATAGTTCCAGAATTCCTGAGTCAATATATTCTTGTGCTTCCATTATATTTTTAGGTAATTTCTTAAATCATTAATACAGTTTCTGTTTTGCGTTTTGATAGTTCCCAATGGTATCGCTAATTCCTCTGAAGCTTCCTGTTGGGTATATCCTTTAAAAAATAATAAATCTATAATCTCAATACATTTTGGTTTCAGTTTTTTGACGAATTCCTGAATACCAATAGTATCAATTCTATTAACGAGTTTATTACTGTCGTCTAACAGATTTACGAAATTATCTGAAGAAAGGTTTTTTTGGCTGTTATTAAAATTTTTAGATCTTAACTTATCAATTGACGTATTCCTTGCTATATTAAGGATCCACGTATAAAATCTGCCTTTACCTTCGTTATAAGAATCGATATTTTTCCAGATTTTGACAAAAACTTCCTGCAAAACATCTTCCGCTTCTTCGCGGTTTTTTATAAGAACGTTAATAACCGAAAATAAACTTTTCGAGTACATATCATATAAATGGGTAAAAGCTCTTTCGTCTTTTTTGTAAATTAAAACTAACAACTCATCTTGACTCATAGATCTGGATTTTAAGCTTAAACAAAAATTTAGTATAGTTTTTTATACTTAGAGATAAAGATAATTTATTTTTTTGTGAAAAGCATAAATTTTTTAACAGGCTAAAACCTAGTAAAACCAAGCATTAAGAAAAAATATTACTTTTTTTTTATTTTTTTAAAACCAAAAGCAATCCAGTTACGTAAATGCTATTATAACATCAAAACAATAATGCCGTAAAATAGCACGAAGATTATAAACGATTGAAAAATTCTGATGTTTTATTTTATCAATGAAAATATAATGATGATATACTTTAACATTTATACAAAAATTAGCTGTAAAGTAAATCTCAATAATTAAAACCAAAACGTCATGTATAACGTATATAGTTTAAAAATAGTAATTATAGGTTTAACCGCAATTTTGGCATTATTGAATGTTACCGAAAGTGATTTTCGAAAACATATTTTACAAAATTGTAGTTCATTTTTAATATAGTACGATAAAGGATTAATTGAAAAGCGAGAATATGAATTTGAAGATGCTGAAAATATTCGTTTTATTAATTTTTGTAATACTGTTTATTATCATTGTAAAATGAAATTTTAAAAACAAAAATATTTAATTCAAATTTATTGATTAGTTGGTGTCTCCGGACTTCCAAACCGAAAATTAAATAAGAATTTAAAATACCAGAATGATCTCAACATAAAGAATTAGTAAATTTTATGATATAAACGCCAGTAAATAATATACAAAATTAAAGGTATTATAAATTCAAAATATAATTTTCACTATAACCGGGACATCAACTATAATTTGAAAAAGTATAAAAAAATAAACGAAACAATTAATTCATGGTTTGATTTGTTTGTATGGGGGGAAGCCTAACGTCTGATTAACGTTAGGCTTCATTTTTTTTATTTAACTTATGTTTAATAAAAATAAAGCAGACAAAGTAATTAACGAAAACAGATTTTAACTAATTTTATAAAAAATTAAACAATGAAAAAAATAGTATTTTTAGCTTGCAGCGTTGTCTTATTATTAAGTTCACAAGCTCAGGCTCAAACAAGTAAGAATAAATTATCTAAAACTGATAAAGTCATGGCAAAAGAAAACATTTACCAATTTAAAGTACAGGATTTATCAGGAGATACATTTGATTTTGCCTCTTTAAAAGGTAAAAAAGTAATGATTGTAAATACCGCTTCAAAATGCGGATTAACACCTCAATACAAAGATCTTGAAGCAACTTACAAAGAGTATAAAGACAAAGGTTTTGTAATTATAGGTTTTCCTGCGAATAATTTTGCCTCTCAGGAACCAGGAACAAACAAAGAAATCGAAACGTTTTGCCAACAAAATTATGGTGTAACATTCCCAATGATGGACAAAGTTTCTGTAAAAGGTGATGATATGTGCGAAGTGTACAAATTCCTGACACAAAAATCTAAAAATGGCTTACAAGATTCTGAAGTAGAGTGGAACTTTCAAAAATACCTAATCGACGAAAAGGGAGAATTGGTAAAAGTAATCAAACCAAGAACATTGGTGACAGAACCAGAAGTTGTTAACTGGATAAAAAGTTAATTAAAAGTCTAAAAAATATAACATCCCCAAAATTGAAGTAAAATTCAGGTTTTGGGGATTTTTTTATGTTTTTTTGATTACATAGAAGCCACAATATTTTCATTTAGACGAAGGAGAAATCGCAGTCGTATTACATTAATAAAAGTTTCATCTCTGTGGAGTTTCTATTGTGATTTCTCCTGCGTCGAAATGACAAAAACCGTGAAAACCAGTTTAAATCAGTGTCATCTGTGTGCGATTATTTCAATATCAATTGCATGAAAACCAAATCAAGCCAATGATCAAATTTATAACCCACTTCACGAATTGTTCCGGTTACAACAAATCCAAATTTTTCATGAAACGCAATACTTCCCGCATTATCAGCATCAATTGCACCAATCATTACATGCAAACCTTGTTCTTTTGCTAAACGAATAAGTTCAAGCAATAGTTTAGATCCAATACCTTTTCCTATCACATTATCAATTACATAAACCGAATGTTCTACTGTATATTGATAACCAATTTTCTCGCGGAATTGCCCATAACTCCCAAAACCAACCACTTCGCCATTTAATTCCGCAACAACAATAGGGAGGTTTTTGGCCTCTTTATCTTCAAACCATTTTGTTTGCACTTCAATAGTCTGCACATCATAATTATAATTTGCAGTTGTGTGTATAATAGAATGATTTACGATTTCAAGAATTTTCTCTAAATCATTTATTGTAGCTGGTCTTAGTATTGGGTTCATGGTGGTTATAATTATAAATTATTTTATTTATTTCCTAATCCAGACGCAGTAATAAACGTTTATTAAGATTGGAATTTTATTTTTGGAATTTAAATATTTATTTAGCGTTTAATTCTTTTAATAAAGCATCAACATCTTTTGTACTCCAGGTCATTTCGGTACAAATAACCTTCGCATCTTTGGCATATTTTATGGCAGATTTTTTATCCTTTATTTTATTATAAAGTCTTGCCAAGAGAAGGTTTCCATCATAAGAATCATTTAATTCTAAAGAATGTTTTACCCATAAAATCGATTTTTTCAGGCTTTCTTCATCGGTAATATGTTTTAAATACGTCTGTCCAATATCTTTTAAAAAACTGGCATCATTCCAAACGAATTTCTGAGTATCTTCAAGTGTAACTTTTTTATAATATTGCCATTTTTCAGTTCTTTCCGCCAAAGTTAAATCAAATTTAAAAACAAGAGAATCCGTTTTCTGCAATTTTATCGATTTCGCAATTTCCCTGTGTTTATAATAATTAATAGTATCTAAATTATCGACATCAGGTCGGAGTAATTCTGTTACAATACTTTCTACTTTACGATCAACCCGATTTTGAGAAGCCACAGCCGCAAAATCTTTCTGATGGTGTAATACATATTGAAATTCTCTTGACTTAATATCAGTTACACCATTTGCAATAATGCGCCAATTTGTTTCGTTTACTAATTGTGTATCAGATTGTGTATTAAGGTAAATATGAGTAGGAATCGATAAATCAGTTCTGTCTTTTCCTTTCTTTAAAGTATTCAAATAGTTAAAAAAAGTATTTGAGTTGCCGGGATCAGCCATAAATTCTTTCTCTAAATAAGGCAATTGCAATTTTGGATTCAATGCATAATTTGCTTCATTTAAAAATTCGGCTTTTTTTGACTCTCCTTTTAAAGCATATAAAAGCGTTTCGGTATTAGGATCTAAAAATAAAAAAGTCGGCAGTGATTTTGTATTATATTTATTCTTTAATGCCGTTCCTTCTTCTTTTTCTATATTTTTCCAGATGCAAACATAGTTTTTATTCAAAAATTCCATTACAGCGGGATCGCTAAAAACTTCTTTTTTCATTTGATTACAATGCGGACACCAATCGGCGTAAAGCATTATAAAAAGCGGTTTTCCCTTTGTTTTTGCATTTTCTAAAGCCGTTTTATAGGGAACATCATCAGGAACAAACTGATTTTGAGAATGTAAGATTTGTAACGAAACAAAAAGGAAAAATATAGAAAAGAAACGCATAAAGAGTAATTTTTATTAAAGAATCTATTTTACAAATATATCCCCTTTTTCTAAATTCAACCCTTAATATCTTCCTATTTATAAGTTAAATCCAGTGCGAAGTTTGTAACTTTGTGATATCAAAAAAGAAATCTTGTACTTTTTAGATTTTCTTTAAAAAAGTAATACGCCATCATAATGATTTACCCCAAAATAGCGCTTGCACAAAGCATTATCGAAATTTGTTTAGCAAAAGGAATCACCAATATTATCATTTCTCCCGGATCCAGAAACGCACCTTTAACAATTGGGTTTGCACAAAATCCTAATTTTAAATGTTACAGCATTGCAGATGAACGCTGCGCTGCTTTTTTTGCATTAGGAATTGCGCAACAAACTAAATTACCAACTGCGATTGTTTGTACTTCAGGATCAGCATTATTAAACTATTATCCGGCTGTAGCTGAAGCATTTTACAGTCAGATTCCTTTGATTGTAATTTCGGCAGATCGTCCGCAAAGCAAAATTGATATTGGCGACGGACAAACCATTCGTCAGGAAAATGTTTTTCAGAATCATTCTGTATTTAATGCCAATTTAAACGAAGATGCTTCTGTAGAAAATGATTTAAAAATCAATAAAGCGATCGAAACCGCCATTCTTCAAAAAGGACCGGTTCACATCAACGCGCCATTCGAAGAACCATTATATGAAACAGTCGATACACTTTCGGTAAAGTCAAAAATTACACATTCTGAAGAAATTATCGGAACAAAAATAATTGAAAATATCGAAGATGTACTTTCTATTTGGAATTCGGCTAAACGTAAATTAGTTCTAGTAGGAGTAAACGAAGCCAATTCAATAGATCAGGAAATCGTTGATAATTTTGCCAATGATCCGTCAATTGTGGTTTTAACAGAAACAACATCAAATTTACACCACCCAAGCTTTATCAACAGTATAGACACGCTAATAACGCCATTTGACGATACTGATTTTAAAGCTTTTCAGCCCGAAATTCTGATCACTTTTGGAGGAATGATTGTTTCTAAACGAATCAAGGCATTTTTACGAAAATACAAACCAAAACACCATTGGCACATTGATACATTACGCGCCTATGATACATTTGGGGCTTTGACACAACATTTTGTGATGACGCCAAATGATTTTTTCAAAGCGTTACTGCCTCAATCTGTACAAGTAGAAAGTGATTATTTTTCTAAAATTGATACGATTTATTCTTTAAGAAAAATAAGAAGACAGGAATATTTAGATAAAATTTCATTTTCAGACTTTAAAGTATTCGAAAAAGTACTGGAAACGTTACCAGTTGACAGTCAGTTGCAAATTAGCAATAGTTCGGCAATTCGATACGCACAGTTAATTCATCTTGATCCATCAATAGAAGTATTTTGTAATCGTGGAACGAGCGGAATCGACGGAAGTACATCAACCGCAATTGGCGCAGCTGTAGGAAGCGGCAAACCAACTATTTTTATTACAGGCGATATTGGTTTTTTATACGATAGTAATGCATTATGGAACGCTTATATTCCAAAAAACTTTAAAATCATTTTAATTAATAATGGAGGAGGAGGAATCTTCAGAATTTTACCCGGACATGAGGAAAAACCTGTTTTCAATACCTATTTTGAAACGTCACACCAACTAACCGCGGAACATTTAGCCAAAATGTATAAAATGACTTATTACACTGCAACTGACGTACCATCTTTAGAGAAAAATATTACATCACTTTATAATGATGATAATGCTGCGGCGATATTAGAAGTTTTCACCCCAACATTTGAAAATGATGTGATTTTGAAAAACTACTTTAAGCAACTAATTTAATTTTGTAAATAAATTAACACAAAATAATATTTTATGTAAGATATATCTTTAAATTTGGCTATTCAAAATATAGTCTAATTTAAAAATTTATTATGAGCGCAAGAGAAGAGTTAATTAAAAAGTATGCTACAGATTTAAAAGAAAAATGCGGAGTAACTCCCAATATGGATTTGCTTACAAAAGTTACTATTGGTTGTGGACCAAGTATCTATAATGCGGATGCATCGACAGTTGCAGCAACTCAACATTCAGAAATAGATACAGTTAAAAACAATTTCCTGATTAAAAAGTTAGGATTACCAAACGGTCCGGAGTTAGAAGCTGCAATTCATGCCGTTCTTGAAAAATACGGACATTCGAATAAACATAAATACAGAGCAGTTGTGTATTATTTACTGACATTGCATTTTAAAAAAGAAAGTGTTTATAAATAAAACATCCTTAAATTAAAAAAAAGAAGCGCCAATTGGCGCTTCTTTTATGTGGTAACTTAACGAATCGGAATCGGAAAAACCGGCAGACTTGCATGTCCCAAAGCATCAACAGCTTGAATAGCAAAAAAGTAATTATCTTTAGAATACGGAATTTCTGCTTTAGTATCTTTTACAAAAAAAGTTTTTTCCCAATGTGGTGATGACGTTTCTCTCATCAAAATCTGATATCCGTACTGTGCTTTTCCTTCAGGAGCAGTCCACGAAAATGAAGAAGAATTTGATAGGTTTTTAACTTCAATACCCACATTTGTTGGCGCTTTTGGCGACCATGCTAAATTTGCAAGAGTCGCTAAGTTAGAACAGGTATTTTTTCTTAAATAGTCAAAATCCATGAATTCAACAAGATCTCCGTATTTAATACCGTTTTCAGTTCTTAAATCCTGATGCTGATGATCAAAATTTTCATTCATTTCACAAAAGCGAACCGCTGTAAATCCGTTTTGACTAAAAGGAGTATGATCGCCTCCACGTAAAAAACGATCGTTTCTATACACCAGTTTCACTTTTAATTGATCTACATATTGTTCGGTAAACGTTTTTATATATCGTGCCAATAATCTCGAAGGGCTGTCATTATCACGGCTTGTCGCTTTACGCATCTTAGCTTCGTCTTCGGTCTCCATAAACGGAATCGTTTCGCTAAATATTCTGATTTGGGTGTTATCTCTTAAATATGTTCCGCTTGATAAACTATTTCCAATCATGTCATTATTCAGCATTGCAACAATATTCCAGTTCGATTCACGGGCAAATTCTGCCAGATGGCGAGCGCCATAAAGTCCTTGTTCTTCACCTGTTACAGCAACAAAAATGATTGTTACAGGAAATGATCTTTTACTCATAACCTTTGCCAGCTCTATTACCGCTGCAACACCGGATCCGTCATCATTTGCGCCCGGAGCGTCTGATTTTACATTCATAACATCAGAAACTCTCGAATCAAGATGTCCGCTTATAATAAGTACGCGGTTATCATTAGGATCAGTTCCTTTTAATGTTGCCATCACATTCCCAAGCTGACTGTCTTTTGCAATTCGTTTTCCGTCAGCTTTTACAGTAAAATAATCAATTGTAGAGGTTAATCTTCCGTTAGATTCCAACGCAAATTTATCAAACTCAGATTTTACCCATTGTTGAGCTGCGCCAATTCCTTTTGTTTTGCTTTTTGTATCGCTTAAAGTATGTCTTGTTCCAAAAGAAACTAATTTCCGAACTGTAATTTCAAGGTTTTCAGCTTTAACTTCAGCAATCATCTTTTTTATTTCAGGATCTTCTACAACTTGTGAAATAGCAATTTGTGTAAAAAACAGAAAGGTAAAAACAGAATAAAAAATGGTCTTTTTCATTGAATTGGTATTAATTTAGATCCTCAAATTTAATTAAAAAAAAGACAAACCTGAAAAAGATGTTGAGAAGCATTTTTATCTAAAACATTTTTCGTCGTACCATTTTCAAACTTCGTACATTTGCACTTTAAAAACTCAGCTGCTTTACAGCTTAGAATCTCAAGAATATGATTGAAATAGGAAAATATAATACCCTTACTATATTACGTGATACCAAAGTTGGTTTATTTTTAGGAAATCCTGAAGAAGATCCTGAAGGAATTCACGATATATTATTACCCAATAAATACGTTCCAAACGAATTTGAAATAGGCGAAGAACTAATCGTTTTTGTTTATTTAGATCACGAACAACGTCCGGTTGCTACAACGCTTGAACCTTATATATTACTGAATGAATTTGCACTTTTACGCGTGAATTACATCAATCAGGTTGGTGCTTTTATGGATTGGGGAATGGAAAAAGACATTCTTGTTCCTTTTAAAGAACAAGCCCGCCCAATGGAAAAAGGAAAACGCTACTTAGTTTACCTTTATATGGACGAAAAAACCAATCGTTTAGTTGCATCAAGTAAATTGAACCAATTTTTAAAGAACGATCAGCTTACAGTTGAAAAAGGCGAGGAAGTTGATTTAATAGTTTCACATATTACCGAATTAGGTATCAATGTAATCATTAATGAGCAACACAAAGGTTTGTTGTACAAAGATGAAGTTTATGACGATGCTATCAGAACCGGAGACAGAATGATAGGATTTATCAAAAATATTCGTCCTGATAATAAAATTGATGTGGCACTGCAAGTGCAGGGATATCAAAGTATTGAACCAAATGCAGAAAAGATATTAGATGAATTAAGAGCGAATCGTGGTTTTTTACGTTTAAACGATGCTTCACATCCTGAAGATATTAAGACAGTTTTGAAAATGAGTAAAAAAACTTTCAAAAAAGCAATTGGTGCTTTATACAAAGATAAACTCATAGAAATCAAGGAAGACGGAATTTATCTGGTTAAAGAATAGTTTTTTTAAATTCCAAATTCCTAAAAGAAGAAATTCCAATATAAAAAATCCAAATTCCAATTGTCATGTAAGTCAATTGGAATTTTTTATTTTGCCAGAATTCAAAAATTGGAATTTGGAATTTAAAAATTTTGGAATTTTCTTTACTAAAATAGCGCAGTATGAAAAAAATAATCTCTTTAAGTTTCTTTGTTACAATTCTTTTTTCATGTCAAAAAAACAAACAAGATTTAAAACTTGAACTACTAACCAATGAGATTATTTGCGTTGAAAACGTTAAGCAAAATGATTTTTATGAAGTCGTTTATCAACCAAATGCAACATATGATAGTCTTTCAAAAAACATTCTTCGTTATAAAATAACAAATATTTCAAACAAAAAGTATTTTATAATGCTGAACGAAAATATATTAGAAACTCTAGAGCCTGATCTTTATAAGGAAGCAATGGGTAAAAAAAACTATATTAATCCAAATTGTGTAGCCTTAACTCTTTATAAAAATAATTATGTTCTACACGGCAGTTCAACAAAAATGGAAAGCATGTGTGGTAATATTTTTGAATCAAATAAAATAGAAGAGTTAGACACGATAGTCTATAAATTTCTTAGAAAGAATAGAATTGAAAAGATATGCAAAGTAGAATTTATAAATATACTTAATGATTCTGTTCAGGGTTATTTTCTTCAGCCCGGAGAAACAAAATACTTTACATCTATTGTTAATTTGCCTTATAGAAAAAATGAAAAATGGTTTTCGAATATTGAGAAGAAAAAACCAAACCTAGGATCACTTTCTTTACAGAATGATTCGATTTTTACAAATAGAAAAATCAGTCAGGATGAAAAAAAGAATATTGCAGAAAATGGATATATTTTATTTGATGGAATTATTTACTCCAACAAAGTTCCGGTTAAACTAATAAAGATTTAAAACGTTGATACTGTTTTGGAATTTGGAATTTTTATTTTGGAATTTATTTTTCTAAAACAGGAAAGGCTACTCATTACAAGTAGCCTTTCCCTTTTTATTCTAGTTTTAAAAAAAATTGTAATTAAAAAAAAACAGAAATAAAATAAATTCGAATCCTTCAAAAAGTAAAACTTTAAAAATTTTAGAAATTACTTCCTGAAACGGTATGTCTTTAAACAATCTATACATTCATATTAAAAACGAAACATCAATTTCACGGCTCAGCCATTGGTTTGATAAAATAACTTATGGAAAGTATGAATTAGCATTTTTCCTCTTTTCGTAATCAATTTTATACTAATTACACAAACAATCCAGCATTTAACCTTAGGTGTTACTATCTCCTTTTCGAAGTTTCAACAAATGAATAAATCATTTGCTCATTATTTAAGGGGTTACTAATAAGAACCGTAAAAAAATGAGCGACAAATTTTTTAAATTTTCTCAAAAAAATCATTTTTTAGGTTAATAAATCAGTGAAAGAAATTCAATCTTAAATCGATGAAATAAAATGTATCTCATTGATTTCTAGGGTGTAAAATTACTTATTATTTTTTAAAACTAATGTTAAAAAATGTTATTTTTTGTAGGGTAATACTAATTGTTAACATTAGAAGTCATTTTCTCACAGACTTAAATTAAATTGAGTAGGTAAAAATATAAAAATGGTTTATTTTTACACTATAATTATTTAAAATAAAACAAATAGAAATGGATTGGATAACTGCCAGAGAATTTGAAGATATAACGTATAAAAAATGTAACGGAGTTGCAAGGATCGCATTTAACAGACCCAATGTTAGAAATGCTTTTCGTCCTAAAACAACTTCAGAATTATACCAGGCTTTTTACGACGCACAAGAAGATACTTCGATAGGAGTAGTGTTACTTTCGGCAGAAGGGCCATCAACTAAAGACGGCGTATATTCTTTTTGCAGCGGAGGAGATCAAAATGCACGCGGACATCAGGGATATGTAGGTGAAGACGGTCAGCATCGTTTGAATATTCTTGAAGTTCAGCGTTTAATTCGTTTCATGCCAAAAGTAGTCATTGCCGTAGTTCCGGGTTGGGCAGTTGGTGGCGGACATAGTTTGCATGTGGTTTGTGATTTGACTCTGGCAAGCAAAGAACACGCTATTTTTAAACAAACAGATGCTGACGTTACCAGTTTTGACGGTGGTTACGGATCTGCTTATTTAGCTAAAATGGTAGGACAGAAAAAAGCACGTGAAATTTTCTTTTTAGGAAGAAACTATTCCGCTCAGGATGCCATGGATATGGGTATGGTAAATGCCGTTATTCCACACGACGAATTAGAAGATACAGCTTATGAATGGGCACAGGAAATCCTTCAAAAATCACCAACTTCTATAAAAATGCTAAAATTCGCCATGAATTTAACAGATGACGGAATGGTAGGACAACAAGTTTTTGCCGGCGAAGCCACTCGTTTAGCCTACATGACCGAAGAAGCAAAAGAAGGAAGAAACGCTTTCTTAGAAAAAAGAAAACCAAATTTTGGCGATAATAAATGGTTACCATAAAAAGTACTTAGTTTTTAGTCTCAGTCTCAGTTTGACAGCAGAGACTGAGACTGGAAACTTTTCAAGAACCTGAAACTTGAAACCTGAAACAGAAATTTAACTAAACAAAACATAATGAAACACTGGATTGAAGCCGCGCGTTTGCGCACATTACCTTTATCAGTTTCCGGAATTATAGTTGGAAGTATTTATGCGCTTTCAAATCCAACCGAAGCCATCAATACACCAACAGAAGTATTTAGCTGGAAAATTTTTGGTTTTGCCTTATTAACAACACTTGGTCTACAGGTTTTATCCAATTTTGCAAATGATTACGGAGATGGTGTAAAAGGAACTGATAATGAAGATCGAATAGGACCAAAGCGTGCGATACAAAGCGGAGTTATTACGCCGCAAGCCATGAAAAAAGCAATAATTATAACGTCATTATTGACTTTATTGTCGGCAATAACCTTGATTTATTTTGCATTTGGCGAAACTAATTTCGGTTATTCCATCTTTTTTTTATTGCTTGGAATTGCCGCAATCGCTTCAGCAATTCGTTACACAGTTGGTAATTCGGCTTACGGATATAAAGGATTTGGAGATGTATTTGTTTTTGTATTCTTTGGTCTTGTCAGTACATTAGGCGTTAACTTTTTATATTCTAAAGAAGTTGATCCCCTTTTGATTCTTCCAGCAATTTCTGTTGGTTTATTAAGCGTAGGAGTTTTAAACCTGAACAATATGCGCGATGAAGAATCAGATAAAAAATCAGGAAAAAATACAATCGTAGTACAAATTGGCGGAGCAAAAGCTAAAATTTATCATTTTACTTTAATAATTACAGCTATGCTTCTGGTAGTTATTTTTGCCATTTTAAGCGATTATAATTTCGACCAGTATTTGTTTTTATTGGCATTTATTCCTTTAACTAAACATTTAATTACCGTTTATAAAAATCAAGATCCCAAGTTGTTAGATCCTGAATTAAAAAAACTGGCATTAAGTACATTTTTACTTTCTTTATTATTAACAATATGTATGATTTCATTGATTTCAGACATTATCGTGAATCTTTTCTTAGGCGGAAGATAAACAAAGTTCAACTTTAAAATTTTATAAAAATGAAAATTACATTTTACGGACACGCATCTTTAGGCATTGAAGTTGGAGGAAAACACATTCTTGTAGATCCATTTATTACAGGAAATCCAAAAGCTTCAACAGTAGACATAAACACCATAAAAGCAGATTATATTTTGCTTACACACGCACATGGAGATCACGTTCTTGACGTTGAAGCCATTGCAAAACGTACTAACGCAACTATTGTTTCTAATGCAGAAATCACCAGTTATTATGCTCAAAGAGAGCTAAAAGCGCACCCAATGAATCATGGTGGAAGCTGGAATTTTGATTTCGGAAAAGTAAGATATGTAAATGCAATTCACTCCAGTTCTTTCCCTGACGGAACTTACGGCGGAAATCCGGGTGGTTTTGTAATCGAAAGCGAACATAAAAATATCTATATCGCCGGTGATACAGCACTTACATTTGATATGAAATTGATTCCGTTACGCACAAAATTAGATTTGGCAATTCTCCCAATTGGAAACAACTTTACTATGGATGTTGAAGATGCTATTATTGCGTCAGATTTCGTTGAATGTGATAAAATTTTAGGATATCATTTTGATACTTTCGGTTACATCGAAATCAATCATGAAGATGCTATTCGTAAGTTTTTTGATAAAGGAAAAGATTTAATGCTTCTTGAAATCGGAGCATCAATCGAATTGTAGTAAGGAGCTATTTCCCGCTATACGCTATATCTTTTGTGCCGAACCCCGGCACAAAAGGATATCGCTTCTATCGGGGCTAGTGCTTTAGTTTTCAAAATAAAAATTATTTTTGGCACAATATATGTCATTTCTATAGAAGAGAAATTTGATATTTGTGTTAGTTCGTGCAAATAAAGTTATCAGATTGATCGAAATTAACTTGTTAGAGTGATCGCAGTCAAATTTGAGACTAAATTGAAATCAACTTGTCAGACTGAGCGGAGTCGAAGTCTCCCTCAAAGTAATTCAAAACTTAATCATTTTAATCTATAAATCTGTGGCAAACAAAAAATTAGAGAAAATTAGCGTTATGAGTGGTAAAAATATCAATATGACTTTTAAAAAGATAGCCCTATTCTTTTTAATAACAGCTTCTTATAATACGTTTGCACAAAAAGACGGTTATTGGGACAAAGAACGCGCTACAACAAAAGAAATTATCGTTTCAGCACGTGACAGAATTACCATTAAAACGGAAGATTTGCCCGTAGGAACCACTGAAATAGTCTATAGAATTACACTTCTGGATGAAAACCAACAAATGACAAGCAGTTTGGTTTCTATGTTAAAAGCCATTCCCGATCCTTATGGAATCGGACAAGGTTCTGCAGGCGCTGTTTTTTTAATGTCAAAAATTTCCGGAGATGATTCCTGTACTTACGCATTATTTACTTCAAATGATGATGCAAAAAAATACGTTGATGACGGAAAAA
Organism: Flavobacterium sp. FlaQc-47; assembly: GCF_044006475.1. Classification (NCBI taxonomy): domain Bacteria; kingdom Pseudomonadati; phylum Bacteroidota; class Flavobacteriia; order Flavobacteriales; family Flavobacteriaceae; genus Flavobacterium; species Flavobacterium sp. FlaQc-47. Next base: position 29,114 of record NZ_JBIPCQ010000010.1, on the reverse strand, counting down.
CTGATAAAGCATGTTATGCTCAGGTTGATCCGGTTAACAAAGATGCTAAAAGATTGTCTATCGATAAATCATCGTGTATTAAACAAAACAGTACTACAATTTGGTTCGGCTTTACAAGTAAAAACTGGGTTTTAAATCAAAAAGTGGTTTTGGAAGTGGTGCCGTGGGTGGATACAAAATTAAATCGCGGTTGGAATCAAGATAATAAAAACGAAATCATAAGTCTTTGTAAAACATCAACGATGGCGCAAAAAATGGCGAATTCTGATGATTTTTGTGTTTGTATCCTCGAAAAAATAATGAAACAATATCGTTATACAGAGTTTCAGAAATTATTGGCAATCGAAAAAACAAAAGCATATAAAGATTTCGGTAATGCCTGTTATAAAGATGCCGATATTTCTAAAAACGTTTACAATGATTTGAGAACTCAGGCTTCTGCATTAATAAAATTAAAAAAATACAACGAAGCAATTCAAAAATTAAATACCATCATTAACGACGGCAAAGCAACTGCATTAGACTATAGTTCAATTGGTTATGGCTATATTTTAACGAAACAATATGCAAAAGCAATAAAATCACTTAAAGAAGGTGAAAAATTAGACGATACTGAATTAATGGTGAAACTTAATTTAGCACACGTTTATTTAGTAAGCGATGATTACAGCGAAGCCAAAGCAATCTACAAAAAATACCAAACTCAAAACGTCACCGATAGTTTGAGCTGGAAAGAAAAAACAAAACAGGATTTTGCAGTTTTTGAAAAAGCGGGATTACCATCAAAAGATTTTGAACGCGTTTTAAAACTTTATAATTAAAATTCTTTTCACCATATAAGTGATATAAGTTATTATAAGTCAGCGTGAGCATAATTTAAATAAACTTATCACATATGTGATTTGATAAAAAAAACATGAAAGCGACTTACCATAAATACATGCTCGATTTTAAACGTCCTTCCGGAACTTCCAGAGGTGTTATGACCGAAAAAGAAACCTGGTTTATTATTCTTGAAGAAAACGGTAAAAAAGGAATAGGCGAGTGCGGAATCCTGCGCGGCTTAAGTGCTGATGATCGCAATGATTATGAAGAAAAACTAAAATGGACCTGCGAAAATATTCATCTTGGGGAAGCCGAATTATGGGAAGCATTATTAGAATTTCCGTCAATACAATTTGGGATTGAAATAGCCTTTTTATCTCTTAAAAGCGATAATCCCTATTTGTTATTTCCTTCGGATTTTACTAATAATTCAAAATCAATTATTATCAACGGTTTGGTTTGGATGGGCGAAGCTTCGTACATGAAACAACAAATCGAGGAGAAATTAGCCGATGGTTTTAATTGCATTAAACTCAAAATTGGCGCTATCGATTTTGAAAAAGAATTAGAGTTGTTGCACTTTATCAGAAACCATTTTTCAGCAGATCAAATCGAAATCAGAGTTGATGCCAATGGAGCTTTTACTTTAAATGAAGCTTTAAATAAACTGAATCAATTAAATCAATTCCAACTTCATAGTATAGAACAGCCCATCAAAAAAGGCAATATAGCAGCAATGTCTGATTTATGTAAAACAACACCATTTCCTATTGCATTAGATGAAGAACTAATTGGAATTTTTACATTAAATGAAAAAGAAAAATTACTACAAGAGATCAAACCCCAATACATTATTCTCAAACCAAGTTTTATAGGTGGTTTTAGAGGAACAAAAGAATGGATTGATCTTGCGGATAAATATAATATTGGCTGGTGGATTACATCAGCATTAGAAAGCAATATTGGACTGAATGCTATTGCACAATGGACATTTATTCAAAAATCAAAAATGCCACAAGGATTAGGAACCGGAGCTCTTTATACCAATAATTTTGATTGTCCCCTTGAAGTATCAGAAGGTCAATTGTGGTATAATACGGCTAAGAAGTGGGATTCTTTTTTTTAGAAGGTTCAAAGTAACAAAGGTACAAAGGTGCAAAGGTGCAAAGTAACAAAGCTCTTTAACTGAGTAAGTTTATTTCTTTGAACCTTTGTCCCTAGGCACCTATTTTTTAAAACCTTAGTACCTGTTTTTTACTCTTTTCCTCCAATTAAATTATCTTGCCAGTCTTTCAATTCCTTCCAATTTCCTTCATAGGCAAGTAATGCTTGTTTGGCCCAGGTACCCGGATTATGTATTGTGTAATTTTCTCCGCCTGTATCTAATACGTCCTGTAATTTTTCGATTGATAATTGAGACATATGTTTCCATGTAGTAATTCCGGCAGCATGAAACAAACCTTCTATTTTTGGACCTATTCCTTCAATTATTTTCAAATCATTTTCTTTTATTTTTTTTCCATAAACAGTGGTGAAATAAAGGCTGTCAAATAGCATTGACGGAGCAGCATCTGTAAAAGATCGCTTTTTGAAATTTACAGAAGTTTTTTCTTTTAAATCTGCTTCTAATACCGCAATTTTAGCGTCTAATTTCTTTGTGTTTTTATTACATTCATCTAAACTGTTTTGCAATGATATAGATGAATCTCCATTAGAATTCATTTTGCCCAATAAGTAACCCAAAATTCCACAAATTAATCCTACTACTATAGGTATTAATATACAAGGTAAATTCATAATACTATTTTTTAATTGTTATTTTATTGTAATTACAGTTCTTCTGTTTTTTGCTTTTCCTTCTTGTGTTGTGTTTTCCTGAACTGGTTCATCAGGACCTTTAGATTCGGTTACAATCCGGACGGATTCTATACCGTGTTTAGTTAAATATTTTTTAGAAAATTCGGCACGTTTTTGCGCAAGAGCGACATTTAAATTGCGCGCTCCAACATTATCTGAATGCCCAACTACTAGCATAACCGCATTTTTAACATTTTTCATGTAGGTATTAAGTTCATCAATTTTTTGTTTTTCGATGTTGCTTAATTGATTGCTGCTTTTGTTAGTATTGAAATGAAAAATTAATGGATCTGAATTTATTTTTTCTTTCAAAACATTCCATTTGTCATTTGTATTTGCACTTTCCGTATTTTCAAATTTATATGTTACAGGTCCTAAAAGAATATCATTGTCTGTAATCCAGCTATCAATTAATTCTTGTTTAGTATCTAACTGAGACTCGTTTAATCCTTTAGAAATAAAAAATCTTTTGACTTCGTTTGCTCTTCCGTAACCAAGATCATTAAGCGCTGTATTATTTGTTTCGCTATTAAGAGCAAAACCGGTCAAAATAATTTTTTGATCTGGATTGGCAATTAAAAATTCTTTGAGTTTTTCAACTCCAATTGTCACAGAATCGCTAACAGGCAAAATTAAGCCGGAACTATTTTTTAGAAATTTGAGATTATCTGTTGTTCGATACTCAAATGAGGAGCCATTAAGAATAAAGGGGGAAAGTTCTCCTTTCGAAACCGTTACATCGGTGTTTTTATCATTACCAAATGTTGGTGTTTTTACACAGCAATTGCAACAAAATTTCACGTACAAAAAAGTACCCAAAATGATTGTTATAGCAATGCCTAGTAAATAAAGCGCTTTTTTAGACATAAAAAATAAATTTAAAGTTGTGCCAAATTTAGCTACACACCAAATGATTTTTTACTTCTATAAGCTATTTTTGTATCATTATAGGGTAATCATAAATAGCATCAGAACTATAGAGAAATAGAATACATTGCAACGATATCAAATGAAATGCCTTTCATTTTGATGAAAATAAGTAACTTGCATAAAAATTAATTTTAGAAATAAAATGGTCGAAATAGAAAGAAAATTTCTTGTAAAATCTAATGATTTTAAAGAACAGGCTTTTACTCAAAATAATATTGCACAGGGTTATTTAAGTTCAATTCCCGAAAGAACTGTCAGAGTCAGAATTAAAGGAAATAAGGGCTTTATTACAATTAAAGGAATTAGTCAGCATGGGGGAATGTCCCGCTTTGAATGGGAAAATGAAATACCGGTTGATGAAGCGCAGGAATTACTTAAATTATGTGAAAAAGGTAAAATAGAGAAAACTCGTTTTGAAATAAAATCCGGACATCATATTTATGAAGTTGATGAGTTTTATGGAGAAAATGAAGGCTTGATTATGGCCGAAATCGAATTAAAATCAGAAACTGATTCCTTTGAAAAACCGGATTGGCTGGGCGAAGAAGTAACCAACGACGAAAGATATTACAACGCTTATCTGAGCAAAAATCCTTTTAAAGACTGGGGGAAACAATAAAGTTATGACAGAACAATATGATTTAATCATTGTTGGAGGAGGTCCAATTGGTCTTGCCTGTGCAATAGAAGCTCAAAATAAAAATTTACGTTATCTGATTATCGAAAAAGGTGCAATTGTAAATAGTATTTTTAATTATCCTTTATATATGACCTTTTTTTCGACAGCCGAAAGACTTGAAATAGGTGATATTCCGTTTAGCTGTCTCGCACCAAAACCCGGTCGGCAGGAAGCTTTAGAATATTATCGAAATATTCATCGCTATTTTAAATTTTCCATTAATTTATTCGAAAAAGTAATTCAGGTTAAGAAATTAGAAAATACTTTTTTTAAAGTTATAACAGACAAATCTAATTACGAATCTAAAAATGTGGTGATTGCAACGGGTTTTTATGATATTCCTATCGAAATGAACGTAAAAGGAGAAGAATTATGTAAAGTACGTCATTATTATAAAGAAGCGCACGAATATGCTTTTAGAAATGTTTTAGTTGTAGGAGCCAATAATTCATCTGTTGATGCTGCTTTGGAATGCTGGAGAAAAGGAGCAAATGTAACGATGGTCATTCGTAAAAATGAAATCAACAGCAGGGTAAAATATTGGGCAAAACCAGATATTGAAAACCGAATTGAAGAGGGAAGTATAAAAGCTTATTTTCAATCTAATATTACTGAAATTAGAGAAAATGAAGTTGAAATTGATACTCCAAATGGAAAAGTTACTATCGAAAATGACTTTGTTTTAGCGCTAACCGGATACAAACCAGATTTGATTTTTCTTGAAGATATGGGAATTCAATTATCTGACGATGAATTAAAAACGCCAACTTATAATCCTGAAACGATGGAAACAAATGTTGATGGTTTATTTTTGGCAGGAGTTATTTGCGGCGGAATGCACACGCATAAATGGTTTATTGAAAATTCGCGCGTTCACGCCAATATGATTGTGGATTACATTACCTCTAAGTAAAATTGTTGTCAGTTTGAGCGAAGTCGAGAACACTTTATGAGTATTTCTACTTCGCTCAATGTGACATCTTTTTAGTTAGTTAATTTTTATGAACTGCAGGAAAGCATTGAACAACCTACTTTTGATCTTGCCCAATCAGGTCGTTTTGCAAACCATTTTTTATATTCCGGCTGTTCTTCATAAGGGTTTTGCAATAATAAGTATAACTCATCAATTAAAGAGTAATCTCCTTTATCTGCTGCGTCAATTGCCAGTTGTGACATATAATTTCTCAATACATATTTAGGATTTATAGTGTTCATTTTTTCTGAACGAACATCATCTGATACTTCTTCAGTCTGTAATCTTTCGATATAAACAGTAAACCATTTTTCCCAGGATTCAAGAATATCACCTTTAATTTCTTCAGGAATATAGAAAGAATCTTTTATCTTTTTAATGACAATATCAACTGAATCTTTTTTCTGAATCTGGCTCAGATTTCTAAAAAATATTGTCATATCAGTTTCAGATAATTGTAAAACTGTTTCTAAAGCAGTAATTAATTTATCATCAGTTTCAGTTGAAGTAAAGATTCCTAATTTACTTAAAAACATTGTTTTATAATCTGATTCAAAATCAATAATAAAAGATTCTAATATTTTTTCGAGAGGTTCAGCTTCATTGATTAAAGGATACAAAGCATTTGCTAACTGGTACAAATTCCATTGTGCAATTTCAGGCTGATTTCCAAAACGATATCTTCTGTTCTGACTATCGGTTGTGTTTGGCGTCCAATTTGGATCGTAATTTTCCAGCCATCCGTAAGGACCATAATCAATCGTGATGCCGTGAATCGACATATTATCAGTATTCATAACTCCGTGTACAAAACCGACACGTTGCCAATGCAAGATCATTTCGCGTGTTTTATCGGCAACGGATTTGAAGAATTGTATATATTGTTCTTTTGGTTCGCCAGTAATTTCAGGGAAATAATGTTTGATATTGTATTCTGTAAACTCTTTTAAATTTTTAAGTTCGTTTCGCGCTGTCAGCATTTCAAAACTTCCAAAACGAATGAAAGATGGAGCAACACGACAAACAATAGCGCCTTTTTCATAAGCCGGATTTCCGTTGTATAAAATATCTCGTAATACTTCATCACCGGATAACATCAGCGACAGTGATCGGGTAGTGGGAACGCCTAAATGATACATTGCTTCGGCACATAAATATTCTCTAACTGAAGAACGTAATACTGCCAAACCATCTGCGGTTCTGGAATAGGGTGTTTTTCCTGTACCTTTTAACTGAAGTGTGAAAAAGTTATTATTGTGTTCTACTTCAGTTAAATTAATGGCACGTCCATCTCCTAATTGTCCCGCCCAATTCCCAAATTGATGTCCTGCATAACACATTGCATACGGTCGGGTTTCGGGAAGAATTTCATTGCCGGAAAAAACATTCAAAAAAGATTCTGACTGGATTTCATCAGCTAAAATCCCTATCAATTCAGCTACTTCTTTTGAAGCATGAATTAAAGTTGGATTTGATGGTTTTACAGGATCTACATAAGAGAAAACGGTATTTTTTACCTGACGGATTTCATTAGTTTCATCCGGATCAGCCGGTAATTCAGTAGTAAATCTGTTATTTATTTTTAAATTTTTCATTTTGTTTTTTTATTTAATCAACCAGTTTATCAGAATACATTTTCTTTAATTTCTGCACTTTTGGATCGATTACGATTTGGCAATAATGCGCATCCTGATTGTTATTGTAATAATTTTGATGGTCGTCTTCGGCGTTATAAAAGACTTCAAAAGGTTTTAATTCGGTTACAATTGAATCTTCATATAATGATTTTATTTCTTCGAAAACCTGTTGTACAATCTCTTTTTGTTCCACATCATGATATAAAATAATCGACCGATATTGTGTTCCTTTATCTGCGCCCTGACGATTTAAAGTTGTTGGATCATGGCTCGTCATAAAAATATAAACTAAATCATGATATGAAATAATGTCAGGATCAAAAGTAACTTGTATAACTTCCGCATGACCGGTTCTGTCTGTACGAACTTCACGATATGGCGGATTTTTAATAAAACCTCCCGAAAAACCTGATTTTACGGATTTAATCCCTTTCAAACGTTGAATTATTGCTTCAATACACCAAAAACATCCACCACCAAAAGTAGCGACCGATAAATTTTCCATAAAAGTATTGTTTAATTTTACTTGCCCTATTAATCCGATAGAATATTATGATAAATTATTAATAAAATAGCAATTTACTTAAATATACTAAACGGTTATTGAATGTTTGAAGTTTGCAATTGATAAATTCGCAATTCTCTAAAAAAGCAATATATTTGCAATCAAACTCAGGCACACTAATGAATAGCAAAAATAGTACCACCACTTTAGAAACTTATTTTCAGGAATTTAGACAGCATATTGTCGGAATCGATCAGGAATTTTCTTCGCCTTATGGCAAAAAAAAGATTATTTACACTGATTGGACTGCCAGCGGAAGATTATATAGACCAATTGAAGAAAAACTTTTAAATAATTTTGGCCCTTTTGTAGCCAATACTCATACAGAAACTACTGTGTCAGGTACTGCCATGACAAAAGCCTATCATCATGCCAGAAATATTATCAAACGTCATACAAATGCAAATAATGATGATGTTTTAATTACTGATGGAACCGGAATGACTGGTGTTGTCAATAAATTTCAACGTATTTTAGGATTAAAAATCCCTGAGAATCTGAAAGATTTTGTTACTGTTCCTGCAGAAAAAAAACCAATTGTTTTTATTTCGCATATGGAACATCATTCTAATCAAACGTCCTGGTTAGAAACGATTGCTGAAGTTGAAATTATTCCCTCTTGCGAAAAAGGACTTTTTTGTTTGGATAATTTAGCTTTGCTGCTTGAAAAATATGCTGACAGAACGATAAAAATTGCTTCTATTACTTCATGCTCAAATGTTACGGGTTTAAAAACGCCTTTTCATGAAGCGGCAAAATTAATGCACCAAAATAATGGAGTCTGTTTTGTAGATTTCGCCTGTTCAGGACCTTATGTAGAAATTGATATGCATCCTGAAGATCCTGAGTCGTACCTTGATGCTATTTTCTTTTCACCACATAAATTTTTAGGCGGTCCCGGAACTTCGGGAGTTTTAATTTTCAATAAAAAATTATACAATAATATGATTCCTGATTGTCCCGGCGGTGGAACCGTAAGCTGGACAAATCCCTGGGGTGAACATAAATATATCGATAATATTGAGGATCGCGAAGATGGCGGAACTCCTGGCTTTCTACAGGTTATTAAAACGGCACTGGCGATTGAGCTAAAGGAAGAAATGGGTATTGAAAACATTTTGCAGCGTGAACATGAAATAGTTGATTTTGTTTTTAATGAATTAGATGCTGTTTCTAATATTAAGATTTTGGCGGGACAACATCAAAATCGTTTGGGTGTGGTTTCATTTTTTATCGAAAATCTTCATTTTAATTTAGGCGTAAAATTACTGAATGATAAATTTGGAATTCAAACCAGAGGAGGATGCAGCTGTGCGGGAACTTATGGGCATTTTTTATTGCACGTAGATCAGGAAACTTCGAATAAACTGGTTGATGAAATTACAATTGGTGATTTAATTAAAAAACCGGGATGGATCAGAATGTCGATTCACCCAACAACAACTGATCAAGAAATTGCTTTTGTTTGCGCTAGTATCAAAGATTTAGCGGAGAATCATGAAACTTGGGCTTTGGACTATTCTTATAATAAAAACACGAATGAGTTTGTTCATAAAAACGCGAATTCATTTGAAGATGAATTAGTTGCGGGATGGTTTAAATCTTAATTAGAACTTCGAAATTAACCGCAAAGGTCGCTAAGATTTTTAGTTTACGTTTATTTAGAAAACATAAAGTTCGCAAAGCTATTTAAACACAAAGCTTTGCGAATTTTATTTTTAATAGAACTCTTAATAAAAAAACTTTACGTGCTTTGCGGTAAAAAACATTTTCGTTTGCAAAGTTTAATGTTACTTAAAAAAAACACAATATTTTCTATTTAGCCCTGATAGAGCCGATATCCTTTGAGAGGAACGAGCAAAGATTAAGGCGAAAGCGGGACAAAAGGTTTTTATATTTAGATTGGTTTGCTCCTAAAAATCAGCTACATAATTAATCGAACTCCGCCTAAATCAGAAACCCTGTACGAGAATTTATTTCCGGGAGAACCTATGAACATAAAGTTTTTGGGAATTTTCCATTTTTTAGAAAGTTCATCTATAATTTCAGGACCAAAAACTCCTTGAATTTCAAGATATTCGAGATCAATTTCATCATAGGCACGATCTAAAACTTCGAGATCTTTTATAAGCGCGTCATTATTTGAGGTATCGTTTTTGACATGAACGATTTTTAATTTATTGGTAGTTTCATTTCCCTGTACATATTGTAAAACCTTGTTGAGAATGGCTATATCATCGCCTTTGGTAAAAAAGACGAATTCCTGCGAATTAATTTCGACACTCATTTTCTGCAAATAGCGATTACTCAAAATCACCATTTTCCTTAAAGGCTGATAAAAATATTCTAAAGCTTCAATTAAAAGCCGAATTAAAAAGACACGATTAAGCATGATTCCGATGAAAAGTAAGGAGGGAACCATGTATTTCAAAAAGGTATAAAATGAATTGATATTCAATTTCATGTTTCCGATAAAAGCAGCAATGATAAATGAAACTGCTAAAACTACCGCAATTCCTTTGGCACGTTCCGGTCTTGGTAATTTTCGGCGCTTGAATTTGAGTAATAAATTCCCGATTCCGAATAATGCCATTACTGCTAAAAATGAAAATGTGTAAACTCCTGCCAAAGATTCTAAATGTCCTTTTGTGGCAAATAGCACAGAAATACATAAAACCAAAAAACTAATTACAATTCTATAATGAGAACCTCTTGCATTTTGCTTTAGGAAATAATTTGGGAGAATTCTGTCTAACGTCATTCGGTTTAATAATCCGGAAACTCCTACAAATGAAGTTAATACGGCTCCGCATAATACTAAAACAGCATCAATAGAAATTAGCCACGCCAGCCAGGATCCACCTGTGGTTTGTCCTAAATAGGCAAGAAGAGCTTGTTTATTAGCTCCAACTTCCGTTAGCGGAATCACACTTATTATTAAAATGGCAATTACAGGATTGAAGAAACTGACAATTGCCCACATGTTTCTTAGCGTTTTTGGAAAAACGGCATGTTCCTGTTCTTCCACAAAATTAGCTGAACTCTCAAAACCAGAGATTCCGAGCATTGCTGCTGAAAATCCTAAAAAAAGAGCCGTTTTAATGTTTCCGTATGCGATAGGGGTTTCCCAATTGATCTGAAAAGTTTCTAAGCCATTATTTAAAACAAACCAAAGTGAGGCTAAAACCAATAAACTTAAAGTAGCTAAATGTGTGATAAAAATAATAACCGCCACAAATGCTGATTCGCCAATTCCTAAAATTGCAAGTCCTGTAAATAGCACTAAAACGACTACGGTTGCAATTGTTATATTTAAACTTTCAAATATTCCGTGTAGATAATGCATGCCTTCTGATGCCGAAATTACTGCGGTTGCCATATAAGACAAAACAGTTAATGTGGCAGCTAATGAGGCCAATCGTTTAGTGGATGTATTTAATAAAACGTTATAAGCGCCTCCGTTTAAAGGAATTGCACCAACAACTTCTCCATAAATTTTTCTGAATAAATACAAAACTACTGCAACAATCAACAATGAAATCCAGGCATATTGTCCTGCATATAATATCGTTAATGCCGAAACATATAAACAAGAGGAACTAATATCATTACCGCAAATTGCTGTTGCCTGTAATTGATTTAATTTTTTGTGTACAAGTTCTTTCATAGTTCTTCAGGATTAAAACACGATTAACTCAACAAAATGTAGCAACAAGCAAATTCTTAAAGGAAGGCAGATAAATTGAACTAAAAAGTATTTTAGCTAATGTGCATTTTTGAAGTTCTAAATTATGGAAATTATTTGGATTGCTGAAACTTTTTGAGTGACAATAGGGCTTGTTCCTGAATTTTGTTTTGAAAAAATCCTGTCCAGCCTAATAAATATCCAGTAGGACCGAAGGCTTGTTTTGACCATTTCCAAACATCAAAACTATCCGTATGTTTGATAATTAGTCCATCCTGAAACGCAAATTCTGCTGAGATTCTATTAATTACGTTTCTATTGGTTTTAGTAAATTTATAGGTCGCAATCCATCTTGCAGAACCTGTAGAATCATCTGCTTTTATATCTGAAAACTCAATTTTAAGATTGCCTTTACTTCTAATAATTAGCATTTCCCACATTTTAGAAACCTGATCCTCTTTCAATAAGCCAAATGCAGGATCAACAAAATGAACTTTAGGATGGTAGCATTCGCTCATTGTTTTAGCGTCGGCATTAGAAAAAGCAGTGTAGAATTTTGTAATTAAAGCTTCGTTAGCATTCATAGGATATTGTAATTAGAGTATAAATATAAGATTTATTAAAGAAAATAATTTATTTACAAAGCACTAATTGCATTTGCCGTATCAAATGATTTTTTAGATTTATCGAAGGCTGTAGAAAAATAGGTCATTTTATTTGAAGCAGTAAAATATCCTGTTTGATCACCAAAAGCATTAGAATTTCCTGTAACAATAAATCTAATGCCTTTGATATCATTTTTTTTAAGTTTAACCATTTCAGCAGGAGTAAAGTAATAGTAGGAAGATGTTTTGCCTTCAACAGTTTCATTACTGTTTTTATCAACGCACGGAATCACATCGCCGTTTGCTAAATCAACATAAAGACCTCCTGAAATTTTTGTTTTATCATTGGTTGTCCCAATGCTTAATTTTAAAACTCCTCCCTTATCTGTTTTTGCAATCTGAACATTTGCTTCACCTGTATAAACATATTTTTCGCAAATAAAAGTATACGTTTGTGTTGCAGGAAAAGGCTTGGAACCTTTTATGCTCATTGTTTCCTGAGCATTTGCAAAAGTCGAAATTAACAGTAGGATAAAAAGAGATAATTTTAAATTCATAGTTTACTTTATTGTTCTGTTAGTTTTGAATCAAATTTTTCATCCCAATCCATTGACTTAATGGCTGAAACCAAATTATCTTCATTCACAAAAACGCGCAATTCTTTATTGGCAACTTTTTTTGTGTATAAGGCGTGATAACGATAAACCACTTCTTGTTTTGTTTTGTAAACACCATCTAATTTTAAATCTATAAAATTACCGTAGTATTGTCTAAATCGCTGACATGTTTTTGTCAATCGTTCTTCGGTCGTGTTTTCTCTGACTGATGACGTAACTTCGGTTTCATTAAAAGGTTTGAATTTTGATGTGTTACAAGTTTCTAAAACTCGTTTACCTAATTCGTAGGCTTTTTGCTGTTGATTGGCATTAATTTCTGCACCGGAAATTTTCTTAATTTTCAAATCTTCAGTGTCTCTACTAATGTTTTTGGATTTACATCCAATTAACAACAACAAACATATAATCAATCCTGCTTTCTTCATAATCATTTAAGTAATTTTTAATAATAAGTTAGGGTCAGGGCAGTTTTCTATGTAAAAATTCAAATCGTTTGTATTGCAAACTCCGGGATAATCACCAAAGTACTCTTCAATATTTTTTATAATCTGAAAATGTACATGTGGCGCATAATCACCATTAACGTCTGAATTTCCTAAGGTTCCAATTTTATCACCTTTATTAAAAACTGTCCCAACATTAAGGTTTTCTATACTTTCTAACGATAAATGTCCGTATAAAGTATAAAATTTTTCATTTTCAACAATGTGCTCCAAAATTATTGTAGGCCCATAATCTCCTAAACCAATGTTGTTTTTAAAACTGTGAACTGTTCCGTTCAATGGCGCCAAAACCGCGGTGTCAACTTTTGTCCACAAATCCAGACCAATATGAATATTGCGTTCCGGTATTGAATCATTTTTGAAAATCGTACTTCGTTGATATAAAGTCCGTCCTTCAATATATCCGCCAAAGGCAACTTCGGCATTGTTTTTTTCTAAATAATTTGAAATGAAACGTTCAAATTCTATAGGATTTTCAGGTTTACTCTCCATTAATTCGTGATTCGTTACAGATAAATCCAGCGGAATGTATTTTGAGAAATCTATACTGGAATCAATAATCTTAGTAGATGGCAAGGCTTTTAAAATGGACACAAGAGGTTTCATAAAATGTAAAATTTAGGCGACTTTTTCAATAATTATTAATTCATTATGAACTTCTACGCGGGGCAGCATTTTTGAAGTAAATAATTCTGCATTTATTTCCGAAACGTATTTCCTGTTTCGAACATTATGAGCTTCATCTAAAATCATGGTGTTGAATAAAACAAATCCATTGTTTTTTAAAAGAAAACAAATACGTTCACTAAAAAAACTTTCGAATAAAAAATTGGGCATTTTGATATCTTCAAAAATATCAATTATAATAAGATCATACTTGTTTTTTGTTTTTAAAACAAACTCAAAAGCATCATCAATAATAATTTCCAGTTGTTTTATTTTATCCAGGTTAAAATATTGATTCGCGATCTGAATTATATCAGAGTCAATTTCGACACCTGTAATTTTACCTTTATATTCAATCTCGTCAACCAAAGTTTTAATTACGCTCCCGCCGGCAACTCCTAATAATAAAATATGATCCATTTTAAGAATTGTTGAATAACCAATAGTTCTTAAACCGTATCTTAATATGCGTTGTAAACTTCCGTATGAATAATTTGTGTTTTCAGAATCCAGAACCAATTCTCCATTTGCCCACGTAACTTCAATGATTTTACTTCTTTCTGATTTTTTCTTGAATATTTTTATAGGAATTATATAACTAAATAATTTTTGAATCATTTTAAATGCTTTTACTCAAAAATACCATTTAAATCTTTTATTTTGCATGAAAAAATAAATTTTAATGAAGAAACGATTGTATAAATTCATCTTTTTTAAGCTAATGGGCTGGAAAATAGTAGGAATTGAAAATGCGGAAGTGAAAAAATGTGTGATGATGGTGATGCCACATACAAGTAATCATGATTTTTATTTGGGAATATTTACTCGTGGCATCTCTGGATTAGAGATGAACTGGGTTGGAAAGAAGGAATTATTTAAATTTCCGCTTGGGTATTATTTCAGAAGTGTAGGAGGAGAACCGCTTGATCGCTCTGGTGGATTAAATAAGGTAGATTCGATTGCTGCAATTTTTGCCCGAAAAGAAGTCTTTCGTCTTGCTGTTGCTCCCGAAGGAACACGCAAAGAAGTGAATGAAATCAGAAGTGGATTTTATTATATAGCACTCAAAGCAAATGTGCCAATTATTCCGGTGGCATTTGATTGGGGCAAAAAAGAAGTCAGTTTTGGTAAAGCTTTTTTTCCAACAGGAAATTACGAAGAGGATTTACAGATTTTGAAAAAACATTATGAAACTGTTATTGGTAAAATTCCTGATAATGGATTTCAACTCTAGTTTTCAATATTTTCAATCGTGCAGGAGAATCGCTTAAATGAAAATAATTTTTAATTTATTTCAAATACGCGATTTTTCACTTTACGGATGATAGGCCTTAAAAGTTCCGTTTTTATAAAAAATAACAATTTTCTCAATTTCCCCTTCTTCAGAATTTAAATTTTGATTTTTAATTTCAGGACTTGTTCTTGTTTCTGCTTTTTCAGTTTTCATATAATTAATCTCCGAAAACAAATCCGGTCCGGCAAAATTTTCATTTGCATAAATAGGAGCAGAAGTTTTAATGTCTGCAGGAACTTGTTCATTGCTTTTAGGGAAACTTCCTTTTCCGTTTAGAATCCAATACAAATCTACATCCGGAAAAACTTCTAAAATTTTCATTACAAAATCCAGGCTCGGTTTGTTTCTTCCAGAAAGCAGGTGTGACATGCTTGAGCGTTGCACACCAATTCTGTCAGCGAAAGTAGAGGCATTCAAGGCATAATAATCAAGTATTATTTCAAGACGTTTTACAAAATCATCGATGTTTACCATTGTAAATTATTGTTTTTAAAACAGTTGTTTACAAATGTAACTAAAAGAAATCAATTAAGCAATTTTACAGTTGTAAATAGTGGTTTAGTAAAATTATAACCTTCATAATAACTTTATATAATAGTATTTAAATCATTGAAATACAGTAAACAGTACATTAATATATAAAGTAATAACAAATGTTAACCCATACGATCGTAAATATATAATATATCCCTAAAATACTGTTTACAATTATAAATTATTGCATTTTTTAATTGTTTACAATTGTAAAAATAAAGATGTTTACTTTTGTAAACAAATCAAAACACAATGAATTTAGAAGAATTATTCAACCAATACAAAGAACAAAGCATTCAAGGTCGTTACTTGACTTTAGATCATATCCAACCTTTATTAGATAAACTAAATACTAATAATCAACTACAAATAATTGGTCGATCCGTTTTAGATGAACCTATATATAGTTACCAAATTGGAACTGGAGAAACCCGTGTTTATTTATGGTCACAAATGCATGGAAATGAAAGCACTACAACAAAAGCGTTGTTTGACTTTATTAACGTACTAAACAGCGAATCTGAATTTGCTGAGAAAATGCTTAAAACATTTACCTTTTATAGTATTCCAATTTTAAACCCTGATGGCGCAAGATTATATACTCGTGAAAATGCTAATAAGATAGATCTAAACCGTGACTCCCAAAACCTAACGCAGCCGGAAAGTAAAGTTTTAAGAGAGGCATTTGAATCATTCAAGCCTCATTATTGCTTTAATCTTCATGATCAGCGTACTATTTTTGGTGCAGGAGCAACAGGAAAACCTGCAACAGTATCATTCCTGGCACCTTCCTATAATGAGGAAAGAGAAGTAAATGAAAACCGTCTAAAAGCGATAAATGTGATAGCTGGTATTAATGATGTCTTGCAGCAATATATTCCTGGACAAGTGGGCCGTTTTAATGATTCGTTTAATATAAACTGTATAGGCGATACGTTTCAATTTATGGGAGTACCAACCATTTTATTTGAAGCAGGGCACTTTGAGAATGATTACAATCGGGAAATTACGAGAAAATTAATCTTTTTCTCACTTATTTCGAGTTTTGAAATTATCAGCGAAAACGATTTAGTTGATAATCGAATTAATGATTATTTGAATATTTCACAAAATAAAGTGGTTTTTTATGATTTTATGTATAAAAATATCAAAATAAATTATGATGGTATCGAAATTATTACGAATTTTGTCGCACAATACAAAGAAGAATTGATTGAAAATAAGATTCATTTTAACGCATATATTGTTGAAGTGGGCGAATTGGAAAATTATTTTGGACATTATGAATATGATGGTAAAGAAGCTATTTATTCCGATGACTACAGTGGTTTTCCGAAATTGCATCAAAAAGCAAATTTTTATTTAAATAAAAATGTTAAATTTGTTAACGGATTGATAAAAAGTTAATTTTTATGTGAATTTGTTGTTTTTTATATATATTTTTATACTTTGTTATAGCAATTAGTAATATTAATTAAAGAATTATGAGTAAATTTCGTTTAGATGAAGTAGATCACCAGATTTTAGATATGTTAATAGACAATACGAGAGTTCCGTTTACTGACATTGCAAAAAAGCTATTGATATCTGCTGGTACAGTGCATGTTAGAGTAAAAAAAATGGAGGACGCCGGGATAATAATGGGATCTTCACTAGCCTTAGATTACGATAAATTAGGGTATTCATTTATTGCTTATGTTGGTGTATTCCTTAATAATACGTCTCAAACTAAATTTGTATTAGAGCGAATCAATCAAATCCCGTTCGTAACAGTAGCTTCTGTAACGACAGGAAAATTCAATATTTTTTGCAAAATTAGAGCAAAAGATACTAAACACGCAAAAGAGGTTATCTTCATGATTGATGATATCGAAGGTGTTTACAGAACAGAAACTATGATTTCATTAGAAGAAAGTATAAACGATAAGAAGCGTTTGATGCATACTATATTTAAAAATATGTAATATTTTCTTGAATGCTATATTAAAATATAACCTCAAGTTTATTCTTGGGGTTTTTTTATGACTAATTAACCACCAACTACAATAGATTATGTATACGTTGCCTAAAATAGAACGTTTTAATCAAGATGTTCTCTCAAAATATCACATTTATAATAGTGTATTTATAACTTTACCTTTTGATTCTATAGATAATACGGGAGCCTTACTTCCTTTATTTACAGAAACTTGCGAAACAGGATTTAAAAAACATGAAACACCGAAAGAAATTTTTAATTTCTTTTCTGACAGATATTTAAACAACCCTTCCGAAGCAGAAAAAATTGATTTGATGTTTCGATTTATTCAGTACACAGAACGTCAGATTGTATTATTTGATGCTATTGAAGATGCTGCTTTTCCTGAAGTTAATAACATGGAAGGCCGTGGATCTTTACGTGATATTAAGGAAAAATCAGATGCTAAGGAAAAAGACGGTGAATTGATCGAATTCCTTGAAAACTTCAATGTAAGAACTGTTTTAACAGCGCATCCAACTCAATTTTATCCGGGACCTGTTTTAGGGATTATAAATGATTTGACTGATGCAATTCGTTCAAATGATTTATTAAAGATTAAAGAATTATTAGCTCAATTAGGAAAAACTCCTTTTATACAAAATGAAAAACCAAATCCTTATGATGAAGCGGTATCTTTGATTTGGTATTTAGAGAATGTTTTCTATGCTACATCCGGAGAAATAGTTCATTATTTGCAGAAAAATATTCTACATGGAAAAGCCATTCAGAATAAATTAATCAAGCTTGGTTTTTGGCCGGGTGGAGATCGTGATGGAAATCCGTTTGTTACAACTGAAATTACCTTAAAAGTTGCAGAACGTTTACGTACCTCAATTTTGAAATGTTATTATGTTGAAATGAGAAATCTAAAACGTAAATTAACCTTCTCAGGTGTAGATACTTTGGTATCTGAACTTGAACATAAACTTTATCGTTCTGTTTTCTATTCTAAAGGGGAAATTTATATTACTTTAGAAGAGTTATTATCACAATTAAACCTTATTCGTGATATCATTATAGAAAAGCATCAGTCTCTTTATTTAGATGAACTGGAAGCATTTTTGGTAAAAATTAATCTTTTTGGCTTTCATTTTGCCACTTTGGATATTCGTCAAAACAGCAAAATTCATAATGTTGTTTTTAAGGATGTTGTAAATCATTATTTGAATTCAGGTTCTGAAATATTCCCTAAAAATTATTTTGAATTATCTGAAGATGAAAAATTAATTGTTTTATCAAAAGTAAAAGGAGATTTAAATCCTGCCGACTTTGAGGATGAAATAACAAGATTAACTTTAGAATCTGTTCAGGCTATTAAAAGCATTCAGAAAGCTAATGGTGAATTTGGTGCAAATCGTTACATTATTAGTAACAATGAAAGTGCACTGAATGTTATGGAGACTTTTGCAATGATTCGTTTAAACAATTGGGAAAACCCGAGTGTTGATGTTATTCCACTTTTTGAATCTGTTGATGATTTACAAAGTGCGCATCATATTATGGAACAATTATACACCAATCCTGAATATTCTAAACACTTAAAACAAAGGGGAAATAAGCAAACTATTATGTTAGGTTTCTCTGACGGAACCAAAGATGGTGGATATTTAATGGCAAACTGGAGTATTTATCAGGCAAAAATTGCTCTTACTGAAATATCAAGAAAATACGGCATTAAAGTTATTTTCTTTGATGGACGTGGCGGACCTCCTGCACGTGGTGGTGGAAAAACGCATAAATTCTATGCCTCGTTAGGACCAAAAATTGAAAATAACGAAATTCAGATTACTGTACAGGGACAAACAATCAGTTCAAATTTCGGGACTTTAGATTCGTGCCGTTATAATATTGAAAATTTATTGACTGCCGGTGTAACAAATCAGGTATTTAGTAAAGAGAAAAATGAATTAAGTGCAGATGAAACTCAGATTTTGACCCAATTAGCTGATTTAGGCTATGAAAAATATTTAAGTTTCAAAAATCACCCAAAATTTATTCCGTATTTAGAAAAAATGAGTACGTTAAAATATTACTCTAAAACAAATATAGGAAGTCGTCCGTCAAAAAGAAGCAAATCTGAATCATTAGATTTTGCTGATTTAAGAGCGATTCCGTTCGTGGGATCGTGGAGTCAATTGAAACAAAACGTACCAGGATTCTTTGGAGTTGGAACTGCGTTGAAACATTTTGAAGAAACGAATCAATGGGACAAAATTCATGATTTGTATCACAATTCATTGTTCTTTAAAACGTTGCTTGAAAACAGTATGATGTCATTGGCAAAATCATTTTTACCACTAACGGCATACATGAGAAATGATCCTGAATTTGGTGAATTCTGGCAAATTATCTTCGATGAATTTCAGGAGACAAAGCGTTTATTACTGAAAATTGCTGGGCATAAAACCTTAATGGAAAATTATCCTGATGGTATAGCATCTATTCAGGTAAGAGAGCGTATTGTACTGCCATTGTTAACAATACAACAATATGCTTTGTTGAGAATTAATGAATTGAACAAAGAAAATGAAGTCGATGAAGAACTGGTAAAAGTATACGAAAAAATTGTTACAAGATCTCTTTTCGGAAATACTAACGCAAGCAGAAACTCGGCATAAATTAGCTTAAGAGAATTTGAACGTAGTATAAAAATTGTAAAAATCATAGAAATGAATTCAAGTCAATTATCAGAAACAGAATATTCCGGTCCTTTTGCTAATTATGTTCGTGAAGCCGGAGAAGTTAATTTAATCGAAGAGTTAGAAATTTCTCTTCATGATTTCATCAGGTTTGTTCAAAATATTCCACTTGATAAATTTGATTACCGTTACGCAGAAGGAAAATGGACTATTAAAGAGATCATTCAGCATTTGATTGATTGCGAACGTATTTTTGCTTATCGCGCTTTGCGTTTTTCAAGAAATGACAAAACTGCATTGCCTGGATTTGAAGAAAATGATTATGTAGATAATACTGAAGCTGACAAAAGGAGTATTCAGGATTTATTGACTGAACTTTCTGCAGTAAGACACTCAACCTTATTGTTTTATAAAAGTTTATCTGAGGAGCAGCTTAAAAGAACAGGAACGGCATCAACGCATCAAATTTCTGCTGGAGCTTTAGGTTTTGTCATAATTGGTCATCAAAAACATCATCAAAAAGTTTTTGAAGAGCGATATTTGTAAGTTTGTCTTTTTATCATATAAAAAATCCTGTGAAGTTTATTTTCACAGGATTTTTATTTCACAGATAATTTATAATTTCTACCACGTCAAAAATTTAAAAAAAAACCGAGAAAATTATTTTTTCAATTCTAATTTTTTCAATCTGGAGTTTATTGCACCTTCATTTCTTCCTAACAAAAGCGCTATTTCTTTCACTTTCTTTCCTAGATAAAAATTATGAACAAGATCTGAATCTTCCCCTGAACTCCATTTTTTATAGGCTTCAGGATTTTCTAATCTTTTCTCATCTAATGAATAAGCTTTAATTTTTAGCTTTTCATCTTCATTTTTGTGCCTTTCAAGAAAAGCTAATCCAAATCTAATTTTATCGTAAGACATTTTTTCTTCAAAGTAATCATAATAAGGTTTCAATGCAGTTGGAAATTCAAGTTCGATTTGCGCTTTTTGCAATTCAGAAATTTCTTTTTCTCCAACAAATTGACTTATTTCAATATCATTTCCGTCAACATATAATTTGGCCAAATGTGAGATAATTGTTGTATGACCTAAATTTCGTTTTTCGGCAATTTCTTCAACAGAAACTCCACTTTGAAATAATTCTAAAGTTGTTTTATAGGTGTTTCCTTCTTTTTTAGGTTTGGACTTAGCATTTTCTTTTTTTACTTTTTCATAATAAACGATAGCATCAATAAATTCAGAACCATACTTTTCCAGTTTTGCTTTTCCAACACCATCAATCGCCAGGAATTCTTCGTCGCTCATTGGGCGCAAAGTTTCCATTTGTCTTAAAGCTGCATCGCTAAAAATTACATAAGCAGGAACTTCCTCATCTTTTGAAATTTCATAACGTAATTTTCTCAATATTTCAAAAAGAGAATTTTTTGCCGCTTTAGTTTTTGTTTCTTTGATTTCGTTTTTATCAATTACTTTTTTAACAACTGTATTTAATTTTACTTTTTCGCCTTCAAACAAAACTTTTCTGGCAAAAGGAGTTAGTAATATTTTATTGTGTTGATGAAAAGCAATTTCGCAATAGCCTAAATTTATAAGCTGAATCAGGTATTGGTTCCAATCATACCATGAAATGTCATCGCCAATTCCGTACGTTTTTAAGCTTTGATAATTTTTTTCGTAGATATACGCGTTTTTCGAGCCTCTTAAAAAATCTACGATTACCGCCAAAGGCTCAGATTCCTGTAAGCGGCTAATTGCAGACAATGCTTTTTGCGCGAGAATCGTCCCATCAAAAAATGTTGGAGGATTTTTGCAAATATCGCAGTTTCCGCAATTCTCTTTTACCAATTCGCCAAAGTAGGAGAGCAGAATTTTTCGTCTGCAGCTCAAAGCATCTGCATATTGTTTCATTCTTTCGAGTTTTGCCAACTGAACATCTGAGTTCAAACCTTCTGAAGCAAATTTCTGGAGCTGAATCACATCGGCATAACTTTCAAATAAAACGGTTTCTGCAGGCAATCCATCACGACCGGCACGACCAATTTCCTGATAATAACCTTCGATATTTTTGGGTAAATTATAATGTATTACCCACCGAACATTTGATTTATCAATTCCCATTCCAAATGCTATTGTTGCACAAACTACCTGACAATCATCATTTATAAATTCATCTTGTGTTTTAGCACGAAGTTTATTTTCCAGACCTGCGTGATAAGCTTTTGCTTTAACACCATTTTTTTGCAATTTCAGAGCCAATTCTTCGGTTGTTTTTCTGCTCAAGCAGTAAATTATTCCGGATTCATTGGGTTTATTTTCTACAAAATCAATAATTTGCTTGACACGATCTAAAGCCGGACGAACTTCCAGACTTAGATTTTTTCGATCAAAAGAAGCTACAAAAGTTTTTGGATTTCTTAATTTTAGCTGTTTTGTAATATCAGTTCGGGTTGCTTTATCTGCCGTTGCAGTCAAAGCTAAAACTGGAGTAGAAGGGAAGCGACTTTTTAGATATCCTAAATTAGTGTACGCCGGACGAAAATCATGTCCCCATGAAGAAATACAATGCGCTTCGTCAATTGCAATCAAGCTGACTGTCAACTCATTAAATACAACATCTAAATAAGATAGACTTTCCGGAGCAATATAAACAAGCTTGAAATTATTTGATTTTAAATTATCAATATAAAATTGCTGTTCCTGACTTGTCTGACTACTATTTATATAGCAGGCATTAATTCCATTGGTTTTTAAACTATCCACCTGATCTTTCATCAAGGCTATTAAAGGAGAAATAACAATTGTAATTCCTGGCAGAACTAAGGCCGGTAACTGAAAACAAATCGACTTTCCTCCGCCAGTAGGCATAATTGCCAAGGTATCCTGACCTGAAAGAATCGTATTGATTATGGTTTCCTGATTGGGTCTGAATTTTTCAAATCCAAAATTTTCTTTTAATTTGGCGTGTAGAATTTCTGAAGTCATTATGCTGATATTTATAGATAGCTAAATATAATCAAATTTATTAAATATAGTATTTTTCTTATATTTAAATATTCAAACTTTTTGTAATTAATAAAAAAAGGAACTCGAATGGAGTTCCTTTAGTTTATTTTGAAAGATTTAGATTAATCTTCATCGTCTTCATCATCTTCGTCAGCGATATCATCCGGATCTTTGTCATCATCATCATCGTCATCTCCACCGTCGATATCTGGTTTATCCAGATTGTCGTCATCATCGTCATCATCAATATCATCATCAAGATCAAGACCTTTTACTGGTTCGATTACATCAACATCTACGTCGATATCATCATCTTCATCGTAATTCTCGATTCTGTCAGCAAGTTTAGTACTAATTTTTACTAAATAAATAGTGTCTTCAGTACGAACTTCAACAGCTTCGATCAATTCGTTTTTAGCATTTCTAAAACGGATTACATCCGAATCATCATAACCATCAGGAAATTTCTCAACCAAAAGGTTCAAAATTTCATTGGTAAGTTTAGCGTAGTCTACTATAACTCTTTTCATAAATATCCTATAAATCTAATAAGTAAGCAAAAATTAACGGTGCAACAATTGTAGCATCCGACTCAATAATAAATTTAGGGGTTTTAATGTCTAATTTACCCCAAGTAATTTTCTCGTTTGGAACAGCTCCTGAATATGATCCGTAACTGGTTGTCGAATCTGAAATCTGACAGAAATAACTCCAAAACGGAATATCATGCATTTCCATATCCTGGTACAACATTGGTACCACACAAATTGGGAAATCTCCTGCAATACCACCACCAATTTGGAAAAATCCAATACCGTTAGCACTATTTTTTGGATACCAGTCTGATAAGAAAACCATATATTCAATTCCGGATTTCATCGTAGAAGCTTTTAAATCTCCTTTGATTACGTATGAAGCAAAGATATTTCCCATCGTACTATCTTCCCATCCCGGTACAATAATAGGTAAGTTTTTCTCGGCAGCGGCATACATCCAGCTATCTTTTAAATCTATCTCGTAATATTCTTCTAAAACGCCTGATAATAACATTTTATACATGAATTCATGCGGGAAATAACGTTCTCCTTTGTCATCAGCATCTTTCCAGATTTTGTAAATGTGCTTTTGTAAACGACGAAACGCTTCATGCTCAGGAATACAAGTGTCTGTAACACGATTTAGTCCTCTTTCAAGCAAAGCCCATTCATCTTCCGGCGTTAAATCGCGATAATTAGGCACTCTTTCATAGTGAGAGTGTGCTACTAAATTCATGATGTCTTCTTCCAGATTGGCTCCTGTACATGAAATAATCTGTACTTTATCTTGTCTGATTATTTCGGCAAAAATTTTACCAATTTCTGCTGTACTCATAGCTCCGGCCATACTTACCATCATTTTAGCACCGTTTGCCAATTGTTGTTCGTATGCTTTTGCTGCATCAACAAGTGAAGCAGAGTTAAAGTGTAAATAATGTTTTTCAATAAACTGACTGATTGGTCCTTTCATTTTGTTTTTGTTTTTTTGTTTTTTTGAATTAAAAGTTTAACCTTTTAGATGGTACTGCAAATTAATAATTTTATAGTTATTAACTTTTATTTTGCAGGTTTTTTTTTATACTTTTTTAGTATATCCTAAAATCTTTAATACATCATCAGAAGTTTGCTGCTCTGAAAAAACTTCAGTAGCTAAAATACCGTTTTCGTCACGATCTATTAAAATATGTTTAGGCTGCGGAATCAAACAGTGGTGTAAACCACCGTAACCTCCAATAGTTTCCTGATACGCACCAGTATTAAAGAAACCAATATACAAAGGTTTTTCTTTGTTGTACTTAGGTAAATAAATGGCGTTCATATTTTGCTCTGAATTGTAATAATCGTCACTATCACAAGTCAAACCTCCTAATAAAACCCGCTCATATGTATCATTCCAGCGATTTACTGCCAGCATAATAAAACGTTTGTTTATAGCCCATGTATCCGGCAAAGTCGTAATGAATGATGAATCAATCATATTCCATTTTTCTCTATCATTTTGTTGCTTTTGGTATAAAATCTGATAGATGGCGCCACCACTTTCACCTACTGTAAATGATCCAAATTCTGTGAAGATATTAGGAACATCAACTTCGGCTTCGTCGCATGCTATTTTGATCTGATTGATAATTTCATCAATCATGTATTGATAATCGTATTCGAATGCAAGAGAATTTTTAATTGGGAAACCACCACCAATGTTTAAGCCATCAAGAGTAGGGCATTCTTTTTTAAGTGCAATATATACTTTGATACATTTTACTAACTCATTCCAGTAATATGCTGTATCGTTAATTCCGGTATTAATGAAAAAGTGAAGCATTTTAAGCTCTAATTTATCATTTTCCTGAATTTGTTTCTTGTAAAAAGCTACTATATTCTTGTATCCAATTCCTAATCTTGACGTATAAAATTCAAATTTAGGCTCTTCTTCGGCTGCAATACGAATTCCAATTTTAAATTTTCCTTTGATTTCTGCCTGAAGTAAATCCAGTTCTTCATAATTATCAATAATCGGAATAGTGTTTTTATGTCCGTTATTAATTAATCGTGCAATATTAGATATATACTCATCTCTTTTAAAACCGTTGCAAATAACATAAGTACTTTTATTGATTTTACCATTTTCAAGTAAATTCTCTACAATATTCACATCAAAAGCTGATGATGTTTCAATATGAATGTTATTTTTAAAAGCCTCATTCATAATATATTCAAAATGAGAACTTTTTGTACAATAACAGTAAAAATATTTAGCATCATACTTATTTTTTTCCATTGATTTTCTGAACCAGGATTTAGCCTTATTGATATTTTCAGAAATCTGTGGTAAATAAGTGAATTTTAATGGTGTACCATATTGTTCTACTAATTTCATCAAATCGATATTGTGAAATTGTAAGTTGTCTTTGTTTAATTTAAATTCCTCTTGTGGAAAGTAGTAGGTTTGATTAATTAGATCAGAATATTTTGTATTCATTTAGTCGATGTTTAAGATTGTCATTTTTAATTTAGAAAACTGTGCTAAATCTTAAATTCAAACCCTAATATTCGCAAATACAATTTGCAGTTTTTCATTTTCTGCTTTTGAGTATAAAAAAACATCACAAGAAAACGGACTTTTACTATTATAAAAACGATCCAATATTCTTAATAGGGAACTATTGAGTCGGTTTCTATAAGAACTGAATTGTCTTTGTTTTCTGTTTGTTTTCATTGTGGCAAATGTAAAAAATAATATATACCTAAAGCAAAGCTTTTTATTAAAAAAAGTTTAAGATTTATAATCTTGAAACGCGTCTAGAATCAATTTATTTTCAACGGATTGGTTAATTTTTATTTTTCCGATTCCTTCAATTAATGCAAATTGAATCAAACCATACTCATTTTTTTTGTCATGAATGAGTAATTCCAAGATCGGATCGATATCATTTTCTTCAATTTTTACATCATCATAAATGCCTTTTATAGCTGTTTTAATTTCAGCATATTCTTCTGCTGTAATTAAGTTTTTATGCAGAGATATATAACTTTCTAAAATCATTCCTATCGCAATAGCTTCACCATGCAATAATGTTTTTTTAGTTTCGCTTTCTAAAAAGTAACTTTCGATAGCGTGCCCTAATGTATGTCCGAAATTCAATGCTTTGCGAATATTTTTCTCCGTTGGATCCTGAATCACGATTTCATTTTTAATTTCGACAGAACGATAAATTAATTCGTCGAAGTCGGCAAAATCAATTGCTTTTAGATCTAAAAACTGTTTCCAGTAATCGGCATCATAAATTAAACCATGTTTTAGCATTTCGGCAAGACCGGAACGCATTTCACTTTGAGGCAATGTTTCAAGATAATCGGTATCAATTAATACCATTTGAGGAACGTTGATAACACCAATCTGGTTTTTAAGATTTCCTAAGTCAACACCGGTTTTTCCTCCTACAGAAGCATCAACCATTGATAGTAATGTGGTTGGAATATTTATAAAGTCAACTCCACGCTTAAAAGTCGAAGCTACAAAACCTCCTAAATCAGTTACAACGCCACCGCCAAGATTAATTACAAGCGATTTTCTGTCGGCACCAAGTTCAGTAAGCACTTTCCAGATTTCAATACAGGTTTCAATATTTTTATTGATTTCTCCTGATTCAAATTCAATAATTTCTATCGTTAAATCAGTTTCAAGTAAAGGTAAAAATTTTGTCAAACAATATTCATTTGTCTCATTATCAACTATAATAAACAGATTAGAGTACTTATTTTCTTTCAAATGATTATTTAAGACTTCGTAAGCATTTTGATTAAAATGTACGTGATAATTATTGGCTTGAATAGATTGCATATTTCTGTAGTTAATTATAACCGCAAAATAAGGCATTTTTAACTAAATAATATTCATAGTTTTATTCTAATTTGTTTAAAAATGAATGATTCTAAATTAGAATTTAGATCATTTATTTATTTTTAAAACTGAATCAGTACGGAGAGAAAGTAAACTCTTACTTAATAACCAAAAATACGATCATTACTGATTAAATAATATTTGCCAATAAAAAATTCACTACTGCCGTTGTTTAATTCAGGATACTTTAAAACATTTAAAAGATAATGTTTTAGGAAACAAAGCAACAAAACTTCACTAAAATCATTATGTTTTTCCATATCATTATTACCGATATTGAAAAATAGGCATCGTTTTAGTAAATAATATTTAAAACTCTATCTATATTTGCACAAAAAACTGACCTTAATGGAAAAAATATTCGACAACACCCAAGTTGCATTTTCGTTAAAAAGCGATACAGAACTTGATAGAGCTTATTTTCTTTTTAAAATGATTGACAGCCAGCCTTTAGTAAGAATAGGAACTGCTGTTACTAATTTTGCTATAAAAGCTAAACTTCCTGTAGAAGGATTGATTCGTGCAACTGTTTTTGACCATTTTTGTGGTGGTGTAAACGAAAATGATTGTATAACAGTGGTTGACAAAATGTTTACCAAAGGTGTTTCATCTGTGCTCGATTATTCAGTTGAAGGAAAAGAAGAAGAAGAACAGTTTGATGCTGCTTTACAAATGACTTTAAAAACAGTTGAATTTGCTAAGGAAAGATTAGCTATTCCGTTTGCTGTATTTAAACCAACAGGTTTTGGTCGTTTTGATTTATATACTAAGGTAGGAGAAAAACAAGCGTTAACTCCTGATGAACAGGCAGAATGGGATAGAGTAGTAGCCCGTTTTGATCACGTTTGCAGTGTTGCTCACCAAAAAGATGTTGCTTTATTGATTGACGGTGAAGAAAGCTGGATGCAAGATGCTGCTGACGATTTAGTTACCGAAATGATGCGTAAATACAATAAAGAGAAAGCGATAGTTTTTAATACATTACAAATGTACCGTTGGGATCGTTTGGATTATTTAAAAAAATTGCATGAAGTGGCCAAAAATGAAGGATTTTTTATTGGAATGAAATTAGTTCGTGGCGCTTACATGGAAAAAGAAAACAAAAGAGCAGAAGAAAAAGGATATGTTTCGCCAATTTGTGTTTCTAAAGAAGCTACAGATATTAATTATGATGCTGCTGTACATTATATGTTAGAGCATTTAGAGATTATGTCCATTTTTGCAGGAACTCATAACGAATTAAGTTCTTATAAATTGATGGAAATGATGCAGGAAAGAGGAATCGCCAAAAACGATAACAAAATCTGGTTTGGACAACTATACGGAATGAGTGATAATATTAGTTACAATCTTGCCGAAAACGGTTATAATGTGGCTAAATATTTGCCTTTTGGACCTGTAAAAGATGTTATGCCATACTTAATTCGTCGCGCTGAAGAAAATACTTCGGTAGCTGGTCAAACAAGCCGCGAATTATCGATGATTAAAGCAGAACGTAAACGCAGAAAGGGAAAATAGATTTTAGATTTTAGATTTTAGATTTTAGATTTTAGATTTTAGATTTTAGATTTTAGATTTTAGATTTTAGATTTTAGATTTTAGATTTTAGATTTTAGATTTTAGATTTTAGATTTTAGATTTT
>NZ_JBIPCQ010000009.1:0-171076 GCF_044006475.1 Flavobacterium sp. FlaQc-47 | reverse complement strand
GGCTCACCTCTTCCCATCCCGAACAGAGTAGTTAAGCCCGCCTGCGCAGATGGTACTGCAGTTATGTGGGAGAGTATGTCGTCGCCTTTCTTTTGAAACACCCTATCCAAATTGGATGGGGTGTTTTATATCGGTACCTTAGCTCAGATGGTAGAGCAATGGACTGAAAATCCATGTGTCCCTGGTTCGATCCCTGGAGGTACCACATAATTAATGCTCGGATGGTGAAATTGGTAGACACGCTGGACTTAAAATCCAGTGAACAGCAATGTTCGTGCGGGTTCAAGTCCCGCTCTGAGTACTAAAAACTTCAATTGGCTATGCTAATTGAAGTTTTTTTTGTCTAAAAATTAATATTTATTTGATTAAGTTTAACGGATCAGGTGCAAAAGTTGGATCAACACGAAAACCTGTGGAGCGATAAAATTTAAGTATAAATATTAGTTAGTCTAAAAAGGAAAAATTCTACATTCCTTACACCTCTGAATTGCGATCTAAAAGCTTTTATTTTTGCATTAAAAGATTCTGCCGATGCATTTGTACTTCTGTTATCAAAATAATTTAAGATCCTTTGATAATGATTCATAATTGTTCGAGAGATTGTATTGAAAGACTTAAAGCCAGATTGATTTATTTTTTCATGCCATTTGGCTAGTTTAGCAAAATCAATAATTTTATCTCTTGTATTCTCAAAGATACCTCGAAGCTCTTGAGTTAGATTGTATGCTTTTTGAATATCAGGATATAATTCAAATAATAGAATAGTCCGTTTTATTTGGTTTTGGAGTCCATTTAGAGTTGTTATTATATAAGAAATAACGACTTTTGGCAAGTAACTGTTTAAGTGTATCCCATTGGGAAGTATTTTGGATTCAAAATTCACATTTGACTTCTTAGACTTTTCCATAGGTTCATTTTCCTGATCTATGGCTTCGCAACGATATTTGATTCTAATTTCCTGTAATGCTTCTACAGCTAGCTTTTGAATATGAAAACGATCAGTGACACGAATTGCATTGGGAAACATTTTCGGGCAATCAATCCCATATTTCCAGCCATATTCAAAGTGATTTTCCGTACTAGATTTCTTTCTCTGACAAGTATTTTTTCAATAACTGAAATTACTGTTTCTGCTTTAGTTCCGGCAACCATAGCCAAAATTGTTCCTTTTCTTCCTTTAGCTGATTTATTGGTTAAAATAGTATAGAGTTCACCATTGGAAAGGCAAGTTTCATCTATTGACAAGCGTTTGGCGATGTTCTTTGGAAAAAGAAGCCATTTTTTAGCATGCGATTTTTGATCCCAGGCTTTAAAATCACTCAGGAAATCTTTATATTGAGACTGCAGATTTCTACCAGAAACTCCATAGAAAGAAGCAATAGCCCTACAATCATTTGGTTTGGAATCTATTGATCTCTTTTAAAAAAGACGCAAACTCCTGTGTGACACGAGTTCCGTCTGCTACTAAATTCCAATCCTTAAATACCACTTTACAAGTGTATGAGTTAACCCATCTTCCTCGGGTTATATGTAAATACACGTGATGTCCTCGAATAGGAAAATCCTGAACCGTTATTTCTTCAAAGAATTCGTTTGACGTTAATTTGTATCCTCGATATTCTTTTGGAATTGAATAGATCTCTTTTATGTACAAATGAAGTGTTTCGCCTTCTTTTTTATAAGTAGTAAGTTGAAAATAGTCTATTATTATCTCAGGTAACAATGGTTTAAGGATATCGATAAAAGAATCTTGCATTAGGGTATAATTTGAAAATACAAATATCTAGATTTTAATATTTTTCCACGACAATATGGATTGATCCGACAAAAGTTCGATATGTAATGGAAGCTACAGGAGTTTACCAAAATTTGCATATTACCTTGATAAAAAAAGGAAGACCTGAGTATTGTACTACCAACAAAATCAGCAATTACATACGAACCCTTGATGTCAAAACAAGTACAGATAAAATGTGTTCTGAGGCAATTGACAGATTTGGACTGTAAAGAAAACCCGATAACTGGAAAAGCCAAAAGAGATTTACAAAACATTGAAACAGCTCACACTTGAACGTCGTCAAATTAAAGAGGAGAGAACAAGGATAAAGAACCAACTGCATGCCGAAGAGGCAGAAGCAATGCCAGATTTTTCAAGTATTGAACATTCAAAGAGAAGGATAGTTTTTTTAAACACCCTTGAAAAAGAAATTAAAAACGAGATCGAAGGCAGTATAAAAGAGAACAAAGAACTTGCTAAAGATATTATTAATATCTGTACAATTCCGGGTGTATGAATTTTGATTCCATCAATATTTATCAGCGAGACAAACGGATTGAGGTTATACGCAGTAAAAGACAGCTCACAACTTATGCAGGATTGGATGTAAAGGAGAAACTCTCGGGAAGCTCGGTAAAAGGTAAGCCGTCAATATTCAAAAGAGGTAATAGATAGTTAGGAAGCTGCCTTGTATCTTCCAGCTTTAAGCACTATAAAATGGGATGAGAATTTTCGCGATCAATACACTAGAATAGTAGAAAAAAATGGCATTAAAATGAAAGGATGTTTAGCTGTACAGAGAAAATTAGCAGTATATGATGAAGATTTTGAATCAAAAAAAAAAATAGCGTGCCAGCATAAAAATGCATAAACACGCTATACAGTCTAGCTCTATGGCTGACTAAGACTGCAAATCTAATAATAAAAGATAAATATAACAAGGCACCTAAAAAATAAAATTTAGATTTATTAGGAAATCAACACAGAATCTTTTGGTAAAAATCACCCAGCATATAAATGTAATTTCTTAGACATTTTTGTGACTCCATTAGGAGTTGATATTGGTAGAGCGGTCCCTAGGTTAAATGTCATTAAGCAACGGTGAAATCTATAAAATTACTTAATATTTTAAACAAAAAAGTAATTAGAAAAATTCGTTTTTATCGGTGTTTTGCATTAGCGAATTAGTAAAATCAGCGTTTAATTTTGATGCAGACAAAACAGATTTACTTCGTAAAAACACGGATAAAGACGGATTTGATTTGCAATAATTTTATTTTCTAAAAGCTTAACTTAGCGACATGCCCTATTTCTCCCAAATATTTTTGTTACTACGTAAGGAGTTAAATATTGCTAATTTTTTATTTAACCAAGAAAGGCAGATTATTTAATCCAGATTTAAAATTAGGATAATCTGAACACAATACTTTTGCAGATAAAAAACATGAAATCTTTTTCGTTTCTCGTTATTACGCTTTTTATAGGTTTTGCAATAATGTCTTTTAATCCTGGTGATACTGAATATATAACTACAAATGCTATAATTAATCAAGGATTAAAAACTTTTAAAGAGCAGTTAGCCATTTTAAAATCTGATGCCCATTTGTTTCAGGACAATAAAATTTCAAAAGAAGATTTGCAGAAGTCGCTAAAAAAAACCAGAAATTCATATAAGGAAATAGAATTTTATATTGCATATCATTACACTGAATTTTCAAAAACTCATATTAATGCTGCGCCACTATTTCATATAGAAAGTACCGGAACAGCAGCAAATACTTTACCTCCTGAAGGATTACAGGTTTTAGACGAGCTTATATTCTCTGAGGAAGCCAATATCGAAAAAGATAAAATAGTCGAAATATCGGATTTCCTTTATAACAGTTATAATGATTTTTACCTGAGTTCGATAAAAAACGGTTTATCTGAAGAAAAAAATAAAACGCTGCCATTGCGTATCGAACTCATCAGGATCTACACCATGGGCGTTACGGGGTTTGATACACCAGGATCACTTAATGTTTTTGAAGAATCTATTCATGCTTTGAGGGGAATTGACAATTACATAAAAAAAGATGATTATTTTAAAAAGGCAGACACTCAAAAAGCGATAAAATTATTGGCTGGAAGTATAGAATATCTTTCCAAAAACACCAATTTTGAAACTTTTGACCGGATAGAGTTTTACAAAACTTACCTTCAGCCTTTGTATGAAGAATTAGGAAATTGGGATAATTCTCCGGACGATTTAAAAGAAATCTCAGGTTGGAATATCAACAATAAAAATTTTTTCAGTGATGATTTTCTGGATCCCTATTTTTATACACTCTTAAAACCATCTGAAGATAATGCCGAATTACGATCTTTAGGGAAAGAGATTTTCTATGATCAAACTTTAAGCAATACTACAAAAATGAGCTGCGCCTCCTGTCATTTGCCTGAAAATGCTTTTACTGATTTAAAAACCAAATCACTAAGTAATGTAGAAGGCAAAACAGTTTTAAGAAATTCCCCTTCCTTATATAATGCTGTTTTTGCCAAAAGATTCTTTTATGATATGCGTGCTTACTATCTGGAACAACAGGTAGAACATGTAATTTATAATGAACAGGAATTTAATACCAGTTACGAAAGCATCATCAAAAAACTAAAAATAAAGCCGGAATATAAAAAAGCTTTCAAAAAGGCTTTTAAAGATGGTGATATTGATAAACAAAATTTCTCTAAAGCGCTGAGCTCTTATGTCGCTTCATTATATTCCTTTAATAGTGATTTTGATAAATTTATGAGAAATGAAAAGGAAATTTCTGAAGATGCGAAAAAAGGTTTTAATCTTTTTATGGGAAAAGCAGCCTGTGCGACCTGTCATTTTGCCCCGAATTTTTCAGGATTAGTTCCTCCGTTTTATAATGAAAATGAATCCGAAGTTTTGGGTGTAACCAGCAAACCACTGCAATTTTTACCAGTTCAAATAGACGAGGATAAAGGCAGAATAAACAGCAACGTAAAAAAAGAGAATTCATGGATTTATGAAAATTCTTTTAAAACAATGACGGTAAGAAATGCAGCGCTTACAAAACCCTATTTTCATAATGGGGCCTTTTCAACATTAGACGAGGTCTTGGCCTTTTATAACGAAGGCGGAGCGGAAGGAATGGGACTTGCAATTAACAATCAAACCCTGTCTCCCGATAAGCTTAATCTGGATCAAAAAGAAATTAAGCAGATTATTGCTTTTATTAATTCCTTAACCGATGTGAGTAAGGCGCAATACTAACTTAATATTAACTCATTAACATTAAGTTTAAGATTTGCTAATTTATTGATGTGTTTATTTAAAGTAGGCATAATATAAAGTACAATTTAGAAAAATAACTTCGCAGTGTACAACAAAACATACTATACCGTGAAAAAAAAATTACTATCAATTGCAACTCTTTTACTAATAACAAATTCAGCAATTCAGGCTCAGACTGCCATTTTTGATCAGGGTTCGTCATGGAGCTTTGATGACAATGGTGTTCAGCTGGTCGACCAATGGAAGAATCCTGGTTTTGATATTTCGGCCTGGAAATCAGGAAATGGACCATTAGGATATGGTGATCCTGTGGTAACTACCATCAAAAAACCTTTAAACACGGCTTATTTTACTAAAGATTTTACCGTTAATTTATCAGATTTGAGCGCAACAATGGAGCTTGGAGTAATGAGAGATGATGGTATAATTGTTTTCCTGAATGGTGTTGAGGTTGTTAGGGATAATATGCCGGCGGGCGCTATTGACTACAATACACTTTCAAGTACTACAGTAGATGGAGCAGCAGAGAGTACTTATAATATTTTCTCTATTCCAAAATCAAAATTTGTAGAGGGAGTTAACAGGATTTCGATTGAACTACACAACCGCGGAGCAAGCAGTTCTGACTTAAGAGTAGATGCCTATCTTAAAAACGCAGCTCCTCCGGTAGTAATCCCTCCGGTAGTAGTACCACCAGATACATCATGTAATGACGGAAATCACATTAGCTGTTTTACCTCTATTGTGCCTACAGTGCAAACTTCTAAATTGATTATTCCTACACAGCATAAATATCAAATGATCCTTAAAGAAGGAGATAATTATACAGAAGGAGGAGGATTTGTTGGCGGGCAAAATGACTTTACGGGTTATGTAGCTAAAAAAACAAGCGGTGTAGCAAGCAGTACTGACGGATATCTTTCTGTAAACCATGAAACAAATCCAGGCGGTGTTACCATGGCCGAAATTAATTATAATGCAACAACAAAACTTTGGGCATTAACAAAATCAAGAGCGGTAGATTTTTCATCAGCAAGTTTGGTTCAGACTATTAGAAACTGTTCCGGAGGCGTTACACCTTGGGGAACAATTGTTACTGCAGAAGAATCTGTGACTGGTAATGATATCAATGGTGATGGCTACAAGGATTACGGATGGTTAGTTGAAATAGATCCTGCAACGGCTAAGGTTTCTTCGAAAAATGCGAATGGAACCAAAGGTAAATTATGGCAAATGGGAATCATGAATCACGAAAATGTTGTGATTAACAATGCCGGAACAACAGCTTATTATGGTGAAGATGGAGGAACGCACATGGTATATAAATACACCATGGATACTCCAAATGACCTTTCGTCAGGAAATTTATATGTTTTAAAATTGGATCAGGGTTTAACAAACGGAAACCCGGTGGCTACAACAGCAGTGTGGATTCAGGTTCCAAATAAAACACAAGCAGATCAAAACAATACAACTTCTTTGGCGGAATCTTTAGGTGGAACAAAATTCAACGGAATAGAAGATGTTGAAATAAGTCCATTAGATGGTAAAATATATTTTACTGCAAAAGGGTTAGACAAAGTGTATCGTATGAAAGATAACGGAACAACGGCGTCAGAAGTAGAAGTTTTTGTAGGTGGCGGATCTACTGTTTACACATTATATACACCAGATGGAGTTAAAACAGAATCTTGGGGAGACGGAAATGATAATTTAACTTTTGATGAGTTAGGAAATCTTTGGGTTCTTCAGGATGGAGGAAAAAATTATATTTGGGTAATAGCACCGGATCATACTCAGGCAAATCCAAAAGTGAAACTTTTTGCTTCTATGCCAGCCGGATCTGAGCCTACAGGTCTTACTTTTACACCAGATCATAAATTCGGATTTTTCTCTATTCAGCATCCTGGTGCAGGTATTGATACTGATATTGATGCTACAGGAAAAACAATTGATTACAGAGGAAAATCAGCTACAATCGTTATTGCATTAAAGCAAAATTTAGGTGTAGATGGTTCATTGGGTGTTATTGATCATAATCAAAATGAGATTATAGTTTCTCCTAATCCTACTTCAGGTATGGTACAGATTACTTCAGGCAATCTTAATAACCTGCAAGTTACCGCTTACAATATGCTGGGACAAATTGTTTATAAAAAAGCTTTTTCACAAACTAATGCTGTTACAGAATTAGATTTGACAGCGCAACTTCAATTTTCAAATATGTTGATTTTAAATATAGAGGCAGACGGTTTCCAGAAAACTGTAAAACTTCTAAAAAAATAAGCACTAATTTTATTTTTTAGCTGCCGATAGAAATGTCGGCAGCTTTTTATATTTATGAAAAAAATACTTTTATTTATTACCATTGTTTTTTCGGTTTGTAATGCTAAAGCCCAAATTGATCCGGTTAAATATCCGACTTATACAGATATTGATGCAGCACTTTTGAGTAAAAAAACGGTGTACAGTATAAGTTTCAGAGACAAAGGATTATATAATCTTCCTCCTGATCTTGTAAAAATGGATTCTCTTTTTTTTCTAAATCTAATGGCAAATCATTTAGAGAAAATGGATAAAGCAATATTTACTCTAAAACAACTTGAAATTTTAAATGTTAATGAAAACAGCATCAGATTTATTCCGGATGAAATAAGTAAATTAAAAAAGCTAAAATCATTTTCGATAAGCCTGAACAGTCTGACAGCTATCAATCCAAATATTGCAAAACTTCAAAACTTACGGGTGGTCAGTTTTGAATCAAATAATTTAAGTGTTTTTCCTGAAGCTCTTTTAAATATTCCTTCGCTTGAAGAAATAAACCTTAATAGCAATCAAATCAGTACAGTTTCAGAGCGTTTGGATAAAATAAAAAGTTTAAAATACCTCAACCTCTCCGCCAATCAAATTAATGATTTAGGTAAAATGAAACTGCCTAAAAAACTGAAATACCTTGAATTGCAAAAAAACAGTATTGTAGAAGTTCCTGAGACATTGTTTCAAGCTCAAAACATAGAATACTTAAATTTGAGTGATAACGCAATATCCCGGATTTCTCCAAAGATTATGAAATTAAAAAATGCTGTAAGTGTAAATCTGGCCAATAATAAATTAAAAGACCTGCCAAGCGAAATTCAATATATGAAAAAGCTTAAAACCCTGATTTTAGTTGGAAATCCTATGAGTAAGGAAACAATAAATAAGGTGAAAGCGCTGATGCCGGACACCAATATTTATTTTTAAATTAAAACATTAATCACTATTTTAGGGTAAAATAAAAGTAGAACCAAAATAAAGCGGTCATTTTTGGCAGCTTTTTTTATTCTGGTAAAATCTAAATTGTAAAAATATACGTAAGTAGTAGAAATGTGAATTTGTATTTTCAGGTTTATTTCTTACGTGATTAAGTAAAGGTTATTTTTATGAACTTTTTTTGCTTTAAATCTTGTGTTTTGGCAAAAAACCTATACATTTGTCGAATAATTGAGCGTAAGCCCCTGTTTTTGTGCGAATTATATTAGAATGAATAATATTTATCAACCTACCTTGCTGTATAGCAGCATGTTAAAATTATGAAGATAAAGACTGTTTTTTTTGTGTGTTTTTTGACTTTGTTAAATTTGTCAAGTATAATTGCTGCACCGGTTACGCCTCCGCCTGCTCCTATGTCGGCAAATGCAGTAAATGCTCCTGTTAACCCTCCAACTAGTGATATTAATCAAAATATAGTTTTATTGTTAGTATGTGCATTGATTTTTGGTATGCATACTATTTATAAATATAATTTAAAAAGAAAAGCTTCAATATAAATTGAAGCTTTTCTTTTATAAAATAATTTTGAATTTTACTTATTGATAGAGTAAAGTCTCGAAATGTATTTTCCAACTACATCAAATTCCAGATTTATTTTTGTTCCAACCTCAAAGTTTTTGAAATTTGTGTTTTCATAAGTGTACGGAATAATTGAAACGCTAAACTCATTTGTTTTAGAGTTTACAACCGTAAGACTAACCCCGTTTACTGTAATCGAGCCTTTTTCGATTGTAATATTACTCAGGTTTTTATCGTACTCAAAAGTATAATTCCAGCTTCCGTTTGCTTCTTCAATCTTAATGCAGGTTCCGGTTTGGTCAACATGCCCTTGCACGATATGTCCGTCAAGACGATCGCCAAGTTTCATTCCTCTTTCCAGATTTACAACATCACCGGCTTTCCAGTCTCCAATATTGGTTTTTAAAATCGTTTCATCGATAGCCGTAACAGTATAAAAGGAATCTTTTATTGCTACAACTGTCAGGCAAATTCCGTTATGTGAAACGCTCTGGTCTATTTTTAATTCATTTGTGATAGAAGAATCTACTGTAATATGAAGATTACTTTGATCTTTTTGGATCTCGTGAATCTTTCCAAGGGTTTCTATAATTCCTGTAAACATTGTCGTTTTAATTTACTTTAATGAAGTTTTTTTGGGTATTGCCACAAAGTTAGATTAAAAAAGCAAAACCATAATTGATGTTGTGAGATATTTAATAAATCGAAATTTTATGTAGTTGAAAAAAAATGCTGAAGGTCTTTAAAATACCGAGTTATGCATAAAATAATTGAAAGTTGTTTATTATTATGGATGTTGGGTTCGAAAAAGCTTTTTTATATTATATTTAGGTAGTTTGTTGATAAATATTTCGGCTTTTACGGGAACCCTCATTCCTACTTACTGCCCTTTTTTGTATCATTGTATGTTTATAAATATAAATGAGATAATAAAATGGCAATAAATTTACAAAAAGGGCAAAAAATTGATATTGGATTATCAAAAATAACTGTTGGCTTAGGTTGGGATCCAAACGAAGGAACAGGAAATGATTTTGATTTAGATGCATCTGCTATTATGATCAACTCTGATCGTAAACTTCTTGGCGAAGATTATTTTATTTTTTACAACAACTTAACGTCTCCAGATGGCGCTTTAGAACATACCGGAGATGATCCTACCGGCGGTAATAGCGACGGAGATGATGATGAAGCGATAAAAGTTGATTTGCATAAAATTGATGCCAATGTTCAGGAAATCCTTTTTGTAGTTACAATCGAGGATTTTGAAAGAAGAAAACAAAATTTTGGACAAGTAAGAAATTCTTATATCCGAATTGTAGATGACGCAACCGGACAGGAAATTGCCAAATATGAATTAGATGAAGATTTTTCAATTGAAACAGGAGTTGAGTTTGGAAGATTGTACAAACGAAACGGGAATTGGAAATTTGAAGCTTCGGGAATTGGATATAAAGCAGATTTAAGTTTCTTTCTTGAAAAATACTTTTCAGGACAAATCATTAAATAAGCATTACGTCTGCAGGTTGACTATTTGTTTATAAAATAAAATAGGTTTCATTATTTAACATGTTGATAATCTGATTGATTTGGATTTTTAAAAAGAAATCACAAAATTTAATTGGAAAATATAAATTTGAAAAACGCAAACAGGTAATGCTGTTATTATAAAAAAGAAGATTTGAAAATAAATTACATAGATTACAGTCATCTTTCATTTGATTTATGGCTTACCTTGATAAAATCGCATCCTGAATTTAAAATAAAGAGAAATTTGATGTTTAGGGATTTTTTCGAAATAGATGCTACAATTGAAAAAGTGAGTGAAGTAATACGCTATTACGACGTTTTGTGTAATAACATTAATGAAAAAACGGGACTAAATATCAATACGTATGAAATTTATTATTTAATTTTAAACGCGCTCGAAGTTGATATTAATAAATACGGAACGGATAAATTAAGTCAGTTTTATGATGAAACCGAACGTTTATTTATGGAATACAAACCAGTTTTGATGTTTTCAAATATTAAGGAATTGTTTCATGAAATAACACAGGAAAATAAGTCGATTAATATTTTAAGTAATACTGCTTTTATCAAAGGAAGAACTTTACGAAAGTTATTGGCATATTATGAATTAGCAGATTATTTTAAGTTTCAGATTTACTCTGATGAGGTTGGTTTTTCAAAACCCAATAATGAAATTTTTCAATTGGTTTTTGATGAAGTGA
This sequence comes from Flavobacterium sp. FlaQc-47, assembly GCF_044006475.1. NCBI lineage: Bacteria > Pseudomonadati > Bacteroidota > Flavobacteriia > Flavobacteriales > Flavobacteriaceae > Flavobacterium > Flavobacterium sp. FlaQc-47. Next base: position 159,936 of record NZ_JBIPCQ010000009.1, on the reverse strand, counting down.
ATGCATTTAAAAAGGTAGAAAAAAAAGAGATATTGCATATTGGAGACAACAGTATTGCAGATTATAACGGTGCGTTAAAATATGGATTTGATGCGCATCTATTAAAAATATAAAAGTGAATAAGAGCTACAGTTTACACAAAATTCTCGAAAAAGATAACTGTCCGTTTAGAGAAGAAGAATACAGTAAATTCAAATTTGGAGATAAATTCTATGCAGAGAAATTTGCAAAAGAATTATTTGAAGGATTTGTCAATGAATTTAGAGATTTAATTTTATCAGAGCAGGAAATCGTAATTCTGCCAAGTCCGTATTTATCAATACCAACAGCCTCAAATTTTTTATGTTACTATTTTAAAAAGGAGCTTAATAGTTTTTTGTTTAAAAATAATAAAAAGGCAAGTATCGAATCTAAAATATACAGAAATCAGACGTATGTAACAGATTACGGAAATTTAGATTTTAGCGAAAGAGTGAAACTAATTTCAAACGATACGTATTATATTGATCGCAATTTTATTGAAGGTAAACTTTGCATTTTTGTTGATGACATCAAAATAACAGGAAGTCATGAACATACTGTAAATAAAATCCTGGACCAGTATCACGTGAATGGTGATTTTGTTTTTGTTTATTTTGCCGAATTGGCAAACAAAGAAATTCATCCTAAAATAGAAAATCACTATAATTATTTTTCGGTTAAAAACGTCGAAGATATCGTTGCGATAATAAACAGCGAACATTTTCAATACAATACCAGAATCGTGAAATTCATTCTAAGCTTAAACGAAGATCAGTTTAATTATTTGGTTGAAAATATTTCGACTAAAAACAGTAATGATTTATTTCATCTGGCAATAAGCAATAATTATCATCAAATCTTAGAATATAAAACGAACATTAATGTAATTAAAATAGATTAAAACTATGGCTATCAATTTACAAAAAGGACAACGTGAAAACATTAACGCTCCTAAATTTACAATAGGTTTAGGCTGGGATACAAACAGCAGCAGTACCGGATCAGGTTTTGATCTTGATGCTTCGGTTTTTATTTTAGGCGATAATAAAAAAATAATATCTGATTCTCATTTTATCTTTTATAACAATTTAAAATCACCGGACGATTCAGTAATACACACAGGAGACAATTTAACAGGAGATGGAGACGGAGATGATGAACAGGTAAAAATTGACCTGACCAAAATCAATGCAGCAGTAAAAGAAATTTGTATTGTTGTAACGATTCACGATGCGGTAAACAGAAAACAAAATTTTGGACAAGTTCGAAATTCATTTATAAGAATTGTAGATGACAGCAACAATACTGAAATGGTGAAATACGAATTAGAGGAAGATTTTTCTATTGAAACAGCAGTTGAATTTGGAAGAATTTACAATAAAGACGGACAATGGAAATTTGAAGCTATTGGCGCAGGAATGAAAGGCGGATTAGAGGATTACTTAAATAAATATAACTAAGATATGGCAATTAATTTAGAAAAAGGACAACGTATTAATCTTGAAAAAAGTAATGGTACTAAATTAGTCAACATTTGTGTTGGAGTAAACTGGGGTGCAATTGAAAAGAAAGGTTTATTTGGAACAAAAAAAGAAGCGGTAGATTTAGATGCAAGTTGTGCCGTTTATGATGATCAGAAAAAACATATTGACTCCGTAAATTTCAAAAAATTAATTTCAAATGATCGCGCTATCAAACATAGTGGTGATGATTTAACAGGAGATTTAAATGGTGACGACGGATTAGATAATGAAGTAATTACTTTAGATTTCTCTCAATTATCACCGGCTGCAAACCACGTTGCGTTTTTTATTAATAGTTTCAGAGGTCAGGATTTTAAAGATATTCCGTTTGCATCTATCAGGATTTATGAAGGAACTCCAACAAAAGTAACTCAGGAATTTGCACGTTATGATATTGCAAATGACGCTTCTTTCGCAGGAAATGTATCAATGGTTTTAGGTGTTTTTTATAAAAGAAATGACGAATGGAAATTTAGCGCAATTGGAGTTCCAACAAGCGATAAAAAACTGGAACAAACTATTGTTACAATTCAACAGAATCATTTATAAGATAAACTATGTCAGAGAATCAATTAGTTCCTCAGGAAAATACTGCTTTAATTGATAAGGACGGAAATGTGAATTTAGCCTCAATTACAGAAGCTGAAGTAAGCAATTACAAATCCATTTCAAATCAGTTAAATGAAAACGATGCCAATTCAATTCTGAATTATGGTGCCGAAATTCAAAATTCGATTGCAAAACAAAGTGATACGTTTTTAACCAACGTCAGAACCTATAATTCTGGTGAAGTAGGAACTTTAATAAACGATTTGCTTACAGAATTAAATTACGTAGATGTTGACCAGCTGGATCAGGGACCGTTTAAACGCTTTTTGTCTAAAATTCCGTTGCTTAATAAATTCGTAATTGACGTAAAAAAATTATTCCAGCAATACGATAAGATTACTGTAAATATTGATAAAATCAGTAACAAAGTAAAAGCGGGAATGATCAATTCCGTGAAAGATAACAGCGCTCTTCAGACGATGTTTGATGGTAATGTGAACCTCATCAAAGAAATGGAAAAACACATTATTGCAGGACAAATTCGATTTAAGGAATTAAACGAAGAACTTGCCGTAATGGAAGGAAATCCTACGCAATATCAGGATTATCAAATATCTGATAAAAGAAATTTCATTAATCGTCTGGACAAACGTTTAGCCGATATGAAAATTGTTCGTTTTATCATGCTTCAGTCTTTGGCACAAATACGTGTAGTGCAAAATAACAATACTTCAATTGCCGAAAAAGCACAATCGATCCTGACAACAACAATGCCTGTCTGGAAAAATCAGTTAACGCTTGCAGTGGCTTTACAAAGACAAAAACAAAACATTGAAATACAACGAAGAGTATCTGAAACAACCAATACAATTTTGCAGAAAAATGCCGAAATGCTGAAACAAAACAGTATTGAAGTAGCAAAAGAAAATGAAAATACGGTCGTATCTCTGGAAACATTGAAAATGACAACAAAATCATTAATTGATACTCTAACCGAAGTAAAACAAATTCACGATCAGGGTACGGAAACCAGAAGACAATTGGATGCCGGATTACAAAGCCTTGAAGCTGAGCTTAGAAAAGGAGTTACAAGCTAATTGACCAGAAGAAATTGATTAAATGCAAGAGGAAGAGGAACGGTACGTTCAAATAATAAAAGATAGTAATAGAAAACTTGTGATTTTAGAATTGTTATCCAATTTCTTTAATCACAAGGATTTTGTTGGTGTTTTGATAAAGACAAAAATCATTCATACGCTCTTTGAAAATAATAAAACATTAGATATAAATAAATTAGAACTATTTCATATCCAGTATACCAGTAGTTTTATTGATTTATTTCAGAAATTAAAAAAATCAAAAGAACAGCAATACGTTTTAATTTCTGATGAAATATATATCAATCAGGATATTATATCAAAATTAAAAACTGAAATAGGAGATTCAAAATTCCCTCAATTGCTAAGGAATCATGCTCAAAATATGTCCAGGAAAATTGAAGAACTTTATCAGATGTTTTCTACAGAAGAGGCAGCGTTTTTTAACTGGAATGAAATAATAAGTTTTTCGGATAGTATTAAAACAGAATATTACAGAGAAATTAGTATTGAGCAGTATGAAAAACTGGCGACTTCAAAAAAGGGTTTATATGAAAATAAATATTCTAAGTTCGAGAAAAAACTTTTAGGAAGATTAAATGTCCTGAATTTTAAAATTAAATTTTCATGTGGCTTAGTTTGCAATAATGAAATAATTGAAGTGTATGAATTTAGGGATTCAAACGACAAATTTGTTTTTATAGCCAATGAAAAAGCATTTTACTTTTTACAAACTGAAATGGAAGACGAAATTAATCTCTTAAAAAATGACTCAGTCAAAGGAGAGATTATAACGCAGTTGAAAAACAAAAATGCCAGTTTAGAATCAGAATTAAGTACAGTAAAAACATCACTTCCCGAAAATGTAAATGAAGTACTGAAAGATTATTTAAATAAAATCTCGTCAATTGATTTTATTGAAGATTTACAAAATGTCGACGAACAAACGAACATTTTAAAAACAATGTTAAATATTAATATTAAATAAAAAAATAGATAAAAATGGCAATTAATTTAGAAAAAGGTCAAAGACAGAGTATTGATGCTCCAAAATTTATTGTAGGACTTGGCTGGGATAGTAATTCCAGCAGTACAGGTGAAGGATTTGATTTAGATGCTTCGGTTTTTTTAATTGGTGCTAACGGAAAAATTCCAAATGATAACCATTTTGTTTATTATAATAATTTAAAATCACCTGATGGATCAGTAATTCATACAGGAGATAATTTAACAGGAGCCGGTGACGGAGACGATGAAAAAATACAAATCGATTTATCGACCGTATCTCCGGATATTACTGAAATTTCGTTTGTAGTAACCATTCACCATGCTGATACAAGAAGACAAAATTTTGGGCAGATTAGAAATTCATTTATCAGAATTGTCGATCAAACCAATACCGAATTAGTAAAATATGAACTTGATGAAGATTTTTCTATAGAAACAGCTGTTGAATTTGGAAGAATTTATAAAAGAAACAACGAGTGGAAATTTGAAGCTGTTGGAATAGGAATGAAAGGTGGTTTACAGGATTATTTAAATAAATACAACTAATTTAAACACGATAAAACAGCATGGCAATTAACTTAACAAAAGGACAAAAAATTGATTTAAGAAAATCAAGCGGTGAATCACTAACAAACTTTTGCGTTGGTGTAAACTGGGGCGCAATTGAAACCAGAGGATTTTTAGGATTGTCAAAAAACGTTATTAATATCGACTTAGATTTAAGCTGTATTTTAATTGACGATCAAAACAAACTTTGCGATCATTTGTATTCTCCATTATACAGAGCCGAAGTTTTACAGCAATTTGGTTTACCGGTAGGTAAGTTATTAACTGTTGACGGTGCCTTAAAACACACCGGTGATGACCTTGAAGGTGACACAGGTGGAGATGATGGTTTAGACAACGAAATTATAACTGTCGATTTGTCTAAAGTTGATGCTAAAGTGACTCAGATATTTTTCTTTTTAAATAACGCCGGAAAAGAAGATTTCTCTCAAATTCCTTATGCAAAAATCAGAATGTACGAAGGTACGCCTATAAAAGTAGTATCTGAATTTGCTTCTTACAACGTTTCTGCAGATCCTCAATATGTAAACAAACGCTCTATTATTATGGGTAAATTATATAAGAGAAACAACGAATGGAAATTTAGTGCCATTGGTGATCCAACAGATGATACATTTTTAGGGCAAACGATTCATAAAATAGTTCAGTCCTACCTGTAGTTTAAAATAGCATTTTAGTCCAATAGACTTTTCATTAAAATATCTTTAAGAAAAGTCTATTGGACAAAATTTGTCATTCTGTTATAAAATATAATCTAGTATTAAAATTATTTTTAAAGTAATATGAGAAGACTACCCGTATATTTTTTATTAGATACTTCCGGTTCCATGTACGGAGAGCCTATTCAAGCTTTGAATAATGCCTTAAGCGGAATGATTAATACCTTGCGTTCAGATGCTCAGGCGCTGGATTCGCTTTGGATTAGTATTATAACTTTTGACAGAGAAGTAAAAGAAATTGTGCCTCTGACGGAATTAGTAGATTTTCAGCTTCCGGAAATTGTATGTCCTCAAAGCGGACCAACAAATACCGGTGCAGGTCTTGATTTTGTTATTCAAAAAGTAAAAACAGATGTTATAAAAGGATCCTCAACACAAAAAGGAGACTGGAAACCGTTACTTTTTGTTTTTACGGATGGCAAACCTTCGGATATTCAATTGTACAGACAAAAAATCCAGGAAATAAAAAATCTGAATTTTGGTGCTGTTGTAGGTTGTGCAGCCGGACATATGGCAAATGACGATATTTTAAAGGAATTGACTGATAATGTTGTGCATTTGGCTTCAGCCGATAGTACGACATTGAAACAGTTTTTCAAATGGGTTTCTGAAACCATAGAACAAGGAAATAAAAGTCAGGGAACCGGAGAAAGCGTGATGCTGCCACCTCCGCCAAGTGAAATAATTGTAGTGATATAAGTAGTCAGATAATCAATTCTTAATCAGTATTTGTATACCCGTTTTTTTAATCGAATTTATTCAGATTATAAAATTTCAGACTATTTTTAATTCAAAATTATTGTCTTCAAAGACAAGTTAAATTCTCAATACCTAACTAACTATTTTCGATTTTTTCAATAGTATATTTTGTCCATATTCAATTTTCTTAAATAGTGATAAACGTTTCACGATACATTGAATTACTACTTGATATAAAGCAGATTTATTTTTAATGCTATTAAATTTCCTTTAACATGAGAAGATTACCCATATATTTTTTGATAGATATTTCTGAGTCAATGGTTGGAGAACCCATTCAGCAAGTTGAGGAAGGATTAGCTACCATAATTCAGGCATTAAAAACTGATCCGCATGCACTTGAAACCGTTTTTGTTTCCATAATAGTATTTGCAGGTCAGCCCAAAACATTAGTTCCGTTACAGGAAATAGTGAGTTTTTATCCGCCTAAATTCCCAATCGGCAGCGGAACATCTTTAAGCAAAGGTTTGGGGCATTTGATGTATGAATTAAGAAATAATATTGTTAAAACCACATATGAAGTAAAAGGCGACTGGAAACCTATTGTGTTCTTATTTACAGATGGAGTTCCTACAGATGATAGTCAGGCAGCGATAAACGAATGGAAACAAAACTGGCAAAAAACAGCTAATTTAATTGCGATTTCTTTCGGGAATGAAACAGATACCAAAATACTTGGCGAGCTGACAGAAAATGTATTGCATTTTAAAAACACCAATGTACAATCATACAAAGAGTTTTTTAGATGGGTCACAGATTCCCTAAAAACAAGCAGTATAAGTGTTGAAAATAATTCGACAGGTTTTGAATTGGCAAAATTAGATGGCGAAACACTATCAAAAATTGATTTGACTAAAGTAGATCCCAACCGTCAATATGTAGATGATAATTTTGTGGTACTCAATGGTAAATGTCAAAATACCAAAAGACCGTATTTAATGAAATACCGTAAAACAATTGCAGAATCAATTTATGCCGGAATCGAATTGTCCTCTAAAAATTACAAATTAGTTGGCGCTTATCAGGTTGATAACGCTTATTTTGAATTAGCAGATACTACTAATTTTAGCAATAAGGTAAATACAGATGAACTTATTGGCGGACCAACATGTCCTTGCTGCGGCAATCAGGTGGCTTTCGCAGTTTGCGTTTGCGATAAAATACACTGTATTGGTGATGAAGATATAAGTACTTGCCCGTGGTGCGGCAATCAGGGAAGTTATGGCAGTGGCGAAGGCGGATTTGATGTCAACAGAACACAAGGATAATTCATGGACGAAACCAAACGATATCTCAAAGCCTTTTTGACGCAAAACAAAATAGAAATCCCATCAGGTAAATTGTCTCTTTTTGAAGAATTTATTACTGATGAAAACAATGTGAATTCCGTAAAAATAATTCAGGAAAACCAAAGAAGGATTATGGAAAATTGGAAGTTGAAAACAAGAATTGACGATATTATGATACAAGCGGTGTCAATACCAAATGGCACGGTAAATAAAAAATACGAAGCAAAAATTGATTTCACTAAACTGGGTTGGGAGGATATTGTTGCTTTTGAAATAAAAGGATTAGAGAATACCGGACTTCAATTTGATGCAAAAGAAGAAATGCTTTCCGGAACTCCCGAAATAAGCGGAGATTTAAAAATAAAGATATTATTTAGGATTGAAGGTGAACTGGAAGATACTGCTTTGAATGAAAAAATACTAACGTTAATTATAAATCCGGATCCAAAATCGCTTTGGAAAAATTTGGATAGCGATAAAAATGATCCTTTTTGGAAAGAAGATAATGTTGCCGTTTCAGGTAAATTTTTAGATAAAAATATTGTAGTAGCTTCAAAACGAGGAAGAAGTCATGCAAATGCAGGTTCGTTTAGAGAAGATGATTTTGCCTTTAAAAACATCAATCAAACCGGTTGGAGTTTATTAGCCGTCTCAGATGGAGCGGGATCAGCACGTTTGTCCAGAAAAGGTTCAAAACTTGCCTGCGATGCAGTTATTCAATATTTTGAGGAAAATTTTACCGAAGAAAACTTAAAAGAATTTGACGAAACATTATTGCTTCATCATAAACAATCAGATGAAAATTCAGCTGAAAAAATAAATCATTTAGTTTATAATTCATTGTCAAAAGCCGCTCATTTTGCGAATAATCAAATAGAGGAATTTGCAATAAAAAATCAAACCGAATCAGTTAATTTTCATGCAACGCTTATTTTTGCTTTGGTTAAAAAATATGATTTCGGTTATGTACTGCTGACATTTGGTGTTGGAGATTGCCCTATTGGATTATTAAATAAAGAATTGACAGAGATTAAACTGATGAATTGGCTCGATGTTGGAGACTTTGGTGGCGGAACCCGATTTATTACCATGCCTGAAATATTTCAAAGTGACAATTTTTCATCGCGTTTTGGTTTTAAACTAATCGATGATTTTTCTTATCTGGTATTAATGACAGACGGAATTTATGATCCTAAATTTGTTGTTGAAGCAAATTTGGAAAAAATAGAAAAATGGAATGAATTTTTAGGAGACTTACAAGGAAATAATGAAGACGGAAATAAAGTCGATTTTAGTACCGGAAATACTGAAATCGCCCATCAGCTTTCGACCTGGATGGATTTCTGGAGTCCCGGAAATCATGACGACAGAACGCTTGCCATAATTTACTAGTATGAGTACAATTACTGTAAAATCAATTAACGACACTACAAAATCATATCAGTTTGTTGATAATGGTGAACCTATGCGTGGTGGCGTAAAAGATGTTTATTTTAGTCCGGACAAGAAATATGTAGTTGCCATTTTTAGAGATCAATTAGATGTTAACCAAAAAGAACGACTTCAAAAAATAACAAATAAATATTTATCTCAAATTCAGAACGGAGAAGCCGGCGATTATTATTTGAATGAAGTTTACAGATGGCCAACTGATGTGATAGAATACAAAGGTTTGACCGGAATAATTGTCCCGATATATAATTCAAAATTTTTCTTTAAAAAGGGATATGCCACAAGCGATTTGATTCAGGGAAAAGAAAAAAACGGAAAGTGGTTTGCAGGGCCTAAATTCAGGAATCCACATTTTCCGCTTAGAGTTGCTAATTCAGAATTGGGAGATTGGCTGAGCTATTTTCAGGTTTGTGTGAATTTAACGCGCGGTGTAAAAAAAATGCATGCGATGGGATTGGCACATTCCGATTTGTCGTATAACAATGTGTTAATAGATCCGGTTGAAAAATCAGCGTGTATGATTGACCTTGACGGATTAGTTGTGCCTGGTGTTTTTCAGGCTGAGGTTATTGGAACAGCTGAATTTATTGCCCCCGAAGTACTTTCGACCAAACATTTAAATAAAACAGATCCCAACAGAAAATTGCCAAATCGTTTAACCGATTTGCATGCTTTACCAGTTCTGATTTATATGTTTTTATTGCACAGGCATCCTTTAAAAGGTGGGAAAGTACATGATCTGGATACAGAAACAGATGATTTGCTTTCAATGGGCGAAAAAGCAATGTTTATAGAACACCCAACAAATCCTGCAAACCGACCAAAACTGGATCAGATTTCTAAATGGGATTTGCCTTGGGCGGACATAAATAAACTGCCATATACAATTACAGGACCATACTTAAAAGCATTGTTTGATAAGGTTTTTATAGACGGATTGCACAATCCTATGCAAAGACCAACCGCAGAAGAATGGGAAACAGCGTTATTAAAAACAACCGATTTAATGCAGAAATGCCATAATGTTTACTGCGAGCAAAAATGGTATGTTTTTGATAACACCAATACACCCAAATGTCCGTTTTGTGGAACAGCGCACAAAGGGACATTACCGGTTTTGGATTTGTATTATCAATTTCAGGAATCAGTCTGGAAACCTGAAAATCATAGATTGATGGTTTATAACGATCAGTATTTATTTCAGTGGCACGTAAACAGAAATATCACCAGAAACGAAAAAATAACGCCTGCACAAAAAGTCCCTGTAGGTTATTTTACATTTTTTAATAATGCATGGGTATTGGTAAACCAAAAAATGGCATCTTTGAAGGATCTAACGGAAGATAAGGAAATTCCTATAGGTTCAATGGTAGAATTGACTGATGGAAAAAAATTGCTCCTTTCAAAAGAAGATGGCGGAAGAATAATCGTAATTACAATGGCAAATAAATAAAAGTAAAACCAATAATAATTAATTAAATCAAAATGAATCAACACCCTATTTTTTCGGAACATCCAGGATTAATCGCTGTTTTTGCGATTGCAGTTCTTATAATGCTATTACTGGATCTAGGTATTTTTAATAAAAAAAGTCACGTTGTAACAAACAAAGAAGCAATTACATGGTCGCTTGTCTGGATTAGTTTGGCAATGCTTTTTAGCGGTTTGGTTTACTACTATGCAGGATCGGCTAAGTTTTATGAATTTCAATCGGCTTACTGGATTGAGAAAGCACTTTCTGTAGACAATCTTTTTGTGTTTATATTGGTCTTTAAGTTTTTTGATGTAGCCAATCAAAATAAACATAAAGTATTGTTTTGGGGAATTATTGGAGCCTTAGTTTTAAGAGCGATTTTTATATTCTCAGGTGCTTTTTTAATTGAACTTACTTATTTAAACAAGCTTTTAAGTTTAGTAGGAATGCCAGGATTTAAATATGATGTTAACTTAATAATGACAGCGTTTGGATTATTCTTAGTATATGCAGGAATAAAATCATGGTCTGCTGGAGATGAAGATGATGACGAAGATTACAACAATACAAGAGGAGCAAGGTTAATTAGAAGATTTTTCAGCGTAAGCGATAAGTACGACGGAGACAAATTTTTTACATTCGAAAACGGAAAAAAACTGGCAACGCCTTTATTAGTTGTAGTTGCAGTAATAGAATTTACAGATTTACTTTTTGCGGTAGATTCAATTCCGGCAATTTTTGCAATCTCAAATGATCCGTTTATACTTTATACCTCTAATATTTTTGCGATTCTGGGACTAAGAGCATTGTTTTTCCTATTGGATAACTTTATTCACCTGTTCAGCAAATTACAATATGGTTTGGCAATTATATTAGCATTCATTGGGGTAAAAATGATTATTTCTCCATTCTACCACATTGAGTCGCTTTATTCATTACTGGTTATTGGAGCAGTTCTTATAATATCTGTAATAGCTTCAATTTTATTACCGGAGCCAAAAGAAGTATAGTTTAAGGAAGTTTTAAAAAAAGGGATGAAAGTTGTAGTAAATTTTCATCCTTTTTTTTGTTTATAAATGCATTAATTTAAAACTTGATTTTCAATAGCTATAGTAAGCGTGATTATATTCATATTATTTATTCCTATCTTTGCAGTCAAAACAGATGAAAAAAGCCACTATCTTTTGTAGGCTATTCTGTTTTATCTTAAACTAAAAAGAATGTTTTTTGAAGGGAAAACATAATCAAACACCTAATAAATAGCCTGAGCTCATGAATAAAAAAGCAGAAAATATAATTGTTGGAATTTCAATAGGAGATTTAAACGGTATTGGAAGCGAAGTTATACTCAAAACATTCGAAGATTCACGTATGTTAGAAATGTGTACGCCGGTTATTTTTGCAAATGCCAAAGTACTTTCCTTTGTTAAAAAAAGTTTTACATCTACAGTTCAGTTTCATGGAATCGATAAGTTAGATCAAATCGTAACGGGAAAAGTAAATGTATTGAATCTTTGGAAAGAAGGAGTTGATATCAATTTAGGTACAAATAATGAAAAAATAGGCGAGTATGCCATTAAATCATTTGTTGCAGCTACAAAAGCTTTAAAAGAGGATTTGATCGATGTTTTAGTTACGGCTCCAATAAATAAATACAATATTCAGTCAGAGGATTTTAAATTTCCCGGACATACAGATTATTTAGATCAGGAATTAGAAGGAAATGCATTGATGATGATGGTGCAGGATAATTTAAGAGTTGGTTTATTGACAGATCATGTTCCGTTAAGCGAAGTTTCTGCAAATTTAACCGAAGAGTTAATTACAAGAAAAATTGAAACCATTAGAAAATCTTTAATTCAGGATTTTAGTATAGTGCGACCAAAAATTGCTGTTTTAGGATTAAATCCACACGCAGGTGATGGCGGCGTTATAGGAAAGGAAGATGATCTTGTTTTAAGACCCGCCTTAAAGAAAATATTTGATGCCGGAACAATGGTTTTTGGACCTTTTCCTGCTGATGGATTTTTTGGAAGTGGTCAATATGAAAAATATGATGCCATTGTAGCCACATATCACGATCAGGGATTAATTCCTTTTAAAACATTGTCTTTTGGAAAAGGAGTAAATTATACAGCAGGTTTAAATAAAATAAGAACATCGCCGGATCACGGTACAGCATATGATATTGCTGGAAAAGACATGGCAGATTACAATTCATTTAAAGAGGCGGTTTATCTTGCAATTGATATTTTTAATGCAAGAAATCAGCATGATGAGATTACTCAAAAACCTCTTAAAATAAAAGAAAAACAGTTATAAACAAAAAAAGGTGAATAAGATTATTAGTTTTATAATAATTTTATATCTTTGCACCCCAATTCAGGTATCTGATTTTTAGATATGAGTTGACAAAATTGATGTTGAGATGAGCAAATCAAAAGAATTTTTAATTCCTTTCATGGGATTAAAGCTGGGAAAACACCATTTTGAGTATCAAATAAGTAACGCGTTCTTTGAGAACTTTGATTACGAAGAATTTCAAAGTTCTGATATCAAAGTAGGTTTAGTTTTAGATAAGAAAAGCAACATGTTAGAGTTGGAATTCAAACATAAAGGAACTGTAAATGTACCTTGTGATCTGACAGGCGAAGATTTTGATCTCCCGATAAAAGGGAAAATGAAATTAATTGTCCGGTTTGGAGATGAATTCAATAACGATAACGAAGAGTTGTTGATCTTGCCGCACGGAGAACATGAATTAGATGTAGCACAATACATTTATGAAATGATTGCACTTTCGGTACCGCTAAAAAGAGTTCATCCAGGAGTAAAAGACGGCAGTTTGCAAACTGAAGCTTTGAAAAAACTAAATGAACTAACAGTCAAAGAAGTTAAAGAAGAGAGTAAAAAAGAAGAAGATATTGACCCGCGCTGGGACAAATTAAAAAAACTATTAACGGATAAATAATATAGTAAAATGGCACATCCTAAGAGAAAAATCTCGAAAACAAGAAGAGATAAGAGAAGAACACATTATAAAGCTACTGTAGCTCAAATCGCTACATGTCCTATTACTGGAGAAGCACATTTATACCACAGAGCTTACTGGCATGAAGGTAAAATGTATTACAGAGGGCAAGTTGTTATCGATAAATCTGTAGCGGTTGCTTAATACGTTTTTGTAAATGATACTAGAACTCTCACATAGTGAGAGTTTTTTTTGTTGGTTATAATTTTCTGTTTTTAAGAAAATGCATACAAATTCATTTCGTTTTTTTTTGTAATTTTCAAGTCTTTTAAAAATTTTTCAAATACATTGTATTTGAAACGAAATAATAGAATATAATGAATACAATCACAGCCGCAATTACCGCTGTTGGAGCTTATGTTCCTGACTTTGTACTTTCGAACAAAGTTTTAGAAACTATGGTAGATACCAATGACGAATGGATTACTACTCGTACAGGAATTAAGGAAAGAAGAATCCTTAAAGATGCTGAAAAAGGAACCTCGTTCCTTGCAATACAAGCAGCAAAGGATTTGATTGCGAAAGCAAATATTGATCCGTTAGAGATTGATATGATTATAATGGCAACAGCTACAGCAGATATGCCCGTAGCCTCTACAGGAGTTTATGTTGCAACAGAAATTGGAGCTACAAACGCATTTGCATATGATTTGCAGGCTGCGTGTTCAAGTTTCTTATACGGAATGTCGACTGCTGCTGCTTACATACAGTCAGGTCGATACAAAAAAGTATTATTAATTGGTGCAGATAAAATGTCATCAATTGTAGATTATACAGACAGAGCAACTTGTATTATTTTTGGGGATGGAGCGGGAGCCGTTCTGTTTGAACCAAATTATGAAGGCTTAGGCTTACAAGATGAATACTTACGTAGCGATGGTGTAGGACGTGATTTTCTTAAAATTCCTGCCGGAGGTTCTCTAATTCCAACTACTGAAGAGACCGTAAAAAACAGACAACACAATATTATTCAGGACGGGAAAACCGTTTTTAAATATGCTGTAACGAACATGGCTGATGCAAGCGAATTGATTTTGAAAAGAAACAATTTGACTAATGAAGATGTTAGCTGGTTAGTGCCACATCAGGCAAACAAGCGTATTATTGATGCTACGGCAAGCAGAATGAATCTTGAAGAATCAAAAGTATTAATGAATATCGAAAGATATGGTAATACAACTTCGGCTACATTGCCATTAGTGTTGAGCGATTTTGAGCACTTATTCAAAAAAGGAGATAATATCATTTTTGCCGCTTTTGGTGGTGGATTCACTTGGGGATCTATTTACCTAAAATGGGCTTACGATAAGAAATAAATTAAAACTAAAAACAAATCATTATGGATTTAAAAGAAATTCAAAACCTAATCAAATTTGTAGCAAATTCGGGAGTTGCAGAGGTAAAGTTAGAAATGGATGATGTAAAAATTACCATCAGAACAACTTTAGAAGGAAATGCTGAAACTACTTATGTACAACAATTGCCTGCTCAGGCTGCATTACCACAAGTTGCTGTTCAACAAGCTCCAGCAGTTGTAAGTGTAACTAGTGAGGCATCTGTTCCGGCAGAAGATTCTAAATTCATTACTATCAAATCTCCAATTATTGGAACTTTCTATAGAAAACCATCTCCGGATAAACCAGTGTTTACTGAAGTTGGAAGTACTATTTCTAAAGGTGATGTTCTTTGTGTAATTGAAGCAATGAAATTATTTAACGAAATCGAATCAGAAATTTCAGGTAAAATTGTAAAAATTCTTGTTGACGATATGTCTCCTGTAGAATTTGACCAACCTTTATTTTTAGTTGATCCATCATAATTTTTAAAAATTCCAATAGAGAAATCACAAAATCCAATTGTTGGAATTTGGAGATTGGAATTTGTAATTTTTAATATAAGTAAGATGTTTAAAAAAATATTAATTGCGAATAGAGGAGAAATTGCACTTCGTGTAATTCGTACATGTAAAGAAATGGGAATCAAAACTGTAGCAGTTTACTCTACAGCCGATGCAGAAAGTCTACATGTTAAGTTTGCTGACGAAGCGGTTTGTATTGGTCCTCCTCCAAGTAACTTATCGTATTTGAAAATGTCAAATATTATTGCCGCTGCAGAAATTACAAATGCAGATGCAATTCATCCAGGTTATGGTTTCCTTTCTGAGAATGCTAAGTTCTCAAAAATTTGTCAGGAACACGGAATCAAATTTATTGGTGCCGCTCCTGAAATGATTGATAAAATGGGAGATAAAGCTTCTGCAAAAGCTACAATGAAAGCAGCAGGAGTTCCATGTGTACCAGGTTCTGAGGGTTTATTAGAATCTTTTGAGCAAACACAACAGTTAGCAAAAGAATTTGGCTACCCGGTAATGCTTAAGGCAACTGCTGGTGGTGGTGGAAAAGGAATGCGTGCCGTCTGGAAAGAAGAAGAATTATTGAAAGCTTGGGAAAGTGCACGTCAGGAAGCATCTGCGGCATTTGGAAATGATGGCATGTACATGGAGAAACTTATTGAAGAACCACGTCATATCGAAATTCAGGTTGTTGGAGATTCATACGGAAAAGCATGTCACCTTTCTGAAAGAGATTGTTCAGTTCAGCGTCGTCACCAAAAATTAACTGAAGAAACACCTTCACCTTTCATGACTGACGAATTGCGTACTGCAATGGGAGAAGCGGCTGTAAAAGCGGCTGAATTCATTAAATACGAAGGAGCAGGAACAGTAGAATTTTTAGTGGACAAACACAGAAACTTCTATTTCATGGAAATGAATACCCGTATTCAGGTCGAGCACCCAATTACAGAACAGGTTATTGATTACGATTTAATTCGTGAGCAAATTATGGTAGCAGCTGGAATTCCAATTTCCGGAAGAAACTATTTACCTGAATTACATGCAATCGAATGTCGTATTAATGCCGAAGATCCTTATAATGATTTTCGTCCTTCACCAGGAAAAATTACTACACTTCATATGCCGGGAGGTCACGGAGTCCGTTTAGATACTCACGTTTACTCGGGCTACACAATTCCGCCAAATTACGATTCAATGATTGCAAAGTTAATTACAACTGCACAATCTCGTGAAGAAGCAATAAGCAAAATGCGAAGAGCTTTAGATGAATTTGTTATTGAAGGAGTTAAAACTACAATACCTTTCCATAGACAATTAATGGATGATCCAAGATATATTGCAGGAGATTACACTACTGCATTTATGGATACATTTAAAATGAAACCTATAGAAGAATAATATAGAAGATTATATTAGAACAATAATATAAAGGCTGTCAATTTTGACAGCCTTTATTGTTTTAAGGCATTATTCAAACCCGACAAGTTTAAAAGCTTGTCGGGTTTTGTTGTTTAAATCACTAAGTAAACACTATTTGTGTATACTTTTTACACACTGTTTTAGAATATTACACACTTTTTTACAATCTTGTTTTTTGGCACAACTTACATAAACCCTTTATTTATAAGGGATTTCACGGTTTGGTAGGGGATCGTTAAGTTACGGCACAATAATTTCATTATCTAAAGCGTAAACAACTATATAAATAATTAAAATATACACATTATGAAAAATCTATTTTTATCAGCCGCAATTGTTTTAGGAAGTTTAACTTCATTCGCTTCAACTTCTCCAATTACAAATACAATCGTAAAAACGATTTCAATTGAAGATGAATACACAGAAATAAAATTAGAAGAATTACCTGCTCCAATTGCTGAGTCTTTGAAAAAAGCGTATCCGGATGCTGTAATTACTAAAGCATACAAAAACGAAAAAGCAGAATACAAATTAGATGTTACCGTTGGTGACAAAGTAGGAAATCTTTTTGCTAATGCAGACGGAACCTGGATTAAAAAATAATCAGGTAGATTACCGTGAAAATTCAATTTCACAATACTAAAATAAAATTAACAATATTAAAATATACACATTATGAAAAATTTATTTTTATCAGCCGCAATCGTTTTGGGAGGTTTAACATCATTTGCTTCAACTTCTCCAATTACAAATACAATCGTAAAAACAATTTCAATTCAGGACGAATACACTGAAATTAAAGTTGTAGAAGTGCCAGTTGCAATAACAGATGCTCTTAAAAAAGCGTATCCGGATGCAGTTTTGACAAAAGCATATAAAAATGCAAAATCAGAATATAAGCTAGATGTTACAGCAGGTGACAAAGTAGGTTCTCTATATGCTAATGCAGATGGAACCTGGATTAAAAAATAATTAAAACAACCGTAAAAAACTATCACTATGAAAAAGTTAATCTTATCGGCAGCGATCCTGTTAGGAGGGTTGTCAATGCAAGCGAAAAATGTGACCGTGACAAGTTCAATGGTTCAAACAATAAACGTTCAGGACGATTATAAAGAAGTTGATGCTGTTCCGGCAGCAATTAAAACATCATTAGATAATGCTTATCCGGGAGTAAAATTGGATAAAGCATATGTAAACTCTAAAAAAGAATACAAAATAGAAGTAACCGTAAGAGGTGAAAAATCTGTGGTGTATACTGATGCTTCTGGTACTATAATTAAAAAATAATTAAGTAACCCATAAAAACTAATATTATGAAAAAGTTAATCTTGTCAGCAGCAATCATTCTGGGAGGTTTATCAGTTCAGGCTGGTAATCATCAAATAAAAACTTCAGTGACCCAGTCAGTGAATGTTCAGGATGAATTTACTGAGATTGGTGCAGATGCTGTTCCGGCAGCTGTGAAATCAACTATCGAAAAATCTTTTCCCAACACTAAGCTTGAAAAAGCCTTTAAAAACGAGAAGAATGAGTACAAGTTAGAGATCTCAAGTGGTGACAAAAAGTATACTGTATATACAGATGCTTCAGGAAATATTATAAAAAAATAATTCCCTAATTTTATCAGCTAATACTAATTAAAAAAATCAAACATTATGAAAAAATTAATTCTGTCAGCTGTAATTATTTTAGGAGGATTATTTATGAATGCGGAAGCAGCAATATCTAAAAAAGCTGTCTTGAACATTGTAAAATTTCAAGACAGCTATAAAGAGATTAAATTGGATGCTCTTCCTTTAGAAGTAAAAGCTACTTTAGAGAAATCTTTTCCGGGTTCTAAGCTTGTAAAGGCTTATGTAAACCCAAAAAAGCAATATAAATTAGAACTTAATTCTGGCGAAGGTCAGGATAAACATTTTGTTTTTACAGATGACAAAGGAGTCATCGCACCAAAATATTAAAAAAAAGTATTATGAAAAAGTTGATCTTATCAGTAGCAGTTATTTTAGGAAGTTTATCAATTTATGCAAGTACAGCTATAACTCAGGAGCAAACTAAAGTTGCTGTGTCTCTTCAGTCAGAGTATACAGAAGTTAGCGCGGAGGCTGTGCCGCCTGCAATAAAAACCGCTTTACAAACTGCTTATCCTGGTGCAAAACTAGTTAAAGCATTTGTGAATGAAAAAAAAGAGTATAAACTCGAAATATCGGTTGGTGACCAAAAGGCTACTGTTTTTTCAGATGTCAATGGCAACTGGTTGAAGATATAAATTAGGTGAATTTAGATTTATGTTTTTGGTGAAAAAAGAGATTGCGTACCGCAATCTCTTTTTTTTTGCATAATTTTATGAAAAGACAATTTTATTAGTATTATTTTAGCAAAAAAGACCCTAAAAACAAATGCCAAAGATATTACTGATAGAAGATGACATCTCGTTTTGCAAATTATTAGAGAAATTTCTAGTAAAAAAAGCATACGAAGTAACCATTGCTTTTTCTGCTGCCGAAGCAAGAATAGCAATCAAAAATGAATCTTTCGATTTGATTTTGACAGATCTTCGTTTGCCTGATTCTGATGGTATTGTATTAATGTCTGAATTTAAAGGTTCTTATCCTGAAATTCCTGTAATACTTATGACAGGATACTCAGATGTAAATACTGCCGTAAAAGCAATTAAAAATGGTGCCGCAGATTACATCTCGAAACCTTTCAATCCTGATGAGGTTTTATTGGTAATTACAAATGCTTTAAAAACTTCGGAAGCAGAAGAAGAAATTCCGGTAAAGGAAAAAAAAGCGGTCAGAAAGCCAACTCCAAATACTGAAAATGAATTTGTAAAAGGAATTTCTGTTGCTTCAAAAAAATTATTAGATCACATTCATTTGGTAAGTCCAACAGATATGTCGGTTTTGATAATTGGGGAAAGCGGAACCGGAAAAGAAATTATTGCAAAAAGCATCCATCAGCAAAGTTTAAGAAAAAACAACAATTTTATTGCGGTCGATTGTGGCGCTATTCCAAAAGAATTGGCAGCAAGTGAATTCTTCGGACATTTAAAAGGATCTTTCACAGGGGCAATTAATGACAAAATGGGTTATTTTGAAGCGGCTAACGGCGGAACTTTATTTTTAGATGAAATAGGGAATCTGTCTTACGAAAATCAAATACAACTCTTAAGAGCGCTTCAGGAACGAAAAATAAAACCTGTTGGAAGCAACAAAGAAATAAATGTCGATATCAGAATCATTACAGCTACAAACGAAGACTTACGTGAAGCAGTAAAAAACGGTGATTTTAGAGAAGATTTATACCATAGAATCAATGAATTCTCAATTCAATCCCCATCTTTAAAAGACAGGGACGAAGATTTAATGGTTTTTGCCGATTATTTTCTGGAAAAAGCCAATCAACAACTGCATAAGGATATTATTGGATTTTCACCCGAAGTTGTTGCCATTTTCCAAAACTATAACTGGCCCGGAAATTTGCGTGAATTACAAAACTGCGTAAAACGTGCAACACTTTTATCGCAGGGAGATTTTATTGAAAGCGATGTTTTACCTGCAGAATTTTTTCAGATCCAAAAGCAACAAACCAACAATGGAAATTTTTCCTTGTCTGAAAATGAAAAAGAAGCCATTATTCATGCCTTATCAAAAGCACAGAATAATAAATCTGAAGCAGCAAAATTGCTTAAAATCACCAGAAAAACACTTTACAATAAGTTGAAACAATACAATATAGACTAAACTATTTCCTTTTTTAAAGCGGCAAAAAGCACATCTGTTTTTGATTGCAATACTTTAAAAATATCATTTAAGTCTGAAGTTTCCAGATTCTTGTTTTCTAAAACTTTTAATATTTCACCAATTTCACGCGCCTGAATTTGTTTAAACATAGGTGCAATTCGATGTGCAATTGAATTAATTTCGACAATATGTTTTTCAATCATGGCATTTTCTAATAAACTCAGGTTTTCAGAACTACTTTCTATAAATGATTTTAAAACTTCTTTTAAAGCCTCATCGTCATTTCCTAAAAACTCTTTTAAAGTTTCAAGAGAGTATAATTTGGAACTCGCTTTTTGTTCATTTTCATTAATATCAACATTAGGTAATGTATCATTTTCTAAAATTAGATGAATCGTTTCCAGTAATATTTTAGGCGAATAAGGTTTTTGAATCACAGTTGTAAAACCGGCTTCATTATATACATCAGCGTCAAGATCAGTTCTTCCTGTTAAGGCAATTACAGGTTGATTATTATAAGTGGCATATCCTGAACTTTTTAATTTTTTAAGAAAATCAAAACCATCCATTTCCGGCATTTGGATATCCGTTATTACAAAATCAAAATTTGTATTCTGAATCGCTTCTAAAGCTTTTACAGCGCTGTTAAAAGATAAAACCTGATGCTGTTCCTGTTTCAAAACACCACTCGTTAAATTTAAAAGATTAATATCATCGTCCAGCACAATAAAAGTTTGTCTTTTAGTATTGCGAACCACGGGTTTTTTAACTTCCGGTAAAATAACAGGACTATTGTCAAATTGCAAAGGAAGCTGAATTTCAAATGTACTTCCTTTCCCAAAAGTGCTTTCAAGTTTTAAATCTCCGCCTAAAATCGATATTATTTTTTGGCAAATAGACAATCCTAAACCAGTTCCGCCGTATTTTTTTTCAATATTTTCATTGGCCTGAGCAAATTCTTCAAAGACTAATTTCAGGTTTCCTTTCTCAATTCCAATTCCTGAATCCTGAATTGTGATAATATATCGATCCTCTTGATCCGTATAAGCACTAATTTTTATAAAGCCTTCTTCCGTAAATTTATAGGCATTCCCTATAATATTACTCAAGATTTGTTTGAGACGGAAAGGATCTCCAACAATTCTGGTATTTAGTTTTTCGTCTATATTAATAATCAAATCGATATTTTTTTGCTTGTAAACGGTTTGAATACTTTTTGCAACTGCATCAATAACTTCGGGTAGTAAAAAGGGTACTTTCTCAATACTGATTTTACCTGCTTCAATTTTAGAAAAATCCAATAAATCCTGAACCAGCTGTGTGATATATTCAGATGAATTTTTGATATTTTTAATAAAATATGATTGTTTTGTATTTACATCAGAGTTTCCTAAAAGCTCAGAATATCCCACAATTGTACTCAAAGGCGTTTTTAAATCATGACTTACCGTTGAAATTAATTGTTCACGGCTTTTTAGTAAATTCTTTGTTTTGAAATTGGCAATTTCGAGCTGCTTTTTATAAACCTGCGATTTTGAGTAATCGCTCACAATTAAAATCGAGAAAAACAACGTCAGGATCAAACCAATAATTGCCGAAGCCGTTACGATTTCGTTGACTTTTTTGAGCGATTTCTCTTTTAATGAATTGTTTTTTATAGAGTTGATAATAATTTCACGCTCAATAATTCGAAGAACTTTTCGGAGTTGGTCCGAAATTGCAATTTCATTCTTCAGCAACTTATTCTCTTCAAAATTTAGTGATTCTTTTTTCTTCTCAGCCTTGATTTTTACATTGCTTAAAAGTTTTTTTGAATTCGCTAATATAGAATCTGATGCTTGTTTACTCAAAGTATTCGTGCTGTCGTCCGGAATATTCTGGTTGAGATAGTCAACATATTTTTGAAGTACATTTCGCTGATAACTTCCCAATTGGTTCGGGTTTTTATTGAAATCCTGAAGTTCTAATTTTCGTAGTTTAAACTCCATTTTAGTAATTTCATCAATTGCAGTATTGACCGAAACTTCATCTTCGGCTTTGTTTTTTATAGTTTTTAACTGCCTGATATTTTTTGTTTTTTCAGACAATAAATACGTAACGCTGTCCAGTAACGTTTTTTGATATTGCGTAGTAACAATTTGTTTTAAAGTATCAATTCTTGATTTTAGGGAATCGGTTTCAATCAGATAACTTTTAAAATCCTGTTCAGAGTTATTCTGGATTGTTTTTCTCGCCAGACTTTCGGTTTTGTACACATTCGAAAACAATTTACTAACCCTAAGAATTTTTGTTTTCTCAAAAGCAATTTTATCTTCAAGTTTCTTGTAAACTACATTTTCAGAATATAAAAACCAACCTACAGTAACAACCAGAGCCAGTAAAGCCACATAACTGAATAAAACCTTGAGTGCTGTGTAACTTTTTTTGCTCTCCATAATATTTATCTGGGGTTGACGAAGTTTTTGATATTGGAATTCTCTGCAATTTATTTAAAAAATTCATTTCAGAAAAGTAAAAACAAACCAAATATTTATATAATTGAAATGCCTGGAAATAAAATAGCCGTAGATTATATAAATCTACGGCTATTTTTATAGGTCATAATTTGATTAAAGCGTTTCGTCTAACCATTTAAAAAATTCGCCTTGCCAAACCTGAGCATTTTGCGGATGTAAAACCCAGTGATTTTCATCAGGGAAATACACAAATCTACTTTTGATTCCTCTTAATTGCGCAGCCTGAAAAGCTTCTTGTCCTTGCCCAATTGGTACACGGAAATCTTTTCCGCCCTGGAAAATCAAAATAGGTTTGTTCCAGTTTTGAACCAGTGTTGCAGGATTAAAAGCATTGTATGTTTTTTGAGCCACGGCATTGTCTTTTTCCCAGTAAGCACCACCAAAATCCCAGTTGTTAAAGAAAACTTCTTCGGTAGTTCCTAACATACTAACGGTATTAAAAACTCCATCGTGAGCGATAAAAGTCTTAAAACGGTTTTTATGAATTCCCGCTAAATAAAACACAGAATATCCTCCGTAGCTTGCACCAACGCAGCCTAAACGAGATTTGTCAACATAGTTTTCTTTAGATACATCATCAATCGCAGATAAGTAATCGTCCATAACTTGTCCGCCCCAGTCTTTACTAATTTGCTCGTTCCATTCAACACCATGTCCTGGCATTCCACGACGGTTTGGCGCAACAACAACATAACCTTTAGCAGCCATCAATTGAAAATTCCAACGGAAAGAATACGATTGTGTTAACGGACTTTGCGGTCCTCCCTGACAAAATAATAAAGTTGGATATTTCTTTGAAGCATCAAAATTTGGAGGTAAAATTACCCAAACCAACATTTTTTTGCCATCTGTAGTAGTAACATAACGTTTCTCGGTTTTGCTAACTGCTAACGTTTTGTAAGTTTCAGTATTTACATTTGATAATTGTTTCCATGTATTTTTCTTCAGGTTAAAAGAAAAAATTTCGGGAGCGTGATTCATATCGTTTCTTGTAACAATAATATCATCGCCGGCAAAACCAACAAGATCATTTACGTCAAAATCTCCATTTGTTAATTGACGAACCTGAATTGCGATTCTTGTCAATCCCGGAAAGTTTACAGTAAAAATTTGTTTTGTACCATCAACCGGTGCAACAAAATATACATTTTTACCATCTTTACTCCAGATAAAATTATCTACAGTTCCGTCCCAATTAGCAGTTAAGTTAGTTTTGATTCCTTTAAATTCAACAATAATGTCATTTTTATCAGCTTCATAACCATCACGTTTCATTTGCAGCCAAGTCAAATTTCCTGTTGGAGAAAATTGAGGTGCCATATCATAACCTAAATTATCTTCGGTTCTGTTGATGGTTTTTTGAGTCTCTAAATTGTACTCATAAATGTTCGTATTAGTAGAAATTGCATATTGAGTTCCTGCTTTTTTCTTGCACACATACAAAATACTTTTTCCGTCTGGCGACCAGATATAATCTTCGTCACCGCCAAAAGGTTTTTGCGGAGAATCAAAATTTTCACCTTTTAAAATGTCAATTCCGGCAGCTCCTTCTTTATTTTCTTTATAAAAAACGTGGTTGAATTTACCTTCGTTCCACGTGTCCCAATGACGATAATCCAATCCGTCATAAATTTGAGCATCAGATTTGTCCATTTTTGGATAGAAATCTTTACCTAAAACTTTGTCAATTTTCACCTCTTCATTATACACTAAAAATTTTCCGTCAGGCGAAACATTTTTGTCTGCCAAAACTTCCTTTGTGTCTTTAATTTCAGTTGCATTTCCGCCGGTTACAGGCACAATGTAAAATTTAGAAGACGATTTGTTTTCTTCAATCGAAGGAGTTGAAACCTTAAAAACAACATTTTTTGCATCTTTTGAAAGTCCAAGTGCGCTCACTCGTCCTAATTTCCATAACAATTCCGGAGACATTACATTCTGACCGATAGCGTTTAAACTCATCATTATTAAGGTTGTAAATAATACTTTTTTCATAATAAAATTCTAATATTCGTGACGCTAAAAATACGAATATAATTTAGCAAGTAAATGTTAAAAATTATTAAACCATATAAGAAATATAAGTTCATTTAAATTCCAATTTTTTAAAATAAATTCCAATAAATAAATTCCAAATTCCAATCAGTACGATGATAAATTCAGGTAGTCAAATCCTAAAAAATTTTAAAAATCCCAAAGTTTTCCTCGATGGATTCCTGATTTTTTTTGATAATCCTTGAAAATGAAAATTCGTGAATACGTGGCGATTGAAAATAAAGTTTTAAATTTATTTCCTAAATTGGAATTTGGAATTTAAAAGATTGGAATTTATTTAAGATAAAATGGAATTAAGTTATTGGGAACTTAAAAATTGGTTTACAAATGTTGATTATACAATTGTAGGCAGTGGCATTGTAGGATTACATGCAGCGTTACGCTTACGCGAAAGATTCCCGGCGGCTAAAATTCTGGTACTTGAAAAAGGAATGTTGCCGCAAGGCGCGAGTACCAAAAATGCGGGTTTTGCCTGTTTTGGAAGTCTTTCTGAAATTATGGAAGATTTAAAAACACATTCAGAAGAAGATGTAATTAATTTGATCGAAAAACGCTGGAAAGGGCTGCAATTACTCCGAAAAAGATTGGGAGATGCTGCAATTGATTTTAAACCTTACGGAGGATATGAATTATTTTTGAAAGATGATGAAAGTGGATTTAGCGAATGTATTTCGAAATTGTCTTTTATCAATGAAATTTTAAAACCACTTTTTAAAGCCGATGTTTTTACCAAAGAAACAGATCGTTTTGGGTTTGGAAATATTCAGGAATATTTAATATTCAATCCTTTTGAAGCCCAAATTGATACCGGAAATATGATGCAGGAATTGTTAAGACAAGCGGTTTCTGAAAAGATATTAATCTTAAATCAGCAAACCGTAACTTCATATGCCGATTTAGGAAGTCACGTCGAAATTGTATTGAATGATTTTAGTTTTAAATCTCAAAAAATACTTTTTGCAACAAATGGTTTTGCAAATACAATCACAAACGGAGCTGTAAAACCCGCAAGGGCGCAGGTTTTAATTACAGAACCTATAAAGAATTTAGATATTCGGGGTACTTTTCATCTCGATCGCGGTTATTATTATTTCAGAAATATAGACAACAGAATTTTACTCGGCGGAGGAAGAAACCTGGATTTTGAAACTGAAACAACAACAGAATTTGGTCAGACGAAAATTGTGCAAAATAAATTGGAGGATTTACTTAAAAATGTAATTTTACCAAATCAGGATTTCCAGATTGCCCATCGTTGGAGCGGCATTATGGGAATAGGAAACAGTAAAAATCCGGTTGTTGCTCAACTGTCTGAAAACGTGTTTTGTGGAGTGCGTTTAGGTGGAATGGGAGTAGCAATTGGCAGTTTAATAGGAACAGAATTAGCAGATTTAATATAATGGCAGTAACCAAAAAACCAATACCAAAAACAACAACCGCAAACAAACCGAAACCAAAAACGGCACCAAAAAAAGGTAAACGCTCTTTTGGTGAAAAAGTAAAATGGTTTTTTATAAAGCTATTTTTATGGTTTTTCGGAATCTCGATTGCATCCGTAATCATTTTTAAATATATACCGGTTCCTTTTACACCGTTGATGGTGATTCGTGCCATTGAAAATAAATTTGGAGGAAAAGAAGTTTATTTCGATCACGATTGGGAACCCATTGAGAAAATTTCGATGAATTTACAAAAAGCGGTAATTGCCAGTGAAGACGGAACTTTTTTAACGCACAACGGTTTTGATTTTAAAGCACTTCAAAAAGCATATAAAAGTAACGAACGCGGACGCCGAATTCGTGGCGGAAGCACAATCTCACAACAAACGGCCAAAAACGTATTTTTATGGCAGGGAAAAAGTTATTTCCGTAAAGGTCTGGAAGCTTATTTTACGGTTTTGATTGAAGTAATTTGGGGTAAAGAACGTATCATGGAGGTTTACCTTAATAGTATCGAAATGGGTGATGGAGTTTACGGCGCTTATGCCGCAACAGAACATTGGTACCGTCGTGATGCATCAAGTTTAACGCCAATGCAGGCTGCGGGAATTGCGGCAATTTTGCCCAACCCAAGAAAATTTAAAGCAACAGGTTCTTCAAGTTATATCAACAGACGCAAACAAAGAATTGTTCGTGAAATGCGGGCTGTTGGAAAAATAAACTATAATGCGAAATAAAAAATCTTTTATTGCGCTCTTCGTGTTGGCATCTGCTTTGGCTTTTGGTCAGGGAAAAACAACCGAAATTGGTTTTATTACCGACAATGATTTATACACATCATCAAAAAATGATATGTATTATACAAATGGTTTAGAGCTTTTTTATCGTTTTTTATCAAAAAACAACAACGAAAAAATCAACAAGAAAATTACCGAATTCCGAGTTGGGCAATATATCTATAATCCGAGATTTATTAATGAAACTGCCGTAGATATCAACGATCGTCCTTTTACGGGATATCTTTTTGCCGAAGCGGGAAGAAGCTTTTTCTACCAAAGCGAATCGGTTTTAAAGACAGATTTCCAGTTGGGCTTCATGGGTCCAAATGCTTTAGGAAGAGAAACTCAGGAAAGTTTTCATCATATTATTGGTTACAAAGAAGTTTTTGGTTGGGAAAATCAGTTGCATAATGCTTTTGCCGTTCAGGCACATGTGATGTATTCGAAGAAAATGTTTCCAACAAAACACAATGATTTTATCGATCTTCATTTTCAGTCCGAAGCTAATTTGGGAACTATCTTCGATGGCGTTTCAACAGGTTTCTTAACCCGAATTGGTTTTAAGAAATTATTGCCTATTTATGATTCTAATTTGCACGACGCTTCGATAAGTTTTCAACCGCAATATAATATCAGAGAATTTTATTTCTATGCAATGCCAAGTGTCAACTATCAGTTTTATGATGCCACAATCCAAGGAAGTATGTTTAGTAATACAAGTCCCGTAACTTTTGATCTGGAACCACTTCGTTTTAATGCAGAGTTTGGTTTAAAATACCGCCATAATAACTTCAATATGTCGTATTCGTTTATTTATCGAGGCAGGGAATTAAAAGATCCTGAAACGAATACCAATTCAGGATATTTTTATGGATCGATTCGGTTTGGGTATTTATTGAAGTAGGGTTTTTTAAGATACTTAGGTTCTGAGAAACTAAGATTCTAAGTTTTCTCTTTTTCTTATTGCTATTAATGGCTAATATTTCATTTCGAATAAAAGGAAAATTGACAATCACGATTTGAAAACTTACTATTTGTGCCGTTAGGCACTAAATATTGGTAGTTAATATGAAATGGAAATAAATATAGCGTGCCGTAGGTACGCAATAGTTATCATTTGTTGCGTACCTACGGCACGCCAACGTACTTCTAATCTATATTAACTACCAATATTTAGTGCCTAACGGCACATTTCAACTCTTGGTTGCATTACTCATAATTATCAAACAAAGCTTAACTTAATGACATTGAGCACGAGTGTCCCACTCGTGAACCGTTACACCATGTCATATGAATTAATTAGATTAATTTCAATTGCAGAAATCTTAGAACAAGATCCAGATCAAAAAAAATAAGCAAACTTTAAGAAGAAATCCTAAGAATATGGAAGGATTTTGGATAGATAAATGACAGTAGAGGAGTTAAAATTGAATGTTTTAGAATATTTGACATCTGTTCATTATAATATAAATAAAAAGCCAGTCTATTAGACTGGCTCTTTGATCTAAAATATAATTTGAATCTATTTTTCCTTCAATAACTTCTCTACATATTCAAATTTTTCTTTTTCAACCTGAACTAAACGTTCGTAAAGTTCAACCACTTTGTCAAGAGGATTAAAGTTGCAAGTGTTATTTCCAAAATTTCCAAAGTTGCCTTGACTATCGTGGAAAGTATTAAAATAATTGATCATATTTTCTTCTGAAAAACTTTTGATAGCTTCTGTACTTACGCCAAGTGCATTTGCGATTTCTAATAGTTTTTCGTCGTCAATATTTTCATTTCCTTCAATATTAGAAATCGCTTGTTGGCTTAAGCCCATTGCCATAGCAAGTGCTTCTTGTTTCATGCCTCTTAGCTCTCTGATACGGCTGATATTTCGGCCAATATGTTTGGGTTTTGTTGCTGTGCTCATAATTCAAAGATATTTAAAATTCTTTTACAAAATGGGTTTTGGTAATAAACAAGATGGTTTGGGTTTTATACAATTTAATATGGTTTTTATTTTATGGACTAAAATTCCATGATAATAAAAATACAAATTTTCTTATATAAAATAATTGTTTCTGAATTGCTTTCCGTAATCAAAACCTACAAGAGTTCTTATAAAACCAAAACCGCTAATCTAGCCCCGATGGAAGCGATATCCTTTTTACTGTTTTTTCAACAGGAAAAAGATATAGTGAACAGCGGGACAAATTGGTCTTTTGAAAAGTAGAATTTCTGCTCCTGATTTTTCAGATAATAATTCGTAATGTTTATATCTGATATTATTTTTCTATTTTGAAACTACAATTAGGAAAAATACAATAGATACAATTAATAAAATCAATCCAATAATAAGTAAAATATCATCTTCGATTGTGGGAATATTTTTTTTAACGAGCGAAAATCGATGAATTAACAATCCGATTTCATAACACAATAAAAATGCTATTACCACTAATAAACCATAGAGTTTTTCTAATCCGCCGCTTCCGCTAAATGCGCCTTCGTGTCCAAACCACGCAATAATAAGTGCAAGCGGAACAATCAATAACGCTGATTTTATAAGTATGGGACTTCCTTTCCAGAATAATAATGCAATCAGCCCGATTATAGGAATTAGCAACCAGCGAAGTAATAGTGTCATATTGTTTCGTTTTTAGTTTAACTCAATTGTTTTTGAAACTGGATTTTTTATTTGTGTTTATTACTTTTTGTGATAAAATTTGAAACTAGTACCGTAATAATTGATAAAACCGAAATTGGGAAAACGGAAATCGAAAGTGTATAATAAAGTTCTTCCTTAAATGTATAAGTGCTCCATGACGATTCACGATCTACAAAAACAGTATAATTCCAGAAATACCAAACTAAAATTAAGAATATTACTTTAATTATACTTTTTAAAGTGATGTTTTTAATCAACGAAACCATCAGAAAAACGAGCGTTAGGAAAATGCCTGTTATCAATGACATAAAAAACGCATCCTGAAAAAAGGAACAATCTAAGCATCCGCTTGATATTCTGGTAGAAAATTTTCCAACAGACCAGTAAATTTCTAACAAAGTTGAGATGAAAATTAGTAATCCAAGTAAGAGGTTTTTCTTTAAAAATTGGATTGTTTTATTTTGAGAAAGTAATGTCATTTATTTTAAACTATTTGTCGGTTTTTACATTCTCAATATAATGTTCTACAATCTTTAAAAACTCATCTTTGGTTAAAAAGCGTTTAAAGAATTCTTCTAAAGTTCCTTCATTATTTATTTCCTGAAAAAAAACTTCATGATCTGTTCCATAAACGGTTGGGTTTTCAGGAATAGGATCCGTCAAACAGACAAAATATTGATCCGGAAATCCGTAAGAATAGCAAATGCATATAAACTCTAAATCTCCCGCAATTACAGTTTCCCTGATTTCATGTTCCTCTACAAGCCCATCTAATTCGTCAAAATCAGCAGAATCTTTTTTAAATGGCGTAAACAGGAACTTTCTATAAAATGATTGTCCGTATGGAATTTCATGATCAGAAAAAAAATGATCCAGTAAGGTATTATAAAAAGTTTCTTTGTCAGTAGAGTATAACTGCAGATTGTTACTATAAAATTCATCAACACCAAACAATTCATCTCCGAAATCATTGGGATATAAAGGATGTTTAAATTCAATTGACTGCAAATCTTCTTGTAGTGATTTTCCTTTTAGCTTGTCGATGTTTCCGCCTAATTTTTGAATTTGAAGTGCTATTTCCTCTTTCATAGTTTGTTTAAAATTTAAAACAATTAGTACAAAAATATAAAACCTCAGTAAAAGAAATATCTTTAAAAAAGTTATAATTATATTGAGCTTATTTTCAATACTTAACGTTATGATAATGATCTGAAACTTTAAATTGTTAACTTTAAGAAAAAATTGAACTTATGGAAATCAATTGGATAATAATAGGAATTGTAGTTGCGGTTGTAATTGTTTTAGTATTATTTACAGCCAAAAAGAATCTGAAAGAAAAAAAGAAGCTCACAGATTTATTAAATAATGATTTTAAGAAACAGGATGAAGATGAACCGAATCCTGATAATGATGCTGGTGAAAGGTAAATTATTAATTGTGTAAAGCATCATTTTTCTTAATAAGATACCAATTTTTCAGGACTATTGTAAAATTTGAAATTAGTAGTATAAAAATCAATTTGATTAAAGTTATAGTAATGTATTCTGAAAGACCATCCATTATATCAGTTATTTCATTTGTAGATTTTTTTGCAACGGAATTTGATAAAATAAAAAGCGCTACCCACAAGCCAAAAAAGAAGAGGATTAAATAAAATATCATAGACATCTTTGTATTGAGGTAATAAAAAATCCCTGAGAAAAGGATACTTATTATCGCGAAAAAAAATAAAAAAGTAATAAGTGGTCCAGTAAAAAAGTTTCTAATTTGTATAGTATGATTATTTTGATATGTAATAAAAACACCAACAATTATTATCATTGCTAATGAAACAAGTGTTGATTGTATTATGTGTAGAAAGCTTCTACTTGTTTTTTCTTCCATCTATTAAATAAATTGTTTTACAAATATATTATTAGTGGGTTAAAATAAAAAAAACCGTATTCCAATTAAGTAATACGGTTTTTTTGTGGAGAATATCGGATTCGAACCGATCACCTCTTGCCTGCCAGGCAAGCGCTCTAGCCAAATGAGCTAATCCCCCAAAGCGTTAGCAAATAAAGTCAATTATTTTTCAAAAAACAAATTTCAAATACGCTTCGATTAAAAATAGTTGTCAAAATTGTAACTTTACAATCAAATCTATTTTTATGAGTTCAGAAAATCAAAACGGTTCTTTACAAACTACGTTTAATAATACTGTTGCAACAGTGCAATTTGGTCATCCGGCGAGTAATTCTTTTCCAAGGGAATTATTGAATCGTTTGACAGCCGAAATCAATTCTTTAAGTCTCAATGAAACTGTTTCGGTTATTGTTTTGCAAAGCGAAGGAGCAAAAGTTTTTTGTTCAGGCGCTTCGTTTGATGAATTGCTGCAGGTAGAAAATGAAGTTCAGGGAACAGAGTTTTTTTCTGGTTTTGCACATTTATTAAACGCAATGCGTAATTGTTCGAAACTAATTATCGGACGCGTTCAGGGAAAAGCTGTTGGAGGAGGAGTTGGGATTATTTCGGCTTGTGATTATGTTTTGGCTACACCGGAAAGTGCCATTAAATTATCTGAATTAGCAATCGGAATTGGTCCGTTTGTAATTGAACCAGCGGTTTCACGTAAAATAGGAAAAGCTGCAATGGCCGAAATGACATTGGCTGCACACGAATGGAAATCAGCAGAATGGGCTTTGCAGAACAAATTATTTTCGGAAATACATAACGCAGAAAATCTGGACAATGCAGTTGCAACTTTCGCTCAAAAATTAAGTTCGTACAATCCCGAAGCTTTACAGGAAATGAAGAAAATTATCTGGGAAGGAACGGAACATTGGGAATCATTACTGATAGAACGTGCCTCAATTACAGGAAAATTAGTCTTGTCTGATTTTAGCAGAAATGCTTTGACACAATTTAAAAAATAGTAAAAAGCAAAATCCAATTACAAATTCCAATGACATTCAGTTATTATTGGAATTTGGGATTCTTCTTTATCTGGAATTTATTATTTAAACGGTTATTAATTTGTAAATTTGCAACCTAAAATTAAAATCGATGAGTAATATCAGAATTACAAAACAATTTAGTTTCGAAACCGGACACGCTTTGTACGGTTACGACGGAAAATGTAAAAACGTTCACGGGCACAGTTATAAATTATCGGTTACGGTTATTGGTTCACCAATCACGGATCGGTCGAATGTGAAATTCGGGATGGTAATTGATTTTTCGGATCTAAAGAAAATTGTAAAAGAAGAAATTGTTGATCAGTTTGATCATGCAACGGTTTTTAATGAAACAACACCACATTTAGAATTGGCAAATGAATTACAAAATCGTGGACATCACGTTATTTTAGTAGATTATCAGCCAACAAGCGAAAATATGGTTGTTGATTTTGCCGATAGAATCATCGCACGTTTGCCAAAAGATATTTCGTTGTTTTCACTTAAACTTCAGGAAACAGAATCTTCGTTTGCAGAATGGTACGCATCTGATAATTTGTAAAAAAAGTTATATGTAAAATGTGAAAAGTCGAAAGTTTCTGAAATTGCAGTTTAATTTCTTAATCGACAACTCACACATCATAACCACATTTCACGTCTTACATTTCACAAATCACATATAAATGAAAAAAGTATATTTCGCTTCTGATCAGCATTTTGGTGCTCCAACTCCCGAGTTGAGTTTACCGCGCGAACAAAAATTTGTCGCCTGGTTAGATGTTGTAAAACAAGATGCCGAAGCTATTTTTTTATTAGGTGATTTATTTGATTTTTGGTTCGAATATAAAACCGTTGTTCCAAAGGGTTTTGTTCGCGTTTTAGGCAAATTAGCCGAAATTAGGGATAGTGGCATTCCGATTTATTTTTTCGTGGGGAATCACGATTTATGGATGAACGATTACTTTCAAACCGAATTGAATATTCCGGTTTATCATGATAATAAAGAATTTACTTTTAACGGAAAAACATTCTTAATAGGTCACGGCGACGGAAAAGGTCCCGGAGATAAAGGATATAAGCGAATGAAAAAGGTATTTACAAATCCGTTTTCAAAATGGCTTTTTCGTTGGTTACATCCGGATGTTGGAGTAAGTTTAGCACAATATTTATCGGTTAAAAATAAACTAATTTCCGGCGCTGAAGATGTGAAATTTTTAGGGGAAGAAAATGAGTGGCTCGTTTTGTATGCCAAACGCAAACTCGAAACGCAACATTATAATTACTTTATTTTTGGTCACCGCCATTTACCCATGATAATTCCGGTTGGCGAAGATGCTAAATACGTAAATCTAGGCGATTGGATTGGCTATTTTACCTATGGAGTTTTTGATGGTGAAACATTTGAACTTCAGAAATTCGAATAATTATTACTTTTTGTTGTTGGGATAAATTGCCATTTTATGCGTTCTCAATGAATAACTTGACATTGTTTTACTATTAGTTTGCTGGAAACGGATTGCTTTAGAATCTTGTTTTGGCATATGACATTCCACACAGTTTTGTGCCAGTAAATTTGCTGGCATTGTTTTTAATGTTGTGGCATTGTGCTGTAATCCTTTATGACAACTCATACAAATTTTAGAATAAGAAGCCAGATTTTGCGAAGCGTTCTCATGTGGATTATGACACGTCATGCAATCCATAGTAGCGCTTTTTTTAAAACATTTGCTTTGAGCAAGTAAACCTAATTGATTGCCGTGAACATCATAATGAATACTGTCATTTGATCCCGGAACACCCCTGAAATATTCTAAAAGATTATCTCCCGGTTTATATTCAAAACGGGATTTTACTTTTAGCTTGTCATTTCCGGAATGGCATAGGGCACAAGCGTCAATTTTTTGCTGTCTTGTTAGTTTTTTAAACGAAGTAATGTTTTGTGCTATCTTTAAATCGGGAAATTTTAAATGTTTTTGAACGTGCTGTTTCGCAGGTCCGTGACAGCGTTCACAGTCGATTCCGTAAATTAAAGTTTTAGGATTCATGAAATCCTCCACTTCCTGATTTAGAAAATTAATGCTGTCTGAACTTGTTGTGATGTATCTGCTGGCAATATTAGAGCTATGACAACCATAACATTCCTTGTCTATTTTACGCTCAAAGTTGACTTTAGAGGCTGAATATCCCGGACTTGTTGCCCAACTGTTTAAAGATTTGTAGTAGGAAATTGGTAGTTCGAATGTGTAATGATTTTGCCAGAAAGCACTTGTTTGGGCATGTTTTGTTCCAAAAATAACTTCAAACGGATGCGCTTCAACTTCTTTCCCGTTTTTATAAAGAACCTGATAAAGACTATCGTTGCGTTCTTCCATGACAAGTTTAGTGTCTTTATCATAAACAAAAGTATTACGGCCACTTGTAAAATGTCCTAAAATATTTTCTTTTGTAGCGGGAGCTGTAGCTTTGAAATGTGAATTATGAAAAGCAGATTCAGACTGTGCCTGATGACATTGAATACAGCTTTGAGAACCAGCATAATCTGTTCCTCGTGGGTCAATGTAATTGTCCGATTCGTTTTTACAGCTTGAGAGAAAAGCGATCAGAACAACAACAGCAAAAAGAATGCGGTTTTTTTTCATTGCTGTAAATATACTTTTTTCTGAAGAAAATAAAAATATATTTCAATAATGAAACGATGATGTTAAAATATTTAGAATGCTTCTTAGTTTAAGCCAACTCCGTAAACATATTCATCCAGCTCAATTCTAAACAAAGAACCTTCTACTAAATCCTTAATTGATTTTAATTCTTTTATTGAAACCGCTAAATCTATGGCAGAGCAAGGGGTTTTAAGTAAAAATTTGTGGCAGGAATTTTTTAATTCACAAGCTTCGCAACAAGCATTTTCAATCATGCTGTCTTCGATTAAATCACAAAAGTGATTAAGTTCTGAAACTGTAAAGTAAAAACCGGTTTCTTTAAAAACCAATTGTATTTTATCGGTTATGGTTTCATTTTCCTTTTTCCAGTAAAAAGCGATTCCAAAATTATTATGATATAATTGTTCTATTTCTCTCATTAGAAAATCTTTTATTGCAACAAATATAAATATTATTTATATTAATTCTAAATAAAAACCTCATAAAGTTTAGGGAAATATTTTACCATATAAGTTATATAAGTTCATTTAGAAAGAAAAACATTGTCGAGAAAACTTATATTTCTTATATCACTTATATGGTTGAAGAAAATATTTACTCCATATTCTGATGATCTTCCATGTCTTTTCGAAGATCTAAATTTCTAAATGTAGGAGATTTTATCCCAAAGCCTAAAACGGTTAATAAAGTCATGCTTCCGCCAAAAACTACCGAAACTACAGTTCCCATCAATTTAGCGGTTAAACCGCTTTCAAAAGCACCTAATTCGTTAGATGAACCTACAAACATCGAATTTACAGCAGCAACACGACCACGCATATGATCCGGCGTTTTAAGTTGTAAAATCGTTTGGCGAATTACAACCGAAATTCCGTCAGCAAGTCCGCTTAAAAATAATGCCACAACCGAAATCCAGAAAATAGTCGAAACTCCAAATAAAATAATCGATAATCCGAAAACAAAAATGGCACCTAAAAGTTTTATTCCCGCTTTTTTGTATAGAGGCACATAGGCTGAGATCATCATGGTAATAAAAGCACCAACTGCCGGCGCGGCTCGTAGAACTCCAAAACCTTCAGGTCCAACTTTCAAAATATCCTGTGCAAAAACAGGCAACAAAGCAACTGCTCCTCCAAAAAGAACTGCAACCATATCAAGGGAAAGTACTCCTAAAATGGTTTTATTATTGAAGACAAATTTTAATCCTTCTTTAAGGCTTTCCATAATAGGTTCACCAATTTTAGGATTCAGTATTGGTTTTTTGCTGATTTGTGATAATGCGATTAATGCAAAAAGTGAACAGGCAAAAACAGAACACATTGACCAGTGAACACCAATGTAATTAATAGAAAATCCCGCAATCGCAGGTCCTAAAACCGAACCAATTTGCCAAACCGAACTACTCCATGTCGCAGCATTTGGATATACTTTTTTTGGGACAATTAAGGATAATAGGGAAAAAATTGTCGGTCCAAGAAAAGCACGAACCAATCCGCCAAGAAAAACTAAAAAGTAAATAGAATATAAAATAGCATCCGTCGACCAGCTGCCAATTACTTTTGGCCAGGTTAGTAAAAATAGCCCAAAACTAATTACAGAAAATCCCAGAATACACTTTACCAATAATCCTTTTTTCTCTCTTTGATCCACCATATGTCCCGCAAATAATGCCATTGATACGGCAGGAATTACTTCCATCAAACCAATTAATCCTAAAGATAGCGGGTTTTTAGTCAAACTATACACTTCCCATTCTATCACAATAAATTGCATGGACCAGGCAAAAACCATCGCGAAACGCAATAATAAAAACACATTAAATTCTCTGTAACGCAACGCCTGATAAGGATCTTGCTTGTTTGTTTTAGTTGTCATTTGTTTTGATATCTTTAAGCATAAGTTGAGTTGAAACAGTCCCGTTCCACTCGTTTTCAGCCAATGAATACGCTAACTGAAAAGATTGTTGATTTTTTACGATGTCTATTTTTTTTCCCAGACCAAAACCTATTGCGGCAATTCCGTCTGAGTTATTTTGTTTTATAAAAAGTCTTAGATGTTCCTCTTCTGCGCCTAAAGTTTTTGCATAACCAGTATCTTTTGCATTTTTGGTCATAAAAACCGGCGTCATATTTAAAGGTCCAAAAGGTTCAAATTGTTTTAAAATCCTGATTAGTTTTGGCGTAATATCGACGAAATCAATTTCGGCGTCAACTTCGATTTCCGGAGTTCGCATTTCTGGTAAAATAGTAACCGAAACCTGTTTTTCAAAAGCTTCTTTGAAAATTGTATAATTCTCTGCTTTCAAGGTCATTCCGGCGGCATACATATGTCCTCCAAATTGTTCCAAATGTTCAGAACACGCATCTAAGGCATTGTAAACATCAAAACCCTTTACAGATCTTGCAGATGCAGCATATTTATCACCGCTTTTGGTAAAAACCAAAGTAGGTCGATAATAGGTTTCAATTAATCTTGAAGCCACAATCCCGATAACGCCTTTATGCCAGTCTTCCTGAAAAACAACTGTCGAAAATCGTTCCTGTTCCTGATTTTGTATAATTTGCTGAAAAGCTTCTTTAGTGATTTGCTTGTCTAAATCTTTTCGATCTGAGTTGTATTGTTCAATTTCTGAAGCGAATTGCTGGGCT
Organism: Flavobacterium sp. FlaQc-47; assembly: GCF_044006475.1. Classification (NCBI taxonomy): domain Bacteria; kingdom Pseudomonadati; phylum Bacteroidota; class Flavobacteriia; order Flavobacteriales; family Flavobacteriaceae; genus Flavobacterium; species Flavobacterium sp. FlaQc-47. Next base: position 121,735 of record NZ_JBIPCQ010000009.1, on the reverse strand, counting down.
TGCTCAAAATTAAATTCGGTCAATAATTCAACCGCATGATTGCCATGTTTTATTCTTCCCGCAGCATTTATTCTGGGCGAAATAATAAAAACAACATCAGTAATATCCAATGTTTTCTTTTTTACCTGATGAACTAACGCCTTAATTCCGGGTCTTGGATCTGAGTTGATTACTTGCAACCCAAAATAAGCTAAAACTCTATTTTCTCCTGTAATGGGGACAATATCGGCAGCGATTGCCGTTGCAACTAAATCCAGATATGGAATTAAATCTTCGATCGTTTCTCCCCGGTTTGTTCCTAATGCCTGAATTAATTTAAAACCAACACCACAACCGCATAATTCATCGTAAGGATAATGGCAATCTTCTCTTTTTGGATCTAAAACAGCAACTGCATCCGGAAGAAATTCTCCGGGTCTGTGGTGATCGCAAATAATAAAATCGATGTTTTTTTCTTTCGCGTAGGCGATATGATCAATTGATTTTATTCCGCAATCGAGTGCAATAATTAATGAAATTCCGTTATCGTCTGCAAAGTCAATTCCTTTAAAAGAAATTCCGTAACCTTCGGCATAACGATCCGGGATATAAGTGGCAATATTGGGATAATGTGATTTTAAATAGGAAGAAACCAGAGAAACCGCCGTTGTTCCATCGACATCATAATCACCAAAAACCATAATGTTTTCCTGATTTTCAATTGCCATTTCTATTCTGGCAACCGCTTTATCCATATCTTTCATCAGGAACGGATCATGGAGATGCTCTAACTTAGGACGAAAGAAATTTTTGGCATCTTCAAAAGTTTCAATGCCACGCTGAATCAAAAGTGTTGCTACAAAATCTTCTACATTTAAGGCTTGCGCCAAATGTTTGATTTTATCTTCAGAAGGTTTTGTTTTTAATGTCCAACGCATTTTTTTATTGTAGATTTTAGTCCCGATAGCTATCAGGATTGATTTTAGATTTTGCTGAGATTAATGTAATTTATCAAACCTTTTATTTATTAAAGTAATTAAATCGTCAGGATTTTTATTTTGGTTTTTAAAGTTGTAAAATTCACTATTAATGGATTTATCAGATGCTTTTCCGTTGCTGATTTTAATTATGTATGGAAATCCTTTTCGATCAGAAATATTGTTTAACATGTGAGAGATATATTTCCGAGTGTATTCGGATTTTAAATTTTTACCTTCCAGAAAAACATACTCAATATCTTGTGCAAGATTACCTATGATATTTTTTTCAATATAATGGTGGCTGTTTTTCCGGGTGTTATAGCAGAAGAATTTCTTTCCTTCAAGGGATAATAAATAATGATGATACCTTTTTTTGAATCGCTTTTTCTGAAAAAATTCAAATATTAAAAACAGTATAACTAAAGGAATAAATAATACAAATAAAGGAATGCCAATTATGAGGAGAAATATTATAGTTGGGATTTCTTTTAATGTGTCCTTCATTTTGTAGTTTTAAAAAGGTATTAGCATTTATTTCAACTCCAAGGCATTTCCTTCAAACTTAATTCCGTCCCAGCCTAATTTGATGAAATTTCTAATGTTCTGGTGATTCGTTCCGTTTGGATCTTTTAAAACTTCGTCATAATAAAAAGCGCCAAAACAAGTTAAGGTTTCTTCTTTGCTTAAGTTTTGCAACTTTGCGAAAGAAAATAATTTACAAGAACCAGAGTTTTCTCCGGCAGCATTGTGCTGTGTTCCGTTTTGAAAAGATGTTGGGGTAAAGTTGTAATTTTCCTCAATTACTGCAATAGTTTCAGGAAATGTTATTTCGTTTGGGGTTTGTTTTACTTTTTCTAAAAAGGCTTGTATGCTCATGAGTATAATTTAAGTTTTTTTGCCACGAATTACACGAATTTGCACTAATTAATTCGTGATAATTGGTGTAATTTGTGGCATAAATATTTTTTAATCTTCTTCTTCTTCTTCTTCTTCTTCCTGATCCTTTGAAAATTTACTTTTCTTCGGTTCTTTTATGATTGTTTTTCCGGCAACGACTACTACAATTTCACCACGTGGAGCTGTTTTTTCAAAATGGGTTAAAACTTCTCTTGCCGTTCCGCGAACATTTTCTTCGTGTAGTTTTGATAATTCTCTCGAAACACAAACTTGCCTGTCTTCTCCAAAATAGGTAATAAATTCAGCTAAAGTCTTAACGAGTTTATGTGGCGAAACGTATAAAATCATTGTTCTGGTTTCTTCGGCTAAAGCCAAAAACCGAGTCTGACGCCCTTTTTTATCAGGAAGAAAACCTTCGAAAACAAATTTGTCATTGGGTAATCCGCTATTCACTAAAGCAGGTACAAAAGCTGTTGCGCCTGGCAAACATTCGACTTCAATTTTATTTTCTACACAAGCGCGTGTCAATAAAAAACCCGGATCTGAAATTGCGGGAGTTCCTGCATCCGAAATTAAAGCGATGGTTTCACCGGCTTTTAAACGCGCAATTAAATTCTCGGTTGTTTTGTGCTCGTTGTGCATATGATGGCTGTGCATGTGCGTGCCAATTTCAAAATGCTTTAGCAATTTACCACTCGTTCTAGTGTCTTCGGCCAAGATCAAATCGACTTCTTTCAGAATCCTGATCGCACGAAAAGTCATGTCTTCAAGATTGCCAATAGGCGTTGGAACGATATATAATTTAGACATATTTTTTATTTTATAACACGAATTTCACTAATTAACACAGATTAAAAGTGCTTTTGAAAATTTCACAAAGAAAAAAATTCGTGTTAATTCGTGTAAGCTGTGTTTTATTTTTTTATGAGAATTTCTTTTCTACAATTGCCAGGAAGCGTTCGGCGTAATCGTCTTTTCCTTCCCAGTTATTATAATCCGGTTTTACCATGTTTTCTATAAATTCCTGTGCTTCGCTGTAATTGTCAAAAGTCAGTAACTGATTTAAAACACGGCTGTAATCCTCAGAATTATTTCCGAAAAGGTTTTTTGTAAAAGCTATTCTGTCATTCAAATCAACATGAAAACCTTTCGCCAGCTTTTCGTTTAAAGTTGCTGTTTTAGATTCTGTTGGTTTTTCAATCACCTTAGTTTCAACAATCTCTTGTTTATTTTCAAATTCGTTAATAACCGGAGTTGGGGTAGGAGTTACGTTTTCATAACTGTCTACTTTTACGAACTGCGCATCTGCATAATTCATTCCAAAATCTTCAAACGAAATTGTAACAGGACTTGGTTTAGATGAAGTTTCCTCTTTTGGTTGTTCCTTCTCAGGTTCTTTTTCTTCGGGTATATCAAATTCAAAAGCAGGTTTAAAGTCCGGAATAGGTTTTAAATCGCTTATAGTCCTAAACGAAAGTTCTTCTGTTTCGGTTTCTTTTTTTGTTTCAAAAATTGGTTCTTCGATTTTTTCAACAACCGGATCTTCAGTAATTTCAGCAACAGGTTCCGGGATAGTTTCGATTTCCGGCTCCGGAATTACTTCTTCCTGAACTTCAGCAACGATTTCTTCCTGAACTTCTTCGGGTTTAATTTCTTCGGTAATTTCCGGTTCAGGAACTGCTTCAATTGGAGTTTCTTCAACTGCAACAGGAGTCTCTGTAACGATTTCTGACGGAATTATTTCCTCTTTATCAAATATAGATTCAATTTCTGCAGAGATTTCACTGTGACCAATTGTTGGCTTTGCAGAGTTGAAATGTTCGTCCACAAATTTTAAAACGGCTAATTTCTCATATAATTTCTGAGTTTCAAGATACAATTGATTGATATCGGATTTGTTTTTAAGCTTTAAAATTCGATGTGCAATGCTGATTAAATCGGCTTCCAATTTTTTTTTCATAACTGTTGAAATTATAGTGAATAGGGTATTTTAGTATATTTTGTATTTGAATATCTTTATTCTTAGAAGAAATCTGAAAGATATTTTTTTATTTCTGTTAATAAGCGTTCGCGAATCTTCGATTTGATAAAAATTTTCTACTTTTGAAAAAGTGTAAAAACGGCAATTTTCCACGTCGATTTATTACCAGTACAAAGTAATAAAAACTATTCATTTTTAAAGGTAGAAAAATACAAAATGTTTCTCGAAAATACAGTAAATCACAAAGAACAATTTGGTTGGATTGAAGTTATTTGTGGATCAATGTTTTCGGGTAAAACCGAGGAGTTAATCCGCAGATTAAAACGCGCTCAATTTGCCAAACAAAAAGTCGAAATTTTCAAACCCGCTATTGATACCCGCTATCATGACGAAATGGTAGTTTCCCATGATTCTAACGAAATTCGCTCAACTCCGGTTCCCGCCGCTGCTAATATTTCTATTTTAGCACAAGGTTGCGATGTTGTGGGGATTGATGAAGCGCAGTTTTTTGATGATGAGATTATTACAGTTTGTAATGATCTGGCAAATCAGGGAATTCGCGTCATAGTTGCAGGACTTGATATGGATTTTAAAGGGAATCCTTTCGGTCCAATGCCCGGCCTTATGGCAACTGCGGAATATGTGACTAAAGTTCATGCTGTTTGTACCAGAACAGGAAATCTTGCCAATTACAGCTTTCGTAAAACCGATAATGATAAACTGGTAATGCTGGGTGAAACCGAAGAATATGAGCCACTAAGCCGTGCGGCTTATTATAATGCAATGAAAAAAAATCAGGAAAAATAAAGCACTTTTTCAAAAAAAACAAACAATAAGATGGAGCAACCCCCAAAGAAAAGGAATTTAACTGTTTTAGTGATTAGTGCCGTTGTAGCGTTATCATTGGCTTTAATTTTATACTACTCTTTTAAAGAACCTGTTGCAGATAAAGAAATGGTTGAATTAGTGGAGAAATACAATGCAAATTGCCCTTTAACTATTCAGCCGGGAATTCGTTTAGATAATGTTACTTTACCAAAAGACAAAGTCGTTCAGTATAATTTGACTTTGTTAAATGTAGAAAAACAGACCGCTGAAATCGATACAATAAAACTAAATATTCAGGAAAGTCTAATAAGTACGGTGAAAGCAAATCCCGGACTTAAAATATTTCGAGACAATAATTTTACATTGATTTATAATTATGATGATAAAAAGGCAGATTATTTGTTTGAAATTACAATAACGCCGGAGCAGTATAAATAATTAGAATATTTGATATAATAGAAACCCGACAGATTTTGAATTTGTCGGGTTTTTGTTTGTGTAAAAATGTTGTTTTTTTGTTTAAACTGGACTGAAGTCCAGTTCTACAATATAATTGGTTCCTTCGGAACTTTAAGAAGAGCCTTCGGCTCGATCTATATTGTAGGGCCGGATTTTAATCCGGTTTAATTATATGTAGATTTCAATAAACAAAAACCGACAGGTTTTGAATTTGTCGGTTTTTCTGTTTGTATAAAAATGTTGTTTTTTTGTTTAAACTGGACTGAAGTCCAGCTCTACAATATAATTGGTTCCTTCGGAACTACAAAAGAGCCTTCGGCTCGAACTATTTGTAGGGCCGGACTTTAGGCCGGTTTAAGACGAAATAATATAAAAAAATAAACCCGACAGGTTTTAAAACCTGTCGGGTTTGCTATGTTATAAACTCAAAACTTAATTTTTCTTAATCTCTTAATGGTTAAAAAAAATAAATTTAAATGTTTAGATTTTAAATCTTTTTTCTCATTCTTGCGACCGGAATATCAAGTTGTTCGCGATATTTTGCAATCGTTCTTCTGGCAATTGGATATCCTTTTTCTTTTAAGATATCTGCCAATTGATCGTCTGGTAAAGGTTTCTTTTTGTCTTCTTCTTCAATGGTGTTTTTAAGAATCTTTTTGATTTCTAAAGTCGAAACATCTTCACCCTGATCATTTTTCATTGCTTCAGAGAAAAATTCCTTGATCAGTTTTGTTCCGTATGGTGTTTCAACATATTTACTGTTGGCTACACGAGAAATTGTTGAGATATCCAAGCCAACCATATCTGCAATGTCTTTTAAGATCATTGGTTTTAGCTTGGTTTCGTCTCCGTCTAAAAAGAATTCTTCCTGATAATGCATAATTGCATTCATGGTTACAAAAAGGGTTTCCTGACGTTGTCTGATCGCATCGATAAACCATTTTGCCGAATCCAGCTTTTGCTTAATAAACTGAACGGCATCTTTTTGAGCTGACGATTTATCACGTGAATCTTTATACGTCTGCATCATTTCCTGATAATCCTTAGAAACGTGCAGTGAAGGCGCATTTCTTCCGTTTAAAGTCAATTCCAGTTCGCCGTCAATAATTCTGATTGCGAAATCAGGAACCACATTTTCCGTTACTTTATTGTTTCCTGTAAAAGATCCACCCGGTTTTGGATTTAATCTTTCGATTTCATGAATTGCTTTTTTAAGCTGTTCGTTTGAAACGGCATATTTCTGCAATAATTTATCGTAGTGTTTTTTGGTAAAAGCATCAAACTGATTTTCGATAATATCAATTGCTAAATCAACATATTCCGTTGGTGTTTTATGTTTTAATTGCAATAATAAACATTCCTGCAAATCACGCGCTCCAACTCCTGATGGTTCCAGTTCATGAATTACCTGAAGCATTTTCTCGACCATTTTCTCATCTGTATAAATACCCTGAGTAAATGCCATGTCGTCTACAATATCTGCAACACTCCTGCGGATGTAACCCATATCATCAATACTTCCAACAAGGAATTCCGCGATTTCGCGCTCTTCATCATTCAAAATAAAAGTATTCAACTGATTGATTAAATCCTGATGAAAACTTATTGGCGAAGCAAAAGGCGTTTCGCGCTCTTCGTCTTCGCTATAATTATTCACCTGAGTTTTGTAATCCGGTGTATCGTCGTCGCTTAAATATTCGTCTATGTTAATATCGTCTGCTTCGATTCTGTCACCTTCTGCATCATCATAATCGTCATATTCTTCATTAGCAAATTCATCTGCTTCGTATTCATCTTCTTTTCCAGCTTCAAGCGCCGGATTTTCGTTCATTTCTTCTAATAAACGTTGTTCAAAAGCTTGCGTAGGCAATTGAATTAACTTCATCAGCTGAATTTGCTGAGGAGATAATTTTTGGGATAATTTTAAATTTAAAAATTGCTTTAGCATTTATAATGTTTAATCGTTTATTTGTTTAATCGTCAATTCGTGAGTTCGTGAAAATCGGTTAACCGAATGAACGATTAACCGATTAAACTATTTCTAAAATTCTGCATTTCCAGGAGTTCTCGGGAAAGGAATTACATCTCTAATGTTTGTCATTCCTGTAACAAACAATACCAAACGCTCAAATCCTAAACCAAATCCTGCGTGAGTTGCAGAACCAAATCTTCTGGTATCTAAATACCATGATAATTCTTCTTCGTCGATTTCTAACGCTTTCATTTTTTCGATTAGAACATCGTAACGCTCTTCTCTTTCAGATCCACCAACGATTTCTCCAATTCCAGGGAAAAGGATATCCATTGCACGAACCGTTTCTCTTCCTGGTTCAGTGTTGTCATTCAAACGCATGTAAAACGCTTTGATATTTGCCGGGTAATCAAACAAGATTACCGGACATTTAAAGTGTTTTTCCACCAAATAACGCTCGTGTTCTGATTGTAAATCAGCTCCCCATTCGTTGATGATATATTGAAATTTTTTCTTCTTGTTTGGAGTTGAATCTCTTAAAATATCAATTGCTTCTGTATAAGAAACGCGTTTGAAGTTGTTCTCCAAAACGAAGTTTAATTTCTCCAACAAAGCCATTTCGCTTCTTTCTGCCTGAGGTTTTGATTTTTCTTCCTCTAAAAGTCTTCCTTCTAAAAATTTCAAATCATCCTGACAATTGTCTAAAGCATATTTAATTACGTACTGAATAAAATCTTCAGCCAAATCCATGTTGTCATCAAGATTGTTGAAAGCAACTTCCGGCTCAATCATCCAAAATTCTGCAAGGTGACGAGAAGTATTAGAGTTTTCAGCTCTAAAAGTTGGTCCAAAAGTATAAATCTGACCCAAAGCCATCGCGTAAGTTTCACCTTCTAATTGTCCGGAAACTGTTAAGTTCGTTTCTTTTTCGAAAAAATCTTCTTTATAATTTACTTTTCCGTCTTCAGTTCTTGGCGTATTGTCAAAAGGTAAAGCCGTAACTTTAAACATTTCTCCGGCACCTTCAGCATCAGATCCTGTAATGATTGGCGTATTTACATACACAAATCCTTTTTGTTGAAAATAGTTATGAACTGCAAACGACAATACAGATCGCACACGCATAATCGCACCAAACATATTCGTACGAACACGTAAATGAGCATTTTCGCGCAAGAAATCTAAACTAGGTTTGTTTTTTGGCTGTATTGGGAATTTTTCTGCATCAGAATCTCCTAAGATCTCCAGTTTGTTTACCTGAATTTCATATTTCTGACCCGCACCTTTACTTTCGATTAAAGTACCAATTACAGAAATAGCAGCTCCGGTAGTGATTCTCTTTAAAGTTTCATCCGGTGTATTTTCAAAATCAACAACACATTGTATATTATTAATGGTAGAACCGTCATTAAGCGCGATGAACTGATTATTTCTAAATGTTCTCACCCATCCTTTTGCATTAACCTCCTGAAGCGTCGTCGTACTGTTTAATAAGTCTTTAACTTTTGTGTGTTTCATTTTAATTTTAGATTTTAGATTTCTGATTTTAGATTAAAATAAAAATCAGTGTTTTTATATCGAGTTGCAAATATAAACGATAATAATTAATTTTTGAAGCTGTTTCCCGCTATCCGCTATATCTTTTTATTGCTAAAGAAGCAATAAAAAGGATGCCGCTGCTATCGGGGCTAGGGATTTCGTTTTCTTAAGAAGCAATTATTACTTATAAATTTACAATTTCTCTCATTTTTGTCAATTTCGACGAAGGAGAAATCAGCCTAGAAATTCCGCAAGCAAAAGCAATCAATCTTTGTGGCATTACGTGTGTGATTTATTTTTGTTATTCATCACCAGTTTCTCTACCAAATAATTCATGTAATTTTTGCTGAAGTAATTTCTTGTCCGGAAGTTGCATTTTATATTCAGCAACCAATGTTGGCGACAAGCTTCGACTTAAAGAATATTCAACAACTTCATTATCCTTGTCTTTGCATAGTAAAACGCCAATACTTGGGTTTTCATTTGCTTTTTTTACATCTCTATCAAGTGCTTCTAAGTAGAAATTCAATTGGCCTAAATGTTCAGGTTTAAATTTGTCTGTTTTTAACTCAAATGCAACTAAGCATTGTAAGCCACGATGATAAAACAATAAATCAATAAAAAAATCACTGTTTCCTACTTGCACTCTGTATTCTTCATCTATAAATAAAAAATCTTTTCCTAATTCAAGAATGAAATTCTTCATTTGTTTGATTAGACCCTTTTGTAAATCACTTTCATTATGTGGTTCAGGAAGATTTAGAAACTCAAAAACATAGTTGTCTTTAAAAGAATTGGTGATGTCTGAGTCGATTTCTCTCAACACTGTTGAGAGTTTTGAATTTCCTATCATTGTTCTTTCAAAAAGACTTGCTGAAATTTGGCGCTCAAGTTCTCTAAAGCTATAATTTTCTTCTTTGGAAAGTTTTAGATAAAATTCTCTTTCTTCAACTGATTTACATCTTGAAAAAACAGCTAAATTGTGTGACCAGCTAATTTCTCTTGCCAGTGTTGAGAGTTTTGGAAAATCTTTGTAAGCATCATAAAATTGCTTCATTCGCCAAAGATTTTTGTCTGAAAAGCCTTTTGCGCCGGGTTCATTGTATTGAATATATTCAGATAATTCCTTTACTATAGATTGTCCCCAAGCTGCTTTTTCTATTTTTAAATGGATATATTGACCAATATTCCAATATAAATTGATCAACTCAGAATTGACTATTTTTATAGCGTTAATTCGGGTTTGTTTAATTAAACTGGTGATCTCCGAAAAATCTGTATCCATACTTTAATGTTTATTCCAAATTCGTGTTTCCCTCTAAATTCTCCAAATCCTCTTTCTTAGCCTTCTTCTTTTCAAAAGTCAAAACCAAAGCCGGTAAAACCAATAAATTTGCAAACATTGCAAACGCCAAAGTACAAGAAATTAATCCGCCAAGAGCGATTGTTCCGCTAAAGCTTGAAAGCGTGAAAGTAGCAAAACCTAGAATCAAAACTACCGAAGTATAAAATGTACTGATTCCTGTTTCTCTCAAAGCACTGAAAACAGATTTTTTAACCTTTCCGTTGCTCTGAATTAAATCATGCTTGTATTTCGCCATAAACTGAATCGCATTATCTACCGAAATTCCAAACGCAATACTGAATACTAAAATCGTTGAAGGTTTCAAAGGAATCCCGAAATAACCCATTAATCCTGACGTAATACAAAGCGGTAAAACATTTGTAATTACAGATGCCATCACCATTTTAAATGATCTGAACAAATACAGCATTAATCCTGCAATTACTAAAATAGCAAAAATCAGCGATTCTATTAAGTTGTCAACCAGGTAAGATGTTCCTTTCTGGAAAACCAATGCTTTTCCGGTCAGGGTAACTTCGTAGCGGTCTTTTGGGAAAATTTCAGCAATTTTTGAGCGTAGTTTTTTCTCTACTCTTGCCATTTCCTGTGTTCCAATATCTTTCATGAAAGTCGTGATTCGGGCATATTGACCAGTTGAATCCACGTAAGCTTTCATTAAATTGTCTTTACTGTTTTTAGTCGCATTTTTAGCATATGATAAAATAAAAGTCTGTTCCTGCGAAGTTGGCAATTGGTAATATTCAGGATTTCCGTTGTAGAAAGCCTGTTTCGAATATTTAACCAAATTCACAATAGATACCGGTTTTGATAATTCAGGAAGTTCAGCAATAGTATTTTGGAGTTCATCCATTTTACGCATTGTCGATATTTTCATAACACCTTTTTTATGTTTGGTGTTAATCATGATTTCCAGCGGCATTACACCATTAAATTCTTTTTCGTAAAACAAAATGTCTTTATAAAAAGAAGCACTTTTTGGCATTTCACCAATCAGACTTCCGGAAACTTTCATTTGTGTAACTCCAATGATACTAAAAACCAAAAGTAAACCGTAAATGATATAAATTGTTTTGCGTTTGTTTTTGACCACATTTTCGACGAAATCCAATAAAGTAGAAATATAAGTTTTAGTCAAATGATATAAATGTTTTTCTCCGGGAACCGACATGAAACTGTAAACAATAGGTACAATTAAAAGTGTCAGTAAATAAACCGAAATAACATTTATAGAAGTAACCAAACCAAATTCAAAAAGCAAATCATTGCCCGTAATCATAAACGTAGCAAAGCCAATTGCAGTAGTTAAATTCGTCATCAAAGTCGAAACCCCAATTTTAGAAATAATACGCTGCAAAGCTTTTGCCTGATTATTGTGTAATTTAATTTCCTGCTGGTATTTATTGATCAGGAAAATACAATTCGTAATTCCGATTACGATAATTAATGGCGGAATAATTGCCGTTAAAATCGTGATTTTATAATGAAATAATCCAAGTGTTCCAAAAGACCAGATTACTCCAATAACCAAAATACAAATGGAGATAAAAGTCGCTCTGAACGAACGGAAAAAGAAAAAGAAAATCAAGGAAACGGTAAACAAAGCCGCACCAATAAAAAGTCCGATTTCGCCTTTCATATTATCAGCATTAATTGTTCTGATATAGGGCATTCCGGAAACTTTCAAATCAATTCCGGTTGTTTTTTCGAATTTATCGATCTTTGGAACCAGATTTTCAAGGATAAAAGTTTTTCTTTCGGCAGTATTTACAAGCGCTTTATTGATGTAAACTGCAGAACGAATACTTCCGCTTTTTTTATTAAACAGCAATCCTTCGTAAAAAGGCAAATTGTGAAACAACTCATATTGTACCTTTTTTAAATATTCCGGATCAAGTGCTTTCTTCTGATCAATGAACGGATTCAGAACAAATTTTTCGTTCACCGTATCTTTTTCCAGTTTCTTTAAATCGTTTAATGAAACGACTAAATCTACCTCTTTAGAATTTTTTAAACCTGTCATTAATTCATTCCAGGCAGCATAGTTTTTCGGTGTAAAAAATTTAGGATCCTGAAACCCAATTACCACTAAATTCCCCTCTTCACCAAATTTATCTAAAAACTGTTGGTATTGTCTGTTTACAATATGATCTTTTGGAAGCAAGTTTGCTTCAGTGTAAGTCATAGCAAGGTTTTTCCATTGATAACCAAGGAAAATCGTTAAAGCAGATAGGATTACTAGTATTACTATTCTGTTTTTAAGTATGATTCGGGCTAGTTTTTCCCAAAATCCAACTTGTACTGCGTTTTTCATAAATTGTTTAAAATGGATGCAAATGTAATGAAAAGTGCTCTAAATCATAATTTATGACCTCGGTTTTTACTGTTTATTAACATAGTTAATATTGTAGTATTTAGGAAAATTTAGATGTTTTGTTCAATTCTACGTTAGCTTTTCTCATATTTGTACTTAATTTAAAAATGAAAAGAAAATGAACTGGATTTTATTAATAATAGCCGGACTTTTTGAAGTTGGATTTGCGTCTTGTTTAGGCAAAGCCAAAGAAACTACAGGAATAATCTCCACATATTGGATGGTTGGGTTTTTTGTTTGTCTTTCTATAAGCATGTTATTATTGTATAAAGCGACGCAAGTTTTACCAATAGGAACCGCTTATGCGGTTTGGACAGGAATTGGAGCCGTTGGAACTGTTTTAGTGGGGATTTTGGTTTTTAAAGAACCGGCAACTTTCTGGAGAATATTTTTTCTTTCGACTTTAATTGCTTCGATCATTGGGCTGAAGTTTGTTTCTAGTCATTAAAGATATTGCCCACGGGTTTTACAGATTTAACTGATTTACGCGGATAAATTAATTTTAATAAAAAAAGTTCTCGCAGATTTTGCAGATAAAGCAGATTCCTTAATTCGTGTTTATTCGTGCAATTCGTGGCGAATACACAGCCACAGATTGTACAGGTTTAACCGATTTACGCAGATAGAATTAAATACTGTGAAATAAATCAGTGTAAACCAGTTAAATCCGTAAAACCCGTGGGCAAAAAAAACTTTATAAACTTTACATAAATATGCAGGAAAACAATATTTACAGATATCATAATTCGTTTTTATTCGTGCAATTCGTGGCGAAAAAACAGCCAACAGATTGTACAGATAAAACGGATTTACGCAGATAGAATTAAATACTGTGAAATAAATCAGTGTAAACCAGTTCCATCCGTAAAACCCGTGGGCAAAAAAACTTTATAAACTTTACATAAATATTGCAAGAAAACAATATTTGCAGATATCATAATTCGTGCAATTCGTGACAAAAGAACAGCCCACAGATTGTACAGGTTTAACAAATTTATGCAGATAGAATTAAATGCTATAAAAATAAAATCGGTGTAAACCAGTTCCATCCGTAAAACCCGTAAAAAAAACGTTTTAACTTTACATAAATATGCAGGAAAACAATACTATCACTTTTATATTTCTGGCGATTCTTTTATTGCTAATCGTTATCATTTGTTTTTTGATCTATCAATTGATGCAATCTAAAAAAGCAAAAGACGATGCCGAAAAGAGTTTTTATGCACTCGAAATGAAAGTGAACGATTTGCAGTTAGAAACTTTAGAATCAAAACTGAATCCGCATTTGTTTAAGAATATTTTGAACTCGATTCAGTCCCACGCGTATCAAACTTATTTTGCATTAGATAAACTGGCGAATGTTCTGGATTATATTTTATACGAAAGCAAAAAGAAATTTGTCACCGCAAAAGAAGAAATTGATTTTGCACTGAATTTAATCGAAATCAATAAAATCAAGATCAGTCCGCTTTTTGAGTTGAAGATCAAAACCAATATCAATCAGGAAGATAAATTATACGAACAGCCTTTACTGGCACCGTTAATTTCTATTGATTTAATCGAAAATGCCTTTAAACATGCTGATTTGCAAAGTGCCGATGCTTTTATTTCGGTTCTTTTTGAGTTCAGGGATAATGCCTTTTTTATGACGGTTTCGAATAAGATATCAGATAAAAAAGTATTAAAGAAGGAACGAAGCGGTTTTGGACACGCCACTTTAGAACACCGTTTGCGCATCATTTATAAGAATAACTTCAAACTTGATAAATTCGTAGAAAACGATATTTATATTGCTCATCTTAAAATAGATTTACTTGAATACAAAACTGAAATGCTTGCTTCTGGACGATGAGTTACCGGGATTAATGTACCTGAAAATGCTTTGCGAACAAGTTCCTGAAGTTGAAATCGTAAAAACGTATAACAATCCTGAGAAACTGCTTGCTGATATTCCAAATCTCGATTTTGATTTGCTGATATCAGATATTGAAATGCCCGGAATTGATGGTTTGCATCTTGCCGAAATGCTGGATAATAAATTAGTAATTTTCTGCACAGCTTATAAAGAATATGCCGCCGATGCTTTTAATATTGATGCGGTAGATTATATCACAAAACCCGTAAAACTGGAACGTTTACAAAAAGCGATCTCAAAAGCTTATGAACGTTTTCATAAACCTGATGCAGCAAAAAAGTTTATTCAGTTAAATACGGATAAAGGAAAGACGTTGCTTTATTTCAATCAGATTCAATATATCAAAACTGCGGTTAGCGACAGTCGCGACAAAACTGTTTTACTTACAGATGGAAGTTTCATGAATTTGAAAAACGTAAAATTTGATACACTTTTAACCGAATTACCGGATGCTGATTTTTGTCGTGTAAACAAAAAAGAAATCGTAGCGGTAAAAGCTATTAAGTTTTTTAACCATAACGAAATTATCCTGCATCATTTAGAGAAAAATGATAAAAACAGCACCTTGATTTTAAGTGAAACCTATCGTTCTGACTTTTTGAAAAAGGTGAAATTATAACTTATTACAAAGTTTTTCCCACTTGTTACATACATTTAAAATTAAGTTAAAAAAATCTTTTTCACTTAATTCTGAGTGTAGATATTTGCACCATTAAAATCAGAAAAACGAGTTATGAATAGTATTAAAAACTCCTTGTTTTACGTTACTGTTATTGGTGGTTTTACAGCGCTGATATATTGGGTAATTTCAAAAGGTGCAGCACTTGAAGTTGGGCGCGGAATCGTTCATAAAAAAATAGAAGGCAATCATTGGAATGATTTTCTTACTTCGATGATCGATAATTTAAAACATCCTTTGGCTATTTTATTGGCTCAAATTGTCACTATTATTTTAGTAGCACGTTTATTTGGGTGGGTATTTAGAAAAATTGGACAGCCATCTGTAATTGGTGAAATGATTGCAGGAATTGTTTTAGGGCCGTCTTTGGTCGGAATGTATTTTCCTGAATTCTCTGCAGCATTGTTTCCAAAGGAATCTTTAGGAAACTTACAATTTTTAAGTCAGATTGGTTTAATTCTTTTCATGTTCGTTATCGGGATGGAATTAGATTTAAAAGTTCTTAAAAATAAAGCGCACGATGCAGTTGTAATTAGTCACGCCAGTATTGTAATTCCTTTTGCATTAGGATTATCATTAGCTTATTTTATCTATCATACGTTTGCTCCGGTTGGAGTTGAGTTTGCTTCTTTCGGTTTATTTATGGGAATCGCCATGAGTATTACTGCGTTTCCTGTTTTGGCAAGAATCGTGCAGGAGCGAGGCATGCAAAAAACAAAACTGGGAACCATTGCCATAACTTGTGCTGCGGCAGATGATATTACGGCGTGGTGTATTTTAGCCGTTGTTATTGCGATTGTAAAAGCAGGTTCGTTTACAAGTGCTTTGTATGTAATAGGTCTGGCAATTTTGTATGTAATTGTGATGCTTAAAATAGTGCGTCCGTTTTTGAAACGTGTTGGAGATTTAAATTCAACCCGCGAAAGTCTGAATAAACCTGTTGTGGCTATTTTTTTTCTGACACTTTTATTTTCTGCTTATGCTGCCGAGTTAATAGGGATTCACGCTTTGTTTGGTGCTTTTTTAGCCGGAGCAATTATGCCTGAAAATAACAAGTTCAGAAATATATTTATCGAAAAAGTTGAAGATGTTGCCATTATCGTTTTATTGCCATTGTTCTTCGTTTTTACTGGATTACGAACACAAATAGGTTTGTTAAACGATCCTTATTTATGGAAAGTTACTGCTGTAATTATTGCAGTTGCAGTTGCAGGGAAATTTTTCGGAAGTGCTTTAGCAGCAAAATTTGTGGGACAAAGCTGGAAAGATAGTTTAGCTATCGGGGCTTTGATGAACACCCGTGGTTTAATGGAACTTGTAGTTTTAAATATTGGTTATGATTTAGGAGTTTTATCTACAGAAATTTTTACCATGATGGTCATTATGGCTTTGGTAACTACTTTTATGACGGGTCCGGCCTTGGATTTTATAGGATTTATTTTTAAAGATAAGATAAACGTAGTTCCTCAGGAAATTGGCAATAAAAGCAAGTACAAGATTTTACTATCTTTTGCAACTCCTGAAAGAGGTAAAAAATTATTAAGAATCGCTAATAGTTTAGTTAAAAAACAAGGTGATAATTCGATTGTAACAGCGATGCATTTGTCATTGAGTACAGAGATACATTCATTTGATGTAAAGGATCACGAACGTAAAATGTTAGTTCCTGTTATTGAAGAATCAGAACGATTGAATCAGAATATGGTGAGCGTTTTTAAAGTGACAAATGATATCGATACTGATATTATTGATTCGGCAAATCAAGGTGAATATGATTTATTATTAGTTGGATTAGGACAATCTATTTTTGACGGAACTTTGCTTGGAAAAATTCTGGGTTTCACTACCCGAATCGTAAATCCGGATCGTTTGATTGATAAGTTTACGGGAAAAGAAGGTTTGTTTGAGAATTCTCCTTTTGATGAAAGAACGCGTCATATTATTGCAAAAAGCAAAATGCCGGTCGGAATTTTTATTGATAAAGATTTAGAAGAAGTAGATCAGATTTTTATGCCTGTTTTTAGTAAAGAGGATTCTTTCCTGATTGAATATGCTAAAAAACTAATCAACAATAACGGATCTCAAATTACGGTGCTGGATGCAAGTGGCGAAGTGAAAAACACCAGGGATATTCAGGAAACCATTCGCTCAATCGAACAAATTGCACCTAATCATATTATGATTATGCACGACAGAACAATCAAAAAAGAGTTTTTAGAAACCCAGAACCTGATGATTATTAGTTTAGACAGCTGGAAAAAACTAATTGAATCTCAAAGTACCTGGTTGAATAATACGCCTTCAGTTTTGATTTTGAAACCATAAAAGTTTTTTAAATTCCAAATTCCAATTGTTATGATTGGGGTTTGGAATTTTTTTGCTAAGTATTATTTAGATTGCGAGATGGCACGCGGATGACACTGATTCGCTTAAGCGAAAACACGGATTTGTACGGATTTTTTTATCGTAAGTTTTGTTCACTTATGAAAATGAATGCCCTAGCCCTGATAGAAGTGGAAATCCTTTTGTGCCGGTGTTAGGCACAAAAGATTGAAACGGATAGCAGGAAATAGCTCCTGATTCTTCAACTTCGATTAGAGTGACAAATTATATGTCAAATTGGAATTTGGACCCGAGCGATAGTGAACAGGCGAAGCAATTTAAAAAATATTGAAATTTATATTTACAGTCCCAAATCAAGTACATAAGAAATCTTAACGGCAATATTGTCCTCAAATTTCAGCAACTGATTTGGTCCGTAGCGATAAAAACCTCCAAGACCAAAACCTTTATAAATCTTGTTTAATTCGAGTCCGGATTCGAAATAACCTTTGTCTAATGTTTTGTATTCAGGACCCACGTGTTGTTCCGGATTTTCCATATGTCCCCAAGCCATTCTGGTTACTAATACTAATGATGGACGAACTTTTTTGAGGATTCTGATTCGGTCAAAACCATGTTTGATTTGAAAAAAGACATACTGACTAGAGAAAAACTCATTAAAATACATGGTTTCAAAACTGTTTCGACCAGCAAATGTAATACGCTGAAAGACCGTTTCTTTTGTTAAATTATTAGGCATTGTATTGTACAAATGCGTCAGCGGAACATCGCCAATTGCATAACCGCCTTGTAATAACAAACTTGTTTTTTGACCATTCAGGTACTTTTTTTCATATTCGGTTTTGAAATCTATTTTACCAAAACTGAAATCATTGCCTAAAACATCCGGTAAGGATTGTGTGTACTGAAAAGTAAATCTCGGAAATTTTTTATCAGATTCATTTCTTCCGGTTGGTGTCTGCATGAAATTACTAAATGGCGCCCAAACAATCGAAACCATCGCGGTTGTCATCACATAATGGGAATACAATTGTCCGTTATAATTAAAAAGATAGTCAAATTGCGGTTCCACATAAGTTCTTGCTAATTCAAGAACAGCTTCTGTTTTTGGAATAATTTTAGTCTGCACATTTCCTTTCCAGGCAACATATTTGTAGAAAGTACTAATGTTGATTGGGCGGGGATCATAAATTTTAAAAACGCGTTTGTCAACAGCAAAAACAGTACTTGCTATCTCCCGAACATCATCTGTATAATATCCGTTTATCCATGTATTAGTGCTTTTGTCTAATAAAACGCCGGCTCCTAAACTGTATTTAACTTCGCCATCTTTTGTTCCGTAAGCAGAATATCCTTCGATTCTAAAGTTTTTAGAGAATTTATCATTGGTAATTCCGCCAAGACCCAAACGAAAACCTTCGTAATTATTATAACTGATAATCTTTTTTAAATCGAGATCAACAGGTCCGATTGGGATATACCCGTTAATGATTTTTCGTCCGAAACCTAAACGATTTTCTATTTTTTTACTGATGGAAAGACTATCGATTAATTGATATGTTTTCTGGCTTTTAAGGTCTAAACTTTCCTTGCGGTATTCATTCCAGAATGCTTCCGGTTTTTTATTGGCATCGTCTTTAATTTCGATATAAAGTGACGGATCTTTTATGGGTGTATTTGTGTTGTAATGAATATCAAAATTGTTGCTTTCCGAAAGCAAATAAGTAAAATCTGAAGCTGATTTTTTTCTCGTCTCAAAATTATCTTCTACATCTCCGTCAAACTGAATCGTTCCGCCCAGAATTTTAATATCATCATCGTTTTTTCCTTTTACGATTTTAAAAGTTGTGTTACTCTGAAACCATATTTTTTCACTTGGAACATATTCAAATTCATGGATTCCGCTAATATCCAGAACACCTTTTATACGCATTACGGCTTTGGCTACAGCAAAATTTTCCTGATCGATATACAGTACGCCTTCTAATCCTGATGCTTTCCTTTTTTGTTTGTTTTTAAAGTAAATCATATAGGTTTCGCGACCTTTTATGTTTACAGTATCCAGTAATTTATAATTGTAACTTTGACTGGCGCCATTCGAAATTGGATTCTCATATTTAGTTTCGAATAATTCATATTTAGCCCCATAAATCGAAATTGACTGTAAGTTAAACGCAATGATTTCGTAAACGGGTTGTTTGAAACCAGCCATTTTTGTACCCAGAATAGTTTCTTTAAGCTTATTATTTCCAAACTGATATTGTGACACTTTTTCGGTTTGAAATAAATGCTGTTTGCTGATTATTTCTTTGAATTTATAATCAGATGAATCTATGTTGATGCGTTTTTTGTTCAGGTCTTTATAAGCGGCTGTTGAATCAATTCTGCCGTCGATAGAATCCGGATTAGCAGTAACAATAAGTTTATTATAGCTTTTATATTCAAAACTACTCAGTTTTTTTTGAGGATTGTTTTTGTTTTTATTCGCAATTACTTTTCTTATAATTGTCAAAGCCGGATTTTCATTAGAAATAACCACTTCTTTTAAATCATCGGTTTTTTGCGAAAGCGAAATTTGATAATATGTTTTTTCTGTAATGGCAACAATCCTGGTTTGAAAACCAATATAGGAAACTGAAAATGTTGTTGCTTTTTCCGAAGGTTTAAAAATGAACTTTCCGTCAACATCAGTAATTGTACTAATATTGTCAGAGGTTGTTATTGTAGCAAAAGGGAGTGGTTTGTTGCCGGAATCAGTTACAATTCCGTTTATTTGAAATTGCGCCTGAATGCTAAGCGTGAAAAACAAAGTCAATAAACAAAATAGCCTCATACAGAATGTTATAGTTTCAAAAACGAAAAGAATATAATTTTGGTATGCAAAAGTAGGAATAAAAAAATCCGTCCAGTAACAATTTAACTAAACGGATTTTTATTTTGTGTTGAAAAAGATTACACTTTCATGATTTCAGCTTCTTTGGCAACAAGTAATTCATCAATTTTTCTGATGTAAGTGTTGGTCAAATTCTGAACCTGCTCTTCTGCTGATTTACAAACGTCTTCAGAAGTTCCTTCTTTTTCTAATTTTTTAATGTCTGTATTGGCATCTTTACGCACATTACGCACACCAATTTTTGCATCTTCAGCCTCAGATTTTGCTTGTTTGGCAAGATCTCTACGACGCTCTTCTGTCAAAGGCGGAACGCTTATAATGATCACGTCACCATTATTCATTGGGTTAAAACCGATGTTGGCAATCATAATTGCTTTTTCGATAACTTGTAACATGTTTTTTTCGAAAGGCTGTAATGTAATTGTTCTTGCATCAGGAACACTAATTTTAGACACTTGCGAAAGTGGTGTTGCTGATCCGTAATAATCTACAAAAACACTCCCCAACATTGCCGGAGAAGCTTTTCCTGCACGAATGTTAAGAAATTCTTTCTCTAAATGCGCAATCGAACCATTCATTGATTCTTCAGTACTATCTAATATAAATTCTATTTCTTCAGTCATTATTTTTAAATTTTCAGTTTTCATTCTCAGTTTTCAGTTCAGGTCGGCGATTGCGACTGTAAACTGTTACTGATGACTATATATTTACTACAGTTCCTATGTTTTCGCCTTCACAGATTTTTAATAAATTTCCAATTTTGTTCATATCAAAAACAACGATTGGCAATTTATTTTCCTGACTTAATGTAAAAGCTGTTGTGTCCATCACGTTTAATCCTTTTTTAAGAACATCTTCAAACGAGATCATATCAAATTTTACTGCCGATGCATTTTTTTCAGGATCTGAATCATAAACACCATCAACACGGGTTCCTTTTAATATTACATCTGCATTGATTTCAATACCTCTTAAAACGGCAGCGGTATCAGTTGTGAAATATGGATTTCCTGTTCCTGCACCAAAAATTACAATTCTTCCTTTTTCAAGGTGACGATCTGCTCTTCTTTTAATATATGGTTCTGCAATAGATTCCATTTTTAAGGCAGTCTGCAAACGGGTTTTCATTCCTTTTTCCTCAAGAGCGCCTTGTAAAGCCATTCCGTTAATTACTGTAGCAAGCATTCCCATATAATCGCCTTGTACTCTATCCATACCGGCACTTGCACCTGCAACGCCTCTAAAAATATTTCCTCCTCCAATAACAATAGCAATTTCTACCCCTTTACTGTGAATTTGCTTAATTTCTTCGGCATATTCGGCAAGTCTTTTAGGGTCAATTCCATATTGTAAATCACCCATTAAGGCTTCGCCACTTAGTTTTAGAAGAATTCTTTTATATTTCATGTGTTGTTGCGTTAATTTGTGCAAATATAGACATATTCTGTTTTTTAAAAATAATGTTTTAAAAAAAATAGTAGTTCTTTTATATTTAAATTTATAATGATTTTTCAGGATTTTTTTGAATGTGATAAAAGTCATTCTTTGAGTCTCCTTGAAATGTGTAAATTTATCCAATTCAAAAATTGTACAATTATGAAAAACAGTATCGCCAAAGCCTTGTTTAAAAGTTACCCGTATTCTGAATATCGAAAATTAGTTACAGATTTATTATCAGAAGAAAAATCAACAGGTAATCAGCAATCTGAAAGTCTGACGAATTATAGTAAGCTGAATGATGCCCGAATGAATCGGTTAGACAAAACGATTAAAATTCCTGATGATGTTCTTTTAAAACTGGAAAACCTGGATCATAAATATATTTGGCTTGTAATTTCTGAAGGATGGTGTGGTGATGCAGCGCAAATATTGCCAATATTGAATAAAATGGCTCTGGCATCAAATAAAAAAATTGATCTGAGAATTGTTCTGCGTGATGAAAATGAGGAATTGATGGAGCAATATTTGACAAATGGAGGAAGAGCAATCCCAAAGGTTATTGTAATTTGTAAAGAAGCAGGAATTGTGAGATCAGATTGGGGACCAAGACCAAAAGGAGCCACTGAATTATTGGCAAATTATAAAAAGGAGTTTGGCGTAATTGATGAAAAAATCAAAACTGATTTGCAATTGTGGTATTTAGCTGACAAAGGAGTTTCTGTTCAGAATGAGCTAATGCAAATCATAGAAAGTATAAAATATAACCGTTTATAGCGGTATAATAAAGGGAGTGGATATGCAGCTTACAGGTTAATGACTTGATAATAAACGGTGTATGAGTTAAAAACGTGTCGAAATGTTTTTTTATTACAAATATTTTGTAACTTGCTGACAGAATCCCACTTCTATTATTTATTTTTTGATTTACTGTTTTTATTGGTGTCTAATTTAATGTCTAACAATTAAAAATGCACTATTATGAATAAGTTATTCGAAGGTTTTTACGATTTAGTTTCAGAGTTATTATTTGGAGGAAAAAACATTCCACATTATTAACTGCGGGAAACACCAATTAAGGAGTAGAAATATCTTAATTAAGAAGTTGGCACATTACTAATAATTTAATTTGTAGTAATGTGCTTTTCGCATTTTTTACTTTAGGCTTTCTTCAAATAAAGTAACATCAATAGCATTTTTTACATCGTAATCACCAATTTTTGTTCGGCGTAAAACAGTTAAATGCGATCCTGAATTCATAGTCTTTCCAAAATCATAAGCTAGTGAGCGAATATAAGTTCCTTTACTGCAAACCACTCTGAAATCTATTTCGGGAAGTGCAATTCGGGTAATTTCAAATTCGTGAATAGTAGTTTTTCTGCTTTCAATTTCAATCGTTTCTCCAGCGCGTGCGTGTTCGTATAAACGAACGCCGTCTTTTTTGATTGCGGAAAAAATAGGTGGTTTTTGATCGATTTCCCCTAAAAATTGTTTCACGGTTTCATGAATCAAAGCTTCATCAATATGCGAAGTTGGAAAAGTTTCGTCAATTTCAGTTTCTAAATCATACGATGGAGTAGTGGCTCCAATATAAAAAGTTCCTGTATATTCTTTTGCCTGACCTTGCAATTCAGTAATTCTTTTAGTGAATTTTCCGGTGCAAATTAATAATAATCCGGTTGCTAAAGGATCGAGAGTTCCTGCATGACCAATTTTGAACTTTTTAGGAAGTCCTACTTTATTGATCAAAAGGTATTTTAATTTATTGACAGCTTGAAACGAACTCCATTTTAAAGGCTTGTCTATCAATAAAATTTGTCCGTTTAAATAATCTTCAGGCGTCATTATATTATGGTAAGGGGATGAATGAAAAAGTGAATCAGTAATAAAACGATTCCGGCGATTATCCTATAATAACCAAAAACTTTAAAACCATTTTTAGTCAAAAAGCCAATGAAGGTTTTAATTGCCAAAAGTGCTACAATAAAAGCAACAACATTCCCTATAACTAATAAATTTACCTGATCGTGTGATAATTCAAATCCTGCTTTATAATAATCGTAACATTTTTTTGCGGTTGCCCCTAACATTGTTGGCACGGCTAAAAAAAACGAGAATTCAGCAGCAGTTGTTCTTGATAATTTTTGCGACATTCCGCCCACAATACTTGCTCCACTTCTTGAAACTCCGGGAATCATTGCGAGACATTGAAACATTCCAATCTTGAAAGCCTGTAAATACGTAATTTCCTGTGATGTTTCGGCAATGTTTGGTTTATTGAACCATTCATCAACTTTTAGTAAAATTAATCCTCCTATTAAAAGTGAAACGGCAACTGTAACCGGATTTTCTAATAAACCATCGATAAAATCACTTAATAATAATCCCAAAACTACGGCTGGAATAAACGCAACCAAAAGTTTAAAATAAAAATCAAGTGTTTGAAAGAATCTTTTGAAATATAAAACCACTACAGAAAGTATTGCACCAAGCTGAATAACAATTGTAAAAAGTTTGGTAAAATCTTCGTGAGCAATTCCGAAAAAAGAAGAGGCAATAATCATGTGACCAGTTGAAGAAACAGGTAAAAACTCTGTGATTCCTTCAATTATGGCAAGAATAATAGCTTGTAATGTATTCATTTATTTAGATTGTTAGATTATTAGACTTCTTAGATATCAAATTTTTTAAAGATCATCTATTTATCTAAGATGGCCAGAATCTAAGGAGTCTAAAAAAGTCTATTTTGATTTTTTGAAAATAGAATAAATCGTGATTCCAAAACCAATTAAAACAGTTGTTGGAGCTAAACGAATACGTCTAAAACTAAAAACATCTTCACTAAAAACATTCGGATTATCACTTCCTCCGCCAGACATTAAGATAAAGCCTAATGCGATAACACCAATTCCAATTAATAAGATTTTGTAGTTGATACCATCAAAAAGGAATTGTTGATTTTGTGGATTTTGTGAATCTTCTTTATAATTACTTTTCATTATTTGTTTTTTTTATCAGCCTTAACGAAGTCGAAGGCTATTTTTTACTGTAAACTTAAAACTGTTACTGAATACTTTTCTTAGTAAAGATCGTCAGTTCTTAAATTTAGGAAACGTTGTGTTGCAAAGTGTGTACTGACCCAGGTGATTAAAACTCCTAATCCGAAAACGGCTAATAAAACCAATCCTATCAGGACTTTATCTTCTAAAATTCCTAATCCCGGGAAGTTAGTTTCTACGTAGAATAAAACACCAATCAAAGCTACAATTGCTAATCCTGCGCCTAACATTCCTAATTTTACGCTTCGCATTACAAAAGGTTTACGAATAAACGATTTTGTTGCTCCAACCATTTGCATGGTTTTAATAATGAAACGGTTTGAATGTATTGATAAACGTAAGGAACTGTTGATTAGTAAAACAGCGATTACAGCAAGGAAACAGCTAATAATCAAGATCCACATACTTACTTTTTTAATGTTGTCGTTTACCAGATTTACTAATTGTTTATCATAAACAATGTCTTCAATCATAGTGTTTTTGCGCAATTTGCTTTCAATTTGTAAAATACTGTCTCTTTCAACATAATCCGCTTTTAAGTGAATGTCGTATGAATTCAATAAAGGATTTTCTCCTAAAAAAGTAAGAAAATCTTCTCCAATAATATCAGTATGTTCTTTTGCTGCTTTGTCTTTGGTAACATACACATGAGATCTGGCGAAAGGAGCTCTTTTTAATTCAGTGTCAAATGCCTTTATCACACTATCATTAGCTTCATTTTTAAAGAAAACCGTCATCGCGATTTTTTCTTTAAAATCATTGGCTAGTTTTTTAGAATTGATAATGAATAATCCCAGTACTCCTAAAAGGAATAAAACAAGGAATACACTTAGTACAACCGAAAAATAAGAGGAAATTAACCTGCGCTTTTGAAATTTATCAAAGTTAGAACTCATAGTTTGCTTAAATTATGTGGTAAAAATAATAAAGAATTTCTTTATTTGAAGTTAATAACGATCAAAGTTTTGACTTTCGTACCATAAAGATACAATTCAGGATTAATAAAAATTTATTTAACAGCAAAGAACGCAAAATTTTTTAAAATGTTTGTTTTTATAAAAGTGCAAGGTTCGCAAAGCTTAATGTTGATTTAGCTTTGCGAATTTTGTGTTTTTTAGCCATACTTACAGGTAGAAAATCTTATGGTTATTTGCGGTTAAAGTTCCCGCAGATTTTACAGATGTAAGCAGATCTGTTTTTATATTATCAGAAAATCAAAAAGAAAAAATCAGCGAAAAATTAAACGGATCAAAAAACTTTGCTCAAACCTCAATGTGCGGCGCAGTTAATAAAAAAACTTAGTAACTTAGAATCTTAGCAAAGTCAGAACCTTACTTAACCTTATAAACTTCAATACTCTTAAGCCAGTAAACATGACGCGGACCTGTTTTGATATCATTTTTACAAATCAAAATCATTTCGCCGTTTTTGACCGGTTTTCCATTTTCTTCAAATAAAACGTAGGTGTTTTCTCCAGTTGGGTTGTTGAAAATTTCTGCCCATGAAAAAGTTGCCATATATCCGTCTGAAGCTTTGGCAACGATATAAAAGTTACGGTCTTTATGTCCGTTTTGTATGATTTTAGCTTTTTCAAGAATATCTTTTAATAATACGCCTTTGCTTGTTTTATCGTCTTTTTTTATTTCACCGCTTTGACCAGTTATTTTTAAATTTGAGATTGTGGCTACTTTCATTCTTCTTAAAGAATCAACACTTAATTGCAATGGAAATTCAACTTCGCCTTTTACTTCGATTTGATGATTGACTAATTTTAAGCTATCAGCCGGAGTTAGTATTGTGTGTTCACTTTCTTTTTCTGTCATAACAGATTTCCCAATGATGGTTTTATCTTCTTTTTTAGAAGAATTACACATGCTGCAAATAAATGCGATGAAGAGAACGAAGATGTAATTTTTTGTTTTCATAGTAAGTTGATTTTTTTAGATTTTTTTGGTTTCCCAAACCAGAGATAAATAATACAATCCGCCAATTGATGGACCGCCAAGAATAGAAGTATAAGGTTGGTTTAGAATGTTCGTTGCTCCAAGTTTGGTGGTAATGCCTGTTTTTTTGAAGTTGTAATTTACCTGCGCATCCATAGACCAATAAGCAGGAACGGTTCCGCTGACCAAAAACGAAACATAGTCAAAATTGTTCTGATATCGTGCTGTTGCGCTCGCACCAAGATTTTTCCAAATGTTTGTTGCGATTAATGTACCGTTAATGTTGAATTCAGGCGTGTTAAAACCATCTTCAAGCCCGTCTTTATCATCTGTCCGGTCGAGTTTGGTATACGTTAGATTCGTTAATGCGGTGAAATTTTCATCAAGTCTGTATTTTAAACCTAAACTTCCTCCGTAATTGTAAATTTTACTTTTTGAGTTGGTCCATAAACGATACCTGTTTTGAGTGTTTTTTGAATATAAAGCCGTCGGAATCTGATTAGAATCTGTGGTATTCGGAACGCTCGCTTCGACCTGAGCAATGAAATTTTTATAGGAGTTGTAGTAAAAATCAGAATCTATAAAGAGAGTATTGTTTAGCGCAATTCCTCTAAAACCAAATTCAAAAGAATTTACAAATTCAGGCTGTAAATACGTATAAGGATTTTTTTGAATCGTATTTTTATTCTTTTCAATGGCTTGTGCCTGCGTAATTCCAGTTGTGTTTACGTCATTATTTACCTGCGATTGAAATTTATCTATAGAAGCTTTGGTATAAGAATTCTCAAAAATACCATCAGACATAATCCTTAATCCGCCAACTCGTTTTACACCGCCCGAATTGACATTTGAAAAACCTTCAAAAATACTGGGGAAACGATATCCGTTTTGATACGACGCTCTAAAACTGATCGTTTCCTTTGGCGAATAAACTGCCGTAAATTGAGGCGTGAATTTGGCATTAAAATAATCGGCTTTATCCATTCTTAAAATCGCACCAAGGCTTAATTTATCCTGCAGGAAATCTTTGGTCAATTGTGTGAATCCACCTGTTTTTTGATACGTTAAGTTTTCAGAAGGATTTAAAGGATTGATAAAATAGTTCCCGTCAGGTACAATAATATATGTTCTGTAATCAAAACCGCTTAAAAGTTTGGCATCTATTTTTTCAAAGAAAGAAGAAAAAGCTTTATCCCAATTCAATAAACCTTCGGCATGAACCAAAGTCGATTTTACGCGTAAAGCCGCGCCAATATCCCAATTATTAATATCGATTAGTTCGTTTTTCTTTTCCTCATAAGCTTCGGTTCCTGGCTCAAATCGCCCCTGATCAGATATTGTTCGTGCAATTTTATGAGCATCTGCAATAGCAGAACCGCCTGTTATGGCACTTTTATAAGCTGTAGTGTAATCTGCAAACCATTTATCGTCAGATTTATAAGCGCGATCCATGTTCTCCGCAAGTGAACGCATATTGTATGAGTTTCCGGTATTTTCAGTTGTTGCATACGCTTTGATCTGAAATATTGGCGTATGATAATCTGTCGAAAATTGATTCAGCGTATAATCGTCTAAGCGAAATCTATTCGAACGCTGATAAATTGTATTAATTAAAGCCGTTTTATAAGTCACGACTAATTCATGGTCTTTTTTCGGACGGAAATATAAACCAATATCAGCCTTATAATTTTTGATATCATAATCAGAAATATCAGTTTCGCGATATCCGGTTCTGGCAACAACATAATTTTTACCGTTTAAATTCAGTGTTTTTCTATTAGCCGATTCGTTTCCGTAACCATTTACTTCGTCATAAGCGGGATTATCAGATCCATATAAATTAGTAGAAGCATTGGCATTTGGAGCCAAATCAGTTCTGTCATCAGCAACCCAATCTGTTCCTCCGGTGGAAGATGCATTTAATTTTATCGCCAATTTTTCATTGAAGGCTTTTGCAAATCGCAGATTAAACTGCGAATATATCTTCGGTGAAAACCTGTCAATGTTTCCAACATGATTTACTCCTGTCAATTGCTGAACGCTTATTCCCTGATGTTCAAAAGGATTTTTAGTTTGAATATTTGCCAAACCGTTTATGGCATTCATGCCGTATAAAGCAGCGGCGGTTCCCGGAATAATTTCGATTTTATCAATATCAAGATCATTTGCTCCGAGTGCATTAGCAATTGGAGCGCCCAAATGTGGTGCCTGATTATCAATTCCGTCCACTAATTGCGCAAAACGTACGTTTGTTGAGTTCGCAAAACCTCGTGTATTGATAACTTTAAAACCCAAACTAGGCGTTATAATTTGAACTCCTTTTACATTTTCAAGCGCTTCATAAATACTTGGAGAACCCATTTTTTTGGCTTCCGCCGATTTTAATTGCTCAATACTGATAGGCGAACGCATGATTTTTTCGGAACGACGAGATGCCGTAATTACAATTTCATTTAGTTCTTCTTTTTTAATACTGTCCGTATCAGTTTTGGTATTTTCTATTTGTGAAAAAGATTGAAAACTGATTAAAAGAAAAAATAGGTAAAGTCGTATTTGCATAATCTGAAATTTTATTTCAGTATGTTTTAAAATGAATACTGAAAGTTAGCAAAATTGGTTGTGTTAGTTTGATTTTTTTAAATGAAATTTGAGGGTTTTAAAATTTTAAATTCCGGGTTTCTTTTAAAGCAAAATCTTTAATTCGTTTCTCGATTTCGTAAAAAATGACAATTGCTTTTTCTCCCGCTTCGGTTAGTTTTGCACCGCCGCCGCCTTTTCCTCCCAGAAGTTTTTCTACCAAAGGATTTTCGGAACGTTGGTTCATTTCTTCAACTAATTGCCAGGCTTGTCGATAGGACATTTTCATTTCTTTTGCAGCATTAGTAATAGATCCTGTTTTTTGAATATTTTCCAAAAGCCAGATTTTTCCAATGCCTAAAAATGGTCCTTCGGTTTCTTCAATCCAAAGTCGGACTTCAACAGAATATTTTTTGCTATTATCCAATTTGATTTTTTTTGTCCTACAAAAGTAGGATTATTATTTGTTATTTGTGCTGGATTGAAATCCAGCCCTACAATATTGGTCGTTCCTTCGGAACTTTAAATTTGGTGAGTATAAAGTATAAACACAATATATATTCAGTTTTTATTTGTTTGTATTGAAATAGCTTTGGTTACAAACGACAATAAATGTAAATTTGCGGCTAATTAATTAGTGATGAAACCTTAGAACCTTTGTCACTTTGCAACTTTGAACCTTAAAAAATGAAATACAATCCAAACGAAATCGAAGAAAAATGGCAAAAATATTGGGCTGAAAACCAAACTTTTGCTGCATCAAACAATTCTGAAAAACCAAAGCATTATGTTCTGGACATGTTTCCTTATCCGTCAGGTGCAGGATTACACGTTGGGCATCCGCTGGGTTACATTGCTTCAGATGTTTATTCTCGTTTCAAAAGACATCAGGGTTTCAATGTTTTGCACCCAATGGGATATGACAGTTTTGGATTGCCTGCAGAACAATATGCGATTCAAACCGGACAGCGTCCTGAAGATACAACGCGCGTAAATATTGACGGTGGAGTTGATAAAGAAGGAAAACAAATTGCCGGATATAGAAAACAATTAGATAAAATTGGGTTTTCATTTGACTGGAGTCGTGAAGTACGTACTTCAAATCCTGATTATTACAAACATACACAATGGATTTTTATCCAGTTGTTTAATTCCTGGTATTGCAGAAAAGAAAATAAAGCCTTTGATATTTCTGAACTTGTAAAAGTTTTTGAAGGAGAAGGAAATAAATTGGTTGAAGCAGTTTGTGATGATAATGTTGCCATATTCACAAAAGAAGAATGGAATTCGTATTCTGATGACCAGAAAGAAAAAATCCTTTTGCAATACAGAATGACATATTTGGCTGAAACAGAAGTAAACTGGTGTCCTGGTTTAGGAACTGTATTGGCAAATGACGAGATTGTAAACGGAGTTTCGGAACGTGGAGGATATCCTGTAATCCGTAAAAAAATGACCCAATGGAGCATGCGAATTTCTGCTTATGCAGAGCGTTTGCTACAAGGTTTGAATGATATTGACTGGAGCGAATCTATTAAAGAATCACAAAGAAACTGGATCGGGAAATCGGTTGGGGCGATGGTAAATTTCCCCATCCTATCCTTCCCCGAAGGGGAAGAGAACTTGGAGTCTAAAAAAACTTTGGGTTATATGACAGGTGGAAATAATTCTCATTTATTGCTTGAAAGAGCTAAAGAAATGAGAAATAATCCTACTGAAGCAGAAAAAATATTGTGGTTACATTTAAAATCAAAAGGTCTTGAAGCTAAATTTAGACAACAACATTTAGTGGATGATTTTATTGTAGATTTTGTTTGCCTTTCAAAAAAGCTAATCATTGAAGTTGATGGAGAGATACATGATTCGCAACAAGAAGCAGATGCTAAAAGGACTGAAATTCTTAACGAAAAAGGATTTAAAGTAATCCGTTTTAATAATAAGGAAGTTTTAAATAATATAGATAGTGTGCTAACCATAATTAAGCACGAATTAAATAATGCAGTAGACGTTCCCCCTTCGGGGGCTAGGGGGATCGAAGTTTTTACAACCCGTCCTGATACTATCTTCGGAGTAACTTTTATGACTTTGGCACCGGAACACGATTTGGTGGCTAAAATTGTAACGGCCGATCAAAAAAATGCTGTTGAAGCGTATATCGAAAAAACATCAAAACGTTCTGAGCGTGAGCGTATGGCCGATGTAAAAACCATTTCGGGCGTGTTTACGGGCGCGTATGCGGAACATCCGTTTACAAAAGAACCAATTCCGGTTTGGATAGGGGATTATGTTTTGGCAGGTTATGGAACTGGTGCTGTAATGGCGGTTCCTTGTGGAGACGAAAGAGATTATGCTTTTGCGAATTTCTTTAAAGGTCAAAACGGAATGCCGGAAATCAAGAATATTTTTAGCCCCCTAACCCCCAAAGTGGGAACTGAGGAAGCAGAAAATTTAATTATGAATGAAGCGTACACTTCAAAAGAAGGCTTTATTTTAAATAATTCTGATTTCCTAAACGGATTAAATTATAAAGCAGGAACTCAAAAAGTAATTGCCGAATTAGAAGCGATCAATCAAGGTACAGGAAAAACAAATTACCGTTTGCGTGATGCTGTTTTTTCTCGTCAGCGTTATTGGGGAGAACCTTTTCCGGTGTATTATGTAAATGGTTTACCAAAAATGATTGCTGCAGAGCATTTGCCAATTATTTTGCCTGAAGTGGAGAAATATTTACCAACCGAAGATGGTTTGCCTCCGTTAGGAAACGCAACAATTTGGGCTTGGGATACCAAAAACAATGAAGTTGTTAATACAGATTTAGTTGATAATTTCGAGATTTTCCCTCTTGAATTGAACACCATGCCAGGTTGGGCAGGAAGTTCATGGTATTGGATGCGTTATATGGATGCACACAATGAAGATAGATTTGCCAGTAAAGAAGCTTTGGCTTACTGGGAAAGCGTAGATTTATATATTGGAGGAAGCGAACACGCAACCGGACATTTATTGTATTCTCGTTTCTGGAACAAATTCTTAAAAGACAAAGGTTTTGCTCCAACCGAAGAACCATTCAAAAGACTGATCAATCAGGGAATGATTTTGGGAACTAGTGCTTTTGTTTATAGAGTAGAGGGAACAAATACTTTTGTTTCTAAAAATAAAATTGGTGATCAAAAAGTACAGCCAATTCACGCTGATGTTTCAATAGTAAATTCTTCTGATGAATTAGATGTTGAAAAATTCAGAAATTCAAGGGAAGAATACAAAACCGCAGAATTTATCACTGATGAAAACGGAAAATACATCGTTGGTCGCGAAGTCGAAAAAATGTCGAAATCAAAATATAATGTAGTTACTCCGGATGATATTTGTAATGAATATGGAGCTGATACATTACGTTTGTACGAAATGTTTTTAGGTCCGTTAGAGCAGGCAAAACCTTGGAATACCGCTGGAATTTCAGGAGTATTTGGTTTCCTTAAAAAATTATGGAGATTGTATTTTGATGAAAATAATGGCTTAATCGTAAACAACGACGAACCAACAAAAGATAACTTGAAATCATTACATAAAACAATCAAAAAAGTAGCTGAAGATATTGAGAGTTTCTCTTTTAATACTTCGGTTTCACAATTTATGATTTGTGTAAATGAATTGTCAACTCAAAATTGTCATTCAAGAGCGATTTTGGAGCCATTAGCAATTTTGGTTTCGCCATACGCGCCACATATTGCTGAGGAATTATGGTCACAATTAGGACATAAAGAATCAATTTCGACAGTGGCTTTTCCTGTTTTTGAAGCAAAACATTTAATTGAAACGAATAAGGAATATCCGGTTTCTTTCAACGGAAAAATGCGTTTTACTATTGAGTTGCCTTTGGATTTAACTAAAGAACAAATCGAAGAAATCATCATGAAAGATGAAAGAACACAAAGACAATTAGATGGTAAAACACCAAATAAAGTGATTATTGTTCCGGGTAAAATCATTAATTTGGTTGGGTAACGAAATAGTTCTATCCCGATAGCTATCGGGATTAAAAATCCAAATTCCAACTTTTGTTGGGGTTTGGATTTTTTTTTTGCGCCAAAGTTTGTCATTTAGCGTTTCTTTGTTTTTTTGCCACGAATTGCACGAATTCACGCGAATTGAATTTGTGAAAATCTGTGTAATTCGTGGCAAAATGGTAAAGGCGAACGGCAGTGCATTTCACGTGTAACTATCTGTTATTAAAAAATCCAAATTCCAGTGACAAACATTGGAATTTGGATTTTTTGTTTTGTAAGATCGTCCTGAAGATAAATTGTAATAATCTATGCAAACAATTTACATGTATTTTTTATTGTCCAAATACAAAAGAACCCGGTATAGCGACAATAATTCCGTCGCTCGTTGCTTTTGCAGTAGTTTCTTTTTGCACTTTTCCGCCTACAATGATTTTAACAGTCACGGTTTGATCTACAACACCGCCATAACCACTTACCGTTATTCCTGCTCCATAAGTATCCGCGCTTGCTGTAAATTCTTTACTCCACGGTAATGAATTAATGTCAGCGCTTTGCCCGCCATTTCCTGATTCAGTATAAGTAGTGCTAAGTTTTCCAGTGTAATTTCCGGTTACTTCATACTTGATGTCTCTTGAGCTTGAACCTGAGTTGTTATCGTTGTCGCTGCTGCAAGATCCTACTGTAAAAGCAAGGGTTAATACAATCGCCAAAGTTTTCAAAATTGATTTCATAATAAAATTTTTAATAATTAATATTCGTTATTGAACAAAATTAAACGCTTATTAACGAAAGGTCAATACCTGATAAAGTGTAATTTGTACTACCTGATATCAGGTAAAAAGAGGTGGTTTTTATTGGAATACTTTAAAATTTAATAAATTTGAGGGAAACCACATTTCATGAAGAAGATTTACCTATTACTGATTTTGTTTTTTTCTGCCATTACCTACTCGCAGGTTATTCTGTCTCTGGATGACGACAGGGTTTATATAGACAGTATTGCAAAAATTACTAAAAATGCGCATTCTGATAGTGTCAAATGTATTTATAGTTTTCGATTGTCAAAATTATACCTGATGATTCAGGATGTTAAAAAATCAAAAGAATATTTACAGCAAGCCAATAGATTAAAAACTAAGTTTCCGTTTTTAAATGATTTGGCGATCTATTACAATTCATATAGTTTTCTTGAAAAGGGAGATGCTGAGGGTTTTGAAAAAACACTTCTTGATGCCAATAATAAACTAAAGAAATACAATAATACCGAAGGGTACAGATTGCGTGCCATCATACTTCAGAATTATGGAATCATGCAGCAAAGACGTAATAATGAAAAAGGCTACATGAAAATATTAGTAAATGAAGCGATTCCTATTGCTAAAAAAAGTGGCGATTATGAGTTAATAAGCGGTTTATACAAAGCTGTCGCTATTATTTTTATGAATAATAATGAGCGCGAAAAAGCCAGTGAATATTTGCATGATGCACAATATTATATTGAAGTTGCCACCAAAAAATCTCCCACGCTTATAGAATCTAAAATTGAAACTTATATTATTAATGCCGAAAATTTGGTTGAATTAAAGCAGTTTTATGATGCAAAGAAAGTTTTGGATAAAGCATTTTCTAAATTAGAAAATCATCCTGAATCGAATTTAAATGATTCTTATTTTTATTCAGAAGGAATATATTATGCCAAGCAAAACAAACATGAAAGAGCTTCGGAAAGTTTTGAAAAAGGAATTAAATCAGCAGAAAAGCATCTAAATCAAATTGCATTAAACCGATTAAAGTTTGCTGAATATGAAGTGCTTTTTAAATTGAAAAAATATGACAGAGCCAAAGATAATCTGGAATATCTTTTGGAGAAAACACCATTTGTTGTAGATCAGAAAAACTATTATAATGAGTTGTCTAAAGTATATAATGCCACCAGAAATTATGACAAGGCGTATTTTTATGCCAACAAATACAATGTAATTAATGATAGTTTAAACGATACTAAATTTAAAAGCGAGATTGTAGAACTCGAAGCGAAATATAAAAAAGCTGAAAATGAAAAAAAAATCACGATGCTTCAGTCACAAAATGAAAATGCAGCATTGATGTTGAATAATAATCGGTTGAATTCTATTTTGTTCGCGGTATTATCAGTTCTTCTGTTTTTAATCGTACTGTTTTTGTGGATATTGAACAAGAATGAAAAAAAGTTAAGCGTTCAAAAAGAAATTAATCACGAACAGGAATTAACCGCGCTCGAAAATCAGCAAAAATTATCAGTCACGAACGCCTTGATTGAAGGTGAAGAAGTCGAGCGAAAAAGAATAGCAAGGGATTTACATGATGGATTGGGAAGTATGCTGTCAGGATTAAAAATTCATTTGAAACTGGCGGAAAAAGAGAATGCATTAAGTCCTGCAGAAATAAATACTTTGCTGGATAATTCAATTAAGGAATTGAGAAATATTTCGCAGAATTTAATGCCCGAAAGTTTGCTGAAATTAAGTTTAGAACATGCATTACGAGATGTATGTATGGCAAATTCAAATGCAAAAACTACAATTGAATTTCAGTATTTAATCCAAAAACCAAATTTACCAAAAAACTATGAAATTGTGATTTACAGGATTATTCAGGAATTATTGAATAATGCTTTAAAATATGCCGAAGCAACACAAATTTTGGTTTCATGTTCTCAAAATAAAGATACTTTTTTTATTACAGTCGAAGATAACGGAATTGGTTTTGATGTTTCCGATAAAAATAATAGCGGAATGGGATTGCGAAATATAAAAAATCGCGTGGAATTTCTCAAAGGAAAATTAGAAATCGAAAGTGCACCAAACAAAGGAACTTCTACATATATCGAATTAAAAGTAAAAAACGAGACAACATCGAATGGATAAAATATATAAAACAATAATTGTAGACGATCATCCTATTGTGATTTCGGGAATTTCAGGATTATTATCAGATTTAGAAACTGTTGAGATCGTTGGTAAGTTAGAATCCGGCGTAAAACTTGTAGATTATATCGAGGAAAATCAAGTCGATTTAATTTTAATGGATATTTTTCTACCTGTAATTAATGGCGTAGATCTTTGTAAAACAATCAAGCAAAAATATCCGCAAATCATCATTATTGGAATGAGCAGTCAGTCTGAACGAAGTCTGGTAATGCAATTTATTCATAATGGTGGAAATGGTTATATTTTGAAAAGTGCTTCTTTTGAAGAGTTTAAGCGTTGTATTAATAAAGCAATTGATGGTGAAATTGTATTTAGCGATGAGGTAAGTACAATTGTAAGTCAGCCGTTATCTGAAGATTTAGAGCATATTCCTAGTCTGAGCCGAAGAGAAAAAGATATTACTTTGTTGCTTTCAAAAGGTAAATCGACTCAGGAAATTGCTGATGAATTGTTTCTTAGTTTTCTAACCGTTCAAACGCATCGCCGTAATATTTTACAAAAGTATAAAACGAAGAATGTTGCCGAATTAATAACATTTCTTATCAAGAATAATCTTTTAAATTAATTGGATTTTAAAATGCCAAATTGACATTTTTTGAAATTGGTTCATAAATTGCAGTTTGTTTTGTAACTTTAATAATCAATCAAATAAAAATTATAATATGGGAAGTGGATATTTAATTCTGGCAGGAGCAATTATGTTGTTTAGTTGGATGGTGAGTTCAAAGCTCAAAAGTAAATTTGAATTATACTCGAAATTACAATTACGAAACGGAATGAGTGGCGCTGAAATTGCCGAAAAAATGTTAGCTGATAATGGTATCACTGACGTTCGTGTGATTTCAACTCCGGGACAGTTAACAGATCATTATAATCCTACAGATAAAACAGTAAATTTAAGTGAAGCCGTTTATAATCATCGTAATGCGGCTGCGGCGGCTGTTGCGGCACATGAATGTGGTCACGCCGTTCAACATTCTATAGGTTATGAATGGTTGACAATGCGATCTAAATTAGTGCCAATTGTAAACGTTGCATCAAATTATATGCAATGGATTTTACTGGCCGGAATCCTGATGATTAGAACTTTTCCGCAATTGTTATTAGTTGGAATTGTAGTTTTTGCAGTAACGACTTTATTTTCAATCATAACTTTGCCTGTAGAATACGATGCAAGTAACAGAGCGCTGGCATGGTTAGAAAATAAACACATGTTAACGCAAGAAGAGCAAGCAGGAGCAAAAGACGCTCTAAAATGGGCAGCAAGAACTTATTTAGTAGCTGCAATAGGATCAATTGCTACATTGTTATATTATATCTCGATTTATTCCGGAAGCAGAAGAAATTAAAAAATCCAAATTATTAGAATTTCAAACCGGATAGTTATAAAAAACTATCCGGTTTTATTATATACAAATTGCAAAGGATTAAATCCGTCCCAAAAATACAAAGACAGTTCCAAAGGAACGCATTATATTGTAGAGCTGGACTTCAGTCCAGTTTAAATTATATTTATAAAAAACAACAAACCGTTATAAATTGAAATTTGTTCGCAATGCTTCGGTATAAAAAAGCGGGATTTCTATAATTGAATTTGTCTGTCAATTTGCTGATCCAGGGAAATAAACGTTTCAGTTCGTGAAACACCTTCTATCGCCTGAATTTTAGTATTTAAAAGCTGCATCAAATGTTCGTTGTCACGACAAATAATTTTTATCAAAACCGACCAGTTTCCTGTTGTATAATGACATTCGAGAACTTCGGGAATTTTTTTTAAATCTTTTACGGCTTCAGAGTTTCTTGAAGCTTTGTCGAGGTAAACGCCAATAAAAGCCATTGTATTATAGCCCAATACTTTTGGGTTTACCGTAAATTTAGAACCTGAAATTACACCTGATTGTTCGAGTTTCTTTAAACGCTGATGAATCGCAGCTCCGGAAATGCCTATTTTATTAGCGATTTGTAAAATAGGTTTTCGGGCATCATCCATTAAATAGCGAAGAATTTCTTTGTCGATTCCGTCAATTTCAATTATAAGGGAGTTGATTTTCATAAGAGTTGTAATTTCAAACTAATTTTGGTTATTTGGTTTTAGTTATAAATCAAATGTAATTAAAATGCTTTAAAAAGAAAAATTACAATATTTTAAAATTCCAAATGATTAACTGAAGTTCAAATTGTTTCTTACGTCTAAATTTTATCTATTATAATCAACAGTTGATATAATCATGCTGTTTTTAATTCTTTATAAAATTTATATCTCTTGCAAATATTGAAACAGGATTAAAAAAAAATTCCAAATCCCAACAAGAAAGTTGGAGTTTGGAATTTTATATTTTATATTTAAAAAAAGGATTATTTCCCTTTGTTTGCTTCGCTAATGTATTTTTCTAAAGCCATTGTCATTGAAGGAGTTTCAGGAGTTGGAGCAAGAATATCAATTCTTAAACCATGATCAAGAGCTTCTTTTTGAGTTGTACTTCCAAAAACAGCAATTCTGGTATCGTTTTGTTTGAAATCAGGAAAGTTTTTAAACAATGATTTAATTCCCGTTGGACTAAAGAATGCTAAAACATCATAATAAACATCAGCAAGATCAGATAAGTCACTCATTACTGTTTTATAAAAAACAGCTTGTGCCCAATCAACTTTCAGATTGTTTAGTGTTATAGGTGCATCGGCATTTAATTGGTCAGATGCAGGAAGCAAAAACTTTTCGTCTTTGTACTTTTTAATAAGAGGTGATAAATCTGCAAAATCTTTTGCTCCAACGTAAATTTTACGCTTTCTATACACAACATATTTTTGCAGGTAAAATGCAACAGCTTCAGATTGGCAGAAATATTTCAATCCTTCCGGAACTTTATAACGCATTTCATCAGCTACTCTAAAAAAATGATCCACCGCATTACGGCTTGTCAAAATTATTGCAGTATAATGATTAAGATCGATTTTTTGTAATCGTATCTCTTTTGCATTAACCCCTTCCACATGAATAAATGGTCTGAAATCAATTTTTATTTTGTGTTTTTGTTGGAGCTCAAAGTAAGGAGAATTTTCCACTTTAGGTTCAGGCTGTGACACCAAAATTGTTTTCACTTTCATATAATAAACGTTTTCTAAGCACTCCCTTTTGTAATCCAATAATAGAGAAAATAATAAGGTGCTATTTCAAGAGCGCAAAGATATAAAATAAAATAAAATAACTTACCGATTATTGCGTTTTGATATGTTTTTATTGAAATAAAATATGAGTATAGGCTAATACACAGGGAAATAGCGATTATTACCAGCGGTATAACCTGAGGAATATTGTCATAATAAAACAAAATTGCATTAACCGGAAGGATTAAAATGCCAATATAAGTTCTGTATGTAACTTTTTGTAAGTTAAAAAGATCGGCAAATTCATCAATGTTGAATGAAGTTGCAACAATTTTTTCGATTAGAAATTTTGCTAAAATAAAATAAAGTAAAAATGTAGCAATCTGAATAAACAATAGCCAATCCGTTTTATCGGTTTTTGCAGGATATTCAAAAATATGCATCGCCAACTGAATAAAGAAAGCGTACGAAATAACCTGTACGAAAAACAAACCAACCGTAAAACTGCTTTTTAAATGATTGTTATCACGATAGATTTTTGCGTATTTGTCTGAAAAAATAAGCTTGCTAAATTCACTAAATCGAGTTTCATAGGCTGATTTAGTCATAGCAACAACAGCAAAAGCCAACACAAATAAAAGTGTCGCCCAGTCTTTGTTTTCGATAATTCGAGGGTGAAGTTGTTCAATCATAACGATACAAAATTAGTAATTTTTTGTTTCAATACTTTTATTATAAATTTATTATGAATGAAATGCTATAAAAAGTTTACTTTTGCGATGAAATTTACGCAGAAAAATGAATGATTGTATTGTCATAATCCCCACTTATAACGAAATCGAAAATATAGAAAGTATAGTTAGAGCTGTACTCTCGCAACATAAACCTTTTCATCTTTTAATTATTGATGATAATTCTCCGGATCATACAGCTGCTAAGGTAATTGCGTTGCAGGAAGAATTTCCGGACAGATTATTTTTAGAACAAAGAGCCAAAAAATCAGGTTTAGGAACTGCTTATGTTCACGGTTTTAAATGGGCTTTAGCGCGCCAATACGATTACATTTTTGAGATGGATGCTGATTTTTCGCACAATCCGAATGATCTTGAAAAATTATTTGATGCTTGTCATTTTGGCGGAGCACATTTATCAATAGGTTCGCGTTATGTAACAGGTGTAAATGTTGTAAACTGGCCTTTGAGCCGTGTTTTAATGTCTTATTTTGCATCGGTTTACGTAAAGTTTATTACCGGAATGAAAATTCACGATGCTACGGCGGGTTTTGTTTGTTATAAAAGAGAAGTTTTGGAAAAAATTAATCTTAACAAAATAAAATTTGTGGGTTATGCTTTTCAGATTGAAATGAAGTACAGGACTTATTGTGCTAAATTCGAAATTACCGAAGTTCCAATTATTTTTACAGACAGAACTAAAGGAGTTTCAAAAATGAGCAATGCCATTATAAAAGAAGCTATTCTTGGTGTAATATCACTTCGATTAAAAAAATTAGTCAATAAATTATAAATACATAACGATGAATAGGATTTTAATAAAAAATGCGAAAATTGTAAACGAAGGATCTGTTTTTGATGGAGATGTCCTGATTGAAAACGATTTAATTGTTGAAGTTGCAGACAGCATTAGCTTAAAAACATCCGATTGTAAAGTGATTGATGCTGAAGGAAGTTATTTAATTCCCGGAGCAATTGATGATCAGGTACATTTTAGAGAGCCTGGATTGACCCATAAAGGAGATATCGAATCAGAATCGAGAGCTGCGGTTGCGGGAGGAATTACTTCATTCATCGAACAGCCCAACACGGTTCCTAACGCAGTTACTCAGGAAATACTTGAAGATAAATACCAAATTGCTGCTGTAAAATCATTTGCGAATTATTCGTTTATGATGGGTGCAACAAATGATAATCTGGAAGAAGTTTTAAAAACAAATCCAAAAAATGTTGCCGGAATCAAGATTTTTCTAGGTTCGTCAACAGGAAATATGCTGGTGGATAACGAAGCGACTTTAGAAAAAATATTTTCAAGTACGCCAATGTTAATCGCCGTTCATTGTGAAGATGAAACTACCATTCAAAATAATCTTGCAGAATTTAAAGAGAAATACGGTGATGATGTTCCGGTAACGGCGCACCATTTGATTCGTAGTGCTGAGGCTTGTTATATTTCGTCTTCAAAAGCCGTGGCTTTGGCGAAAAAAACAGGAGCCCGTTTGCATATTTTTCATCTTTCGACTGCAAAAGAAATGGAATTGTTTACCAATAAAATTCCGTTAGAAGATAAAAAAATTACTGCTGAGGTTTGTGTACACCATCTTTGGTTTACTGATGAAGATTATAAAACAAAAGGAAATTTCATCAAATGGAATCCTGCTGTTAAAACTGAAAAAGATCGAAAAGCACTTTGGGATGCTTTAAATGACGGTCGTATTGATGTAATTGCTACAGATCATGCGCCGCATACTAAGGAAGAAAAAATGCAATCGTATTTAAATGCTCCTTCTGGCGGACCACTTGTGCAACATGCAGTTGTGGCAATGTTTGAGGCGCATCATCAGGGGAAAATTACAGTAGAGAAAATTGTGGAGAAAATGTGTCACAATCCGGCTAAAATTTTCAAAATAGAAAAAAGAGGCTTTATAAAAGAAGGATATTTTGCTGATTTGGTGATTGTAAATCCAAGTTTGCCCTGGAGCGTAAAGCCAGAGAATATTTTGGCAAAATGTGGATGGTCGCCTTTTGAAAATTATACGTTTAAATCAAGAATTACCCACACTTTTGTGAATGGTGAATTGGTTTATAATAATTTTAAAGTGAAAGATATCCGCAACGGAAAAAGATTATTGTTTGATAGATAAAAAACTGAAATGAAAAATTTTATAGTAATAGTACTGGTTTTGTTTCTTTGTGTAAGTTGTAAAAAAGAGTTGGTCAAACAGCCTGCAAAACTTATAGAAAGAGGAAAAATGATTGATATTATGTATGATTTGTCTCTGTTGGACGCTATGAAATACCAACATCCTTTGTCAGCCGACTCTACTGAAACTGATCCTACTAAATTTATTCTAAAAAAATATAAAGTTGATAGTTTGCAGTTTGCACAAAGTAATATGTACTACGCAACTGATTATGAGAACTACAAGGATATGTTTGATGAAATTGGTAAAAGACTTTCTGTTGCCCAAAGAGCTACAGATTCAATTGTAAAAATTGAAGAGAAAAAAGCAGCCAAAGAAAAGAAAAACAAACCGAAGGATTCTATAAAAGATGTTGTGAAAAAACCTTTGAAGCAAGAGGTAAATATTGATTCAATTAAACAGTTAATTCAATCCAGAAAAAACAAGTAGTTTATAATTTCGATACGTCATTTATATATTGATGCACATCTAAAAAAACCGTTCCCAGAGCGGTTTTTATTTTTTCATTAGAATACAAATTTTTAGAATAAGAAGCTTTTGCAGTCGCTTTAGTAATTCTTCTTTTCTGGAAAAACAAAGTAGCGAAAATCAAATCTCCTATCCAGAGAAAATTCATCAATAATGGCTTAGCATTTATAGTAGGCCTTTTTGCTTTCAAAGCGTCGGCAATTGTGTTTAGAATGTCTCTGAAAACAACATTATCAGCAATTAAAGTAAAGCGTTCGTTTTTGATATCACTTTTCATTAATTCATGCGCAATTTTCACCACATCATTTATTACTATAAATCCTGTGCTTCCAAGTGTGTAAAAAGAAAGTCCGTTAGCCACTTTTGTATAAAGTTCGGCACTTCCTTTCGCACAGATTTTTGCAGTTGGAATTGGTCCTAAAATTACGCCCGGATTTAAAATAATAACATCAAGACCTTCCTGAAGTCCGCGCCAAACTTCTATTTCTGCACCATATTTAGAAATAGCATAATCGCTGTGCGGCTTTTCCGGGTTCCAGTCCGTTTCCTCTGTAATATAGGTTTCATGTGGAGCTATATCTCCTAAAGCTGCAATAGAACTTACAAAACAGAATTTGTTTATTCCTTTGGCAATAGAAAAATTGACCATATTAGCTGTTCCTTCAATATTGGTTTTTCGAAGTAATTCTTCATCTTTTGGATCAAATGAAATTAAAGCCGCGGAATGATAAACGTAATCAATATCAATAAAAGCGATTTCTAACGAGGGAACATCTAAAATATCGGCTTCAAGCCAATTGATTTTGTCGAACAAATCCTCTTTTTTATACAGTTCAAAAACCGATTTTGTTTTTTGGATATTATTTTGGTTGCGGTAAATAGCCCGA
The DNA here is from genome assembly GCF_044006475.1 of Flavobacterium sp. FlaQc-47. NCBI lineage: Bacteria > Pseudomonadati > Bacteroidota > Flavobacteriia > Flavobacteriales > Flavobacteriaceae > Flavobacterium > Flavobacterium sp. FlaQc-47. The sequence continues at coordinate 78,146 of NZ_JBIPCQ010000009.1, read as the reverse complement.
ACGTTTTCTCCATTTTCAATTAAATGAAGCAATAAATGTGCGCCTACTAAACCTGTTCCTCCAGTTACTAATACCATTTTGTAAAGATAACTTTTTGTGTTAAAGGTGCAAAGTTACAAAGGCTCAAAGTTGCAAAGGTTTTTTTAACGCAATATTTATATTGTAATTTTATTTTCGACATTTTAAATTATTAATTTTACTTCTCCTTTAAAAAATAGTATAGGAAAACATCAAATCAATTGAGCTATAGTCAGATGTAAAAGCAGCGTAATCACGTAACAGGTTTTTATTTGTATTCATTCTGATTTCTGCACTTAATTTATTTTTGAAATTATAACCAAGTCCAAAAATAAAATTACCTTCTGCTTTACTCTCAAGATTAGTTGGCTTGCTTTTAAATGTAAATTTTCCATTGATATCTACTGTATATCCGGCATTTATAAATATTTTTGAATTATTATTTAAGAAGAAATAATGACGCAAACCTATTGGGAGTTGAATTCCGGAATATTTAACTTCTGATGAATATTTTAATTCTGCACCGTTATCAATACCGCTTATAATACCGTAATCTTGTGAGTCTTCATATTTTTGGTAAGTAAGATTTACAAATAAGCTCCATTTATTTTTGTTAAACGGAAGTATGTATTCAGCCTCAAAGCCAATTTTTGGACCAATTTTAGTGTCGTATTCTGCATTTCTGTATCCAGAAGATTCGTTGCTGTTTATTGATAAAGATGCATTACTTACACCTGCCATTATTTTAAATAAATAAATGTTTTTGGTCTCCTTATTTATTTTTTTCTTAATGGCATCAGGCTCAGTATTATTATATTCCAAGAAATATTTCATCAATTGATTTTTTTTATATTCTAATCTTTTTATTTCATTCTGTGTCGTGTTTTCCCCTTTTACATAATTATAAAGCTGTTGTTTGTAAAAATTATTTTCTTCGGTTTTCGCTCCATTTTCATCATTGACAAGATATTCTTTTTGTATGAGTTGTTCTAAAGGTTTTTCTTTGGTTTCGTAAAAAAATCGGGAAACATCCTCTCCTGTGTATTGATATAAATTAGCATCACCTTGAACTAATATTTTTAAAAAGACCGTTTTGTCTTTCCATATAGGATTTTTATCTGTTGAAATGTATTCTATTTTATTGTTGGAGATGTCAATTTTGACTTCAGCTCTTTTATACGTCGCGTTGTTTTCAATTCCAAATTCCTGGACATTTGTAATTGTTTCGGTTTTACTATCGCTGTCTTCTATGTTGATTTTATATTTAAAGTCAATTGGATTGTAATTCCATTCCAGATTTTTTATAAAACACTCAGTTCTGGTTCCATTATTAGAAATAAAATATCCTTTTTCAAACGAAATTTGGGCATTGATAAAAGTGTAAGAAAATAAGAATGCAATAAGTAATAGCTTTTTCATGAGGTGACTTTTTGATTGCGCCAAAAATAGCTAAAAAGGAATACGTTTTTATTTTGGAAGTAGATTATTTTTAGTAATATTTAAAATGATATTTATTATTGTGATTGCTATTTGCCTTTTGATATTGCAATTCACAATCGTTATATTTGCACAAATTATTTTAAAAATGAAGAATCTAGTTGAAGAATTAAAGTGGCGCGGGTTATATCATGACAGCATGCCAGGAACGGAAGAACAATTGCTTAAAGAAGTAACTACGGCATATATAGGTTTTGATCCAACGGCAGATTCACTACATATTGGTAGTATGGTTCAGATTATTTTATTGGTTCACTTAAACAGAACGGGACATAAAGCTATCGCTCTAGTTGGTGGTGCAACCGGAATGATTGGTGATCCATCCGGAAAATCTGATGAAAGAAATTTACTGAACGAAGAAACTCTGGCTAAAAACGTTGCGGGAATCAAAAGTGTTTTATCCCGTTTCTTAGACTTTAATTCAAAAGATGCAAATGCCCCTGTTATGGTGAACAACTATGACTGGATGAAAGAATTCTCGTTTATTGATTTTGCACGTGAAGTTGGAAAACGTATCACGGTAAATTATATGATGGCAAAGGATTCTGTTAAAAAGAGATTAGCCGGAGAAGGCGAAGGAATGTCTTTTACAGAGTTCACTTACCAATTAATTCAAGGATACGATTTTTATCATTTATATAAAAACAACAATTGCGTGCTGCAAATGGGAGGTTCTGACCAATGGGGTAATATTACAACCGGAACAGAATTAGTGCGCAGAATGGGTGGAGAAGGAGCTAAAGCTTTTGCCTTGACAACGCCTTTGATTACAAAAGCAGACGGTTCTAAATTCGGAAAATCTGAAGGAGGAAATGTCTGGCTGGATGCCGATAAAACTTCAGTATATAAATTTTACCAATTTTGGGTAAATGCAACAGATGTTGATGCTGAAAAATATATTAAAATCTTTACTTTTTTAGATAAAGAAACGATTGATGCTTTAATTGAAGAACATAAAACGGCTCCGCATTTAAGAGTTTTGCAAAAGAAACTAGCTGAAGAAATTACGATTTTTGTTCATTCAGAAGAAGAATTGGAGAAAGCAATTCAGGCTTCGAATATTTTGTTTGGAAATTCAACTGCCGATGATTTAAAACAATTGGATGGAGCTACTTTTTTGGAAGTTTTTGATGGAGTTCCGCAAGCCGAAATCGCAAAAGCTGATTTAGAAAGTGGATTGGATATCATCTCAGTTTTAAACGAAAAAACGGGTTTCTTTAAATCAAACGGAGAGGCGAGACGTGCGTTAACGGCAAACTCAATTTCGGTGAACAGAGAGAAGATAAAAGAAGATTTTGTATTGACTGCAAATGATTTGATTAATGATCAGTTTGTGTTATTGCAAAGTGGGAGGAAGAATTATTTTGTGATTAGAGCAAAGTAATTTCTTAACTTTACTTGAATCCTATTTTTAGACTATGAAAACACAATTTATAACAGATGAGAAAGGGAATAGAACTGCTGTTTTGTTGCCAATAAAACAATACAATAAACTTCTGGAAAAATTGGAAGATTTAGAGGATGTTAAATTGTATGATGAAGCTAAAAGAAATGATGATGGTTTTAGAATTTCTATAGATGACGCTTTTAAAATTATTGAAGAAAAGCGAAAACTGGCGAAGTGATGGCATATAATATTGAATTTCGAAATAAAGTTTTAAAAGTTTTAGTTAAGATTAATGAACCTTATTATTCGGCTATTAAAAAACATATTTACGAATTAGCTGAAAATCCAAGACCGAAAGGATATAAAAAATTAAAAGGAAGATCTGGTTACAGGATTAGAGTAGGCGACTACAGAGTTATTTACGAAATATTTGATGAGGTGCTTTTGATTGATGTTATCGATTTAGGGCATAGAAAAGATATTTATGAATGATTAATTACAATTAGGAATATCAAAACATCCCAATACCTCAAAAGAGTTGTTGGGATTTTTTTTTATTTTAAAGCGAAAGAAAATCTCTGTTAACGATAAAATCAAATGATTTATTTGTTAAGTTTATTGCTTAATAATAAAAACTATGTTTGGATTTATATTTATCTATTGGATCTGGAAGGCGTTCAGTGATTTAGCTATTCAGTTCAATAAAAACAAATGGAAATATTTCTTTATTGGATTGGTATCTTATTATGGAATGACTTTTATTTCGGGATTTATTTATGCTATCACACTTGGATTCATTAATGGATTTGATTCTCTTGCTGATGGAGATTACGATGATGCAGGATTAAATTTAATTTTCGCACTTTTTGGTGGACTTGGATGCTATGGTGTTTATAAGTTTCTAGAGAGTAGAGGATTTAAACAAAGAGATTTAGCCAGTAAAGACGGAATAGAAAGTATAGGGGTTATAGAGGAAAACTGAACGTGGCTGGTCCGATTCACCAATTAAACAAATCAACATTAAACTATAACACCATCAAATTACAACCACGAATATCCGAATTATCAAAGCGTCCCAGCACCTCGAAAGAGTTGTTGGGATTTTTTTTGCCTAAATCCTGGGTTGCAATAAAAGAGCATGAATTGATGTTGGCTAAATCAATAACGTTTATTCCACCGGTTTTTCCATCTTTCACGTAAGTGAGCGCATCTTCGGGATCACGAACTAAAATGTGCATCCAGGACGGACATTCGAAAACACCTTCGCCTAAAGAATATGCTTGTCCCAAAAGTTCGGTCATGCCATATTCTGAATGAATTGCTGAAACTCCAAAGCCTTTACAAAGAATCTCGTGCAATTCTTCGCGAATCATTTCTTTGCGTTTGCCTTTCATTCCTCCGGTTTCCATAATAATGGTATTTTGAAGATTGAATTGATACTTTTCGATTAAATCTAATAAGGCATAAGTAACACCAATTAAAATAACATTTTGACCAGATTCGTCTAGTGCGGTTAGTTGTTTAATTAGGTCGTCATGATTGTGCAAATAAAATCCGCTTTCAGGCTGATTGGATAGTTTTATTAAGTCTTCGACCATGTAAATAAGTGAAGATCCATCACGCTCTAAATAGGATGGTAAAAGAGCTAAAACAATATAGTCCTCAATGTTTCCATAAAATTGAGAAAATCCGTTGCGGTAACTTTCTTCATAAAGTGAAGCATCAGTAACGATATGTCTGCTTGTAATCATTCCTGTTGTTCCGCTGCTGGTAAAAGTTACCTGCGCATTATCGTTATTTGAGACAACATCATGACTTTTGAAAAACTGAATAGGTAAAAAAGGAATTTGTTCCAGTGATTTTACCTGTTGTGGATTTACTTTTAGAAAATCGCAGAAATCACGATATACTTTGTTATTCTCGTGCTGAAAACGAAACACTTTTAATGCTGTTTTTTCAAATTGTTTCTGACTCGAAATCGTGAATATATCGTTGGGTGTGATCAAAACTTTTTTTGTGCAAAGATATTGTTTTTAGTTTTCAGTTACAGTTTTCAGTCGCAGTTTTTGAAATGTAGTGAAACTGAAAACTGTGACTGAGACTGAAAACTAAAAAAGCTCCAAAGGAGCTTTTTTAGTTTTATCGAATAATTAGCTTTCTGGTTGCAGAAGCATTTTCTTCGCTTATTTTTATGATATAAACGCCGGGAATAAGATCTGAGACATTTAATTCTCTAGAACTTAAATGTGTTTGAAGTATTTTTTTACCCAGAATATCAAAAATTATGATTTCTTTTTCCAAATCGTTTTTAGACGAAATGTTTACTTTTCCGTTTGTAACCGGATTAGGGTACAAGCTTAAACCCTCAATGGTAGTTGCATCTTGAGGTTTTGGTAATTGCTTACTATCTTGTGCCGAAACACTTATAGTAAAGAAAAAAGCCAATAAGAATGTAATATAAAAGTAGTTTTTTGCCATCGCGTTATTTTGATTACTGTAAATATATATAAAAAAAATTACAAAAAGTACGCCAAAAAAAAACATCCTAAAAATTTAGGATGTTTTTAACAATTTATATTTGAACTCGTTCAATAGAAATGAATTACGGGAAAAATAATCATTTCAATACTATTACAAATTCTACCGAAAAAAAAAGCTGCCTGAAAGTAATTTCAGGCAGCTTCATATTTAATATTTTTGTTGGATTATTTAGTCCAATTAGCCCAAGTTGGTAAGTCAGCACCAGCACCAGCACCAAGAGCACCAGTAGTTGTTCCTGATAATTTAACACCATCAAAAGCGGTTACAGAAGCTCCAAAAGTATAGTTTGTGATAGTAAAGTTACCAGCAGCTATATTTGCAGTTGCACCAGCATCAGCAGATAATTTAGTAAGGTCTTTTGGCATTCCGTCAGCAACAAATAAATTTGTGTAAGCTTGTTTTCCACCACCTTCTTTGTAATTGATTGCTTTTTCGTCAGCTGTGAAAGCTGCATCACCTTTAATAATAGAGATATTAACGATTTTAGCGTTAGTCATTGGAACAGCTCCACTTGGATCTTTTGCGTTTGTAGATCCTTCAACACCTGCTTTAGTCACACCTTTGATGTAAACGTTTGTAGCAGTACCTTGCCATCCATCAGCAAAATCTAATGAATCATCATAAGAGTTTATAATTACTAAGTTAGAAGCGTTTACTGCTCCTCCGAAGAATTCAATTCCGTCATCACCACTTTCGAAAGTGTAGATATCAGAAACTACAGTTCCTGAACCTACTCCGAAGAATGAAACTCCATTGTATTCTTTTTCAGCAGTGTATTTAGAACCTGTGTAAGAAATTCTTAAGAAATTAATGTTTCCAGAAGAATCTGCATTATCATTACCACCGTAGCTTAAAGAACCTACTTCAGAAGTACCATTGTCTCCAGTGTTTACTTTAGCATTACCTGCGATAATTAAACCTCCCCAGTCACTTTGAGCAGGAGTTGCTTTTCCAGATGTCATAACTACTGGTTTAGCAGCTGTACCATTTATGTTGATTTTAGCATTTCTTTCTACAGCAATAAATAAAGATGTAGATAGTGCAGTAGCAGAACTCTTGATTACTGTTCCAGCAGGAATAACTAGAGTTGCTCCACCTTTTACTACTAAACCACCTGTTAAAGTATAAGTTTTAGTAGGGTCTAAAGTTACAACACCGTCATTGATGTTTCCTTGTAAATCGTCAACTTTTAAAACGAAAGTACTTGTGTTTTCATTTTTGTTGTTGTCATCAGAACTACAGCTTGTTAAAGCAAGTCCTAATATTGCAGCCATTGCAAATAAACTTTTTTTCATTTTGTTGTGTTTTATTGTTTTATTTATTTAAGGCAAAGTAAATGAACATATGTTTTTGGTGAGTTAAGACCGTATTAACAATACATTAAGTATGTCGGGTAAAAAATAAATATGCTTAATGTAAAATTTACATTGACTTTTGATTAATAAAAAAAGGTGATTAGTATTATCTAATCACCTTTTGAGTTTCTAATATGGTTTTAACTTTAGAATGTATAATTTAAAGTAAGTCTAAAATCTGATCCTGCCTTATATGAATTTGCAGTAATATCTCCAACAGATTCTTTTCCTGGTACTTTTCCTTGCTCTTGCACGCGTTTAAAAGTCGGGTTTAAAATGTTGTTGTAAATAAGGCCTAATTTTAAGTTTTTAGTCAAACTTGTATTAGCGATAAAGTCTAACTTATTTACTGCTTTATCAACCAGATTTCCTACTCTTGAAGTTCCAATTACAGCTAGTTTATCTGAGAAATAAGAGTAAGATACCGTTGCACTGAAATCTTGTCCTTCTCTGAATTCATTTAAAAATGATAAGTTAGCATTGGCAAGGAAATTAGAAGCTCCCGTTAATTTACTTTCTGTAAAAGTAAAGTTTGCTCCAAAATCATTTTCGCTGTTTACTTTATCGTTGCTAAGATCCTGGTTGGTGTACAAATAGGATCCGTTTGCGTCAAACGAAAGTTTTGTCTTCAGGTTGTCATTTTTTTCAATTTCAAAAATGTCTTTTTTAAATTCTACTTCAACTCCTGCTACAGTTCCTTTATCTCCAGTATTTGCATAAGAGATATCATTTGAAGAAGAATTAAGGAACATTTCATTGATTGGGTTTTGAATAATTTTTCCAAATGCAGTTACAGAGATTAACTCCCCTGCTTTCGGAAAAAATTCCCATCCTAAATCGAAGTTGTAATTTGTTGAAGCGTACAAATTAGGGTTTCCTTCGTATGCTTGTGCGACATCTTCATAAATAATTGGCACTTTTTCTTTAAACTGAGGAAGTGTATAGGTTTTGCTTGCAGAGAATTTTAAATTCTGTTTATCATTCAAGGTATACTTCGAAATTAAACTTGGTAAAATGTTAAACTTTGAATCATTAGAGCTATCACCGCCAGGAACTGTAGTTGTGATGTAGAAAACATTCTGATTTAATTGCTCCAGTCTTGCGCCTAATATTACACTCAATCTTTCCGTTAAAGAGTATTGAACATTCACAAATGCAGCATTAATATCTAAATTTCCATTGTACAATTGGTTAATTCTGTTTGAGTAAGATGAGCCCCAATGTGCAGGATCTAAGTAATTATCTACATGATGTATGTCTTCTTTAGGAAAAGAAATTGTAGTTCTGTTTGGGAAAAATGAATATTGTTCCATGTTGTAATCTACATCCTTGAATTTTCCTGAATAACCCAGTGTTACTTTTCCCTTATAGGAGTCATCGTCTTTTTTGTTAAAATTATATGATAATGCAATATTTGCAGCAATTTCATTTTCTTTTAAATCTTGAAAAAAGCGGTGATTATTAATATTAGAGTTCGTGAAAAAAGTGTAGTCTATAGCATTAGGAGCATATACAAATGAGTTTTGCATACGATCAGGAATTGCGCTGTTAGACATGCTGTATCCTACTCCCCAATTTAGATTCCACTGATCGTTGAATTTGTTTTTCCCTGTTAATTGGTTTACAATTAATTGAGTTCTTTCAAAAGTTCCACGCTTGATAAAACCAGTAGTTTGTTGAAGTGCGTCTCCACCACCATCAAAATTTTGGTTTGTTCCTTCGTACTCACTGTAATCCTGATCACTCGAATTTAAGAATAAAGTAGTAAAAAAGATCGAGTTTTTGTTGTTGATTTTATAATCAGCAGTACCCATAACAGTTGTTGTAGTGCTGTGTTTGTAAGCTGTTCTGTTAAAGTCAGAAAATATATCTCCGTCAGAAGTAATTCCTCCTCTGCTGTATCCTTCTGTATATTTATTTTTTGCACTAAATGAACCGGTAACAAAAGTACCAATTGAGCTCTCGTCATTTATATTAAATCTTTTACCAGCAGATACAGTATAAAAAGCATTTAATACATTCTTGTTTTCCTGTCTGTCCCAGCTTGTTGCATAGCTATATGGCTGAAGCGGAGAGTTAGGAACGCCCACTTTTTTAAATCCAGTGTATGTAGGACCGTCTTGTAGGTAAAAATGATCCTGACCCAAAACGTTTGTATTTGCACCTGTACCAATTGAAAAACTAACAAAAGGTTTGCCACTGAATTTTTTTGCACTGATGTCAATATTTGCCCCTCCAAAATCAGCATAATTTTGAGTTTCAAATGTTTTGCTGATCCCAATGTTGTCGACAATATTTGTTGTGAAAATATCTAAAAGAATGTTTTTATTAGCCGGAGTGTTTGATGGTAAAGGAAGACCATTTAAAGTAGTAACATTGTAACGGTCACCTAAACCTCTTACGAAAACATTTCCTGAATCATCTTGTTTTGATACCCCACTAACTTTAGCTACAGCATTAGCGACATCATTGATTCCTTTTCTGGAAATTTCCTCAGCACCAATTGCAGCTTTAAATGAAACTGCATTTTTTTGATCCATTAATAATGCTGATTCTTTTTGTTTGTTTACTGCTGATGATTTTACAACAACATCTTTTAATGTATAACCTCCTGATGAAAGTACCTGATTAACAGTAATAGTTTCGTTTGATTTAACGGTTACCGGCTGTTCTACAGATTCATATCCTACGAAACTAAAAATAATAATATAATTTCCCGGATTTACACTTAACGAATATTTTCCGTCAATGTCAGTATTTGCGCTAATATTTGTACCTTTAAGTAAAACATTTGCAAAAGGTAAAACTTCATTATTGGTTTCTTTGTCGGTCAATAAACCAGAAATCGTACCTTTGGTTTGCGCGATCGAAATCGTACAGATAAATAATGTGATAAATAGAAATTTTAAATTGAATTTCATTTCAGTGTTGTGTTTAATTTATTTTTGTGCAAAGAAAGAAACGCTGTGTAAAGTTCATGTTAGGCACTTGTTATGTTTTTGTGTCTTGTAGATTATCAAATTGTTACCAGATTAAATTACCGTTAACCACAATTTTTAACGGTTATTTTGTTAGTATATTTACGCTGTGAAATAAAAAACATCGAATGTATAATCAAGAAAATTTGATGTAAAAATCTCAATTTTTGCTATTTATGAAAAAAACACAAACCAAGATTTTATTAGTTGACGATGAACCAGATATCTTAGAAATCGTTGGCTATAACCTTGCTCAGGAAGGCTATCAAATTGTAACAGCTTCAAACGGAAAAGAAGCTATTGCAAAGGCTCAGAAAGAATTGCCGGACCTAATTATTATGGATGTGATGATGGCCGAAATGGATGGAATGGAAGCTTGCGAACACATCAGAAAAATTCCTGAATTAAATAATGTTATCATAACATTCTTGACGGCAAGAAGTGAAGATTACTCACAAGTGGCTGGTTTTGATGCAGGTGCAGATGATTACATCACAAAACCAATTAAACCAAAATTGTTGGTAAGTAAAGTAAAGGCTTTGTTAAGAAGGTTAAAGGAACAAGAAGTTGTGAGTGATACCTTAAATGTAGGCGGAATCGAGATTAATCGCGAAGAATACAAGATCATCAAAGGCAATGTCGAAATTGCTTTACCAAGAAAAGAATTCGAATTATTTTATTTATTAGCTTCAAAACCCGGTAAAGTTTTCAAAAGAGATGAAATCCTGGATAAAGTTTGGGGTAACGAAGTGGTAGTAGGAGGAAGAACAATTGATGTACACATTAGAAAACTGCGTGAAAAAATAGGAGAAGAACTTTTTAAAACCATCAAAGGAGTTGGTTATAAATTTGAAGTATAAACAGTCGATAAAATTTGAACCATATAAGTGATATAAGTTCATTTAAATTATAGAACGTACTTTTATAATGCTATACTAAGTTCATCTTGTCAAAGCTCAAACTTTGATAAGATGGACTTTTTAAATTCTTATTTATTTAAATAATTAGCTTTTGTTTAAATGAACTTATATCACTTATATGGCAAAAAAAACAATCTATTTAATGGTTCAATAAATCAATGAAAATTAATTTTAAAAAAACATACAAATTTGCTGTCAAATCAGCATTATACATCAGCCTTTTTGGGACAGGATTCGTTTTGATATTGATGAATTTATTCTATAAAAATCAATTGAAACATCAGGTTGCTTTTGGAATAATCTTCATTATTTCAATTTATATCTTCTCCTTTTTGGTTTTACAATATCGTGTAGAACGCTTTATTTATCGAAGGGTTAAGAAAATCTACGATGAGGTTTCCTTATTAGAATCTACAACATTAATCAATCAGCCCATAACTACAGATATGGAAACACTTTCACGCGAAGTGAAAAAGTTTGCCACAGACAAAAAACTGGAAATCGAAATGCTTGAAATTCGCGAACAGTACCGCAGAGAGTTTTTAGGCAACGTTTCGCACGAACTTAAAACACCTTTGTTTACCGTTCAGGGTTATGTCTCTACTTTATTAGATGGCGCAATGGACGATAAAACAATCCGAAAGAAATATTTAAAACGTGCCGAAAAAGGAGTGGAACGATTGATTTATATCGTTGAAGATTTAGATATGATTACCAAATTAGAATCAGGTGATTTAGATTTAAATATAACCGATTTTAATATAGTTGAACTGATTCAGAATGTGTTTGATTTGTTAGAAATGAAAGCTGATAAAAAGAAAATCACACTAGCATTTGAAAGCAAAAATGTACAATCGGTGATCGTGCGCGGAGATCAGGACAGAATCCAGCAAGTTTTAGAAAACTTACTTGTAAACTCTGTGAAATATGGTAAAGACGGCGGTTTAACCGAAGTTGGAGTTGTAAATTTAACCAAGAAAAAAGTCTTAATCAGAATTAGTGATAACGGAGAAGGAGTCGAGAAACAAAATATTCCGAGACTTTTTGAACGTTTTTACAGGGTTGATAAAAGCGGAACCCGTTCAGAAGGCGGTTCTGGTCTAGGATTGGCAATCGTAAAACATATTATCGAAGCGCATAAAGAGAAAGTATATGTAGAAAGTGAATTCGGAATTGGTTCTGAATTTTCCTTTACACTCGAAAAAGCATTTAAGGCACAGAAAGCTGAGGTTAAAAAATTGTAACCAGATTTTTAGAATATACCATAAAAGAATGTGTTTTAACAATTAAGCAATTTACGGCAAAACTTCATAACATTAAATTTTTATTATCGTAACGTCTTGTTAATGATTTCTTAACATTGATGAAGCATCTTTGCATCTTATAATTAAGGGAATCAGAGAAAGGATGATAAAAATAAAATTAGTTGCCGTATTATTGCTGATAAATTTTGCAGCAATTGCTCAGGATTTGAACAAACAGGATGTAAAAAACGAAGTAATGCGTATTTTGGATTCTATCAACAAAGCAAAACTACCTGATACTAAATCCGGGGTTAACAACGAAGAACATTGGTATGATAAAATCTCCTTAAGAGGTTATGCACAAATACGTTACAATGGCTTATTCTCTACAAATGATAAAGTTTCCTGCGAACAATGTGATAAATCCTGGGGAACAACTTCTACAGAACCCGATGCAAAATCAAACAACGGACTTTTTATCCGCCGTGCGCGATTAGTATTTTCAGGTCAGGTTCATCCCAATGTTTTCTTTTATTTTCAACCTGATTTTGCGAGTTCACCAAGTACAGGAATCCAGAATTTTGTTCAGATTCGTGACTTGTATTTCGATCTTTCTTTTGATAAGAAAAAGGAATATCGCGTTCGTGTGGGGCAAAGTAAAATTCCGTATGGTTTTGAAAATATGCAATCAAGTTCACAACGATTGGCTTTAGATCGTAACGACGCCATGAATAGTGCGATATTAAATGAGCGTGATTTAGGATTATTCTTTTATTGGGCTCCAGCCGAAATCAGAGAGCGTTTTGCCATGTTAGTAAAAGATGGTTATAAGGGTTCAGGCGATTTTGGCGTTTTTGCCTTTGGAGTGTACAACGGACAAATTGCCAATAAACTTGATGGTAACAGGGATTTAAATGTTGTCGCCAGAGTAACATATCCTTTTGTAATAGGAAGTCAGATTATCGAACCCGGAATTCAGGCTTATACAGGAAAATGGGCTTTTACGGGTGAAATTTCACCAGGAGTAAAAGTAAATGATCCGCAATATGTAAAAGACCAAAGAGTTGGAGCAACTTTTGTTTTGTATCCAAGGCCTTTCGGGATTCAAACCGAATATAATATAGGTACAGGGCCTCGTTATAATACCGTAACCAATACAGTTGACGAAACGGATTTAAATGGTGGCTATGTGATATTCAATTATAAATTAGATATAAAAAAACAGCATATTTATCCTTTTGCCAAATTTCAATATTATGACGGAGGGAAAAAATACGAGAAAGATGCCAGAAGTTACGTCGTTCGCGATTACGAAATTGGTATAGAATGGCAACCATTCAAAGCCTTTGAGTTTACTGCAGAATATGTAATTGCTGATCGTACTTTTGAAGACAGCGTGTTGCCAATCAATCGTCAACAAGGGAATTTGTTACGATTGCAGGCACAGTTTAACTTCTAAAATTAATCCTCAAAAACGGTAAATAGTTTATCCCAATCTATAGTATCGTTAAACTGAGTCAAACCTTTAAACGACTTTACTTTTGAAAGATCTTCAATAGTAAAGTCGTCTTGCATTGCGTACGGTACTAAGTTTTCTTCCTGAAGTTTTACGGCTAAATATTCCTGCTCATATTGTCCCGGAGTTGGAATAAAAAAAGCTTTTTTGCCTAATTTAGCCAAATCCATAACAGTCGTATAACCGGAACGACATAAAACAAAATCGCTTTCGTTAAAAGTTTGTTCCAGTTGTTTCGAGTTCATGAAATTATAATATGTCACATTTCCCGCCTGCCATTTGGTTTGTGTTTTCTCCACAATACCTTGCACAAAGACCACTTTGCCATCATATTCCGTAATTTCTTTTTGAAGTTTGTCATCTAAAAAAGTACGTTGAGGTTCAGGTCCGGATAAAATAATCATTAAATCATATAATTTTGGCGTTTCCTTTTTGCGCATTCTGCTCAAAGGACCAATATATTTTAAATTAAGATCATTGGTTTTAAGATGTCCAAGTTCACCCGTTAAATTTGTAGCGTCATTAGTGTCAGGAACCCAGCATTCAGTATATTTTTTTATAATATGTTGATGGCATTTACTTGTAAACCAGGTGGTATTTCCCGTCATTACATTCAATTGATGCGTCATAAATACCGAAGGAATCTTTTTACTGAAAACACCCAGACGATTATCTGAAATAATGCCGTCAATACCATGTTTTTTGATCCAGCTTTTTACCATTTTTTTCTCGTCAAGAATAGCGACGATCATTTTAGGCAGGTTTTTAATCAGCTTCCATTTAAAGTTTTTTGCATTCTTGGCATATTCAATATGATAGGAAGGCAATTCCAGCGTTTGAATGTATGGAAATTCTTTTCTTAACAACGCCAATGCAACACCATCAGAAGCTATTATTGGAATAAAATTGTTTTCTTGAAGCGCTTTTATAATTGGGATACATCTCGTGGCATGGCCTAATCCCCAGTTTAATGGAGCAACTAAAATTGTTTTGTTCGCAGAATAGTCAATGCTCATAGTTTAACGCTTTTTAAAAACGAAGATAGATAAATATGTTTTTTGTGATATTTCGCACATATTACTAAATTATTAAGTCTGTATATTCTTTAAGTTGCTAAGATACTTAGCTTCTAAGATTCTAAGTTTTTTTGCCAAATAAAAAAAGCCGAACGTAAAGTTCGGCTTTAAAGTTTATGATCTAAGCATTTTAGAACCTTAATGTCTTAACAGCTCAGTATCTTTCACTAATCCTGAATATATGTTTTGTTTCCGTTTTTATTAATGTAGTATTTACCACCTTTTGGTCCTGTATATACTTTTTTGCCATTATATTCGCCGGTCACTTTATCCGCTACTTTTGGAGCTTTTTCTGTAGTTTCCTTTAAGGTCTTTTTAGTGGCAGTTTTAGCAGCTGCATCAGCTTTTTTTACGTCAGCTTTTGTGCCATCTGCTGCGGCAGCTGCTTTTTTAGACGCTTTAGTTGCATCGCTTTTTGCTTTAGCCGCTTCTTTGTCGGCCGCTTTTTTAGTTGCTGCTGCACTTTCTTTTTTTGCAGTTGTTGATGCATCAGTAGCATCTTTGGCTGCTTTTTTCGATTTTGCTGCTTCTTTTTTGGCATCTGTTGCCGCTTTGTCAGCAGTTGCTTTTTTCTTTTTGGCAGCAGTTTCCGTTTTGCTCTTTGTATCTTTTACAGTGGTTTCCTGAGCATAGAAATTAGAAGAAAAAACAACCATAAAACAGAGTAATAATAATTTTTTCATAAGGTTACATGTTTAAATTTCAATTAAAATTAGTCAATTTATTAATACGTTTTTCGTAAAGTGTTAAAAATAAGCACGAAGCTGAATATTACCGGTATGAACCACAGATCCGGTCTCGCTTTTGCGCCCCTGATAGTTGACATTTACATCTAAAAACTGTGTAATATTCTTCTGTAAAAGTAATTTCCAGACAAGATTTTGCCCTTGCTGAAGTCCTTCAAGCATTTGAAATCCCACAGATGAAAATTCGTTTCCTGTAAATTTATTTTGGTAAAAAGAAAACTCCCCGTTTAAGGTTACTTTTTTCTCTCCGGCAAGTGAAAACGAAGTCCCAATTCTGTTTTGAACCAAACTTTCGAAATTACCAATCTGATTCTCCTTGTTTTGAAATTCGTAAAAGAAATCCAGACTCGTATTTTTAGAAAACAAATAACTAATTTTTGGAGCTACCTGATAGCCTTGTAAATCATAGTTCTTTTCGACAAAATCTTCAGAAACTAAAGTGGTGCTAATCGTTTTTGTAAAGAAGTTGAACAACCAGCTTTTTTGATATAAATGGGTGTATTGCAATTGATTCGAACTGTTTTTGACATTTTGTGATCCAATCGAAAGCAGGTTTTTACCTTTGTTAATAAGATAGGTATAGGTTACAGAATGTTTTTGTTTGCCCCGGTTGTAATATAAGCTGTTTCTAAAACTTGAATTTAACCCCAAAATATTTTCTTGAGATGAATCAAACGGATTCAGTTCTAAACGTTCGCCCTGACTTTTTACTTTTCGGTCCATAATAAACGAAGTCTGATTGTAAAAATAAGAAGCAATTTTTTTGAAACCAGTTTTATTTTGCCATTGCAACGGATTCAAAGCAACAGATTGCGAAAACTTATTCTGATTTGTTTTAATATAAACCTGATTTGGTAAAAAGATGCGGACATAACGAGCCTGATCTGCAAAAGCAGCGATTTCAAATTCATTCAATTCCTGAATTCCGTTACCATTATAATCATTCCAGGTATAAACCCCTTGTCCCGTAGGAACTTCAATATACGTGAATTCCTGCTGCGCAATAGTTCCGGAACTGGTTTCATAAGCTGAGCCAATTTGCATGAATTGATTAAAAAACCGATCATTATAAAGTATTCTCGAATTTAACGAAGGTTCATTTTTTCGGGATGAATCTGTAAAATCTAAATTACGATAACTTGCATAAACTGCTAAATCAGTGGTTTTATTCTGAATCAGTTTCGATTTTAAATAATAGGTTTGCGAATTGTTGACGTGTTGTAATAATCCATTTTGTAAACTATCATTTCGGCGTTGTAAATATCCAATTTCAACAAAAACCTTCGTACTGTCACCGCGACCAATAAAAGCACCATACTCTGTAAATCTTTGGCTTAAAGCCGAAAACTGATTGGTAACTTTATCTCTTTGCTGATTATTCTCCATTTGCAAACTCGCGCCAATCCAGTTTTTACCAAAATGATATTTAGTTCGGGTTTGATTTCTGATAAATTTTGAAGTAGAACTTGTCGCGTCACTATTCAAAAAACTGCCTTGATTTTCAATCGTCCATTGCTTTAATTTAAAAAGCGAAGTTGTTGTATGTCGCGCTCCCGAATAACTTTCGGTATAATCTAATTTCTCAAATTGATAGGTAAACAAACCAATGTTTGACGTTTCTTTTTTTGCAAATAAATCAAAATTCAAGCCTGTCACAATTAAACTTTGATTGCCTAAAAGAGTTTCGTTTAAATTCCAGTCTCTATTAAATTCTATATTGTACAGTCGTTCCACAGATCTAAAATCTTCCTGAACAAACTGGTAATTGGCAAAAGCATCTAAAGTCCAGTCTCTTGTAAAAAGGCGTTTTTTAATATTCGTTTTAAGCGCAATTCCACCATTGTCGCCGTCGTCAATCTTTGAAAACAAATTTTTATCGTTATTACTTACGGCAAGTTCAAAGTCAACCAAAGTTTTTTCATCAGGATTGTATTTTCCTAAAAAAGTAGCCACCTGAAGTTTTATTGGTGCAACCAGATTGAAAAGCGGTTCATAATTTCCTTGTAAAATACCGTTAATTGGTGCCACATATTCGTAAATACGTTCTACCGAATTATTGTTCTGAATGATATAATTTCCCAGATTATTTCCAACAAGACTAAACTTTACATTATATAAAACATTGCTCGCATCATTTGAGTATTCATAAGCTTCAACTGAATTAACGGATATTTTTTTGTACAATATTTTATTATCGGCATACGAATCTTCATAAGCAGATGGCGCTTTCATTAATTCAGGATTATCTCCCGCCTGACTTAAAATCTGAACTTGATCTGTAGAAAGATTTTGCTGCAGAGGCTGATTTTTCATATCATTTTCAGAATAAATATAACCGCCAAAACTCCAGTTTTTATTTTCGTGTGTTGCGCCCGCGTAAGTAACTAACCTATTATAATTTCTTTCGGAATATTGGTATTCAACGTTAATTCGCATTTCAGAAGTAATGGGAAAAAGGGAAGTGAAAATAATTTCTCCTGCATTATAATCAATCACATAATCATTGTTTTCGCCACGTTTCAGTAAAACACCATTTACATACACACGCTCAGAGCCGGAAATAACCAGAACATACAATTCACCATTTTGACCTTTTAATTTATACGGACCCTGATTTCCTTCCTGACCTGTAAACGTACTTTTGGCATATTGACCTTTTACAAAAGCAACCGAAGCAAAAATATTAGTTTTACTTTCTTCAGTTCCAAAATTAAAGCTTGTTGAAAGTCCCTGTACTTTTTTATTGAAATTTAGAAATTGAGTTTTTCTGTTTTCTAAAAAAACATCTCCCGCACGAATGTTCCAGTTGTCACTAAAAAGTTCCATGAAAATATTGTCAAACTGATCCAGTTTTTGTGAATAACCGCCATCCTGCAACGGGATATTACTATCCTGAAGTGAAGCCCGCAAACTAATTTTATCAGATATTTTTCCGGTAATCTGCAAATCTAAATTAGAATTTAAAACTGTATTTTGATTGTTTCCAACCGTAAGGCCGCGCGTAATACTTCCTGAAGTATTCAAACCATCAAAAGGGGTAACTTTTTTAAGAGCTGTGTTTTCTATTTTGTAGAGTTTTTCAGAACCAACATCGTTTGTAACGACCTGATCTGATTTGTAAAAACTGTACTCTTTCGTTAGGAAATCGGGATATTTTAAATAATTTACAATTAAAGTATCTGAAATTGAACCTGACTTTTCGTTAAGGATCAAAGTCCCTTTTTGGAAATCAATCTTATAAAAAGTAGTATCCAGAAGCTGGTTTTTAGTATTTAAGATTTCGAAAAAACTCGAATTAATACTAAATTCTTCCAGATGAATCGTGTCGCGCGTTACAATTACTTTTTTTGTTTTATACGATGATTCCGTTTCCTGTGCGTGAAGCCCGGAATACCAAATCAAAACCGTTAAAAACAGTAATTTTTTCAACATAAATACTTTAACTCTAAAAAATCAAAAGTAGTATTTATAATCGGGAAATGTTGCGAGGGATATTTTAGTTTTGTTAGGCATTAAAGTGCCGCTAATACTAGTTTCGGAAATATTTTATCATAATTAGGATTACTGCAATCAATAATAAAAGAATAATACTGTAATTAGGATCAGCATAATTAGCATGCCACCCCAATTCTTTTATTTTTTTTGGAAAATAGGATCTCTTGTCTTTTCGATTATAGTAAAACATTCCCCAGATCCAATTATTTGGGTCATTTTCCCATTCGTTTTGAGTTTCTCGGCTTGGTTCATCATCATTTTTCATAATTATAAAATATTGATGTTTATTGATTTATGCGTATTTGGTGATAAGTAAATTTAGTTAAATATTTTTAATTAAGCATAAAAGATTGTCGTACATCATCTTCCGTTCCTTATTTGAAAGATCATGGATACAGAAATAAAAAAGGCTAAAGCGACAGAAGTTCCTGTTTTTATCATGTTGCTGGTATAATTAGGGTTGTAAAAAAAGTAAGCTAAATAAAGACAACTAATAATAGCCATGCTATATTTGAAGATAAAGAATTTCATATTTCAATCAATGATTTTGTCAAAAAACAAGAGTTTGTTTTTAAAATTTTATTTGGCAATGTGTTCTCCTACAATAAGAAGAATTGCAATTATAACTATGATTAGAAATAACGAATTTGGATTGGCAAAATTAATGGTCCATCCCAACTGTTTTATTCTTTTAGGAGGAAATAATCTATTATCTTTTGTATTATAATAGAAGATTCCCCAGATCCAATTATAAGGATCGTTCTGCCATTCGTTTTGAGTCTCTTCGTTGCGATCGTTATTAAAATTCATGATTGTATCGTTTTGAATTTTTTTTATTGTAATTTATTATACAAGAAATTATTAGGGATATTTTTTACTAAATCGGTATCCCAATGCTATAATAATAACAAGAAGCGAGAGAAGCAATGCTGGATTAATCATGATTTTTTTGTGGTTTCATTAGTTCCTTTTTATCAGATCTTGTGGTTGATTTTTCAGGAAATTATTTACTTGTTTTTGGGTAAGCCTAAATTACTATTTTGTTACACTTAGTATTATGTGATTATCGGGTATTTTTAGTAAGTAATTTACGCTTATTTTTTATTTGAAAAATAATTTTTTTTGTGAGTATATTTTTATAAAACTGTCTCTATTGATTTATAAGGAAAAATGCGATAAATTATGAATATTGTTGTAGGTATTAGCTTAAAATACTTCGGAAAAAGAAAAATTTGTCACAAGAACAAGTGGCAGATTATCTAACTATTTCGCAATCTGCCTACGCAAGAATAGAAAGCGGCGAAAGTCATTCGTGGGCAAGTCACATTTTAAAAATATGTACCATTTTTCAAATTACTCCCGAAGAATTATTTCACTTAGACAGTCAGAAAAATAAATCTTCCAGAGATACGATTTACCAGTTATCTGATGATATAATTGAACAATATGAAGAAAGGATAAAAGAACTAAGAAAAGTAATTAAGGATTTGAAAAAGAAAGGGAAGGTGTAAATCGGAAAAAAAAGCCTCACCAATTAGTGAAGCTTTTAAATATATTTGAATTGAATAATTAACTTAATAAAGATTTAGTTCATCTCTTTCGTAACAATTTGCATCGTTTCACGGCTCACTTGTTTTAGTAAAACTACTTTGTTTTCTTCAACCGTTGACGCAGCTTGTTCTGTAAAGTGACGAATAGTATATAAAGTTACATTTTCATTATAATCTACTTTGAATTTTTTAGAAAGAATAGAATTCAATTCGTTGAAATTTTCAAATTTATCCTCTACACAAACAGAAAAACTAATTGCCGAGTTTTGAATCAGGTTTACTTTTAGTTTAAACTGATGAAAAAGCCCGAAAATCTCGCTGATGTTTTCTTCCATAATAAAGGAGAAATCTATTGATGAAAGAGAAATCAAAAGTTGGTTTCTCTTCACAATAAAACACGGATATTGTGGTTCTAAATCAACACCTTTAGAAACGCAGGTTCCTTTTAATAACGGGTTGATAAACGATTTTACATATAACGGAATTTCTTTTTTCTGTAAAGGCTGTAATGTTTTTGGGTGAATTACTGTTGCGCCATAAAAAGCCAATTCAATTGCTTCACGATATGAAATCTGGTTTAGCAAACTTGCGTTTTCAAAATAACGCGGATCAGCGTTCATCACTCCCGGAACATCTTTCCAGATCGTAACACTTTCAGCATTTAAGCAATAAGCAAAAATTCCCGCCGTATAATCAGATCCTTCACGACCTAAAGTAGTAGTAAAATTATTTTCGTCAGCACCTAAAAAACCTTGTGTGATATTTAATATTTTACGTTTTACATTTTTGCCAATAAGTTGTTGGGTAGTTTCCCAGTCTACTTCGGCATCTCTGTAATTTGCATTTGTTTTAATAAAATTACGAACATCAAGCCATTGTGTCTGAATACCTCTGTAATTCATATAATGACTTAAGATTGTAGTCGAAATTAACTCTCCAAAACTTACAATCTGATCGTAAACAAAATTATAATTTGGCGATTTATTATGTGCTAAGAAATATTCTAATTCTGAAAACTGAGCGCTTACAGCAGTAAAAACTTCCTGTTTTTCATCTTCAAATAAATCTAGTAATATTTGATTGTGATATTTTTTTATTTCTTGTACAGATGAATTTAACTCTGTCGATTTATCAAAATAATTCTTGATAACAACTTCAAGAGCATTTGTAGTTTTTCCCATCGCCGAAACGACTAAAATTACATCTTCATAACCTACTTTTTGTAAAACGTCGTACACGTTTTTAATTCCATCAGCGTCTTTAACAGATGCGCCACCAAATTTAAATACTCTCATTTTTTATATGCTGCTATTTTTTATAAAATTCCAATTTTTTAAATTCCAAATTCCAATTGCATTGTAGAGCGCACTGCAGTGCGTTTTTTGCACAGATTACAATGATTAAAAAGATTCCCAGTCTGTCTCGGTTCGACACTAATTTCACGAATTTCCACTAATTAATTCGTGTTAATTCGTGGCAAAAAAAAATCTTGCAAATCATTTTAATCTGTGGCAGACTCCTTTTTACAATTTTTCCAAATACGAATTAATTCCGTTTTCATCCATTTGAACAACTCTCCATTCCTCCAGGATTTTTGCTCCTGAATTTTCGTAGAATTTTACTGCCGGAGTATTCCAGTCCAGCACATTCCATTCTACTCGTCGCACATTATCTTTTTTCCCTTGTTTCATAATTGCGGTATAAAGTGCAGATCCTAAACCGGTTCCTCGCATTTTATCCTTTACAATTAAATCTTCTAGATGTATTGTTTTTCCTTTCCAGGTAGAGTAACGGTAATAATAAAGAGCGATGCCCACAATTTCCTGCTCAACCTCTGCAACAAAAACGTGAAATAGCGGGTTTTCACCAAAACCATCACGCACTAAATCATCAACAGTTATAACAACAGCTTCCGGTTCTTTTTCGAATATGGCCAAATCCTGTATTAATCCCAAAACCGATTCCATATCTTCAGGATTTCCTTTTCTAATATTCATATTCTGTAAATTTTATTTTTAATCTTTATAAAACAGCTTCTTAATTAATGTCTTTGCTGGTACAAAACATTTTGTAAGGGCAATTCATATATTCGTATTATTAAGCGTTTATTAGCTAAAAAAGTATTCTTTTATTCGGTACTTGTTGTCTTTAATTAGCAAATATACAATAGTGGCAAACTAACGAAATAATTTTTAAATCATTCTCACAAAAAAAACGATATTTGTGACTTAAAATTAAAACTACAACGATATAGTAATGGAAGAACGCAATAAAACACTAGGAGAGTTTATTATTGAGAACCAAAAAGCATTTCAGTATTCGTCGGGAGAGCTTTCCCGAATTATCAACTCTATACGTCTGGCGGCAAAAGTTGTCAACTATAAAGTCAACAAAGCCGGATTGGTGGATATTATTGGCGCCGCCGGCGAACAAAATATTCAGGGAGAAGACCAGCAAAAATTAGATGTGTATGCAAACGAAGTATTTATCCAGACGTTAATAAACCGTGAGATTGTCTGTGGTATTGCTTCAGAAGAAAACGACGATTTTATTACAGTTCAGGGGAGCGACAACTGTCATAATAATAAGTACGTGATCTTAATGGATCCGCTTGACGGATCTTCAAACATTGATGTAAATGTTTCTTTAGGGACTATTTTTTCTGTTTTTAGACGAATTACCCCAATAGGAACTCCGGTAACAAGCGAGGATTTTTTACAACCGGGAATCAATCAGGTAGCAGCAGGTTATGTAATTTATGGAACTTCGACTATGTTGGTTTATACTACAGGTCATGGCGTAAATGGTTTTACACTGAATCCCGCCATCGGAACATTCTACCTTTCACATCCAAATATGCAATTTCCAAAAAATGGAAATATATATTCGGTAAACGAAGGAAATTATGTTCATTTTCCACAGGGAGTAAAAAACTACATTAAATATTGCCAGAGAGAAGAAGAGGACAGACCTTATACATCAAGATATATAGGAAGTCTCGTTTCTGATTTTCATCGAAACATGATCAAAGGCGGCATTTATCTCTATCCAACAAGTTCAAAAGCACCAAAAGGAAAATTACGTTTATTATATGAATGTAATCCAATGGCATTTATTGCAGAACAAGCAGGAGGAAAAGCAACAGATGGTTTTGGAAGAATTATGGAAATCCAGCCAACTGAATTACACGAAAGAGTTCCTTTTTTCTGCGGAAGCTATAATATGGTCGAAAAAGCAGAGGAATTTATGGCAGCTGAGTAAGTTTTAGTCTCAGTTTACAGTCTCAGTCGCAGTGCTCAGTCTCAGTCTCAGTTTGCAGTTTGCAGTTTCAGATCGACATACAAATAGAATACCCGACAGATTTTTGAAATCTGTCGGGTATATTTATTAATTAGTAACTGTCTACTGCGACTGAAAACCGCGACTGAGACTGAAAACTGAAAACTATTTATTCATATTCTCCATTTCGAAAAGGAAAGTATCAAGATCTACTTTTTTGTCTACCAGAGATAATGCTTTTCTAACAATATAGTTTACGTTTCCGGGAGTAAAACCTAAAGCTAATCCCATACGGGTTAACATAACTTCCTGCTGATCTCCTAAATGGTGGTCAACGTGAACCATTCTTGCTAAATCATACAAACGCTCTAAACGTTGTGTATATAAATAAGGAGGATTTATTGGATGTTTCCACGGATCTGAAAGAATTTCTGTGTATTCATCTTCTGAAATTTGTAATGTAGATGCTAATTTATCTAAAAAGTCTTTTTCCTCTGGACTTACTTTGCCGTCCGCAAAAGCTACACGAACTATTGCAGAGAAATGACCCCTGTTTCTTTGTTTGAATTCGTTATCAAATAATTCTGAAAATGCCATAATCTATTAGTTTTTTATAGGGCAAAGATAAATCTTATTTTAATTTAACAAATTTAAATTTCTCATAAAATTTAACTTATTGATTTAATCTTGCGTACCATTAATTTTTCAAAATAAATCGTAAGTTTACAACCCCTAATCATTTAATAGTAGTACCAGTATGTCAGAATTTTGGATTTATTTTCAAATAGGATTAAAGCACGTTTTAGATATTCACGCTTACGATCACGTTCTTTTTTTAATCGCATTAACAACGCCTTATTTGTTTAAAGACTGGAAACGTATTTTGCTTTTGGTTTCTGTTTTTACAATAGGCCATACCTTAGCTTTATTGCTTTCGGTTTATGGAATCATTGCCATAAAAGTAAATACTGTAGAGTTTTTAATTCCGATAACGATTTTAATAACCGCTATCTTCAATCTCTTTACGGCAGGAAAAGCCTCTAAGAGCGATGGTTTGAATTTAGTGTTTTTTGTAACCCTGTTTTTTGGAATTATACACGGACTTGGATTCTCCAATTATTTCAAAACTATTTTAGGAGGATCACCTAATTCAAAATTACTACCTTTAGGCGAGTTTGCATTAGGGATCGAAGCAGCTCAGCTAGTGGTGGTTTTTGTGGTTCTGATAATCTCATATATTGTACAAACCGTATTTCGTTTTTCAAAACGAGATTGGGCACTTGTAATGTCGGCTTTTATTATAGGAGTAGTAGTTCCTATGATTATTGAAAGCCCAATTTGGAACAGATAAAATAAATGGAAGATAAAAAATTAAAGAAATACGATAAAGCTTATTTGAGAATTGCCAAAGAATGGGGCGCACTCTCGTATTGTAAGCGAAAACAAGTAGGCGCAATTATCGTAAAAGACAGGATGATTATTTCTGATGGATACAATGGAACTCCATCCGGATTTGAAAATTGCTGTGAAGATGAAGACGGATTAACACGCTGGGATGTTTTGCATGCTGAGGCAAATGCGATTTTAAAAGTGGCAAGATCAACACAATCGTGTGAAGGAGCTACCTTATATATTACACTTTCTCCTTGCAAGGAATGCAGCAAATTAATACATCAGTCAGGTATAAAAAGAGTGGTGTATCAAAATGGATATCGCGATGATTCCGGAATTCAATTTTTAATAAAAG
Source organism: Flavobacterium sp. FlaQc-47 (assembly GCF_044006475.1). Lineage (NCBI taxonomy): Bacteria > Pseudomonadati > Bacteroidota > Flavobacteriia > Flavobacteriales > Flavobacteriaceae > Flavobacterium > Flavobacterium sp. FlaQc-47. The sequence goes on along the minus strand of NZ_JBIPCQ010000009.1, from coordinate 52,797 downwards.
CCGGTATAGAGGTCGAACATATTCCTGTTTCAGAAGAGTAAATGAAATTTAACCCAAAATATTTGCCAATCATCGTCGGAGGGACTTTTGCCCTTGGAATTATTCTCGGAAGCGTTATGAATGCTCCGGTGGATGAACAGCTTTTGGCTAAAAATTACTCGAAAACAAAGCTGAACAAACTCATTGATTTTATCAATAATGAATATGTTGACAGCATTAATACAGATTCTATCGTCAACCTTACCGTAGACAATATTTTATCAAAATTAGATCCGCATTCCGTTTATATTCCGCCAACAGAACAAGCCGAAGTGGCTGAAAGTATGAAGGGAGATTTCGTGGGAATCGGAATTAATTTTTATATGTATAAAGATTCCGTTGCGATTATAAAACCTATTGAAAACGGACCTTCGGCGAAAGCCGGATTAAAATCAGGAGACCGAATTTTATTTGCCGGAAAAACAAGGTTGTTTGGACGCAGATTGCCTTCGGATAGTTTGTTTTCGAAATTAAAAGGGTTAAAAGGTTCTGAAATTGAATTGACTGTTTTTAGAAAATCAGAACAAAAGAAACTTACCTTTAAAGTAAAAAGAGATATTATCCCTATAAAAAGTGTTGATGCATCACTATTGCTCGACAATAAAACCGGATATATAAAAATCAACCGTTTTGCCGAAACTACTTTTAATGAATTCAAAACCGGTTTAACAAGATTGAAACAAAATGGAATTGAATCCCTTGTAATCGATCTTCGTGATAATGGCGGCGGTTATATGGAAGAAGCGATCGCAATTGCCGATGAGTTTTTGAAAGACAAACAACTGATCGTTTTTACCAAAAATAAAAACGGTACAACAGAAAAAACATTCGCGACAAAAGCAGGAAGTTTTGAAGCAGGGAAAGTATATGTTTTAATTAATGAAAACAGTGCATCTGCAAGTGAAATACTGGCTGGAGCAATTCAGGATAGTGACCGCGGAACTATTGTGGGTCGCCGTTCTTTTGGTAAAGGATTAGTGCAGCGCGAAATGGATTTCAATGACGGATCTGCGGTAAGATTAACCGTGGCAAGATATTATACACCCACCGGAAGATCTATCCAAAAGCCGTATAAAAAAGGAAATGAAGAATATTTTAAAGAATCAGAATCTCGTGTAAAATCTGGTGAGCTGTATGCAAAAGATAGCATTAAGGTGGCAGATTCCTTAAAATTTAAAACGCCAAAAGGGAAAATCGTATACGGCGGCGGCGGAATTGTTCCGGATGTTTTTGTACCAATTGAGGCCGAACACGGAAATGAAAATGTTGCTTATTTAATGCAAACCGGAATTGTCGGACATTTTGTTTTTGAAGAACTCGATAAAAACAGAGATGCTTTTAAAGGGCTTCATTTTAATGAGTTTCTGGCGAAGATGAAAAACTCTGATGTGTATTTTAAAAAGTTCAGAACTTATATCTTAATGACCGGTTTAGACCTTAAACTAGATAAAACCAAAGCTTTGGTAAATCGTTATATTACGGCAGAATTTGCCCGACAACTTTATGGTGAATTGTATTACTACGATGTTATTTTGAAAGAAGACGCGATGATCAAAGCGGTTTTGAATCCGAAAAAGTAATCCTTAATTGTTGAATCAAATGAAAATAGAAAATATTGTAAATGCTGAAATCGAACTGTTAACGGCAATTAAAATGGCTGATATTCCAACTTTGGATAAAATGCTGCACGATGATTTACTTTTCAATTTGCCGGACGCACAAACTATCAATAAGGAATTTGATTTAGAATCCTATCGTTCAGGTAAAATGAAAATCGACGTTTTAGACGCTTCAGATCAGCTTATTAATATAATTGATGATACGGCTGTAGTTGCGGTGACTGTCATGCTAAAAGGAACTTATGAGGGCAATATCTTAAATGGTGCTTTCAGGTATATAAGAGTTTGGAAACAATTTGAAGAAAATTTTAAAGTAATTGCCGGAAGTTGCGCCGCTTTACAATAAAATAATAATAATTTTTTAAAATATAATGTAATAGATCTTTCTTGAGAATGAGCGAGCTTTACATAAAATATAAAATATGAAAAATCTAAAAAGAGTAAGTTTTCTAATAATGTTAATGACATTTGTTATTTCTTGTGCAGGTATTAAAGATAAAAATACGATCTCAGGAAAAGTTGAATCTATCGAAAACGGAAAAGACGGTTATACCGCTAAAATCAACACAGATAAAAACGAGGTTTATTATGCTGTAATTAGCATTGTAAATGTTGGAGGGCCTCAAAACTACAAGAGATTTAAAGAAGGTGATGCAGTTTCGTTAAAAGGAGAAATCTGGAAAACTGATACAGAGAAACATATGACGGTTAGAGAGATTGTTTCGGTAAAGTAAAAATTGAACCACATAATCTATATAAGTAAATATAAATGCGTTGCGCATAGATTAGGGACTTATAGAACAGATCTAAGATTTTTTTGGTTAGGTAAAAAAAGCAAACCATATAAGTTATATAAGTTCGTATAAATGCTTCGCGCATAAATTAAATGAACTTATGTAGCTTATATGGTTTAATAATTTTATAGTGAGTTTTTATCGAATACTATCGTGCGAATGAGTTTGCACACCGTTATTCCATAAAGTAAGAATATCTGTGGCAACAGCAGCGCCACTTCCGGCAGCAATTGCCAGTTGGCTTCTCCAGCCCGCTAAAGTTCCAATAACATAAATACCGTTAGCTACTTTATGATCGTCGTTTTTGAGCTGAATACGTTGTTTTTCCGGTAATGCTTTTTTGTGAGGTTCAATATATTGTGTTAAACCCTCAATATCAAAAGTATTTGCAGAACCAATTCCTACGACTATACTTTTTGTTTTGTAAGCGTTTTTGTTTGTAGTAACCGTAAATTCAGGATAAGATCCTTGAATTTTAATTACCTTTTCATTAGCAATCTGAGCAATATGCGGATAAGACATTGCTAAATCCTGCGTGCTCTCTATAAGTAAATCAGATCCTAATTTGCCTGGCGTTATGCCATAAGCATTGTAGAAAATTGCTTCCTGTAAAGAAGAATTTTTTTGGTGCGTAAAAATTCCGATTTTTTTATCGGTAACAAAAGCTTTGTTTTTGGCTGAGCCTAAAACCAGAGCACAAGACATGCCTGAAACGCCTCCGCCAATAATTAAAACGTCAAACATATTATCGACCGTTTGTTTTTTCTTCGATTCTTTTAGAAATTCTAAAAATCAAAAGAATTAAAACGGCACAAAATGAAGCTGCGATTCCAATAAAAGCAACTACACTGTCTCCCTGAAAAGGATTTTTGAAGTCTAGCAACGTAATATTAAAAACAATTAAAGCTAATGCCAGAAGCACTAAGATTGAAGTAAAAATTTTCATAATGGTTGTTTGTTTGTCTAAAATACTAAAGTAAACCTGAAGAGCTAAAAATGTCTTTAAGTGATATTTTTAAAATTTTATGGGGTAAATTTATAAAAATAAAAGTTAGACGAACAAACCTTTAACATTAGCAGCGAATAATTTAACAGCAATTGCTAAAAGTATGACTCCAAATGTCTTGCGGACAACGCCAAGTCCGTTTTCTCCTAATAAAGTCTCGATTTTTTTAGACGATTTCAAAACGATATAAACAAGAATAATATTCAGTAAAATAGCAATAATAATATTAATGGTATGAAATTGAGATCGCAGTGAAAGTAAAGTCGTCATAGTTCCTGCTCCGGCAATTAACGGAAACGCCAAAGGAACAATAGAAGCTGATCCCGGTTCCTCGTCACGATAGATTCTGATTCCTAAAATCATTTCTAAAGCAAGAAAAAATAAAACGAATGAACCCGCAACCGCAAACGAATGCACATCAATGCCTATAAGGCTCAAAAAACCTTCTCCAACAAACAGAAAGACTATCATAATTGCACCGGCAACAATCGAAGCCTTTTCGGATTCGATGTGTCCAACTTTAGCTCTTAAATTGACAATTATAGGAATTGAGCCTACAATATCAATTACAGCAAAAAGTACCATTCCTACAGTAGCAATTTCTTTAAAGTCAATTTCTAACATATTACTTTGATTTTAAGCGTTTAAAATTTTTTGCAAAGGTAGATAATAAAGGTAGGCGTTTTTTTAATACCAGATACTTTTGTTATAAAAACACGTTTAATAGGTTTAAAAAGTGATATTTGTAACAATTTATAGCTTTACCACGGAGATTCACAAAGATTTTCACAGAGTTTCGCAAAGTGATTTTTAGATTTTATTAGGCTTGTGAGTTTTACCACAGAGATACACAAAGGCTTTTGATAAGCTTTGCGAAAGTTAAATTTCAAAGCTTTGTGAACTTAAAAAAGACATCCAATGAATTTAACTCTGCGAATCTTTGCGAAAAAACTTTGCGTATCTCTGCGTTAAAATCTAACCAAACTGCTTAGTAAAATTTAATCTCATTTCATCTGCTTTCTTTGTCTATCTTTGCACTTTATAAATTTCAGTACTTTATTATCATGTTTCAACTAGGGAAAACCATTATTTCAGAAAATATTCTTGAAAAAGAATTTGTGTGCAACTTGTCAGCTTGTAAAGGAGCTTGTTGTGTTGACGGAGATGCGGGCGCTCCATTAAGTGAAGAAGAAACCAGAATAATGGAGGAAATTTATCCTAAAGTAAAACCTTTTTTACGTAAAGAAGGAATTGCGGCAATTGAAGCTCAGGGAACCTGGGTTAAAGGAACTGATGGCGATCTTGAAACGCCGTTAATCGATGAAAAGGATTGTGCTTATGTTATTTTTGATGGCAAAACAGCACTTTGTGGAATCGAACAAGCATACAATCAGGGAATCGTAGATTGGAAAAAACCAGTTTCTTGTCATTTATACCCAATCCGTGTAAAAGACTTTACAGAGTTTGCGGCGGTAAATTATGATAAATGGGATATTTGCGATGATGCCTGTTCTTTAGGGAAAGAGTTAGAAGTTCCCGTCTATAAATTTGTAAAAGAAGCGCTGATTCGCCGTTTTGGTCAGGATTGGTATTTAGAGCTTGAAAAAGTAGCCGAGGAACTTAAAATAAGTAAAAAATAAGGCGCTTTAGTTACCTCTTTTTGAAGACATTTTTTAACTCAAAAAATAAAGTTTTAACTCAAAAGAAACTTTTTAAAACAATTAAAAAATTCTTGCTTTTTATTTCAAAAATTCTATATTCTACGGGGACTTTAGGTGTCGAAGACTATATTAAATGTCTCATTTACAAATAATTAATAATTGTCTGAAAAGTATCTCATTTTTGTCCGTTGTTAAAAACTATGCCGAATTGTGAATAAGTTTGGCTTTCATTTTTAGCGATAAATGACAATCTTTGTAGTCTACTGAATTAGCAAAAATTCAGTACAAAAATTAAACAAAAATTACCATGTCACAAGTCGAACCAATATTACAAGAAAATAAAAATCGTTTCGTTATTTTTCCTATCAAACATCATGATATTTGGGAATGGTATAAGAAAATGGAAGCTAGTTTCTGGACTGCTGAAGAAATCGATTTGCACCAAGACTTGACAGACTGGAATAATAAACTGAGTGACGACGAAAGATATTTTATTAAACACATATTAGCATTCTTTGCAGCTTCTGACGGAATCGTAAATGAAAATCTTGCTGAAAATTTTGTTAACGAAGTTCAATATGCAGAAGCTAAGTTTTTCTACGGATTTCAAATCATGATGGAAAACATTCACAGCGAAACGTATTCTTTATTAATTGACACTTACGTTAAAGATGAAGCAGAGAAAGCAGAATTGTTTAATGCATTAGAAGTTTTTCCTGCAATTAAGAAAAAAGCAGACTGGGCTTTAAAATGGATCGACTCTGATTCGTTTGCTGAAAGACTAATTGCTTTTGCTGCGGTTGAAGGAATTTTCTTTTCAGGAGCTTTCTGTTCTATTTATTGGTTAAAAAAACGTGGATTAATGCCAGGTTTGACTTTCTCAAACGAATTGATTTCTCGTGACGAAGGTGTTCACTGTGACTTTGCAGTACACTTACACAATCATCACCTGATTAATAAAGTGCCAAAAGAAAGAATTAAAGAAATTATAGTTAATGCTTTAGATATCGAAAGAGAATTTGTTACAGAATCTCTTCCGGTAAGTTTAATAGGTATGAATGCCGTTTTAATGACACAATACCTTGAATTTGTTGCTGACAGATTGTTAGTAGAGTTAGGTTGCGAGCGTGTGTATGGATCAGCGAATCCGTTTGACTTCATGGATATGATCTCACTTCAGGGAAAAACCAATTTCTTTGAAAAACGAGTTGCCGAGTATCAAAAATCCGGTGTGATGAACACAGATAGTGATGCTCAGAAAATTTCATTTGATGCAGATTTTTAGACAACAAAATATTTTAGTGTTTTTCCTAAATAAACACTGATTAAGATTAAAATTTTATAACAAAACATTTTTAGAATCTCCTTTCCCAAATCGAAGATTCAATAATTTTTAACGCATTTTCGGTTTGATTTCAGACTGGAAAAGGGCAGCTATTGAGAATGCTATAATTCTTAAAAAATAATTAAAAAATACACAATGTTTAAGTCTGTGAATTCGTTTTCTAGTGACTTTCATTTTTTCAATAAACTAAAAAAGTAAGCTTATGTATGTAGTAAAAAGAGATGGCCACAAAGAGCCCGTAATGTTTGATAAGATTACAGAAAGAATCAAAAAATTGTGTTACGGCTTGAATGAGCTTGTAGATCCTGTTAAGGTAGCCATGCGTGTTATCGAAGGATTGTATGATGGGGTTTCAACTTCTGAACTTGATAATCTTGCGGCAGAAACGGCAGCTTCTATGACAATTGCGCATCCTGATTATGCACAATTAGCAGCGCGTGTGGCAATTTCAAACCTACATTCAAATACAAAAAAATCGTTTTCAGAAACGATGAAAGATATGTACTTATATGTAAATCCAAGAAATGGTCAGGAAGCGCCATTACTTTCGGATGAAGTATTCAAAGTAATTCAGGAAAACTCAGAGTTCTTGGATTCTCATATCATTTATACAAGAGATTTCAATTACGATTACTTTGGTTTTAAAACTTTAGAGCGTTCATATTTGTTAAAAATAAACGGAAAAATCGTCGAAAGACCACAACATATGTTGATGCGTGTTTCGGTAGGTATTCACCTTGACGATTTAAAATCAGTAATTGAAACGTATGACTTAATGTCTAAAAAGTTCTTTACGCATGCAACGCCAACGTTGTTTAATGCAGGAACTCCAAAACCACAAATGTCTTCTTGTTTCCTTTTGGCAATGCAGGATGATAGTATTGATGGTATTTATGATACATTAAAACAAACGGCTAAAATCTCACAATCAGCGGGAGGAATTGGTCTTTCTATTCATAACGTTCGTGCAACAGGATCTTATATTCGTGGTACAAACGGAACTTCAAACGGAATTGTTCCGATGTTGAGAGTTTTCAACGACACGGCGCGTTACGTAGACCAAGGTGGCGGAAAACGTAAAGGAAGTTTTGCGATTTATATCGAAACATGGCATGCGGATATCTTCGATTTCTTAGATTTAAAGAAAAATACAGGAAAAGAAGAAATGCGTGCAAGAGATTTATTCTTCGCTATGTGGACATCTGATTTATTCATGAAACGTGTTCAGGAAGATGCATCATGGACTTTAATGTGTCCTAACGAATGTCCTGGATTATACGATGTTTACGGAGAAGAATTCGAAGCAATGTACCTTGATTATGAATTTAGAGGAAAAGGTAGAAAAACCATTCGTGCACGTGAATTATGGGAGAAAATCCTTGAATCGCAAATCGAAACAGGAACGCCTTATATGTTGTACAAAGATGCAGCAAACCGTAAATCAAATCACAAGAACTTAGGAACAATTCGTTCATCAAACTTGTGTACTGAGATTATGGAGTATACTTCTAAAGATGAAATTGCAGTTTGTAATTTAGCTTCTATTTCGTTACCAATGTTTATTGAGAACGGAAAATTCGATCACGAAGCACTTTATAGTGTTACAAAACGTGTAACTCGTAACCTGAACAAAGTAATCGACAGAAACTACTATCCGGTAAAAGAAGCTGAAAATTCAAACTTACGTCACCGTCCGGTAGGATTAGGAGTTCAAGGTTTAGCAGATGCTTTTATCATGCTGCGTATGCCGTTTACAAGTGATGAAGCAAAAGTATTAAATCAGGAAATTTTCGAAACATTATATTTCGCAGCAGTAACCGCTTCTATGGAAATGGCAAAAGAAGAAGGTCCATATTCTACATTTGAAGGTTCTCCAATGTCAAAAGGAGAATTCCAATACAATATGTGGGGAATGAAAGATGAAGAATTATCAGGACGTTGGGACTGGGCTTCATTAAGAAAAGAAGTAATGGAACATGGAGTTCGTAACTCATTATTAGTAGCGCCAATGCCAACTGCTTCGACTTCACAAATTCTTGGAAACAACGAAGCTTTCGAACCTTACACATCAAACATTTACACACGTCGTGTATTGTCTGGAGAATTTATCGTAGTAAACAAACACTTACTTCACGATTTAGTAGACAGAGGTTTATGGAACGAAACATTAAAACAAGAAATCATGCGTCATAACGGATCAGTTCAAAATATTGATGTGATTCCGCAAGACCTTAAAGAATTATACAAAACCGTTTGGGAAATGTCGATGAAAGACATTATCGATATGTCACGTCAGAGAGGTTATTTTATTGACCAATCACAATCATTGAACTTGTTCATGCAGGATGCGAACTATTCTAAACTAACGTCAATGCACTTTTATGCTTGGCAATCAGGTTTAAAAACAGGAATGTATTACCTAAGAACAAAATCTGCGGTTGATGCGATTAAATTCACATTAAACAACGATAAAAAAGAAGAAGATGCACCGGCAGCAGTTTTGGTTCCGGAAACAGAATCTATCAGTGTTGAGGAATACAAAGCGATGTTGCTAAAAGCACAAGCCGGAGATCCTGAAGATTGTGAAATGTGTGGATCTTAATTTTTTTAGAAAAAAGAAGATAGAATAAAGAGGAAAGATTTTATTCTTTTAAATAATAGAAAGCAGTTATTGTAATGATAGCTGCTTTTTTTTGGGAGCTATTTCCCGCTTTTCGTTACAATCTTTCTTATTTTTAAAGAAAAAATAAAAAAGGATTTCCACTTCAATCAGGGCTATTTAATTACCGGAACTTTGTGAATTACGTTCCGAAGGAACAAATGATATTTTAAGGATGGATTTCAATCCGTTCTACGCAATCAAAGTCGACAATCTTAGTCAGATTACAATATCTACCAAAATTCCCCGTTCTAATTAATACCAAAGATTTTTAAAACTCAGCACCTTAGTATCTAAGAACCTCAGATCCTTTCTCAATTTAAACCTTTGAGAAAAAGTCGAGTCTTATTGCTAAACAAATTCCTGCGTTATGAAAAAAAGCAATCTTTGGACGTTACGATTGGGTTTTTCCGGAAAAGAATCCGATACAATTGAGAAACTAGGATTAGAAAAATTTCTAAAACATTCCTATGATTCAAAATTCGATACACAACTTCCGGCTTTTTTAAACGACGATCCTAAAACACTTCTTGAACTTAAGGAATTACGCGAATCCATAAAAACCGCGGATTCAGAAGAAAAGAAAAAAATCCAAAAAAAAGAGATTTATTCTGCCGTTGAGCTAAAAAAATGGTGGATTGCCAAAATGCGAAACGATGAATTTCCGTTACGCGAAAAAATGGTTTGTTTCTGGCACAATCATTTCGTTTCGACAACTCAAAAAGTAAAAGTCAATTACTGGATTTACCAGCACAATATGATTTTACGTGAACACGCTTTTGGAAATTTCAAAGAACTCACCAAACAAATTTTAAAATCGAATGCAATGGTGAAATACCTGGACAATGTCGATAATAAAAAAGGCAAATACAACGAAAATCTAAGTCGGGAATTACTGGAATTATTCACAATTGGCATCGGGAATTATTCTGAAAGTGATATCAAAGAAGGCGCAAGAGCTCTGGCAGGATTAAATTATGGAGATGACGGCGCAGTTTACAGAAAAAATATAGAAGATAATAGCGATAAAACTTATTTCGGGAAAACAGGAAATTGGAAAGCCGATGATCTTGTTGATATTATTTTCGAACAAAAAGAAATCCCATATTTAATAACCAGAAAAATTCTCAAATGGTTTATTTATGATAATCCTTCAGAAAAAGTAGTGAGGTATTATGGGGATTATTTCAGAAAAATAAAGTTTGAAATGGAACCGTTACTGACTAAAATATTTACCGAAGAATATAAGAAAGAAACTTCGGGGACTAAAATCAAAGATCCGTTAGTTTATATTCTACAGCTTTTGGATGAATTGGATATTGATGATATTGATGACAGTATCGTTATGTTCTTTCTAAAGCAGCAAGGAATGGATTTGTACAATCAGGTGAATGTAAAAGGTTGGGATGGCGGAAATTCCTGGCTGACTTCGCAGATTTATTTGCAGCGCAACAATACCTCAGATTTGCTTTGCAGCGGAAGAAGCATTACCAGAAAAGTGCTGAATACCATGACTTCGGATACGGATAAACCAAAGACAGAATTGGAGAAAATCGATGTAAAAATAGATTTTGATCCTAACGGAAATAATAAAATGATAATTACCGAGTTATCGAACCGATTATTATTTAAAGTGAATGATTCGATGCAAAAAGACATGGAAAATTTACTGAAATACGATTTTGACCCAAAAGAAGAACACGCCAACTTTGCCGTAATACGACTCTTTGATTATATCACGAAACTACCCGAATATCAATTAATTTAGAAAGCTACAGTTATGAACAGAAGGAATTTTCTAACGCTTACAGGAACTTTTACTGGCGGATTGCTCGTGCTTCCTGATTTTTTACACGCTTTTGGCACACAAAATAATTTGGTAATCGGAGAGCAGTGTATCGTCTTTGTTCAGTTAAATGGAGGAAACGACGGATTGAATACTTTTATTCCGTATGACAATCCGTTATATTATGATTTAAGGACTAAAATCGCTTTAAATAAAGATGTAGTTATTGGAAAAAATAAAGGAATGGCATTTCATCCCTCGTTAAAAGATTTTGCTCAAATGCAGCAAAACGGAGATTTAACCGTGATTCAGAATGTTGGATATCCGGAACCTATTCGATCTCATTTTCGTAGTCAGGAAATTTGGCAAACTGCAGCTGATTCGAATAAGTATATCAACGAAGGCTGGTTGGGACGTTATCTCGATTTGCAATGCAACGGACATCAGGCAACGGCTGGAATAAATCTGGATTCGATCGATAATCTGGCATTAAAAGGAATGGAGCCCAATTCGATAACCGTTAAAGACCCGAATCGATTTAAGATAAAAGGAAGTAAAGAAGAAAATGTAACCTTATCAGATAATCCGCAATTAGATTTTGTTCGAAAAATTGCAAATTCCGTAACAGAAGGATCCGATGAAATCCAGAAAGCATTGGCAAAATCAAAATCGGAAACTAGTTATCCCAAAACAGATTTGTCTAAAAATCTGGAATGGATTGGACGATTAATCAAAGGAAACCTGAACTCAAAAGTATATTACACTTCACTCGGAGGATTCGATACGCATGATAATCAACTCGCCATTCACGAGAAAAAATTAACGGATTTGAATGATGCGTTATTTAGTTTTTATCAGGATTTGAAACAGGCTCAATTACTTCAAAACGTTACTATTGTTGTATTCTCGGAATTTGGACGACGAGTAAAAGACAACGGCAACGGAACCGATCATGGAACCGCAGCTCCAATGTTTATCATTGGCGGAAATAATAAAGGAACAATTTTAGGGAATAATCCAAACTTAGCTGATTTAGATAATGGTGATTTAAAATATGAAATTGATTTCAGAAGTGTGTATGCTTCTTTATTGAAAGAGAAAATGAATTTTGATTATTCTAAAATTGGGATTAGGAATGCGCCAGTTTCTGGATTGTTTTATAGCTAGCCACGAATTTCACCAATTTTCACGAATTTTTATAATGTTTAAATGCTGATGTAGAATTAGAGAAATTGAATTTTAATCGGCAGTGAATTTGTGCTAATTCGTGAATTCGTGGCGAAAAAAAATGCTCGTTTTTATTAAACCCAATGCATCGTAATTTTGATTAAATTTGTAACATTGATAATATTAGTAATACTGAAAATATGGAAATCAAAAATTTATCTAAATATAGTGATGCAGAAAAAATTGTTTTGGCTGAACAACTATGGGATAGTGTTTCTAAAGAGAATTTAGAAGTTTCTGATGATGTGAAGAGAGAATTAGATATTCGTATTCAAAATTTAGAAGAGGGGAAAACTGAGTTATATACTTGGGATGAGGTTAAGGCTCATTTAAGATCGATTAGATAATGCATAGAATTAGGTTTGTTAAAGAAGCGTTATTTGATGTTGAAGATGTTGTTATTTGGTATGAAGAACAAAGAATTGGGCTTTCGTATGATTTTGAACTTTGCTTGGAAGCGGGACTAGATGAAATCTCAAGAAACCCGAATGCTTTTCAAAAGAAATACAAAAATGTGAAAATTAGATTTATTTCAAGATTTCCTTATGGGATTCACTATCGGTTTGAGAAAGATGAAATTGTTGTAATAGGCGTATTTCATACATCGCGTTCTCCTAAAAACTGGTCGAAGAGATTAAACTTGTAGATGAAATCTTAGCATCTTAGCAACTCCAAACCTTAGCGCCTTAGAAAAACACATTGTAAATATCCCATTTTAAGCTCGTATTTTTATATTATCATACAAAACCTGCTAAATTTGTTAAGAAATCCTTTTTTGTTTCATAAAATGCAATATTTTTTTTGGTGCACTGAAAATAATTTATACATTCGCAGAGAATTTATTGAAAAACACAAACAAAATGTCTAATAACCGTTTTTATTTTAGCAACTCTTTTTATTTCTTCTTTAGTAGAAGTAAGGATTGTGCTATGGTTATTTGAGAAAATTAAAACGACAAATAAAACTAATATACAATCCTGATGAAAATCAGGATTTTTTTTTGAATATATGACAACGAAAATTGCAATACAAGGTATAAAAGGTTCTTTTCATCATCAGGTTGTGAAAGAGTATTTCTCTGAAAATGTGGAAATTGATGAATGTTTGTCATTTGAAGAGTTGGTTGACAGTCTGCTTTCAGGAAAATCAGATCAGGCAGTTATGGCAATTGAAAATTCTATCGCGGGACCAATAATTCCGAATTATGCTTTGATTGACAAGAATAATTTACACATTATTGGAGAGCATTATTTAAGCATTCACCAAAATTTAATGACTTTAAAAGGTCAGAAAATTGAAGATATAAAAGAAGTTCATTCGCACCCAATGGCATTATTACAATGCATGGATTTTTTGAAACAATATCCAAACATCAAATTGGTTGAAGATAAAGATACAGCTGAAACGGCAAGAAGAATTCAGGAAAAACAATTAACCGGAATTGCAGCAATAGGAAGTAAAACGGCATCTGAAATGTATGATTTGGAAATCATCGCGCCGGAAATTCAGACGATAAAAAACAATATGACTCGTTTTGTAATTATCAAAAAGCAGAATTCATTTTTGCCGGAAAACGAAATCAACAGAGCTTCAATCAAATTTGAATTAGATCACAAAAGAGGAAGTCTGGCAGCAGTTTTAAATGTAATGAGCGATTGTAAATTGAATTTAACGAAAATTCAATCGCTTCCAAAAATTGAAACACCCTGGAAATATTCGTTTTTTGTAGATGTAACATTTGAGAAATACGAAGATTTTGCAAAAGCCAAATCGTTATTAAATATAATGGCAGAATATTTAAAAGTTCTGGGAGAATATAAAAACACAAAACCTTTGAGCCAGTCTTAAAGTTGGAAAGTCGAAAGTCATAAAGTCATAAAGTCAAAAGTCAAAAGTCAAAAGTGAAAAGCATAAAGCTTGCGGCCTAAAGCCTAAAGCATTTTTTTAATAAAAAATAGAAATGATTACAACAGCAAAAAGATTAGATACAGTTGAAGAATACTACTTCTCATCAAAATTGAGAGAAGTTCGTCAGCTGCAGTCTGAGGGAAAATCTATCATCAATATGGGAATTGGAAGCCCAGATTTGAGTCCGTCAAAAGCAGTAATTGAAGCAGTCGCTGCGGCGATTCTGGATGAAAACGGGCATGGTTATCAAAGCTATCAGGGATTACCGGAATTGAGAAAAGGCATGGCAGATTTTTATCAGAATCAGTTTGGTGTTGAATTAAATCCGAATAATGAGATTTTGCCTTTGATGGGTTCGAAAGAAGGAATTATGCACATTTCGTTAGCTTTTTTAAATGAAGGTGATCACGTTTTAATTCCGAATCCGGGTTATCCAACGTATACTTCGGTAACGAATTTGGTAGGCGCAGTTCCGGTTTATTACGATTTGAAAGAAGCAAATGCCTGGGAACCGGATTTTGAAGCTTTGGAAAAATTAGAGATGGAGAAAGTAAAAATTATGTGGCTGGGATATCCGCACATGCCAACAGGAGCAAGAGGAAGTTTAGCGTTATTTGAAAAATTAGTTGCTTTTGCTAAAAAACACAACATATTATTGGTTAATGATAATCCGTATAGTTTTGTTTTGAATGATAATCCGATGAGTTTATTGCAGATTGAAGGTGCTAAAGATGTCGCTCTGGAATTGAATTCATTAAGTAAAACCTTCAACATGGCAGGCTGGAGAGTGGGAATGGTTTTAGGAAATCCTGAAATTATCGATGCAGTTCTAAAAGTAAAAAGCAACATGGATAGCGGAATGTTTTACGGAATCCAAAAAGGAGCAATCGCAGCTTTGAATTGTGATAAATCTTGGTTCGAAGATCAAAACAAAATTTACAGACGCCGTAGAGAATTAACAGAAAAATTAGCAGAAAAATTAGGCTGCGAAGTTTATAAAGAAGGCGTCGGGCTTTTTGTTTGGGCGAAACTTCCGGAAGGAATTGAATCAGCAGAAAAGTTCATTGACGAAATATTATACGAGAAACACATTTTTATAACACCGGGAACGATCTTCGGGAGTAATGGTGAAGGATATATTAGATTCTCATTATGTGTAAAAGAAGAGAAAGTACAAGAGGCGATAGATAGATTTTAAGTGTTAAGGTTTTAGAATCAAAGAAGAAAGAATCAAGAAGAAAGAATCAAGATTTTGACATAGTTTGTAAAAAAAGTTCTTGAAAAAACGAGAAGCCCTAGCCCTGATAGTAGAGGAAATCCTTTTGTGCCGGGGTTTGGCAGAAAAGATTGAAACGGATAGCAGGATTAGCTTCTAATAAAAATAAATATGAAAGTATACGTAATAGGAATAGGGTTAATAGGAGGTTCGATGGTGCTGGACATCAAAGACCAACATCCTGATGCTACTATTTTTGGAATAGATAATAACGAGAAACATTTGCAGGAAGCAATTGATTTAGGCGTTATCGATCAGGCGGGAAGCTTTGAGGATTTGGCTGAGGCTGACTTCGTAATTGTTTCGGTTCCTGTAGATGTGGCGCTGATGGTTTTACCTAAAGTGTTGGATTTAGTTGGAGATAAAACAATTGTTTTTGAAGTGGGTTCGACTAAAAAACCAATTTGTGATGCTGTTGCAAGTCACCCAAAAAGAAGAAATTTTATCGCCACGCATCCTATTGCAGGAACGGAATTTTCTGGACCTTCGGCAGCGATAAGAGGTTTGTTTCAGGGAAAGACAAACATCATTTGTGAGGTGGAAAAAACCACTTTTAAATTGCAGGAAAAAGCATTAAAACTTTTCTCAGAAATAGGAATGAGGATTCGATATATGGATCCAACTTCACACGACAAACATATTGCTTACGTTTCACATTTGTCGCACATTAGTTCGTTTATGCTGGGTAAAACGGTAATGAATAAAGAAAAGGACGAACAGGATATTTTTGATATGGCGGGAAGTGGATTTGAAAGTACGGTTCGTTTAGCTAAAAGTTCACCCGCAATGTGGACACCGATTTTTAAGCAAAACAAGGAACATGTTATTGAAACATTAGAAGAATATATATCAAATCTCAGTCGGTTTAGGGATTTGTTGAAAGATGAAAATTATAATGCCATTTTTGAAGAAATGGAAAGCACAAATAAGATTAAAGAGATATTAAACGGATTAACAATAAAAAAATAAATTAAAAATTAAGATGGAAAATAACAAACAAATGAGAAAGTGGTTAGATGATTTCAATTTAAATCACCCACTTGTGATAGCAGGACCATGTAGTGCAGAAACAGAAGATCAGGTATTGAAAATTGCGCATGAATTGAAAGATTCAAAAGTTAGTGTGTTCAGAGCTGGAATCTGGAAACCAAGAACACGTCCGGGAGGATTTGAAGGTGTTGGAGAAATTGGTTTAAAATGGTTGCAAAAAGCTAAAAAAGAAACTGGTTTATTAATGGGGACTGAAGTTGCAACTGCAGCGCATTGTAAACTGGCTTTAGAGCATGATATCGACGTTTTATGGGTTGGTGCACGTACAACTGCAAACCCATTTGCAGTTCAGGAAATTGCTGATACTTTAAAAGGAACTGATAAAATCGTTTTGGTTAAAAACCCTGTAAACCCAGATTTAGCTTTATGGTTAGGTGGTGTTGAGCGTTTACACATGGCCGGAATCGAAAAGTTAGGAGTTATTCACAGAGGTTTCTCTACTTACGAAAAAACAAAATACAGAAATATTCCGGAATGGCAGATTGCTATCGAATTGCAAAATAAATTCCCTGATTTACCATTAATCATCGACCCATCTCACATTACAGGAGATCGTAAAATGATTTTTGAAGTAACTCAAGAGGCTTTAGATTTGAACTACGACGGTATGATTATCGAAACGCATTACGATCCGGACAACGCCTGGTCTGATGCTGCTCAACAAGTTACTCCAGATGCTTTGAAACAAATCATTAAAGATTTGACTATCAGAAAAACGGATGATACTACAGATCAGTACACTCAAAAAATGACAAAATTAAGAGCTAACATCGACGTTCTTGATGCTAACTTATTAGAGTTGTTAGGAAAGCGTATGAAGGTAGCTGACGAAATTGGTCAGGTGAAAAAAGATGCAAACGTAGCGATTCTTCAAAACAACCGTTGGAATGAAATCTTAGGGAAAATGATCCTTGAAGGAGAGAAAAAAGGTCTTACTGAAGAGTTTGTTTTGAAAATGTTTAAAGCAATTCACCAGGAAAGTATTGGTCACCAGGAAAAGGTAATCAACTCATAATATTCTTTTAAAACATACAGTGATATAAGTAAATTTAAGTTTTTTGCTACTACTGAATTTAGATTTTCTTATAGCACTTGTTGTAATTCCCTAGAAAATCTCCATGTTTCAATGAAACTTGGAGATTTTTCATTTTACAAACAATTTTTAAGCAAAAGCTAATATTCAAGCATATTTTTATTCCCTTATATAACTTATCTGGTTCAAATTATTCATTTATCTTTGCAAAGATTTAGTTTTCAAATCTGAAATCTAAAATCAACAATCTAAAATAAAAGAATGACAGGACTCGTATATAAATCTACAGGAAGTTGGTACACCGTAAAATCAGAAAAAGGCGATTTTATAGAATGCCGTATGAAGGGGAAGTTTAGGATGAAAGGTATTAAAAGTACGAATCCTATAGCTGTAGGTGATATTGTCGATTATGAACTCGAAGAAACTTCGGATGCTTTAACCGGAACCATTTTTAATATTCACGAAAGAAAGAATTACATCGTTCGTAAATCGGTTAATTTATCGCATCAAATGCATATTATCGCCTCGAATATTGATCGAGTCTTTTTATTGATTACGATTAATAATCCGCCAACAACCTTCAACTTTATAGATCGTTTTCTGGTAACTGCCGAAGCGTATAATATTGAAACGATTTTGGTTTTTAATAAAATTGATACTTTTGATGAACCTACTCTTGATGATCAATTGTATATGCAATATGTCTATCAGCAAATTGGTTACAAATGTCTTCGTGTCTCTTCGACCGAAATGAAAGGTATTGACGAATTAAAAGAAATGATGATTGGTAAAGTAAGTATGTTTTCCGGACATTCAGGTGTTGGGAAATCAACTTTGGTAAATGCCATGGAACCGTCATTACATCTTAAAACAAAAACCATTTCTGAAGCGAGTAAACAAGGTCAGCATACAACTACGTTTGCCGAAATGTATGATTTGTCTTTTAATGCCAAAATTATAGATACGCCGGGAATTAAAGGTTTCGGGATTGTAGATATGGAAAAAGAAGAAATCAGCGGATATTTTCCTGAATTTTTTAAATTAAAAGATCAATGTAAGTTTAACAATTGTTTACATAAGGAAGAGCCTCATTGCGCTGTAAAAGCAGCTTTAGAAAGAGACGAGATCGCCTGGTCACGTTACAATAGTTACTTGAAAATATTAGAAGGTGACGATGAAAATTATCGTACAGATAATTATGATGAAGACAGGAAAGCAAGTGATGAACTGAGAAAGTAATTGAATAATTGTTGATGGTTAATTGTTAATTATTGATTACAAAGCTTGCCTGATCAAATTTAATTGCCAAAATAATTTCTCAAACAATAATCTTCAGAATAATTAACAATTTACAATTCATAATTAACCATTAACATGAAAGTAGTTCTTCAAAGGGTTTCGGAAGCATCAGTAACGATTGATAATCAAAAAGTTGCTGATATTCAAAAAGGTTTATTGATTTTGGTAGGAATCGAAGATTTAGATACTCAGGAAGATATTGATTGGTTAGTTGGAAAAATCATTAAAATGAGAATTTTTGGTGATGAAAACCACGTGATGAATTGTTCTGTTCAGGATATTGATGGCGATATAATTGTAGTAAGCCAATTTACACTTCATGCTGCTGTAAAAAAAGGAAACCGTCCCTCGTACTTAAAAGCTTCCAAACCGGAATTTGCAATCCCCATGTATGAGAATTTTGTTAATGGTCTGGAAAAGGACTTTGGTAAGAAAATCCAAACTGGAATTTTTGGCGCAGATATGAAAGTTAATTTGCTGAATGACGGACCTGTAACAATTTTAATAGACAGCAAAAACAGAGATTAAAATTTTATTAGACAAATGTTAAGAATTTCTAAAAATAATATATATTTGACGAAATTACTTACTAATGAAAAAGCATTTTTTTGCGCTCCTTTTTTTCTCTATTACCCTTATTTCTTCTGCTCAAAAGAGCGAATTGGCCGTTACTGCAATTTCAGATAGTATTAAAGAAAATGCAAATGCTATCGTTCGTTTTGATCAGACTGATATTTCAATTTTATCACAACGAAGCCTAAATACCAAAAATCATCGCATTGTCACGGTTTTAAACGAAAAAGGTTTTGATGCCACTCAAGCCTATGAGTATTATGACAAATCAACATCGGTTAAAAATATTGAAGCCATTGTTTATGATGCTTTTGGAAAAGAAATTAAAAGAATCAAGAGAAAGGATTTTAAAGACCAAAGTGTTGTTGGCGGAAGCACGCTTTTCTCTGACAGCCGAATTATTTATTTAGATTATACTGCAATTTCATATCCATTTACAGTTGAATTTACCAGCGAAGTAGAAACTTCATCAACTGCTTTTCTTCCTAATTGGATGCCTTTAAGAGGATTTAATACAAGTATTGAGAAATCTGTTTTAAATATTATTTATCCATCTGATTTAGGTTTTAAAAAGAAAGAATTTCAATTCTCAGGTTTTAATATTAAAAAAGCAACAGATACAAATACGCAACTTTCATATATTGCCACGAATATTTTAGCTCAAAAAAAAGAAGATTACAGCCCGTCATATAAAGATCTTTTTCCTAAAGTAATGATGGGCTTAGAACGTTTTCATCTTGAAGGGGTTGATGGGACTGCTACAAATTGGATTGATTTTGGAAAATGGTATTCAGAAAAAATATTAGCAGGAACTACAGATTTATCAGAAGAAACCAAGACAAAAATCAAAGCCATTGTAGGAGATGAAAAAGATCCTGTCAAAAAAGCGCAATTAGTCTACGACTTTGTGCAAAAAAAATCACGTTATGTCAGCATTCAGGTTGGGATTGGCGGATGGAAACCCATGTTAGCCACAGATGTTGATCGTTTAGGATATGGCGATTGTAAAGCCCTGACAAATTATACAAAAGCACTTTTGCAAGTTGTTGATGTTCCCTCATACAATACAGTTTTATACGGTGATAGTTATAAAACGAACATCGAATCTGATTTTGTGTCGATGCAGGGAAATCACATGATTTTATCTATCCCCAATGGAAATCATTATACGTGGTTAGAATGTACAAGCCAGGATGCTCCTTTTGGGTATCAGGGAACTTTTACAGATGATCGCGATGTTTTGATTATTAAACCGGAAGGCGGAGAAATTGTAAGAACTAAATTATATGAAGATCGTGGAAATACGCAACAAGATAAAGGAACTTATACAATAGATGAAAATGGTCATTTTACGGGTACTGTGTCAATAATATCAGAAGGCTCTCAATATACTTCAAAAGCAATAATAGAAAGTTTACAACCAACAGAAAAGGAATCGCATTACAAAGAATATTGGGATAATATCAATAATCTTAAATTAGGGAAAATTGCCTTTACTAACAATAAGGAAAATATCCGTTTTACTGAGGATATCCAGATAAGCGCGTCTAATTATGCGACAATTTCAGCCAATAAAATGATTTTTACCGTCGATGCTTTTAATCAGAGTTCGGCTAATGTAAAAAGAATCCGAAATAGAAAAAGTCCATTTCAAATTCAGCGTGGTTATTTAGATTCAGATGAAATCGAAATTAATTTACCAACGGGATTTACAATCGAATTTTTACCTGCAAATTTTGAGTTGAAAGGAAAATTCGGAGAATATAAAACCGAAATAATCAAAAAAGAAAATAATAAACTGACTTATAAAAGATCGATGCTTTTAAATAAAGGGAAATATTCTAACAAGGAATATGATGAATATCGCCTTTTTATGGAGCGGGTTTCAAGAAATGATAATGCCAAAATCATACTAACCAAGAATTAAAAATAACCAAGCACATGAAATTTATTAAACTTTTAAGTCTGTCAATACTGTTGCTTTTTATTTCAAAAGTCACAGCTCAGGAATTTAAATTAGGAAAAGTATCTATTGCGGAATTAGAGCAAAAAGTACATCCTAAAGATTCATCTGCAGCAGCTGCAATTTTGTACAAAAAAGGAAAAACCAAAATTGAATATGATGTAAATGATGGTTTTATTACTGTAACAGAAGTTGAAACCAGAATTAAAATTTATAAAAAAGAAGGTTATAGCTGGGCAAATCAAAACGTCTGGTATTATAATGCAAATGGTATTAAAGAGAAAGTAAGTTTTTCTGACGCTGTTACTTATAATTTGGTAAATGGTAAAATCGAAAAAACAAAATTAAAGAGCGACGGTTCTTTTGATGAAATCGTAAATAAATATAGAGGGCAAAAAAAAATAACAATGCCTAATGTGAAGGAAGGTTCTGTTATCGAATTTAGTTATATGGTTAGAAGTCCCAGCGACAGAATGATTAGAGATTGGGATTTTCAGACCAGTATTCCAGTAAATTATTCTGAGTTTTCAACTTATGTTCCAGAATATTATGTCTTTAATTCAAGACAAAAAGGGTATGTTTTTCCTAAAGTTAACACTCAGAAAAATCCGAAATCAATAATTTTCTCAAATAAAGAAAGATCCGGAGGTGGTTGGGGAAATACCCAAACCACATTTTCTACAGATAAATTAGATTACATAGAGACGCAAATGACTTATATAGCAGTAGATTTTCCTGCAATAAAAGATGAAGCTTTTGTGAACAATATTGATAATTATACTTCAAGTGTCCAGCATGAATTGTCGATGGTTAAATCTCCTAATCAACCTGTAAGGTCGTACTCTACAGATTGGAATTCAGTAGTGAAAACAATTTACGAGTACGATGAGTTTGGTCCTGAATTAAACAAAACGGGTTACTTTGAAGAAGATTTAAAAAAAATACTTGAAGAGAAAAATACAAGTGATGAAAAAATACTTGCCATTTTAAATCATGTAAAAACTAATGTGAAATGGAATGATTACACAGGATATAGCTGTGATAATGGCGTTAAAAAAGCATACAAGGAAAAAACAGGAAATATAGCCGATATTAATTTAATGCTAACGGCAATGTTGCGTTATGCGGGCTTAACGGCAAATCCGGTTTTAGTAAGCACTCGCTCTAACGGAATCGCGATTTTCCCAAACAGAAATGCTTTTAACTACGTAATTGCTGCGGTTGAAACTCCAAACGGAAATATCTTATTGGATGCTTCAGATAAGTTTTCAACTCCAAATATTTTACCATTAAGAGCTTTAAACTGGTCAGGAAGATTGATTAGAAAAGATGGCAGTTCTGAAGAAGTGGATTTAATGCCCAAAAAAGCTTCGAATGATATTGTTTTTATGAATTATAGTATTGATACGGAAGGAAAAGTTACTGGGAAAACAAGAAGGCAATGTACAGATTATAATGCATTAATTACCAGAGGTAATATTTATGGAGTTAAAGAAGAAGAATATTTGGAAAAACTCGAAAACCAAAATAGCAAAATCGAAATAAGCGATTATACTAGAGAAAATGAAAAAGAATTGTTGTTGCCTACGATAGAAACATATACGTTTACAGGAAATAATTTGTGTGAAGTAATAGGCGGGAAAATATATGTAAACCCGATGTTGTTCTTTACAAATGAAAAAAATCCTTTTAAACAGGAAGTTAGAGAATATCCGGTTGATTTTGGATTTCCTTTTACAGATAAGTACAATATAACACTTCAGATTCCTGAAGGATTTATGGTTGAAACATTGCCCGCGTCGGCAGTTATCAATATGCAGGATAATTTAGGTGTATTTAAATTTAACATAGGGACAAATGGTAATTTATTGCAACTAAGTGTTCAGCATCAAATTAATGAAGGAATAGTTTCTACAGAGCAATATGAAATGCTTAAAGAATACTATAAAAGCATGATTGCAAAAGAAACTGAAAAAATTGTTTTAAAAAGAATATAGTTCTATTAAAGATAAGAACTAATTTTGTCGTAAAATATAACCTATGGACTTGAAAAATGCACAACTTGATGTAGATACCTGGATCAAAGAACACGGAGTTCGCTATTTTAACGAATTAACCAATATGGCACAACTTACCGAAGAAGTAGGGGAGGTTGCCAGAATTATTGCTCGCAGATATGGTGAACAGTCAGAAAAAGAAAGTGATAAAAACAAAGATTTAGGCGAGGAATTAGCCGATGTTGTCTTTGTAGTTTTATGTCTTGCCAACCAAACCGGAATAGATTTACAAGCTGCTTTTGATAAAAAAATGGATTTGAAATCAGTTCGCGATAAGGATCGTCATAAAAACAACGATAAATTGAAATAATTGTGAAATATCACTCATCCGTTTTGAATTATGAGTTTTGAATTTTGAATTATGAGTTGGGAGTGGTAAATTGCGTGGCTGAATTACGTTTCTAATTATTCATAATTCATAATTCACAATTTACAATTAAAAAAATGAATTTACTACTTCAAACAACTCAACATAATTTACAAGGACAAATTGCAGTAACAGGATCAAAAAGCGAAACAAATCGTTTATTGTTACTAAAAGCATTATTTCCAAATATTACACTTGCCAATACTTCAAATTCTGATGATAGTGAGGTCATGCAAAAAGCTTTATCAGGTAATGACGAAATTGTAGACATACATCATGCAGGGACGGCAATGCGTTTTTTAACGGCTTATTTTGCCGTAAACGAAGGTCGCGACGTTGTTATGACAGGTTCAAGCAGAATGCAGGAACGTCCGATAAAAATTTTAGTCGAAGCTTTGGGGCAATTGGGAGTTGAAATCTCTTATGAAAAAGAAGAAGGTTATCCGCCAATCAAAATCAAAGGAAAAAAAGTAACCGCTTCAAAAGTTACTTTGGCAGCAAATGTAAGCAGTCAATATATTTCGGCACTTTTATTAGTAGCTTCAAAATTAGAAAATGGTCTAGAGCTGACTTTAGAAGGTGATATTACTTCAATTCCGTATATCAAAATGACATTGGCTTTGCTGAAAGATTTAGATATTCAGACTAGTTTTGAAGGAAATGTAATCAAAGTATATCCAAAAGCTGAAGTGGCTTCAAAAGAAATGGTTGTAGAATCTGACTGGAGTTCTGCATCTTACTTTTTTAGTTTAGTGGCTTTAGCAGATACAGCTTCAATAACTTTAAGCAGTTATAAAGAAAATAGTTTACAAGGAGATTCTGAATTAGTATCTCTTTATGAAAAATTAGGCGTTCAGACTACTTTTCAGGATAATAAAATGACATTGGTAAAACAAGAGAATTTTAAATTTGGAACGATAAATTTTGAACTAAATAATACACCGGATATTGCACAGACAATTGTTGTAACGTGTTTAGGTTTAGGAATTGGTTGTCATTTGACGGGTCTGCATACTTTGAAAATCAAGGAAACCGACAGACTTGAAGCACTTAGAATCGAATTGACAAAATTAGGAGCTAATATTTCGGTTACAAATGATAGTTTAACCCTAACACCTTCAGGAAATATCAATCATAATGTAAAAATTGCCACTTATAATGATCACCGTATGGCAATGGCATTTGCGCCTTTAGCACTAAAAGTGCCAATTATTATTGAAAATGCTGAGGTAGTTTCTAAATCATATCCTGATTTCTGGAATGACCTGAAAGCTTTAGATTTTCAAATTTCAGAATTGTAATTTTCCACCATATTAAGTGATATAAGTTCATTTAAAATAAATTATCATAATTTGAATAGCCTCCAGTTTTAACTTGAGGCTATTTTTATGCGCAAACTTCTCGGCTTTAGCCAAATAAAATAACAGCAATTTTCAAAGAATTCCATATTAAATGAACTTATATCACTTTTATGATGAAAAACCATTTTTTTATGTTGTCAAAACGCCACTAAATCAACGACTTTTGAAAATAAACATCAAAACACTTGACAACGCCTATCTCACAATCGTATATTTGCACACGATTAAAAATCAGGTCTTCAAATAATCCTGATTGAAATCTATAACTCATAACTTTCTCAAATGAAATTATCACATTTTCAATTTAATTTACCGAAAGAACTTTTAGCAGAATTCCCGGCAGAAAACAGAGACGAATCTCGTTTAATGGTAATCGATCGTCAAAAACAAACTATAGAGCACAAAATGTTTAAAGATGTTATCAATTATTTTGATGACGGAGATGTTTTGATTCTTAACAATACAAAAGTTTTCCCTGCACGTTTGTATGGAAACAAAGAAAAAACAGGAGCAAGAATTGAAGTTTTCTTATTAAGAGAATTAAATTCAGAGCAACGTCTTTGGGACGTTTTAGTTGATCCGGCTCGTAAAATCAGAATTGGTAACAAACTTTATTTTGGTGACGATGACTCTTTAGTTGCTGAGGTAATCGACAACACGACTTCTCGTGGTAGAACTTTACGTTTTTTATATGACGGTTCTTACGAAGAATTCAGAAATAAATTAACAGAACTTGGAGAAACTCCAATTCCTAAATATATCAGTAGAGAAGTAACAGCGGAAGATGCTGAAAGATACCAAACTATTTATGCAAAAGAAGAAGGAGCTGTAGCTGCACCAACTGCAGGTTTACACTTTTCAAAACACCTTTTGAAAAAATTAGAAATCAAAGGAATTAACTTTGCTGAAGTAACATTACACGTTGGTTTAGGAACTTTTAATCCAGTTGAGGTTGAAGATTTATCAAAACATAAAATGGATTCTGAGGAATTGATTATCAAACAAGAAGCTTGTGATATTGTAAATGCAGCTAAAATTGCTAAAAAACGTATCTGCGCTGTTGGAACAACTTCAATGCGTGCTATCGAAAGTTCAGTTTCATCTCAAAACACTTTAAATCCTTTTGAAGGATGGACGAATAAATTTATTTTTCCTCCTCATGATTTTAGTATTGCAAACTGTATGATTACAAATTTCCACACACCAAAATCAACATTATTAATGATGATTTCTGCATTTTGTGGACATGATTTGATGAAAAGAGCATACGAAGAAGCAATCAAAGAAGAATACAAATTCTATTCTTACGGAGACGCGATGTTAATCATCTAATCTAAAAATATAGATTCAAATAAGAAAACCTGTCAGTAATGATGGGTTTTTTGTTTTTAAAGTGTTTCAAGTTTCAGGTTTCAAGTTTTTCTGAACGTTAAACTTGAAACCTGAAACTTGAAACTTGAAACAATTGTTTATTTTTACGATTCAAAACAAAAAAAATGACTTTTCAAAATACACGCGAATTCGCGAAACAGCTTGACGCAGAAGATACCTTAAATAAATATCAGGAGCAGTTTATATTCCCGAAAGTAAATGACAAACGAGTGATTTATTTTACAGGAAACTCTTTGGGATTACAGCCGAAACGCACCAAAGCATATATTGATGAAGTAATGAATGATTGGGCAGACCTTGCTGTTGAAGGTCATTTTTATGCTGAAAAACCGTGGTGGGATTATCAGGAAAGATTTGCAGAACCTTTAAGTAAAATTGTTGGAGCTTTGCCATCAGAAGTTACGGTAATGAATACTCTCACAGTAAATTTACATTTATTGATGGTTTCGTTTTATCAGCCAAAAGGAAAGCGTTATAAGATTATTTGTGAGGAAAAAGCTTTTCCTTCAGATCAATATATGTTTCAGAGTCAGGTGCATTTTCATGGATATAAAACAGAAGATGCAATTGTTGAAATCAAACGTCGTGAAGGTGAACATAATATTCGTCTGGAAGATGTTCTGGCAAAAATTGAAGAAGTAGGTGATGAACTGGCTTTGGTTTTAATTGGCGGAGTAAATTATTATACCGGACAAGTTTTTGATATTAAAATCATTACAGAAGCCGGACAAAAAGCAGGCGCAAAAGTAGGATGGGATCTGGCACATGCTGCCGGAAATATCAAATTGGAGCTTCATGATTGGAAGGTAGATTTTGCTGCATGGTGCAGTTATAAATACATGAATTCAGGACCTGGAAATGCTTCCGGTTGTTTTGTTCATGAAAAACATCATAATGATCCTGACTTGCCAAGATTTGCAGGTTGGTGGGGACATAATAAAGAACGTCGTTTTAAGATGGAACCAAACTTCGATCCGGTTCACGGAGCTGATGGATGGCAAATAAGCAATTTGCCGGTACTTTCTTTAGCGCCTTATTTGGCTTCTGTTGAAATGTTTGCTGAGGTTGGGATGGATGCTTTAATTGCTAAAAGAGATAAAATTACATCTTATTTAGAATTTATTTTACATGAAATAGATCAGGAAGTAAAAGGCAATTTCGAAATTATTACGCCTTCAAACCCAGAAGAAAGAGCCTCACAACTATCAGTATTTTTGCACGGAGAAGGTCGTAGTTTATTTGATTATTTAATGAAAAACGGTGTTATTACAGATTGGCGTGAACCTAATGTTATTCGTTTGGCACCAGTTCCGTTATATTGTTCTTATGAAGACATGTATAATTTTGGACAAATCCTGAAAAAAGGAATTCTAGGAAAATAAAAGTTATTAATCTCTTAATCCTGATAGTTATTGGAAGAGCGGCTGAAGAAACTTTTACCAAATAAAAATAAGTTTTAAATCCTTTTACGATAGCAATACGTTTTATACGCATGATTTCAATTGCAATCTTCAAATTCTATAATTTTTCGACTGAATCATGTAACGTCATTAATATAAATCTTCTTTAATTTGTAGAGTATAAATTTTTAAAACCACAATCATGAAAAGCTTATGTATAATATTAGTTGCTTTATCAATCGTTTCTTGTCAGAATCAAGGAAAAGAAGATGTCAATAAAGCAAAACAAGCTAGCATTGATTCAATGAAAGTTGAAATTAATAAACAAAGAGTTATTGATTCAATGAAAACAGAAATGGCAAACCTTAAAGAACAGCAACAGGTAGAACAACAAAAAGTAGAATCTCAAAAAGTTGTGGTAGTACATCAACAAGCAGAAAATGGAACTGCGACTTCAACTACAACAACTACTAAAAAGAAAAAGGGATGGAGTGCTACTGCTAAAGGTGCCGTAATTGGTGCTGGAGTTGGTGCTGCTACTGGAGCAATTGTTAGTAAAAGAAAAGGTGAAGGTGCTATTATTGGCGGTTTAGCAGGTGCTGCTTTAGGGACAGGTACCGGTGCTGTTAT
This sequence comes from Flavobacterium sp. FlaQc-47, assembly GCF_044006475.1. Taxonomy (NCBI): domain Bacteria; kingdom Pseudomonadati; phylum Bacteroidota; class Flavobacteriia; order Flavobacteriales; family Flavobacteriaceae; genus Flavobacterium; species Flavobacterium sp. FlaQc-47. Next base: position 24,352 of record NZ_JBIPCQ010000009.1, on the reverse strand, counting down.
TGATAGCAAAAAGAAAAAAGAATAGATCAACTGTATATAATAAAAACCCCGATTTAAATCTAAATCGGGGTTTTTTATTTTAAGCTAATTCTAAAGTTGGAATCTTAATTGCTGATAATTCTGATTTATAAAAATTGAAATCTTCTTTAATCCTATTTAAGTCATTTCTGAAATATAAAGAGGATGAAAGTAGCTTCTCATAATATTCAATTCCTTCAAAAATATTAGTTTTAAAAGTATTCCATTTTTTAAGTTGAGAATTAGTAATCTCTCCAGAAATATTTTCAATTTCATTCCTGAAATAATCAACATACATTTTTAATTCTTTCACAAATAAATTTGGTCTGTTTTCTGTCCTTAAAACCGACTTATTTCCATAAATATGACCCACCATATCAGATAAGGAAACTTCTTGGTCAAAATAAGCCATATTTGGTCCGGGACAGATTATTACACCTTGAGCTTGTCCCTTTATTTTAATATCATTCTCTAAATACGATGCATTTGCTAAACCTACGCATAAGCATGATTTTTCGGTAATGTCAAATTTTGCCTTTTCAAAAGCTTTCACAGACATTGTTTCTTTTACGTTTTCTAATTCTTCCAGCTTATGATCCTGAAATTTTTTCGAAGCACTGCAAATTCCTTGTGGATCGTATTCTTTGCTTAAAGCAAGGAATTTCTTTGGACAAGAACTTCCTGCTTTATTTTGATCTATCCTTTTTTGTCTTAGAATTTCATTTGTAGTTCCTCTCAAAGTATTAAATGGAACTCCTAAAGGTGAGATATGACTTAAATATAAATCTTCTTCCTTTGCATTTATTAATAATTCGCGGGTTGCCTTATCTACAGATGTTGCTTCCGGAACCAATAAAAAAGGGGTTCCCCAACCTACGGAATCAACTTTATAGTTTTCTAATAAAAATTCATGTTCTTCAGCAGTTCCTACACCGCCTTGCACTGTTATTTTGAGAGGCAGAGGGATTTCTGGTGTGTAAAATTGTTTTTGCTGTAATACTTTAGTCATCAACTCATGTGCAGATTGAATAAGCTGATCTTTTTTTTCTTTAAACTCTTCTAATATAGGGCCTAATAAAAGTCCGTCAGTGGCGAAAGCATGTCCGCCGCAATTTAATCCGGATTCAATTCTGTATTCAGAAACCCAAAGTCCTTTTTTAGCAAGGAAATTTCCCTGAATCATGGCAGATCTAAAGTCACTTACTTTTAAAGTAATTTTCTTTTTTAGTTCGTTATTTAGATTCGGAAAAAAATCTGAAAAATTCTCAAAATAACTGAACAATCTAGGATTCATTCCCGCAGAAAGTACAACAGAAGATTCAAGATTACTATTTGCAAAACCTCTTAATGCAGCATGGGCATCATTGAATTCAATAGGTAGTTGTTCATTTTTATCAAAATTATCTTTATCCAGTTTTGTCATGATATTCACATCAATTAATCCCGGAGAAAGATGCGACTCGATATAATTTTGAATGTTTTCGGTAAAAGAGATTCCATCATCTAATAGATTTTGAAAACCTTTTTTAATATCCGAAGTATTAGGCAACATCGCAATATAGTTTTCTACTGCTGTTTTGCTTTCTATAAGTTCGTTTTTAAAATTATCGAACTTTTGTTTTACAATTTTGTCAACCAGATTAAGATATGAAGTGATTCTTTGTGCCCGGTAATCATGAAATTTCTGGGTTATTTCTTCGTATTGTAAATTGAATTTTGTGCTGTAAAAATTACGCATCTTTTCAATTAAGTCATCATCGGCTATAGAAACAACAGATGAAATTCCATATTGCGCCACTCTTATTGGGCTGTCGATTGTATATGCGAGCCCCATAACAGGAATATGAAAAGTATGTAAAGGCTTTTTTGTCATTTGTTTTTAAATTAAATAAAGACAAATGTTGGAAAATAAATTATCAAAAAAACTGATAATTGTCAGGTTTGTAAATGTTGGTAATGTGGTTGCCACGAATTTCACGAATTTCACGAATTTTATTTCGAGAAAAAGTTTAGTCCCTGACGGGACAATAAGACTTTGTTGGTATATTTATTTACCAACATTTAACCTCTACGAGGTATATTATTATTGCAACTATACTCCGTTAGGAGTTAAATATTGGTAGAAAATAAATTGAAGTATTTACAATTGTAACACAGGACTACACAGCACTAGTAAAAATAATTTGTGCTAATTCTTGAAATTCGTGGCGAAAAAAAATCCTGAAAAAAAAATCCTAAATCAAAATCTTCTTCAAAGACTCTGCAATGCTTCGCCATAAAAAGTTATAGAATGATTTCTCCTGAATACGTTCTAATTCAACATCTGCGTTTTTTGCTTTGTCTTTTGAGTCGTTTTTGACCAGTAAGTTAACAATCGCTGATTTAAGTTTAGCTTCTTTTTCAGGATGTTTCTTTTTGTATAATTTTACTTTTAAATCGTCATAATCTAACGAAGCATTTCCTTTTGAAATATTATCATTTCCATAAAAATTAAAACGATATTTATTAAAAGTTCCGGTGAAAGAGGCATTCATATACGGCTGGCTGAATTGTCCCATGGCCCTAACATCAAAATTTGAAATTACGCCCTGAATATGAAAACTATCTTTTTGATCCAGAACATTAAAACTCCAGTCGACATTTAAAGGAGATGTTTTCATAAAAAGGCAATTGACTTTTATTTTTACATCAGCCATTTTTTTTAAGCCAAAACCACTTTTTATATTTGTAACATACATATTAAAACGGTCAAAATTTAAAATACCGGGTCCTTTTGAGAAATCAATTTCCTCCTCATAAACTAATTTTGATTTTAGAATTTGAATAGTATCAATTTGAAGCGGAAATTTAATTTTTCGTAATAAGTGATTGTACAGATATTTTTTGCTCAAATCATCTTTCGGGATTTTATTTCGATAAACATTAGCATCAGCATGATTAACGATAAGTGAATTTGCCTTAAAGAAAAACTTGTCATTTTTAAAACCCCAATCCATTTTTTCAATGTGTGCAGAATCAAATTTGATGGTATAAATATCTTTTTCTTTTTCCAGTCTTTTTACAAATTCTTTTCGTCCAAAATCAGGCAGATAAGAGAAGTTTTTAACTTTTAAAAAGTTATTTTCGGTGCTTATTTTACCAATATTCATATGATAAAATGCGCTGGGTTTGTAATATAAACTATCAAATACCAAAACATATTTTTCGAATTGCATTGGAATTTTTTCTTTCAGAGTAGCATCTGTAATCAAAATACCTTCAAGTTTCAATATAATTTTTTTGACACTTAAAATAGGTTTGTTGTTGTCTAATGAAACTACATCCACAGTTCCTTCATTTAGATAAATATTAGAGACAGCAACAATTTTTCGAAAAGGTTCAATGATTTCATTTTTAATACTTTTGCTATTATTCAAAAGTTTTTCTCCTTTTTTATATAAAATTACACGAGGTTTATTGATGATAATGCTTTCGGCCTCAATAATATCGTGAAATGCCAAATCCCAAATATTAAAATGCTTAATTGTAATAGATTCAATTTTAGCGAATAGCCCATTTTTACTATCTTTTGGTTCATTTTTTGGACTAACTAATAATGTGGTAGCATTAATGTTTCGGGAAAGAAGCGAAACTTCGATTTTCTCGTAATGAATATTATACGCCGTTTTGTTTTTATCGTTTATAATTATGGGTAATTGTTTTTTTATCCAATAATTGAGACCAATATTGACTAAAATCACAAAAAGAAAGACTGAAATTACACCGATTGCTATTTTTTTATAGATTGACATTTATCGTATTGGTTTTAAATACATAAATTTAGACTTTTAAAAGTAATGTTTTTTATAGGATTAGTTTTTTAAGTTACATTATTACCAAACCGTTTATCATTATACTTTTTTTGAATATGAGAAAAATTAAAAAAATTCTGCTGGTTTTATTTGTCCTGATTGTTGTTCTTGGAATCGGATTATGTGCCTACATTTTTCATTTGAAACCCAAATATGAAGGTCAGATAGAATTGAAGAACTTTGATAAGGAAACCACAGTTTATTTTGATGATTTTGGAGTTCCTCATATTTACGCAAATTCCGAAAAAGATGCAATGACAGCTTTAGGTTATGTTCATGCGCAGGAAAGATTATGGCAAATGGAATTGCTTCGCAGAATTGCTCCGGGAAAATTATCTGAAATCTTTGGGTCTGTAGCGCTTAAAAATGATAAGTTTTTCTCTGGAATTGGTATTGAAGAAGCTTCGGCGAAAGCCATTGCAAAACTGGATAAAAATAGTCAGAGTTATAAAATGACGTTGGCTTATCTGGATGGAATTAATCAATATTTAGAAGAAGGAACAACGCCAGTTGAGTTTACTTTAGTTGGAGTTAAAAAAGAAAAATTCACGATAAAAGACGTTTACAATATTTTTGGGTATATGTCTTTTAGTTTTGCCATGGCTCAGAAAACAGATCCTTTATTAACGGATATTCGTACTAAATATGGTATTGCATATTTGAAGGATTTAGGAATTGAAGGCGAATTTAATACCACGCAAATCAAAAGTTCAAAAGAAAACATTGAAGAGTATACTACGATTGCAAAATCTGTAGCGGCATTATTGGATAATTCGCCAATTCCGCCTTTTGTGGGAAGTAATAGTTGGGTGGCAGGACCAAAGAAAACCAAAAGCGGAAAAGTGATTTTTGCCAATGATCCGCATATTGGTTTTTCTCAGCCCGCAACCTGGTACGAAGCGCATTTAATTACGCCGGATTTTGAATTATACGGTTGTTATCTGGCTGGAACTCCTTATCCCTTATTGGCACACAATCGTGATTATGCCTATGGATTAACGATGTTCGAAAATGATGATATTGATTTTTATCAGGAAAAAAATAAAGCCGGAGATGCAAACCAATATCAAACGCCAACGGGTTTTGCAAATTACGAAATCAGAAAAAAAACGATAAAAGTAAAAGATACATCGGATGTTGTACTTACGGTAAAATCAAGCCGACACGGACCTATTATGAATGATTTATTAGAACGTTTGGAGAAAAAAAATCCCGTTGCAATGTCGTGGATTTATACCCAACAGCCGATTCAGATTTTAGATGCTGTTTACGGACTTTCGCATGCTAAAAGCAAAGACGATTTCAGGAAAGCAGTTCAATTAGTTGCCGCGCCGGGATTAAATGTAATGTATGGCGATGCAAAAGGGAATGTGGCTTGGTGGGCGACAGGAACGCTTTATAAACATGATAAGGGAGTAAATTCGTTTTTTATTCTTGATGGTGCGAGCGGTAAAGATGATATTAAAGAATATCTTGATTTTTCTAAAAATCCATCTGCCGAAAATCCAAAGTGGGGTTATGTTTATTCAGCAAATAACCAGCCGGAAGCAATTGATGGTTATTTATATCCTGGATATTATTTGCCGGAAGATCGCGCGAAAAGAATTTCAACTTTAATGGATGCAAAATCAGATTGGGATAAAGAAGCAATTAGTAAAATGATTTTTGATAATACATCGCCAGTTTCTCCGGGCGTGGTTCAGAGTTTAATTTCGAATATAAATATTGCGTCACTTTCGTCAAAAGAAAAAGAAGTAATTACAGTTTTGAAATCCTGGAAAGGAACAAATAATCTTGAAGATGTTGCGCCAACGATTTACAACAAATGGGTTTATTTATATTTAAAAAATACTTTTGAAGATGAAATGGGCGAGGATAATTTTAATTTGTTTCTGGGATTATCCGTAGGAAAACAAATTATTGCCAGACAAATTGAAAATGAAAATTCAGTTTGGTGGGATAATATTAAAACAAAAAATGTAAAAGAAACGAGAAGTGAAATTGTATCAAAATCATTTCATGAATCAGTAATAGCGCTTCAGAAACAATTAGGAAATGAAATTACAGATTGGAAATGGGAGAAAGTACACACGGTAGAACACGAACATCCGTTAGGGAAAATTGCCGCTTTGCGTAAACTTTTTGATGTTGGGCCTTTTGCCGCTCCGGGATCTAATGAAGTAATCAACAATCAATTCTTCGGACTTACAAATGAAGGGAAATATTACATAAAAGGCGGACCTTCAACCAGAAGGATCGTTGATTTTTCAGATATAGAAAACAGCTGGAGCATTTTACCAACCGGACAATCCGGAAATCCTTTCAGTAAACATTACAGCGATCAGGCAGAAATGTACAACGCAGGAAAATTCAGAAAAATGAAATTGAATAAAGAAGAGATTGTAAAAACGTCAACCAAATTGGTTTTCAAACCGAAAGAGGAATAGTTTTTTTAGTTTCAGGTTTTAAAGTTTGGCTTGTGTTGTTTACCGCAAAGAACGCAAAGTTTTTTCGCAAAGATTCGAAGGTTTTAACCTTTTGTGACTTTGTCATAAGGAACACGAAGCTTTATGTACAGAATTATAGGCTTTTGCAATCTTTGTCTAAGTTGGTCTGCGCATTTTTCTAATCCCGAGGAACAGGGATAACAATCATTGAAGGCTATTTTCTGTAAAGAATAAAAACCTTTGCAGCTTTGAGCCTTTCCAACTTTGAATATTTTTTTAAAACTTAGAAGCTTAGCAACTTAGCCACTCAGAACCTTTCTCACTTATACTTCCCTCGAACAATATCATTTGCAAATATCTCAAGATTATATCCAAGTGCATCATTAGTAATCATGACGTTTGTGGTTTGATAAGCAGTATCTTGTTTGTATGTTTTTAGTAAATTTTCTAATTCTATTTCGTTGTAAAACGCAAATAAATTGTAAACGGCATCTCTAAAGTTTTTATAATTAATACTTTCAGTAATTTCTACCGTTTTCTTGTCGTTCCAGTTTTCTTTTTGTGCTGCTTCGTTAATAGTCTCTAAACAAAAATCAATAACGTAATTTTTATAATGTGTTGCTTCGACAATTTTGTCAATTATAATTTTGTTTTGCTGAGTAGGCATTGGAACCGTAACTGGAACCAGAGTAGAAGTAGTTTGAGAAATACAAATACTGGGAATAAAAACGAATAGTAATAAAACTAAAAGAGATTGCTTCTTTAATTTTTTCATAGGTATTTAGATATTATTTACAATTTTTAACGATTGTAAATCAGATTGATTTGGGATTTGTAATTGTTTTTTTGGGCACCGCTAAAATAGTTTTTTTATACTAAATATAGAATGGGAAAAACATTTTTTAAGATAAAAAACTCCGATAGTTTTGGCGTGAACCAGAACTATCGGAGTTGGTAAGATAAAGATTACCGCCTTGGGCGTTTATTTTTTTGATTTGATGATTGAAACTTTAATAGTCTTATGAGATTATGTCGTTGTCTTTTAGTTAGACGACTTACTTTCAATTAAGTTTCAAGATCATTCCATTATTTTTATTTTAAAAGAAGGAAGATTATATAGACAAAAGATTACTTTTTAATAGGTCTGTGCTCATAACTAACGATTCGTTTTAATTTCCAGTCATTATTTTTTCGCTCCCAGATATGAATAAATTTTCCGGTTCCTTCCGGTTTTCCATCAATATAAAAAGTATGTTCGCCTATTTGTACGGCTCCAAAATCGCCTAATTTATCAATTGTGCAGGAATTTAATTTTCGGGTTAGTTTTTCCGGTCTCGAACATTTTGCGTTCAATGATTTTATTTCATTTTCTTTCGAAATATTCAAACCAAAACGGTCATCGTAAAACTCAACATCATCGGCTATTATTTTTTTGAATTGAGATGCATCGCATTGATTAAAAGCAACATCAAAAAGCAAACTGTCCATTTTGATGATTTCGGTCTTTAAAACATCCATTTTTATAACCTCGTTACTCGTTTGTGCAACAGCTTGCCTGCTTAAAAACAGAATAAAAAGGACTATTATATTTACCATAGGAATCATAATTTCTTTTTTGTTATTTTCCATTTTATTTTGTTTCTATTTCAATAATTTTTTTTCCGTTTTCACCCAAATAATGGTTCACTATTTTTTCGTAAACTTTGTATCCATCATCAACATTGGTAAAAATAATCAAGCCTTGTTTTGTTTTTGGTAATAATAGAAAGATGGTCTGAACGCCTTTGTCTGCTCCTCCGTGGGATAAAGCATAATTGTTATTTCCTAAGTCGTAGATTTCGAAACCAAGTCCGAAATATTTATTTTTTTTGGTTTCAACCTGATGTGATATCATGTCGTCAAATATCTTTTTAGTCAATCCCTCGCTATTCATTACGCTGCACAAAAACGTTCCGTAATCCCCAATTGTAGTTAGTAAATCATCTGCGGCATTTGCTGTTTTATTTTTAGTAGGTTCGTATGCATTTCCTTTGTTATTGTAGCCAATTGCATATCTTGATAGATCTAACTTGTCATTCCAGATAAGTTGGGAATCAGTCATTTTTAGCGGCTGAAAGATCAATTCATTTGCGAGCTGATCTAATGTTTTATGGAATTTGTTTTCAAGTGCTTTTCGCAAGTATTCAAATCCTTCTCCCGAATATTGGTATTTTGTTCCCGGTTTAAATTTAAAGTCCAGTTTACCGGATTCATTCATAAATCTCCAATTCGGGAAACCCGTTTGATGACTCAAAATGATTCTTGCTGTCAGCAGTTTCGTGTTAGGATAATTTGCAATATCCGGATCTGTCCAATACTTGTACAAAGGTTCGTCTAAATTTAGTTTTCCTTCGCTTGCCAGTTTCAAAGCTATAATCGCCATTACAGGTTTAGTCAGCGAAGCAACATTCCATATCGTGTTATATGCAGCGGAAACTCCTTTTTTAAGCTCACCAAAAACTTTGATTTCTTGTAGTTTTCCGTTGTTGATTACGCCAATTCCTAAAGTAGGAACATTATTTTGTTTTAGCCATTTTTCAATTTCCTGGTCATTATCAAAAATACTGGATTTAGTCCCGGCTGTATTCGTATCCTGATGATCGTAACTAAAAGATCGTCGTAATTTCCAAACACCATTTTCTAATATCCAAACGTGAGTAAATCTAGCTGTACTTCCAAATTTGTCTTTCCCTTCAGACGTTGGCTCAAAAAATTGGTGAATCCCAATTTGCAAAGCGCCATACAAAACACCTTTTTTAGATAACGGATAAATTTCTGTGCTGCCTTCAACTAAATCTCTTCTGGCTTGATAGGTTTTGGTAGAACCGCACAAACCTTTTCTGATGTTTTTTAAAAATAAAGCTTTGTCCTGAATACTGTCTTTGTCGTGGTAAAATTCAAAATTGTTGCTTAATAAATTTTCGAACTGTGATACATCGCAGGTATTAAAACCAACATTAAACAAAAGACTGTCTCTCGACATAATAGTTTTGTACAAAGCCGAGTTTTTTTCTTCCTGAGAAAAGCCAATATGAAATTGGAAAAGGAGTATTCCAACTAAAAACGTTTTTAGCTGGAAAAATGATTTGATGATTGTCATTTTTGATTGATTTGATTGATTGATGATTTTGCAATATTAGAATAAAAATTGCGCTTAAAATTGTACAAATGCGAAATTTTATCTTTTTTTAGAAAGAAAATACAAGTCTGAATTGAACATTTTTGGGGTTGTTTTGGTCACATCTTTAAACTTTTTGATGAAATGTGACTGATCAAAGTATTTGTTATAAAGCGCAACATCCGTCAAACTAAGTTTATCCAAATTAGAATTCACCATTTGATCGACTGATTTTCTGAATTTCAGAATTTGAATGTATTTTTTAATTGTAAGTCCGGTCGCTATTTTAAATTTAATCTGCAATAATCGTTGAGAAACTTCTAAGTTCTTTCCAATTTCCGAAACTGTGATTTCTTCATTTTGGATTTTGATTTGTTCACAGATTTTTTCGACTATGTTTTTATTGGGATGCGAAACATTTAATGCTTCAAAATAAGAATTAATTGTATTTAAGAGTGTCGAAATTTCACTGTTTAAATCGGTATTGATTTTAGTTTGAAAAGGCAATTCGTTTGTATCGACTTTAATGATAGCATCGGTAAAATTGCTTAAATCATATTTAGGAAACATTGAAAGTGTCCATGCATGAAGTTGAATAATGGTAACTTTTGTTTTAGGCTGGATATTAACCAAAACCTTATTACTCATTTGTGAACAAAAGTAAAATCCTTCGTTCATTTCATATTTTTGTTTACTTGTATGAACTTGTATCGAATTTCCGCTAACAATTGCCAGATTAAAACAACCGTTAGGTAGAACAAGTTTATTTTCGATCAGGCTTTCGCCGATGCTGTTATCCAGACACCAAATTTTATTGACAAACCGTTCGCAACTTTCACTTACATAATATTCTGAATATAGTTGCATTTGAGTTATTATTTTTAAAGTGGATTTACGGCGTTTTAGATTTGGAAATCTAAGCTAAAAATTTCACTTTTCCTTTGTAATGATTAGATAAATTCAGAAAAATACTCTTTTTTGGTAACATTCCATTCCTCCGAAATTATGCTGTAATAAACATCATCTTTACTTTTGCCTTCAGAATCAACATAGTTATTTCTAAAAACACCTTCTTTCATTGCACCTAGTTTTTCAATGGCTCTTTGCGATTTTTTATTTTCAAGATCAGCACTAAATTGTATTCTTTTGAACTGAATGTTTTCAAAACCAAAATTTAATAATTCAAATTTACAGGCTTTGTTTAAACCAGTTCCCTGAAAATCTTTTCCGTACCAAGTCCAGCCAATTTCGCATTTTTGGCTTACGTGATTTAAATATCCATAACGCGTACTTCCGGCGACTTTGTTTGTGGCTTTATCAATTATTAAAAACGGATAACATATTCCGTCTGCTTTTTGTTTTAAGGTGCTTTTGATATAATTTTCAAACTCAGCGTCATTTCTAATATACATTCCCATGTATTTCCAAATTTCATCGTCGAAAATAATTTCTTTTAGTTCAATGTTTCTTTCATTTTCAAAAGGGATTAATAAAACTTTTTCGTTTTCTAAAAGAATGTTAGATTGTAATAGTTCGCTTTTCATGGTGTTTATTTGAGGGAAGTAGTTCGGTTTATTGGCCGCTGATTTTACGGATTAAACGGATTTTTTACTGATTTTTTAAGTTAACAACCTGCGTAAATCTGTTTAATCCGTCAGATCCATGGGCAGATTCTTTCTCGTCAAGCGAAAATAGACTTTTCTGTATTTCTAATAAATCCATAAAAACGAAATTTTGTTATGAAAACAGGTGTTGCATGAGGGATAGAAACGGCATCTCCCGATTTATAAAAACAAGGCTTTTTAGCCGTAGTTTTTGTTAATTGGGAATATAGTGAATAGCCCGACCCGCTTTTTTCGGCGGGTCATGCCCTTATTATCATAAATATTTCCTTTATTTTTAAGCTCTTGTATAATTATTACTTATTTTTACGATCTTATATTTAGATTATTTCTTGATGCAAACTCCACTAAAAATTGCGATTGTAGGTTCTGGATTGGTAGGATCACTTTTAGCAATTTATCTCAAAAAAGAAGGCCATACCGTTCATGTTTATGATCGAAGCCCTGATATTCGTAAAATTAATTTTTCTGGTCGTTCTATAAATCTTGCAATGTCCAACCGTGGCTGGAAAGCGCTTGATGGCGTTGGCGTAGGCGATTCGGTTCGTGAAATTGCGATTCCAATGGACAAAAGAGCGATTCATTTGGTCGATAAACTGAATTTTCAGAATTACGGACAAGAAGGCGAATCGATTTATTCTATTTCAAGAGGGGCTTTAAACCGGAAAATGATTGATCTTGCAGAAGAAGCAGGAGCTGAATTTTTGTTTGAACAAAAAATTTGGGATGTCACGCTTAGCGATGCGACTTTGCATATTGGTGAAACCGAAAGAGGGGAGTGGGAAGAGATAAAATACGATATGGTTTTTGGTGCTGATGGCGCTTTTTCAAGAATCCGACACAGAATGCAACGCCAAAGCATGTTTAATTATTCGCAGGAATTTTTGAATATGGGTTATAAGGAATTGAATATTCCGGCAAATGTGGATGCAACTCATAAACTCGACAAAAATTCGTTTCACATTTGGCCTCGCGGCGAATATATGTTGATCGCTTTACCCAATTTAGACGGAAGTTTTACGTGTACTTTATTCATGCCTTTTGAAGGTGAGAATTCGTTTGCGTCACTTACAGATCGTAAAATGGTAGAAGACTTTTTTGAGAAAAACTTTCCGGATTCTATTGAGGTGATTCCAAAACTGGCAGAAGATTTCTTTAAAAATCCAACAAGTACTTTAGTTACGATGAAATGTTTTCCATGGACATATGAAAATAAAATTGCTTTGATTGGAGATGCCTGTCATGCTATTGTGCCATTTTACGGACAAGGTATGAATGCTGGTTTTGAGGACATTACAGTTTTAAATGAAATGATAGAAAAATACGGCAACGATTGGAAGAAGATTTTTTCTGAATATGAAATTTCACGTAAACCAAACGCAGATGCTATTGCTGAACTTTCATACCGAAATTTCATGGAAATGAGTACCAAAACTGCCGATGAAAAATTCTTGTTACAAAAGAAAATAGAAAAAGCATTCTCTGATAAATATCCTGATAAATGGATTCCGCTTTACAGCCGTGTGACTTTTAGTGATCGTCCTTATGCTGAAGCTTTGGCAATTGGCGATTTTCAAAACAGAATCATGGAAGAAATTCTAAAACTGGACAATATTGAAAATATCTGGAACTCTACCGAAGTTGATAATAAAATTCTGGAATTGTTACAAAAATAATCGCAATATCAAAAATCAATATCAATGTCAAAAATCAATAGTATTTGCAATTTAAAATTGTAATTGATTTTTGACATTGATATTGTAAGTGAGTTTTGATATCGTAATTGAATTTACTTCTTGAACATTTTAGATAGAACGCCAAAAACACCTCGAATAAAAGTGGCACTTGTTACTACTTTCAAAACTGATTTAGTGACAACACTAGTTGTGCTTGGTTCAGCTTTTGATGCTTTTGCTGGAGCTTGTTGTGAGCTTGCTTGCTCACTGTCTGCTATTTTTTTAGTCAGGATTTCATAAGCGCTTTCACGGTCAATTTCTTCAATATATTTTTTTACAAGCTTCGATTTGCTGTTAATTGCTTCGATTTCATCCGCAGTCAAAACGTCCATTCGGCTCATTGGCGCGCGCATCATTGTAGCCACAAGTGGAGTAGGGATTCCTTTTTCGTTCAGCGCAGTAACAAGCGCTTCTCCAATTCCTAAACTAGTCAGTAATTCATCTGTTTTATAATAGGGAGAAGTGGGGTAATTGTCTGCTGTTTTTTTAATTGCCTGACGATCATTTGCGGTAAAAGCTCTTAACGCATGCTGAATTTTTAAACCTAATTGCGCCAAAACACCACTTGGAACATCCATTGGATTTTGGGTGACAAAGTAAATACCAACACCTTTAGAACGAATCAGCTTTACAATTGTTTCTATTTGTTCCAGAAGTGCTTTGCTGGCTTCATTAAAAATCAAATGGGCTTCGTCAATAAATATGACTAATTCTGGTTGTGAAACATCTCCTTTTTCAGGCATTTGCTGGTAGATTTCGGCTAATAAACTCAACATAAAAGTCGAGAATAATTTTGGTTTGTCCTGAATATCCGTCAGGCGGATGATATTTACATACCCTTTTCCGTTTTCATCTATTCGCATTAAATCATCAATTTCAAAAGATAATTCTCCAAAGAAAATATCACCGCCTTGTTGTTCTAATTCTATTATTTTTCTAAGAATAGTTCCAGTTGTTGCCGTGGAAATTTTGCCATAATTGGCAGATATTTCCTCTTTGCCTTCCTCGGTAATATAATTAATGACTTTCTTAATATCTTTTAAATCCAGCAATGGCATTTTATTGTCATCGCAATATTTAAAAATTACTGCAACAACACCAGACTGCGTATCATTTAAATCTAAGATTCTGGAAAATAAAACCGGTCCAAATTCAGAAACTGTTGCTCTTAATCGAACACCATTTTGTTTGGAAAGAGACATTAATTCAACAGGAAATGAAGCAACATTATAAGGGATATTTATTTTAGAGTGACGCTCGGTAATAAAGCCTTCTTCCTTGCCTTCTTTAGCAATTCCGCTAAAATCACCTTTTATATCCATCATTAAAACAGGAATTCCTGCATTTGATAACTGCTCAGAAAAAACCTGTATCGTTTTTGTTTTTCCTGTCCCGGTCGCTCCGGCTATAAGTCCGTGACGATTTAACGTTTTTAGTGGGATTTTGACATGTGCTTCGGCAATTGCTTCTCCATCAAGAATAGCACCTCCCAGAATTATGCTATCTCCTTTAGACATATAACCATTGTTGATATCCTGAATGAAATTATCCTTTTTATTCATGTTTTATTTGTAATTTAGATGATTATAAGAGTATTGCTTGGTTTTTTAACATTTTTGGCTCGTTTTTTTTAGTAGGAAAAAGCTATTTTTGATTCAAATATATATAAAAAATAATTTCGCAACTTTTTAAGAAGATATCAAAGGAATGTTTGAATATTTACTAAAACGTTGTAATTTTCCCATTAATCGGCTCGTTTTTTGTCTTATCTAAAAAATGACGGGGGCAATTTAATGAGATATTTTTTAAATTGACGTTAAATTTCCTTCAATTAAATTAAAAAAAGTTTTTTTATTTAAACTAAACGTATAAATTTGCTCCTCTACAAGTTAAATATAACTAAAAAATAAAAATTATTTAAAACTATTAAAATTAAAAAAAATGGCAAACGTTAAAGTTAAAAAAGAAAGCACTTCAAATGGAGGAGGAATGATTACTGGAATCATTATTGTAGCGTGTATTTTGGTTGGGGTGTTTATTTGGAAAGTAATCATGGGGGATGCTTCTAACTTCGAGGGAGGTAACCCAGAAACAGGTCACCCTATCAATACTTTAGGACAAGTATATAAAGGAGGATTTATTGTACCAGTATTATTAGGTATGTTTTTAATGGTTGTTGTTTTTTCTATTGAAAGATTTATTGTTATCGGTAAGGCAGCTGGAAAAGCTAACTTAGATACATTTATGAAAAATGTACAAGCGAATATTAAAGAAGGAAACATCGAGGCTGCAATCGCTTCATGTGACAAACAACAAGGTTCAGTTGCAAATGCAATTAAATCTGCTTTAGTTAAATACCAAGACGTTAAAAAAGAAGGTTTCAATAGTGAGGAAGCTGCAGAAGTAATCCACAAAGAAATCGAAGAGGCAACTTCATTAGAAATGCCAATGTTAGAAAAAAATATGACTATTATCTCTACTTTAGTATCATTAGGAACTTTAGGAGGATTATTAGGAACTGTATCAGGGATGATTAAAGCGTTTGGTGCATTAGCTTCTGCTGGAACTCCAGACCAGGCTGCACTTGCAACAGGTATTTCTGAGGCACTTATCAACACTGCAACAGGTATCTCTACTTCAATCTTAGCGATCGTTTCTTATAACTTCTTTACTGCTAAAATTGATGATTTAACTTACTCTATCGATGAGGCTGGTACTACAATTGTAAATACTTACAGAAGATTCAGAGGAAGTTTGAAACAATAATTAATTTTTGATTATTAATAATTACAATTAATTATATCAAAATAAAATAAAAGATAATGGCTAAAATAAAAATGAAAAAAAAGTCAACATCGACAGATATGACTGCCATGTGTGATGTTGCGTTCCTTTTGCTTACGTTCTTTATTTTGACCGCTACTGCTAAAGTGCCAGAAGCACTTCCTGTAGATATGCCTTCATCTGTTGCTCAAACTAAATTGCCTGATACGGATTTAGCAATTATTACAATAGGAAAAGGTGCAGATGGGAAAAGCAAAGTGTTTTTTGACATCAAAGGAAGAGAGATTCGTAAAAGAACTCTTGAAGGTATGGGTGCAAAATTAGGTGTGACTTTTTCAGAAGATGATAAAACTAAATTCGCTTTAATGGATGACTTCGGTGTTCCTTTAGCAAATTTAAAGCAGATCATTGGAATGAAAGCAGCAGATAGAACTAAAGCAAATCAACCCGGAATCCCAATGGATTCATTAGATAATCAATTAAAAGACTGGCTTTTAGTTTCAAGAAGAGCTGCAATTGATATTGATAATAAAGAATTGCAAATTGCGATAAAAGGTGATGCTAAAGAGGAATATCCACAAATTAGAAAGATAATGGATATTTTACAGGATCAGAAAATCAATTCCTTTAACTTAGTTACAGGTACGAGAGGAAAAGACTTTTAATTAAAAATATACACTAAAATGGCTGAATTAAATACCGGCGACGGTGGTGGCGGAAAAGGTGGTAAGGTAAGAAGTAAAAAACAAAATTCTAAAGTCGATTTAACGGCAATGGTGGATTTAGCATTCTTATTGATCACATTCTTTATGTTAACCACATCGTTGTCAAAACCTCAATCGATGGATTTGTCGCTGCCAGATAAAGATCCAGATTCGACAAAAGTAGATAAGACTAAAGTAGATGAGAATCGTACGATGACAGTAATGTTAGCAGGAGATAATAAGATGATTTACTACATGGGATTATTAGAAAGTCCAATTGCTGGACCACAAGATATTGCCTATGGAAAAGACGGAATTCGTAGAGAATTGCTTAAAAGGAAAAAATCAGTTTTAGAATATTCTGCAGCTAAAGGGAAACCTAAAAATGGAATAATAGTTATTATAAAGCCAACTAAAAAATCAAATTATCGTAATTTGGTTGATATTTTGGATGAGATGGCTATTAGCGGAGTTGAGACATATGCTATTGTTCCTGAGTTTTCACCAGAAGAAACAAAATTGGTAGATAAAAAATAAGAGTAATCTTATTTTGTTAAATCCCTAATACTCAAGAAAAATGAAATTAGATATAATTAAAAATCAGTGGCTTGATATCGTATTCGAAGGGCGTAATAAGATATATGGTGCATATGAGTTAAGAAAATCGAACGGTAAGACTACTGTAAAGGCTCTTGTCATAGGTTCGCTTATTTTTAGCGTTGCTGTTGCAGCTCCTCTTATTGCAAGCTTATTACCACATTCTGAAGAAGAAGTGGTAAACAACGATATTAAAATCGCTACAGTAAAATTACCTCCTAAAAAAGAGGAAATTAAGCCAAATCAACCACCACCACCACCACCACCACCAAAAGTGGATCAGGTTAAGTTTGTGAAACCAGTGGTTGCTAAAGCAAATGAAATTACTGAAGACCCACCAAAAATTGTGGATCTTAAGGATAAAAAAGTGGGTAACGAAACTATCAAAGGAGATCCTGATGCAGTTTTAACTGTTGATGAACCAGTTGGTAAAGGACCAGTTACTGAGATCATTCAGGAAGATAACAATGTTTATAATACTGCAGGTATCGAAGTAAAACCAGATTTCCCTGGAGGTATTGAAAAATTCTACAAATTCGTAGGAAACAATTACAAGACTCCGGAAGAAGAAGGTTTAAAAGGTAAAGTTTATGTTACTTTTGTAGTTGAAAAAGACGGTTCATTAACCGACATTAAAGTTTTAAGGGATATCGGTTACGGTACAGGAGCAGAAGCAATTCGTGTTCTTAAAAAATGTCCAAAATGGACTCCCGGCGAGCAAAATGGTAAAAAGGTTAGGGTTCTTTACTCTCTTCCTATTACTATTCAATCTGCAGAATAATGTTAAAAGATAAGCTTAATAATATTCAGAAGAAATCGCTCAAAGAGCGATTTCTTCTTGTTTTAGGAATAATGTTTTTTTTAATATATCTTGTACTGGGTTTAATGATTATGTTTTGGAAGAAACTTCCATTAGACATGGAACCTAAATACAGATATGCTTTTGGCGGATTATTGATTGTATATTCAGGAATCCGTTTTTTAAGATTAATCAATTCAAACGCAGAATAATTATGTTCAAATATGGTAAAATTGTAGGTTTGGTAGTTTTTGTTTTTTTGTTTGCCATGTGTAACCAAAAAAGTAAAAATGAAGCTGAGAATGAAACAATTTTAAAAGGATCAATCGATGTTACTGTTGATGAAACAATAAAGCCTATTGTAGAGGATATGGTGGCTGTTTTTGAAGGAACTTACTATGATGCTAAGATCTCGCTAAAACCAAAATCTGAAGCTGAACTTATAAACGATTTGTTAAATCAAAAAGCAAAAGTTGTTGTTACCACCAGAGATTTAACGCAGGAAGAGAAAACCAGATTCGAAAAAAGCAAGATTAATCCTAGAGTTACACCTTTTGCTTCAGATGCAATTGCTTTTGTTACTAATAAAAGCAATAATGATACATTAATTGCGTTGAAATCCGTAATTGATTTTCTGCAAGGTAAGTCAGATTCTGGAATTAAAGGACTTGTTTTTGATAATCCAAATTCAAGTACCGTGCGATACATGAAAGAATTGGCTAAAGTGAAAAATATTCCATCAAAAAATGTTTTTTCTTTTAAAACGAACGACGAAGTTATTAAATTCGTGTCAGAGAATGAGGGTATGATTGGTGTAGTTGGAGTAAATTGGTTATATCAGCCATCTCCAAATATGCTTGACGTTGTTAAGAAAATAAACGTTATGAGTGTAAAAGGTCTAAGTGGTGACGGATATTACAGTCCAACACAAAATGATCTTGGTGAGAAGAAATATCCTTTGGCACGTGATTTGTTTATTATAAATTGTCAGGGTTATACCGGTTTAGGAATGGGGTTTGCTTCATTCATTTCAGGAGACATCGGACAACGTATAGTTTTAAAGTCGGGATTACTGCCTGTTAGGACACCAGGACGAAAGCTTAAAATTAGAAGTCAAATTATAAACGATAAAGAATAAATTAATTACAATAAAGATGAATAAATTTAAAATTTTTAGTCTTGCCTTAGTTGCTACAGCTTCTGTTGCAAAAGCGCAAGATATCAAAGAAGCAAAAAAAGCAATTGATGCTGAACAATTTCAAAAAGCAAAATCTTTGCTTAAATCAATCATCAAAGCAAAACCATCTGACGGAGAGGCTAATTTTGTTTTAGGAAATGTATATTTAAATCAGGCTATTGTTGACTCTGCTAAAATTTATTACGCAAATGGATTACAAGCATCAGACAAGAAAAACTTAAACTATATTGGATTAGGTCAATTAGATCTTGATGCTAAAAATGCAGCAGCAGCTCAGGCTAACTTTGGTTTAGCTACTAAGGACATGAAACGTAAAGATGTTGAGGAATTCATTTATATTGGTAGAGCTTATATCAACTCAACTAGCCCTGATTATACAAACGCAATTGCTACTTTAAAACGTGCTTTATTAATAGAGCCTCAAAATGCGACAGCTTTATTAACAATTGGTGACGCATATTACGGAGCAAACAATCAAAATGATGCTTACAAAGCTTATCGTGATGCATTTACTGCTGATCCTACACTTTTAAGAGCTAAAATGCAATTAGGAGTTTTATTAAAAGGAGCTAAATCATATGAGGAAGCTATTAAAGCTTTTAATGAGGTTATTGCTTTAAATGCTAATTATGGTCCTGTTTACAGAGAATTAGCCGAAACATATTACAAATGGGGAAGAAATAAAACTTCTACTGCTAAAGTTAATATGCAAAATGCAATTACAAACTACGAAAAATATTTAAGTCTTACAGATTACTCTTTAGATTCTAAAATGCGTCATGCAGATTTCTTAATCTTAGTAAAAGATTATAAAACTCTTGAAACTGTAGCAAACAAAATGATTGCTGAAGATAAAGTAAATCCAAGAATTTTCAGATATTTGGGATATGCTGCTTACGAAAACGGAAATGTTGATGTAGCAATTAAATCTATCGAAGATTTCATGAAAGTGCCTTCAAATAAAGTAATTGGAAGAGATTACTTATATTTAGGTTTATCTAAAATAAAAAAAGGAACTAATGCAGAAGGAGTTGTAGATCAGGCTGCCTTTGATGCAGGTGTTGCTGATATCAAAAAAGCAATTGAACTAGAGCCTTTAGTAGTTGAAGAACTTGCTGATTTTGGAAAAGCATTGTTTGGAAAAAAACAATATATTCAGGCAGCTTCCATCTTTGAGCTTGGTGCTGGTAATGCAGAATCTAAAAATTACCTTGATGATTTAGTTTATTATGGTATTTCAGTTTATTATGGTAATGCAAGTAAAACGGCAGAAACTCGTGATGCAGCTGCGTTGCAAAAAGCAGATGCTACTTTTGATAAAGTTTTAACGGCTTCTCCTACTTATGATGAAGCGTATTTATACAAAGGAAGAGTCAACAGTTTATTGGACAAAGATGATTTGATTATAAAAAACTATAATGAGTATTTGACTAAAACTACAGCTAAAGGTGCTGAAGAATTAGCAAAACCTGCGACTGTTAAAAAAGTTATTGAATCGTACAATGCAATTGGTGCTGCTTATGCAAATACTGATAAAGCAAAAGCAATTGAATATTTTAATAAAACGTTAGCTTTAGATCCTGCGAATAGTTACGCAGCTCAATCTGTGAAAGCTTTAAAATAATTTAAGATTTCATATTAAATATAAAACCGATTGTTCTTTGAACTATCGGTTTTTTTTGTTCCGTATTTAATTGACTATCTTTGCACTTTAAAATAAAATAATGTTATCAAAAGAAATACAATTAGAAGTAAATAAAGGAGCAATGTTGCCTTTGATGGAGGAATTTTATACCATCCAAGGAGAAGGTTTTCATACGGGAACAGCTGCTTACTTTATAAGAATTGGCGGTTGTGACGTAGGTTGTCACTGGTGCGATGTGAAGGAAAGTTGGAATGCAGAACTGCATCCGCCAACAAGTGTTGATTTAATTGTAAATAATGCCGCAAGTTCTGCAGATACCGTCGTGATAACTGGAGGAGAACCATTAACGTGGGATATGACTTTGCTCACACAAGAGTTGAAAAACAGAAATTTAAAAGTTCACATAGAAACTTCAGGTGCATATCCATTATCAGGTACTTGGGATTGGATTTGTCTTTCGCCGAAAAAAAACAAATTACCAACACAAACCGTGTATGATAATGCTCATGAGCTAAAAGTGATTATTTACAATAAGCACGATTTTATTTTTGCAGAAGAACAGGCTGAGTTAGTAAATGATAATGCAATTTTATTTCTTCAACCGGAATGGAGTAAAAAGGAAGAGATGACTCCTTTGATTGTAGAGTACGTAATGAATAATCCAAAGTGGAGAGTTTCGCTACAGACTCATAAATACTTGAATATTCCTTAAGTAGTAAACAAAAAATCTCTTCAGTTGAAGAGATTTTTGTTTACTAAATATACAATTGTGTAAAAAAGAAACGAAACTTATTGCTTCTGGTTTATTTAAATTGAAAGTTTTGCTAAATAATCGTAATGTTCACCTTCTAAAATTAGTTCACATTTTAATCCGTTTGCAGTAGCAGCGTTATGGAGTGTGTTATAGTCTAAATACAACCAATCAAATGGTTCTTCTTTTTCTCCTTTATAAGAGATGTTAAAAACTAGTTCGCCATAATAGTCATTGTTCGACGGAATCCATTTTCCGCCATCTTCATCCTCGTCAAACATATAAATAATATCAGAACTGTCTAATAATATTTGACCACCAGGATTTAAAAGTGATTTTAGCTTAGATAAAAATTTATTACAGTTATCTAATTTGCCAAAAATACCAACACCATTCATTAATAAAATAATAGTGTCGAATTTTTCGCCTTCAAAATCCAGAATATTTTCAACTTTAGCATTTTTCACACCACGAAGTTGACAAGTTTTAATAGCTTTTTCTGAAATATCAATTGAGGTAACATCTAAATTACGATCATTTTGTAATGATAAGCTATGACTTCCGGCTCCGCAACCAACGTCCAGTGTTTTTCCCGTGGCTAATTGTAATGCTTTTTGCTCAAGTAAAGGCATTTCATTATAAGAACGAAATAAATAATCAACACTCATTTCGTCTTCTTCAGAAATTGTGGTTTCTGTAATGATATCTTCTGGCGAATTATTGGTTTGAAAATCGAACATCGCTTTTCCAAATAGATCTTTCATCGTATTTTATTTCAAAGTTTAAGGTTTCAAGTTTAAAGTTGTTTAATTTTGCAGATCAACTTTAAAAAGTAAACTTGAAACAAATTTTAAATAACTTAAATAAGTTAGCCAAAGATAAGCATATCGAAAACAAAAAGTATTTTGATAAGCTGAAAAAGAAACAACCTAAGAATTTAGATTATGTGATGCAGGATCTGCATAATGCAGAATTTAAAAAAACAGATTGTTTAAAATGTGCCAATTGCTGTAAAACAACCGGGCCGTTATTTACATTGGCAGATATCGAAAGAATTTCAAAATCTTTCAGGCAAAAACCACAGCAATTCATCGAACAATATCTTAAAATTGATGAAGACAAGGATTATGTTCTTAAAAGTGTTCCATGTACTTTTTTAGATAATGAGAATTATTGCATGATTTATGACGTTCGCCCAAAAGCTTGCAGGGAATTTCCGCATACTGATCGTAAAAAATTCAATCAAATTACGGATCTCACCTTAAAAAATGTTGCCATTTGTCCTGCTGCTTATAATATAGTAGAAGAAATGAAAAAGAAATTGCCTCTTTAGAACTTAAAATTTTATTCAATTGCTTTTAGAAGCAATTCATTTTTATTTTTTTAAATGTATTTTTGATTCAGATAAATTCCATTAGAATAATTAATAAAGACAACTGAAATTTGAGTTTAGAATATTTCATAGCCAGAAGACTTATTACTGCCAAAGATTATAAAAGCAGTATATCAGCGCCAATAATAAAAATTGCCATTTCGGCCATAGCCATTGGTATTGTTATGATGATAGTTTCCGTTGCTACGGGAATTGGATTACAACAAAAAATCCGAGATAAGGTTTCAGCTTTTAACGGTCAGATCATTATTTCAAATTTCGATAATAACAATTCTGAAGTAACTTTAGTTCCAATTTCAAAGAAACAGGATTTTTACCCAAATTTCAAATCAGTTCCGGAGGTAAGTCATATTCAGGCAATCGCAAGTAAAGCAGGAATTATTAGAACCGAAAATGCTTTTGAAGGAATTGTTTTCAAAGGAGTTGGGGGAGATTATGACTGGAATAATATAAAGGAATATATTGTTGAAGGTAAAGTGCCTGATTTTTCTAAAGGATTAAATGAAGAAGTTTTAATTTCAAGACTTCTTGCTGATCGACTAAATTTAAAAGTAGGAGATAATTTTAATACCTTTTTCATTAAAGAAGAACAAGGTAAAATGCCAAATAGCCGCCGATTCATAATTTCAGGTATTTTCAATTCAGGTTTTCAGGAATTCGATGCAACATATATAATAGGAGATATTCGTCATATTCAGAGAATCAATAAATGGAGTCAGGATCAGGTTGGTGCTTTTGAGGTTTTTGTAAAAGAATTTGACAATATCAAAATTACAGGTAGTCAGATCTATGATCAAACATCATCAAGTTTAGATACCAAAACTATTGTCGAAAAATACAGTTATATTTTTGATTGGCTACAGTTGTTTGATTTTAACATCGTCGTGATTCTTGCAGTTATGATTTTAGTAGCTACAATAAATATGGTAGTAGCATTATTGGTTCTTATTTTAGAACGTACGCAAATGATAGGAATTCTAAAAGCATTAGGAGCAAATAACTGGACAGTTCGCAAAATATTTTTGTACAACGCTTTCTATCTTATCATACGAGGATTGTTTTGGGGTAATTTAATTGGTATTGCAATATTGCTCGTTCAGCAACAATTTGGAGTCGTTCATTTAAATCCTGAAAATTACTACGTTAATCAGGCGCCGGTTTATTTAAATTGGGGCTACATTCTCTTGCTAAATTTACTTACTGTTACCGTGTGTTTTGTAGTGTTGTTAATTCCTTCCTATATAATAACAAAAATTTCCCCGGTCAAAGCCATTCGTTTCGAATAGTAATTCATCAATTCATAAACCTGTCTGTTCAATTGACTGGTTTTTATTCTAACATATATAAAGATAATCGAAATGCATTTTTATTGTTGGAATTTTGAAAAATTGGAATTTGAGGTCTATGCCACTAGCTTTTATAAGAACTACATTTGTATAAGCAAAACTTTGCGTCTTTTGCGTCTTTGCGCGAAATAGACAAACCACTCTTTTATTTAGAAAGCGTGCAAGCATCCAATAAAGTCGTCAAATCAATTTTATGAGTCAGCATATAACAGTACTTAAATCTGCGAAGTCCATAAAACAGATACATCTTAGAAGGATAAGATTGCGAAAAGCAGATTGCTATGCTGAAAATTCCTATGAAAAG
>NZ_JBIPCQ010000008.1:0-259233 GCF_044006475.1 Flavobacterium sp. FlaQc-47 | reverse complement strand
TGCATACGCGTTACGCACCCGTGCGCCGGTCTCTCTACCCGAAGATAAATACCCCTCGACTTGCATGTGTTAAGCCTGCCGCTAGCGTTCATCCTGAGCCAGGATCAAACTCTTCATCGTATATTGTTTGCTCGATTGCTCAAGCTATTGTTATTCGAATCAGTCTCTATCGGTTCTTTTAAATCTCTCGATTATCTTACTCTTTATTCTTTTGTTTTAACATCTCTGTTAAAACGGCTGTCAATTCAATATGTCTACGAACGTGTTTCAATTTTTGTTTCGCTTGTTTCTCAAAGCGGATGCAAAAGTAGTGAGTTTATTAGAATCTACAAGACTTCTTATCGATTTTTTACAATGTTTTTTAGCATTTTTTCTTAACTTTCTGATATCCTTAAATTTAGAGATTGAAATTTTAAAATTTATTGAAAGTATTTTCTTGTATTATTGTTTTTTAAACAAAAATATCTTTAAAAAAATACTTTATTTATGAAATATTCAACCAGATCCACATCATTATATGACTTTGCAAAATGCTATATTTAAAAAAAGTTTTATATAATGACAAGGTGTTGTATAATTTGATTTCGAGACTGTATAAAAATCCCATTGTAAATTCAGGAAAATAACATTTGGGCTCTTGTTCAACAGAAAATACTAATTGGTTACTTTCAGATATTTGTACATTTGCTATTGCTGGCATTTATACAGGCAGTTCAATGGTAAATTTTGTCCCTTTTCCAACAATTGAACTAACATCAATTGAACCATTGTGAAGGCTTACGATTTGTTTAACGACAGACAATCCAATGCCATAACCATTTTCATAATTTTTGTTTTTTCCTCTATAAAACAAATTATACACCTGCTCCAGGTCTGCTGCAGGTATACCAATTCCATTGTCAGAGAAAGTTATGATAATGTTTTTGGCAGAAGCATTTATATCTACATGGCAGGAATGATCTTCAGAATATTTGCATGCATTTTCCATAATATTCGAAAACGCTGACTGGAGCAGGTAGGGGTTTCCAAAATAATTATAGAAATTTCCATCCGTATCATCTAATTCTGCATAGCTTATACCTATCTTATATTTTACATCTTTCTTATTCAGCAGATTTAACTTGGCATCGACCAAAACCTCATCTATTCGAATATTTGACATTGCTATTTGTGAAATATCATAATTGGCGCGGGCAAAGTCAAGTAGTGCATTAGAAAGCTGTGAAACATGATTGGCTTCTTCCAATGCATTGTCTAAGGAAACTTTATAATCGTCAATCGTACGATTGAGTTCTTTTCCGAGTTCAATTTCTGCAATTAAAATAGAAAGAGGCGTGCGGAATTCATGTGAAATTGTAGTAACAAAATTTCGATGGTTATTAAACGATTTTTCTAAACGATTAAAGGTTTCATTAAAAGTCTGCGTAAGCTCGTAAAGTTCATCTTTTGCTTTTGGAACTACGATTCGCTTATTAAGATTATGCTCAGATATATCTCTGATTTGAAAGATAATATCTTTTAAAGGCTGTAACGTGTAATACGAAAATCCGAAACCAATTATAAAAACCAATACAATAGAAATAAAATATACATAAAGTACATTTTCCTTAAAAGCATTAATATGATTCATACCGGTTACATCTATTGCCCTTCCTACAATGTAATATTCTTTGTTATTATCTGTGTATAAAATGCCACGATACTGGTATTTATCATCTTCCCAATTTACTGATTTATGCTTTTTTACAGACTTCAATATTTTTTTTTCGCCAAGCGGAGGCATATTGTCTGAAAAATAAAGATTAAAGTCGCTGTCGTACACACTTATATCTGCTTCGTTTAGTACTTTTTTGTTTTTAGTATGAAGAAATTTTATCAGATTTTTATTAATCTGAGCATCAAATATAAACTCGGCGCGCCAGATTATTTTATAATCCAAACGATCAAAAAATTCCTCTTTCCTGTTTTGTTCCGAAACAAAATAGACGCTGTATGCAAAAACAAAAAGAATAAAAGCAGTTAAAATAGCGTAAGCAAGAGCAGTTCGGGTTACTAATTTCATATTTTACTGCTTAAAATAAATCCCATTCCTACTTTTGTATGAATCAGTTTTTGATCAAAACCTTTGTCAATTTTTTTGCGCAGATACGCTATATAAACATCAATATAATTGGTTCCGGTATCAAAATTATTTCCCCAGACATTATCCGCTATTTCGTCCCGCGTAAGAAGTCGTTCCGGATTCTGCATCATAAAATGAAGCAGATTAAATTCTTTCGGAGTAAGATTAATGGTTACGCCTTGTCTGTAAATAACTTTGGTACGTTTGTCCAGCACCACATCATTATAGGTAATCTGAGAGCTCTCTTCAGAAATATGAACGCTATCGATTTTACGCTGTAACAAAGCTTTTACCCTTGCATAAAGTTCACGTATTTCAAAGGGTTTTACAAGATAATCATCCGCGCCGGCATCAAAACCTTCAATTTTTTCATCGATAGTTCCCAGTGCTGTCAGCATAATAATGGGGATTTTTTTTCCGGAATGACGGATTTTTTTACAGAAGGTAATTCCGTCCATTCCCGTCAGCATGATATCTGTAATAATCAAATTGAAATCTATTTTTTCCAGAAGTATCAATCCTTCTTCTGCTTCTTCTGCAATATAAACCTGATACTCCTGACTTTCTAATCCGCGTTTCAGTAATGCAGAAACCCGGCTGTTATCTTCCACTATTAAGATCTTCATTCTACCTGTCCCTTTTAAATCTGGCTCAAAATTACGACAATATTTTCTTTTTCAGAAGGATGCTTATCTGTCGCTTATTTAGAAGACTAACAAAAAAGTACTGAATTTCAATTATTTAAACTAAAAACAACCCTTTCTCTAATAACATTCTAAAGCCTTTCTAATACTTTTCTAATAACCCAAAGAACATGCTGAATCTACCTTTGTACTGTCAAAAACAAAGTAGTGATCACTACAAACAAAATGTAAATTTTAACGATAAATGAAAACAGGTTATTTAAAAATTGGGATATGTTTTTCTCTTCTAACAGGCTTGCTCAACACGGTAAGTGCCCAAAAAAAGAACGATTTTGGAAATCCAACACTAACACATTATTTAAACGATGAAAAAACACGCTCGATCTCTTTTAGTGGTTATACCGAAATATGGGCGCGTTATTTAGAACTAAATCCGGGAAGTTTGGTAAATGGTGAACAAGTCAATAGTATATCCGATTTATCATTGCGAAGAGTCAGGGTAAAAATGGCATATCAGCCTACTGAAAATTTCACTTTTGTATTGCAAGGTGGCTTGACTAATGTAAATGTAGCTTCGAAAACTACTCCAGCATTTGAACTTTTGGATGCTTACGCAGAATATAAATTTAATGATATAATTGCTGCTGGTGCAGGGCGATCTACCTGGAGAGGTTTATCGAGATTTACTACAGGTCCATTGAACACTTTATTATACGATTTACCATCTTATGCTACCGGAAATGCAGGAATCTCTGATGAAACAGTAAGGCAATTAAGCATTTATGCAAAAGGTCAAATTGGTAAGTTCGATTACCGTTTGGTTATTGCAGATCCGTATACGAATGTAAGTGCAGACCCGCAATATAACTTGGCAACGTTTAGTAAAACACATCCTAACAAAGATTATTCAGGATACTTTAAATACGAATTCTTTGAATCAGAAAACAATTCTTCACCCTTTCATTCCGGAACGTACAGCGGTAAAAAGAAAGTGCTTGCTTTAGGAGCAGGATTTGAATATATGCACAATGCACTGTGGCATCTGGACGAAGCAAAAACTACTATCAATGATGATGAGAAAAGCTTTGCCGTTGACCTTTTCTATGATACGCCGATAAACAAAGAACGAGGTACATCGTTTAGTGCTTATGCCATGGCGATGAACAATAATTACGGTCCTAACTATGTGCGTTATTCTGGTGTGAGTAATCCTGCAAGCGGTGTAAATTCAGCCGATAGCAGTTTGAACGGTGCTGGTAATAATTCGCCTGTTATTGGAACCGGTAATACGTATTATCTACAAATTGGCGGTACACTCCCCTACTTCAACAAAGACAAGAACAATCTGCAATTACAGCCTGCTGCGAGTGTAATGTTATCTGATCTTGACGGACTTCATGACAAAGCTTTGACTTATGATGCCGGTGTATCATTACTAATGAACGGCATGTCTTCAAGACTTACCGTTGACGCTCAAAACCGACCTGTTTATGTCTTAAATAATTCCGGTCAAGCCGATATATCAGACAGAAAATGGCAGTTTGTATTGAAATACAGAATCGACTTTAATTAAAAAAAACAATATTATGAAAAGAAGAAATTTTATTATGGCATCAGCGAGCGCGGGAGCACTTGCTCTTACAGGAGAAAACGTATTGGCAAACAGTATAGAGGAAACCGAAAAACAGTCTAAACCCGTTTATTTTCATTACCTCTTATTTTGGCTTAAACCAGAATTGACAGAAGCTCAGGTAGAAGAATTTAAAAACTTTTTTGAAGGACTTAAAAAACTGCCTTACGTAAAAAATGTACGTTACGGTGGACCGGCAAACTCAACGCCAAGACCTGTTATGGACAATTCTTTTAGCTACAACGCTTCTATGGAATTTGATTCTCTGGAAGATTTAGAAACCTACGGAAAGCTTGACGGACATCTAGCTTTGGTCGCAAAATACAAACCATTTTTTAATAAAATGATGGTTCACGATTCAGTTTATAATCAATAAAAAAATAATTATTATCTTTAAAATTACTATCAAAATGAAAAATCTAATAAAAGGTTTCATCCTAATTTTGGCTCTTATGTCAGTTAACAGCAATAATGCACAAGAAAATAAAAAACTTAAAGTAAAATCCATGGAAGAAGCTTCTGATATTCCAGCTTACCGACTTTACAATAATCCCGATGGAACCTGTTCGTTTGAAAAAGGTTCTATACCATCGTTAAAGCACATGAATACGGCTTCATTCTGGTATAGCAATAAAACCGAAGATTGGGAAAAAAATGCACACCCGGCGCCAAGAAAACAATTTGTAATAACGGTTAAAGGTAAAATCAAATTTAAGGTGTCAGACGGCAGTACTTTTATCATAGAACCTGGAGTAGTTTTAGTGGCAGAGGATCTTAAAGGCAAAGGTCACAGCTGGGATAAAGTAGATAATGACGTTTGGGAACGTTTATATATTCCTATCACTGAAAATTCAGATGATCTTTTTGAGCCTGAATCAAAAGACTAAAGTTTTTTTTAATTCTATTTATATATAAAAAATGTGCCTGATAATCAAGCACATTTTTTATATTTGAGATTGTTCCAATGTGAAACTTGATTCAAAAATTTTTAGACTATTTTCTAAAACCTAATTCTTTTTTATCTTCAGGAACCGGAGCATTTTCAGCTATAAGTTTTTCACTTTTAAGCTCTTCCCAAAATGCTTTAGGAATTGCAGCTTTAAAAGATGCAGCGTTGGCAGTTACCTGCTCACGATTCCACGCACCAGGAATAACTCCTGAAACCACTTTTGGAGCGGCCGAAAACTGAAGCGCTGCTGTACGAATATCAACGCCATGTTTTTTAGTTACAGCAAGTAATTTAGATCTTTTTTCAATTACACCCTCCGGAAAAGTCCCCGAATAGTCGTATCGTTCTACGCCTGCTAAAAATCCTGCATTTAAAGGCGCACCAACTACTATAGAAATGTCTCTTTTTTCACAGACTGGAAATAACTTGTTCAATGCGTCTTCATGCTTGATAAGCGAGTATTGTGTTGCAGAAAGAAAAATATCAGGATCTGCCTGTTCGATTGCTTTTAAGGCTGGCTCAAGAGTATTTACACCAAAACCCCACGCTTTTATAATTCCTTCTTCACGCATTTTTGTCAGTTCCGGAATTGCGCCTTTCATTGCTTCATCAAAATATTTGAGCCAGTTTTCTTTCATGTCCTGATTATCTGGCGACAAATCGTGTATGTAAACTATATCCAAATAAGGCACTCCCAAGCGCTGTAAGCTGTCTTCGATACTTTTTCTGGTTCCAGCTGCGGAATAATCATAACGGTAGGAAAAATCAAGTTTTCCTTTCCATAATCCTTTTTCAAGTTTAAAATCTTTGTCGGGATTGAGCAAACGTCCCACTTTTGTAGAAAGGGTATATTCTTCGCGTTTCTTGTTTCTAAGGAAATGTCCAAAACGGCGCTCACTTAATCCCAATCCATACCACGGTGAAGTATCGAAATAGCGTATACCGCTGTCCCATGCTGCTTCAAGTGCTGCGGTTACACTACTATCTGGATTCTCATGAAATCCGTTTCCTGCTGCTACACCGCCTAATCCTGAAACACTTATAGGGCGGTAACGTTTGTATTTATTATCATTTTCTTTCATAACAGTTCTATTTAAAAAATTTCCGAATAAAGGTAAAAACACACAAAAGCTGCAGCAATTACCGCCAATGTTAACTGAGATACAAATTTCCGTCTATCCCTTTTTTAAATAGTATAAGATTACAATTCATAATTACATTATTTACAGCTTTAACGTAAGAATTTATAGGTTATAACCCTGTTTTTATTACAAAGTATTTAGTGAAAGTGGCATTTAAAGTTCATCATTACCAAAATTAGTTTCTGCAAATTTGTCAAATTTCGAAAATTAAAACACCACAAAAAAAGTAATGAAGTAAGAATTACCAACTTAAAATTCTGAAATAAATAAAAAATGCGCACTTTACATTTTTCTTTCCACCTCAAAGAATCCTGGAAATGTATTTAAAGAATATGACTGTAATACAGGGTATTTTTTTAAAAAAAAGAAGAGGATTTTTCAACCTATAAAATTATGATTCAAAATAGTCGAATACTGGCGCAACAGTCCAACCCGTTTGACTGCTGTTTAAGTCTTAATTTGTGACCACTTTGAGAGTGGAAAAGATGCTGAAATTGCTTTCCCAAATTCAACATCTAACTTCCGATACAAATTCAAACAAGTTTAATAAACAACTTATAATAAGTCAACTATGTTATATTTTTACTGTTTTTTCAGGATAGATCAGGCATAAAAATATGAAAGCTGGTTCCTTTTTCGGGTTCTGATTCTGCGTATATTACCCCCTGATGATTCATCACAATTCGTCTGCATAAGGCAAGACCTATCCCTGATCCTGGAAAAATATTTTGTCCGTGCAAGCGTTTAAAGATTTCAAAAATCTGGTTTTCATAATCTTTATTAAATCCAATGCCATTATCACTAAAGATAATATGATGGTAGTTGTCAGCACTTAATTGTGCTTTGGTAAAATTAGCTACGTATAGAGCTGGCACATAATTAGCACTTACCGTGATCAAAGGAGCAATTTCTGGTTTTGTAAATTTGAGCGCATTGCTCATCAAATTATAAAACAGCTGATTCATCTGGAGTCCTACAGCTTGAATAACCGGTAGATTTTCAGTAACAATAATGGCATTTTTTTCCTCTATGGCGAGTTCAAAGTCTGTCCAAATTTTATCGATCAGTATGGCAGTATCAACTGGCTGAAAATTCTTCTCAGGTTCCAAAAGACGAGAAAAAGTAAGCAGATCTGTAATAAGCTGACTCATACGAGTAGCCGAATGTACAATTTTGCCAATGATATTCTCCTGACTCATAGTAGATTTTCCGTCTTTAAGCATATCGGCAAAAAAGCGGATTTTTCGCAGTGGTTCCTGCAGGTCATGGCTTGCAACATAAGCAAACTGCGCCAGTTCTTCATTTGAATGTGTCAGGGCATTATTGGACTGTTCCAACTCACTGTTCGAAGCCTGCAAATCTTTTAATACACTGTCCAGTTCTTTTGTTCTGAGCTGTACCTCATTCTCTAATGTTAATTGCAACTCACGCTGAATTGTTATGTCTTTTGACGTGCCGTTTATCACTACGGGTTTTCCTTCCTTATTAAAATAAGTCTGTCCAATCGAATGTATGATCTGTGTATTGCCTGTAAGGGGATTGGTAATTCGGTATTCAGCTTCGTATTTACCTTCCGAACCAATTTGCTGTGCTCCGTAGAAAGCTTCTAAAACCCTATCGATATCTGCATCCTGAATTACCGAAAGAGCTTCTTTTGCTTTTATAGTAATACCGGTGAACCCAAACATTTCGGCATGTCGTTCAGATAAAGTACTAATGCCCGCAGCTATATCCATAGACCAAGTACCGAGTTCTGCCAGCTCAACGGCATTGCGAAGTGCCTGTTCGGCTTGTTCGATCTTTTTTATTGATTCGAGTAAAGAAATTTCTCCCTGTTTACTCTGTGTTATATCGGTAGCAAGAACAATTATTCCAATAACCTTTCCTTCGCTGTTTTTATGTGGCGTATAGACAATGCTGAGCCACCTATCGGTACCCATTCTCGAAGGAGAAAACATTTCATATTTTTCCTGCTGTCCGCCATATGCAACCTCAAGGTGAGGGCGTGTTTTCTCGTATGCAGCTTCTCCCAGAAATTCACGAACTGTTTTCCCAATGGCTTCATCTTTTTCAACCATAAACCATTGTTCAAATACCTTATTGCATGAAAGATAACGTTGATTGTCGTCAAGATAAAAAATCATGGCTGGTACAGTATCTCTTAAAAGCTGTAAATGTGCTTCGCTTTCTTCCATCGCCTGCTGTGCATGAACCTGAGTTGTAACATCAATGGCAATATCCAAAATAGCATATATTTCACCTGCAGTATCTCGTAGCGGTGTATACGAAATATTATAATAATTGTCATTCAGTATACCATTCTGCACAATTTTCACGAGAGAGGCAGGTGATATAAAAGGTATTCCTGTTGTAAAAATATCATCTAATATTTTTAGATATTCCTGGCCTTCTGTTATAAGTTCCGGCATTGCTTCACGCAATGGCAGACCTTTAATATCAGGCCCTTTTCCAACAATATCGATAAAGGTCTGATTTGGGTATTCTATAATAAGGTCACGTCCTACAAATAAGCCAATACCTGCTGGTGCAGCAGCTATAAGAGCCTGCAGCTTACTTTCACTTTGTTCCACTTCCCTGCGGCTCAGAACTTGGCGGGTTACATCTGTAGCTACAACCAGTAAGCCACTTACATGGCCGCTAGAATTGCGATTAATCTGATAGGTAAGATCGACGTAAATATTTTCAAGTGAACCGTTTCTAAGCAATTCTACTTCTACTTCTTTAGCTACAAAAGGATCACCAGTAGTGGCTACTTTTCTCAATAATTCATCAAAACCCTGACCTTTAAGTTCCGGGAGTGCTTCAAGCAAAGGTTTTCCAACTATCTGCTCAGGAGAACGACCCACAAGTTCACCATAAAAATTATTGGCACTTTCAAATCTAAGTTCATCTCCCGTACTTATGGTTGCAATGGCCACCGGAGATTGCTCAAACATTGCTAATAGTTCCTTTTGGCTTTCTGCATTTTTTTGTTGTGACAGAACGGTATCAGTGACCTCAGAACACATATGCAAAATAGCATAAACTGCTGATCCTTCGTTAAATAATGGAGTCAATGAATAATCAAAATAGCGCTCTGGGTCTGCAGTGCTCCTACGCATTGCAACCGCAGTAGCTTTAAATTCCAAACCCGTATTATATACCTGTTCAAGATGAGGCAAAATATCCTCTCCTCTTAACAGTGAAATTTCATTGGTTAATTTTTGCCCAATTACAGAAGTGTCTTTCTCCCAATAAGCAAGCATAACATCATTAGCAAGTTCTATATAAAATTCCGGACCACGGAAAAGTGCTGTAGCAACAGGCGCTTTTGAAATCAGAGCACGAAAGCGCGCTTCACTGGCGAACAATTGTTCTTCTTTTTCCTTTTCATCCGTAATATCAATAGCAATAGCGGTCATGTATTTTTTACCTAATGTATCTACTACTACAGATACACTATTGTTTACCCATATTTCTGTACCATCTTTGCGAACGTAGCGTTTGGTAATCAGGAAATCAATGCCATTATCGATACAATCTTTCAATAGTGTCATATTACGCTCCATGTCATCAGGATGTGTCAATTCTCCCAGTGTCATGCTCAATATTTCTTCACGGGAGTAACCAAGCATCTGGCAATAGCGATCGTTAACATCTAAAACCTGTCCCGATATGGTTGCATGAGCAATTCCTACATTTGACTGCATTAAAACATTATGAACCTGAGATCTCACGCTATTTGATTTTAGCGCATCAGGAAGAACTGCAGAATTTTCAATACATGTAGCAAAAACTCCAATATTCTTACCATTTAATTCAATAATAGAGCTATATCCAATAGTCAGATAAATTGGCTGAACTTGTTTATTGCGAACTACTTTTGCTATAATATTATCTTCTGCTTTTGAAACGTCAGTGCCCATTATTTTTAATATGGTAGCAGACACAACATTCCAATCGTCATCTAACACATTTTGTATTGATTTTCCTAAGGCTTCAGGATGTTTTCCAGTGGTTTCAAGCAGTGGTTTAAAAGAATCGTTATAAAAAAATAATTTTTCTGAGCCCCAAATCAAAAACATGGGAATACTGGAACCAAACATAATTTCCAGTGCAGTATGTAGCTTTTCTGACCAAACATCAAAGGAACCAAGAGAAGTATTTGACCAATTATATTGTCTTGTGAGAGTAACCATTTCACCCTCATTTCTAAAAAATGGATATTCAAATCCCCTATCGCCTGCTTGCACTAATTTAATTATTTGATTAAAAATTTTGAAGTTTGAAAGATACGTTATTTTTTATTTACCACCAATTAGCCAATTGTTACAACTCATTACCTTATAAACGATTTAAAAGAATTTACACCATATTATCTTTTCCAATATTTTAAAAACAGATCATATAGTTGTTTTGCGTCAATATCTATTTCTGAAGCAGAGTACATTAAATTCAGTTGCGAATTTTGTTCGTCGTAAGCCATTTTCCACATTAATTTTGAAAGACGCCCCACATATTTATCAGTATTACCAACGGTAGTAATCACTAAAGTATCACCTCCTGTTTTCTGTAATTGGATATCAGTTACATCTGACCATTCTACTCTGCCAAAAGCTTTTGATAAAGGGGTTGTTTTTCCATAAAAACCAGTTGAGTCAAATTGAATCAATGGGGATTTATCCCGTACTCCTTCTATACATTTAAACATAAGAAAAACCATAATTAAAAGAGCAGCACCTGAAAAAATGGCTACCTTGGTTTTTACTATAGCATCAAAAATCCCAATACCATATAACAATACTATAATTAATATAAGGGTGACAGAACTGGCATATAAAAGTAAATTTCTCGTTTTTTTAGCGTTACGGTATAATTTTGTTTCTTCATTCATGGATTGTAGTAAAAAATTTATTTGTTATTAAAATTAATAATGAAGATACAATTTACGTCAAAAATTTCAGAAATAGAAATTAAGCTGGTTTTGCTGCAACTTTTCATTTTAAAAAATGTGAACTATCATTAATTTCACTGATCTTACAGGCTACGAGCATAGATCATCTGAAATAAAAAATCGGAACATGATTACTCTTGTCCCGATTAAATTACAATATCAATGTATTTTGTTTTTAGGGATTACCAAAAAAATCAATGAGTACCTAATAAACTATGCTATAGTATATTTTTTTTCTGTAATAGTAGTGGTAGTTTCAGTGGTCACATTCTCTACAAATCGCCATTCTGCTTCAGAACCAGATGGTGTGAATTTAAGATATGTATATCCTCGTTTATGCAAATTTGCATATTCTAAATCATCTATAAGTACTGTAAATGCTTGTGCCAGTTCCATCGCTTTTGCAGGGTCTGAGCTAATTCCAAGATAAGCTTCCAATCCTGGTGATGAAACAGAACTGCATGCTATTTCAGTACCTATAAATTTACCCTGCATGTCGGTAAGTTTACCCATCCATGCATTATGAGTATCTCCGGCTAAAACCACGACATTTTTTCCGGAAAGCATTGCATACAATTGTTCCCTTTCTGCAAAATAACCATCCCACGCATCCAGATTATAAGGTAAAGTTGTCGTAACTCTCGCAATTTCCTGAGCAGTTAAGGACGGGTCATTTTGTTTATGTCTCATTTTAAGAACAACAAGTGCAGAGATTGCACCAATAAGAGCCTGCATGGTCGCTGGCTGTGCACTTCCAAAATGATCCACTTCTGCTAAAACCTGATTCAAAAGCAACAGCAACTCTGCAGGAATCAGCATTTTTGTCATCAGGATCTGCTGTCCTAATACTTTCCATTTAGCAGTATCTGCATTGATCTGTGATCCCAGCCAAGTCATTTGCTCGGTTCCAATTAATTTTCTGCTGGTGCTTAACAGATCAGTTCTGAATTTTGTCTGGTCAAAATTTCCGCCATTATCAATATAATCAGCATAACTCATCTGCTTATCTCTTGCTATAACTCTGGTATCCATCATATAAAGTGAAAGAATATTACCAAAATTAAAACTTCTGTAAATTCTAAGATCTTTTCCTGTTTTAAGCGGAATATATTCGCTGTAGGCCTGAAAAGCCGCCATTTTTCTCATCTGAAAATCTCCTTCGGACGGCTGATGGTTTTCAGCACCGGATTTATAGGTGTCGTTGGCAAACTCATGGTCATCCCAAACACATATAAAAGGTTTTTTCTGATGAAGAAGCTGAAGATTTTTATCTCCTCTATATTGTCTGTATCGTTCTCTGTAATCGCTAAGGCTTGTAATCTCCCTGGCTGGTTTATGTTCTCTGCCCAGCGCGTTGGTAAAAGGATTTGTTCCATACTGTCCCGGCGCATATTCGTAAATATAATCTCCAAGATGAACTACTACATCAACATCTGAAGAAGCAATCGCTCCATACACATTAAAAAGTCCTGCCGGAAAATTAGAACAGGATACAACAGCCATTTTCACATCATTTACAATATCTGTTTTAGACGGCAGAGTTCGTGTTTCTCCGGTAACAGTTACTTGTTTGGTTTTGGCATTATAAAATCTATAATAATATTTTGTATTGGAAGGAATGTTCTGAACATCTACCGCTATTGTAAAATCATTTGTGGAAGATGCTCCGGCCTGCCCTTTTCTTGTTACTTCAGAAAATGTGGCATCCTTACTTAACTCCCAGGTAATTTCAGCATCTGAACCTGTAGAATATCTTGTCCAGATAATCACTCCTGTTTCAGTGGGGTCAAAACTGGCTACTCCTGTCTCAAACCCTTCATTTTTCATTCCATCCGGTGCACCGCTGTTATCCGGTTTGTCATCGTCACTACAGCTTTCAATAAGTGGGGCGATGAAAACTCCTCCTGCAACCAATAAAGAATTTCTAAGAAACCTTCTTCTGCTTAAATCATTGTTATTTTCCATAAAAAAATTTTTATATCAAAAAAACAATTTAATCTTACAACTCAGGTTATGGCATTTTTAATATTAGCGTACCTTAATATTAACAATCCATTTACTATAATAAGTTATAAAGATTCGATCCCTAACTATCGAGTACTTTTGTTCTCGTTTATTATTTATTAAAATTTCAAAGCCAATATTAATTGTAAACTATTTGCAACAATGTAAAATCTATCCCTAATGGATTTCGAGAAATTTTACAGATTAATGGAAACTCAGGATTTTTGATAATCCACATTTCGGTTGCATCAATTTTTGCGATTACATGCAATGCCTCGATTAATTTTCCGTCAATAGAAACACCATTTTTATCTTCGTTTTTATCTAAAACATAGGTTGTATTATTATAAACGAATGAACCATTTTGTACTAATTCCTGATAAGCTGATCTTGAAATCATAAAAAAAGTCTCTGTAGGTTTTAAGTTTAAAACCGGGGCGTATTCTCCCTGATTGAAGCTTAAGGCGTTTCCGTTTTTTACAGCTTCGGGAAGCATAACAATACTGCTTTTTACGCCTCTGGTTTCCAGTTTAAAAGTAAGTCCGTCACCAGCTGTTTGAGCCGTAAGCGATAAAGCTCTGGTTTGTCCGTGCAGTTTGCAGACATAACTTAGTTCAGTATTGTTTTTAATTATTGGAATGTAATTCTGCGCTGTTCCTTTTTGATAAACCGTAAAGAAGACAATCATTAAAAATATATTTTTCATATTGCTTGTCATTTTATTTAGCCGGAGGTAAAATAATACTTCCCCAAGCCGAAGGTTTTGAGTCCATTTCTAAAACTAATTCTCCTCCGTTATTAATATCCTCATGTAAAATCCATGCTTTATTGTATGGTTTTCCGTTTAAAAATGCGGCTTTTATGTACTTGTTTTTATCACTCATTTTTTTAGCCGAAATAGTAAACTTTTTACCATTTTCTAATTGCATGGTTGTTTCTTTTATCAAAGGCGTATTAATCAGATAATAAGGCTGTCCGGCATTTGGATATAATCCCATCATGTGAAATGCAAGCCAGGAAGACATTGCGCCTGAATCGTCATTGCCGGGAAGTCCTTTTTTTGAAGTATTGAAATTGTTTTTGATAATCGTTCTGATTCGGTCACTGCTCAAATACGGTTTTCCTATCCAGTGATATAAACACGGCGTTAAAAACGAAGGTTCATTGGCCACATTATACAATTCTGAATTAAAGAACGTATTCAATCGGTCTTCAAAAGCTTTTTCTCCGCCTGATTTACGAACCACTTCCGGAATATCATGCGGAATGCTAAAGGAATATTCCCAAGAATTTCCTTCGTAGAAAAACACGCACCAA
This sequence comes from Flavobacterium sp. FlaQc-47, assembly GCF_044006475.1. Classification (NCBI taxonomy): domain Bacteria; kingdom Pseudomonadati; phylum Bacteroidota; class Flavobacteriia; order Flavobacteriales; family Flavobacteriaceae; genus Flavobacterium; species Flavobacterium sp. FlaQc-47. The sequence goes on along the minus strand of NZ_JBIPCQ010000008.1, from coordinate 244,471 downwards.
TGACATACATACCAAGGCGATTCGATAATTACAGGCGTATATTTAAAAGTAGGTTTCTGGATTTTTGATTCTCCAAAAACAATATCATCCAGCCATTTTCCATCTTTGCCTTTTGGCATAATAAAACCTTTCGCTCCCTTGTTTTCATAATCAGAACGCCATAAATTCTGCCAGCTGTCTGCTTGTTTGATGTATTGATCGTACAAATCTGTTCTGCCTAAACCTTTGGCTAGAATGGCAATATTATAATCGTTGTATGCATAATCGATTGTTCTGTTTCCTGCGCGGTCTGTGCCGTAGGGAACGTAGCCTAATTGGAGATAATCTAAAAGTCCGCCTCTTCCTTCTTTTTCTTCATTTCCTCCCGGCGGCACAGTTGCATCTTTGAGCATTGCCTGCAAAGCGAGTTCGTAATCGATTCCTTTTAAGTTTTTTACAAATGCATCGGCCAGAACAACCTCAGCATTTGAGCCGCCTTGTGTTCGTCCGTTGTCGTTTCCGCTTCTTCCTTCAGGTAAAAAGCCTTCGCGTTTGTAAATATTGAGCATCGCATTGATTATTTCGACTTTACGTTTAGAATCGATCAGTGTAATTAAAGGGCTAGAAGTTCTAAAAGTGTCCCAAATCGTATAAAAATCATCATAATATGGTTCGTCATTTGTCCATAACGGATTTTCTCCTGTTCTGTCAACCGGCATGATCATCGTGTGATATAAACCGGTGTAGAACATTTTTTTATATTCGACTGATGTATCTTCAGATAATTTAATTCGGCTTAATAAATTTTCCCATCTATTTTCTAAAGTGGATAAAACGGTATTAAAATCCCAATGTGGAATTTCAACCTCAACATTATTTTTTGCTTTTAATTCACTTAAAAAGGAGATTCCGATTTTGACATTTAGTTCATCTTTTCCTGTGTTTCCAAAAGAAAGTAAAGCGGCTGTTTTTTTTCCGGAATCAAACTGAGCTTTTTGATTGTTATAAAATTTTCCGTCTTTAAAAGTTACATATTTTGCAATTGTCTGATCGAAAACAGCCCAGAAATAAACTGTGTAAGCGCGTCCGTTATTCCAGCCTCCTCTTATTCTGCTGTATCCTCGAACTTCAGTATCGGAAACAATTTCGATCTGCGAACCTACAAACTGCTGGGCTTCTCGGGCATCAGGAATCTTTTCTTCTCCAAGAAAAAATCCCGGATCTATTTTTAATTCTTTTGAGGTGTTTTTTGGATAAGTGATACGATAAAATGATACTTTTTCTCCTGTAGTGATTTCGGTTTTAATTTTATTTTCCTTGAAAACCGTTTCATAATAACCCAGTTTTACATTTTCTTCTGCTCTAAATGATGTGTGATCCATTTTGTCTAAAGCACCGGAAAATGGCATAATTTGAATGTTCCCGTATTTGGGTCCTCCGCCTGTTCCGCTTACATGTACCTGACTAAAACCGGTTACTTCTTTTGGCATTGGAAGCCAGCCGCTATTGGGGCTCGAAGTACAATCCGGACTTGGCTTTACCATACCGTAAGGACAGGAAGGACCAATAAAAACCCTGCCAACTCCTTCTGATCCAATCATGGGGTCTACAGAAGTATGAACCTGATACTGCGCGTTAACTGTAATTCTAAAAAGCAATATTATGCTTAAAAAAATTATTACTTTGGCTTTTCTTTCCATCTCTTTATTTCTCTGGCATTTCTTTTAAATCAATTTTACTTTAATAGTGAAAGTATTTTATTGAAAACTTCATTGTTTTCATATACTCCCTGAAAATCCTGCGAATGTGGCCCATAAGAAAATATAGGAACCATCGTTGCAGTATGATCATTTGTTATAAAATCACCTTCGATTTTGTGCTTTTTTAAATTTCCCTGCGGAATGGCAAATCCCGAAGTTTCATGATCTGCTGTTACGATAACTAATGTACCTTCATTTTTATCAGCAAAAATAAGTGCCTGGGTTATAGCTGTATCAAAATCTATAGTTTCAGCCACTATTCCGGCAGCATTATTAACGTGTCCGAAACTATCGATCTGTGCACCTTCAACCATTAGAAAAAACGGCCTATTTTTTTTGCTTAAAAATTCAAGACTATATTTTGTAGCATCTGCTAATAATTCTCCTCTTCCTTCTAAAACTGACGGTACTCTGTTTTGAGAAATAAAAACACCAATAGCATCAGTAGTAGCAGTCTGCATTTCCTTAACAGAATCCAACAATTTAAATTTAGATTCTAATGAAGTATTTTTAAAAGTTGATGCCCCGCCTGCTACAAACAAATTCAATTCACTATTTAATAAATCTTTAGAAATTCCTTCTGTATCTGATCTTTCTTCTCTATGTGCGTAAAATGAAGCTGGTGTTGCTCCGGTAATTTCATCTGTAGTTATGATACCGGTAGAAAATTTTCGTTTTTGTAAAATTTCTAAAATATTAGGAATTGGTTTTCTTAAACTATCTGTTCCAATTGCTCTGTTATTTGTTTTTTGACCTGTTGCCAGTGCTGTTCCTGCAGCAGCAGAATCTGTTGTAAAATCATCTGCAGACTGGGTTTTTATAAAACCAATACTCTTTAATTGCGTTACCGATAATGCGCCACTATTGGCCAAAACAGCTGATGATATCTGCGATAAACCATTGCCATCTCCAATTAAAAGGATTACATTTTTTACCGGAATATCTTTTTGGTCTGTTTTGAAAGTTGGTGTATAAACTTTTGAAAAATTACTGGCTGTTACAAGCCTTTTGGGCAAGGATTCAAGATAATGAACGCAATTGTAGGGTGTGTCTGTATTGATAATATCTACTCCTAATTCTGAAAATGCTTTCCATGCCGTTTTTGTATCCGGAGCGCCCCAAAATCGGAAAGGCTTATTTGTTTTTTTTCCTTGAGAAATAATTGAGCTTACACGATTATGATCTTCTTCTGTTAATCTTCCCAAACCATTCCATTTCGAATATTTTTTAAAATCTACACTAACCATTGCCACTTTTTCCCAATTTTCCTTTGAAATAGATTGTCCTAATTCTTGAAAATCAAAGAAAATAAAATCAGGATATTTTATGTAAGTATCTGAATTAGGTCGGTTTCCGGATATTATGATTTTAATATTCTGATTATCCGTTATCGTTTTGTATTTCTTTAAAACAGCAATAAGTTTGTTGAGTGTTGTTTGAGCTTCGGTTTTAATATCAATTAATAAAAATAACTGCTGCTCTTTTTTATATTTCATCTGTAAAGCAGTTTCCAAAGGCTTTAAATACAAAGCTTCTATCGTTCTGGAATCAATTATATGTGACGGATCATGAGAAACATATAAATCATTATCTTTTAAAAAAATGTCGGCTTCTATAGATGTTGCTCCGTTTGAATAAGCATCCCAAAAATGTATCGTCTGATTATAATCGTTATGAGAATGTATTTTAACAAAATCCTGAGAATACAATTGGTTCCCTGCTCCAAAAAACGAAAGGAACAAAGTGATGAAAAAAAATGATGTCTTCATTTTAAAATAAATTAATAAATTTTGGGTAAACAAAAAGCCTATATAATGTGGGGCAAAAAAGGGCTTAATACGTTAGGATAACCTAGCTGTTAAATAAATCAGGGAAAATGACAGCCATTTTTCCAACTAAGGCTTCGAAAAAAAATAAAAACAGGTCGTCCTTAAACGTCCTGTTTTTGACACTAACACAAAGAAGACTGCTCATTTTACTGAGATGACATAAAATGAACAGCAGTCTTCAAAATAAAAAAACAAAACTTAAACTAGTATCCTTGATTCTGTACTAAATATCCCGGAGTATTTGAAGCTCCGTCAATTGCTACTTGAGGAATTGGGAATAGTCTTTTATTTACATCTGCATTCGTTTTTTCTGTCCACTTGTCTTCAAAATGTCCAAAACGAATTTGATTGGTTCTTCTTAAACCTTCCCAATAAAATTCAAAACCGTATTCTCTGTATAATATATCTAAACTGATCGCAGGAAGTGCAGCAGGAATTGGAGCACGGGCAGTTCTTGAAGTTCTTACCGTGTTCATATCGGCCAATGCACCTGAACTATCTCCCTTTCTTAATTTAGCTTCAGCACGCATCATAAAAATTTCTGCATATCTAAGCAATACCATATCTACGCTGCTGAAATAATTTCCATCAGGCGAAGTGTGGCTAAATTGGTATTTAGACACTCTGTATCCAGAATAGTGCATACTTCCTTCATTTGTGAAATCAACTTTTAGAGTAAGGTTCACATATCCTACATTTTTGTCCGGTCCGTTTCCTTTAATTTGTTTGACCGGGTAAATTCTATATCCGTCATCACATTTAAAAAATGCTCCGTTGGCATCTTTTCTTGCAGCCCATGGAATTCCTCTCATGATTCCTCTGTCAATTTCAAATTCTTCTGCTTTTACACAGTAGTAGTGATTCTGATCGTTTAGCGGAGAAAGTCCGGTAAGATTTTTTAAGTTTGCCGGTACTTTTGCATTGTTTTTATAAAATCTTGAATCAGCATCTGCAGGATCTACAGTTCCATAAGCATCAACCCATGTCTGATAAAAATCTGAAGTAATAGCCGGACCATCTGTTCCGTCTGCGTTAATAGATTCTGGTCTTGGAAACATTGATCCCGGAATTGACCAATAAGCCCAACGGTTGTTTTCGTCTTTTAAAACTCCTCGTTGGTCCATTGCAAAAATTAATTCTTTATTGGCATTATTAGCATCATCAAATAAGTCAAAATATTCCGGAGATAAACTGAATTTACCTGAGTTAATAATGTTGTCTGTATATTTTATAACCTTATCCATATCTGCAGCAGTAAATGCGGGTTTTCCGTAAGGATCGCGGTAAACAGCAGCATTTAGATTTAATCTGGCCAAAAGTCCCCAAACCGCAGCTTGTGTCATTCGCCCGGGTCCTCTTGTATTGTTAATAACATCTGCAACAGACAATAGCTCACTTTCTATATAAGTAACGGCATCTTGTCCTCTAAGAATTTCAGAAGTACTTGCTGATGATTCTTTCTTAAACACAAGTCCCCAGCTGTCTAATGTGAGCATATTTAAATACGCTCTAAGTGCTTTCATTTCGTAAAGTGCTCCTTGTGCATCTTTATTTCCGCCTTCTGCAAGTGGGGTTAGCACTTCGATAGCAGATAATGTTCTGGAAATGTTTTTAGTCATCTCATTCCATGTACTTGTAACCAAGTCATTTGTAGGCGTAGTAGTGTGTGCATGTACGGCTAAATACTTACCTCCGTCATACCAGTCTGTACCTCCTCTGTAAGGTAAAATACCTTCGTCACTGGCAATTAACTGTAAACCGAAATTATTTGTATGTATCCACGTAGCTTTTAATTGTCCGTAAGCCGGAGCAATTGCACCGCTTATTGCATCTGCCTGTCCTGCACCATCTAAGGATTCGTCGAGCACATTTTCTTCTAAATCTGTACAACTCCAGGTAAATAATAAACCTAATGCAAGAGTTGCTATTATTAATTTGTTTTTCATGTTATGTTATTTTTGATTAAAATGCCGCGTTTAAGCCAAATAAAACCGTTCTGCTTCTAGGGTAACTGAAGTAGTCAATTCCAAAAGACTGAATATCTCCAACTGAAGTTCCAGTATTTATTTCAGGATCATATCCACTATATTTTGTAATCACAAATAAGTTTTGCCCTGTAATAGAAAGACGTATATTGTCCATTACATTATCTAATCCTATCATTTTTGGGCTTATATTATACCCCATAGTTGCATTATTTAATCTCAGGAAACTTCCGTCTTCTAAATATCTTGTAGAAACGGTGTTAGAATTCGTAGAGGCTTCGTTTAAAAATTGTGAAGCTCTGTCAGTCGTATTAAAAGAATTGGCAAGATTTCCTCTGTTGAAAGAAGTCATGGCTACGTGGTTGTAAATTTTATTTCCGCCGGCACCATTAAAATTAAATCCTAAATCAAAATTCTTATACTTAAAATTCAAATAAAATGCATAAATATAATCTGGCAATGCGCTGCCGGCCACAACACGGTCATCGTCAAGAATTTTACCATCTCCGTTTGTGTCTGCAAATTGGTTTAAACCGTCAGGACCAATTCCTGTAAAGTTTAGCATATAAAAAGAACCTATTGGCTGTCCGTTAAGAACCCCGTTTATAGTAGCTCCGGATTGTCCGCCTCCTTGTGCTCCACCTGTTGTTAATATTTTATAAGGTGAGTTTTCTACTTTATTATCTGTTAAAGATATATTTCCACCTATGCTATAAGAGAAATCCCTGCTTTTGTCACTGCTGTAATCTAAAGCAACTTCAATACCGCTGTTTTTAATTTGCATATTCGGAATGTTTGTCCAATATTTTGATGTAGGCTGAATGGGATCTACCGGCGCTACTTCTAATAAAATATTTTCTGAAACTTTGTTGAAATAATCAACAGTACCTGATATTCTATTATTGAATAAGCTAAAATCCAGACCAATATTGGTTTGTGTTGAAACTTCCCATTGAATATTTGGATTAGCTAAACGTGTATAGATGGATCCATAAGGATATCCGCTTAAATCTGTAGTAGACGGATCTAACGGATACGTATCGTTTCCTGTATTACTTTCTGTATAACTTGCTTTGGTTATTTTTGAAGGAATCTCCTGAGATCCGGTTTGTCCCCAGCTTGCTCTTAACTTAAGATTGTTTATTGTTTCAGATTCTGCTAAAAAATCCTCTCTGCTAATATTCCAACCTAATGCAACCGATGGAAAATATCCATATCTGTTGTTTTTACCAAATTTAGATGAACCGTCAGCACGCATCGTTGCTGTAAGTAAGTATTTGTTATCATACCCGTAATTTAATCTTCCGAAGAAAGACTGAAGTTCGTTTTCTACCGCTGACGAAGCCTGAATTGTACGCTCACTTGCTGTTTCTATTTGATTTTTTGGTTCAACGCCATTATCGGGAAATCCGGATAAATTGTAACTCTTTTGACTTACCTGTATTTTTTGGTATGACTGACCAGCTAAAACGGTGAAATTATGAGCATTTGTAGTGAAATTATACGTTAATGTATTTTCGTATAAAATATTATTATTGTTCGTTATAATATTGTTCAACGAACCTAAAGTTGTATTTGTTGCTGATCTGTATGGTAAAACCTGTATGTCTCTTTCAGACATAGAATAATCAACTCCAAGATTAAATTTATAAGTTAATCCTTTTATAAACTCATATGATGGTACAATATTGGCCAAAATACGGTTGTTGTTTGTTTCATCAGAATAAAGTCTTTCGCTGATTAAAGGATTTAAAATATCATTACTTAAGTTAACATTTGGTTCTCCATTAACATAAACTGCGTCTGTAGGATTCATTGTCAACATGTTACCAACAATTCCTCTTGCATCTGGTCTTGAATTGTCAAGTTTAGTTGCTGTTAAATTAAACGTAATATTAAATTTGTCATCAAATGCTTTCTGGCTTAAGTTTAAACGTCCTGAATAACGTTTTAAATCACTATTTCTTAAAACACCTTCCTGATTATCAACACCTACAGATGCTGCATAGGTTGATTTATCTGTTCCTCCGCTCATCGATAAATTAACGTTTTGTGAGACACCAGTTCTGGTTAATTCATCCTGCCAGTCTGTATTTGCTCCGCCGTCTTGTAAATTTCCGTTTACTGCAACTACTTGTCTTCTAAATTCATCTGCGCCAAAAACATCCACTTTATTAGCTAAAGTTGAAAATCCGGTAGTCATATTAAGGTTTATTTTAGTCTGACCTTTTGCTCCTTTTTTAGTTGTGATTACAATAACACCATTTGCTGCTCTGGATCCGTAAATAGCAGATGCAGATGCATCTTTAAGTACCTCAATACTTTCGATATCCTGTGGGTTTATAAAGTTTAACGGATTTGAAGCCACTCCGTTATTAGAATTGTCCAGAGCAAATCCATCTACTACATACAAAGGTGTTGTTCCGGAACGCAAACTTCCAACTCCACGAATGATGATATCTTGCGAAGCACCAGGTTCACCACTTGCCGCAACAACGTTAACCCCTGCAACTTTACCCTGAATAAGCTGTCCTGCATTTGCTACGACACCTTTGTTGAAATTTTCACTTTTTACAGAAGATATCGCTCCGGTTACATCAGATCTTTTTTGAGAACCGTAACCTACCACTACTACTTCATTTAATGTACTGACTTCTTCTGCCAAAGAAACATTCAGTTTTTGGTTGACTGAAAAAGCAGCTTCTTTTGTTTTGAACCCTACGTAAGAAAAAACTAAAGTGCCTTCGTTAACCGCAACTTTAATTTTAAAGTTTCCGTCAAAATCTGTTGTAACAGCTCCTTTTGGTTCTCCTTTTATATAAACAGAGACACCGGGCACCGGTACTTTTTCAACATCAGAAACCACCACTCCTGATACAGTTCCCTGCGCATAGGAGAATGAGATACATCCTAAGGCAAGAATTAACAATGCATAAATTTTTTTCATTTAAAATACTTTTTAATGTTTTGCCAAAAGTATTTTATGAATACCGCCAATAGGAGGATTATTGTATTTCAAAAGTGGACTTTTAATTCAATTTAGGATAGAATTAATAACAAAAAAGGGTGTTTTTTGTTCAGTAACACTAGGCTAACTTTCCGTAAATACAGGGCTAACAGGAAAGTTAGGTGATATGTTCTTTATATTCCTTCGGGCTTTTTCCAAAATACTTTTTAAAAGAGCGCCCAAAATATTTTGGATCATTATAACCGCATTCAAAACTTACTTCGGATATATTTAATCTTTTCGTTTTTAGTAAAACTTCTGCCTTTTGCAATCGAAGAGACATTACTATATCTGAAGGCGACTGATTCAGCGTTTCTTTAAATAAACGATAGCATTTTACTCTCGAAATCCCCAAATGCTCGACAAGCATCTCTACATTAAATGAAGGATTTTGCAATTCCTCTTTAATTATTTCTAAGGCTCTTTTTAACAGTTTTTCGTTTGGAGTAACATGTTCATTATTTTCTGTTAGAATCTCAAATATTTTTTGCTGAATTTTATATTCTTTAAGTGGTTCTGTATTTTGATGCACCAAACGATCGATCTTTTTCCTGATAAAGGATGTACTGGCAGGTAATTTTATATGAGTATCAATGCCCATTTCAAATAACGGTTCGTCTATTTCATAATTAATATCCTCAGAGATATAAATCATTGGTATATTCAAATTTGTATTGTCTTTATCTCCCTTTAAAAAATTAATGAGCTCTTTTGATAAAATCGCCTGATAAAAAACCAGGGCAGCTATATCTATCTGCTTCATTATTGCATTTAAATTATTCACCGAACTTTCAAAAATTAAATTATAATTTTCGCTTTGCAAAACCTGATTTGCTGCGGGATTATTAAATGGATCACCAAAAACCAAAAGACACTTTTTATCAGAAGTAAATTGATCCTGATAATTAAAATTTTTCCATGAAATTGTTTCTTTGAAGTTGGTTTCAGCATCGATCACTTGTATTGGAATTCGCAAAATCATCTGAAACTGTTGTTCTGACGACGGAATAAATTCTCCTTCCAGATCCTCTAATAAAACCTGTAATGCTCTAAAATAGGGACTATAATGTATAATGTTGTACCAGTTGTTTTTTAAGATAATGCTATCTGAAACTGCCTTAATTTGTAAAAAATCATTTTCATACGTAATCGCAATATTCAGCGTACTATCTTTATCCGAATATTTACTAAAATCATTAAAAAAGTATTGTAATGCCAGTTTTAAACGCAAGATATCTACAAGAGCAACACAATCTTTACTATCTATTTCACAATTAAAATTGACCTGATTAAGCTCCAGATCCTTCTTTAATTTTTCGACATTGTTTTTTAAAACCGGAAACAAATCTGTGGCTGTTTTTTTTATAGATCCCAGATCTTTAACATGTTCCAGATAATTCCATTCTGAAATAAGATTTACCAATTTACCGGATTCTGACATTAAAGCCCGCTGTGTTTCTGTATCTTTTTTAAAGGAACCCGAAATTTCAAGTATTCTGGTGATTGGATCCTGAAATTCAGCCAGCATAAAAGTCTTAAACTTTTCGATTTCAAAATTTTCATTTTTAAAATTACTGTGAAGAATCAAAAGTTTTTCTTTTTGTTCTTCTATTTTTTTATTTTTTTCATCGAGTTCTATATTAATTTCTTCCAGGTTTTTTTTCTGATTTTCAATAACATTCGTACGAGCTGTTACCTGTTCCTCTAAATACTTTTGCTGAGCAAGGGCCGTTTTGTTTTTAAAATAAACTATTAGTATACAAATCAGCAGGATAAAACCAGATAACAATATATAAAACAGTATCGATTCATAAAATGCCTTTTTAATATGCAGTTTAAAAAATGCCGGTTCGGGTAAGCCATTTTTACCCTGTTTGATCAAAAAGGTATAATTTCCGGAAGATAAATTTGTATATTCTATTTTGTTGTTAAAACCTAAAAGAGTCCATTGTTTATCTTTGCCTTCCAGTTTGTAATAGATATTATTTTTAGTGTTGTGAGGAAATAAAACAGGAATGACATCAATTTCTAATTCGTTGTTACTATAACTTTTTTCAATCGTTGCCGGATGATTTTCGCTGCCATCTATTTTTAATTTTACTTTTGCTTTTAAATTTCCAGGGTGAAGGTTACTTGGATTAAAATAATTAAGCCCTTCTACACCTCCAAAAAACAAATTTCCTTTAGAATCCTGATAATATGCTCCTTCAGAAAATTCTGGTGCCTGCCATCCATAGTCGGGATTATAAGCCGTAACGGTATATTTTTTTTTATCGATAGAAGCAATTCCTTTTGTGGTACTAATCCAAACCTTATTTCCGTTGTCTATAAGTCCATATACCATATGGCTCGGAAGTCCTTCAGACTCTGTAATATTTTTTACTACACCTTTATTTTTATTAAAAACAGTTACGCCGCCAAGAGAAGCAATCCAGTAATTATCTGATTCATTATCCAGAAATACAGAGTAGATACTATTGCCTAGAATTCCATCTTTGGTAGAGATTTTCTTTAAAGTACCGGTCGTTAAATTAAATACAAGTACTCCATTATTTTCGGTAGCGAGTATAAGATTTTGATTGTTTTTTTTAACACACCTGATATTGTATTTATTTAATAATTCCTCTCCCTTAAATTTTTCAAACTTACCCGTTATCAAATTAAACTTAGCCACCCCTCCCCAACATCCCATCCAGAGCTGCTTGTTTTGATCTTCATATATAGAGTAACATCTGTTTAAAGGCATACCTTCTATAGTACTGTTCTCGTAACTGATGGATGTATTTCCTGAAATGCGCAAAATCCCCTTATAAGTTCCTGCCCAGACTATTCCGTCACTTGAAGTAAACAATGTTCTGATACGTTCCCAATCCGGATCTGAAGAGGCTTTGTCTATTTTGAATTTTTCAAAAAAATGGGTTTTATCATTGTAGCAATAAAGTCCCTTTGTATAATAACCTAACCAAATTTTGCCTTTACTGTCTTTGGTAACAGCTCTAATGGTTTCATTGGGCAAATGAGGTTCTTTTACAGGATGTGGCATCACTGAATTTATTTTTTCAGATCCGGTATAGGCCATACTCAGCCCCCCGTCTTTTTGGCCTAGCCAAATATTTCCGAAATCATCTTCGTGAAGTGTTTCAATTTCATTATTTTTAAAACAATAAGGGGTATACAAATCAGAATTAAAGTGTTCGATATTGTTTTCTTTAAATTCATTTGTTATGATATACAATCCATTATCCCGAGTAGCAAACCAAATATTTCCTGTTTTGTCTTTTAAAATATCGTTGATAATCAATTTAGGATGTTTTCGCAGCAAGATATTTTTTAGGCTGCCTAAATCTACTTTTTTTACGTTATGATTTGGTATTTCAACAAAAGCCTTATCTTTAAATTCATAATATCCTGTTTTTGTTTCTACTACGATATTTCCTTTATGAGATAACAGAATATTTTTTGGAGTACTTTTAAACCTGAATTCTACAAATTCACTATTCCCTAAATACTTATTTACATGCCCTTCTTTACTAATGAGCCAGATAAAACCCGCTTTATCCTTTTGTAATTTCGTGATATAGTTACTGGAAATTGTTTTATCATCATTAAAATTATGTTTGAAAATTTTAAAACTATACCCGTCATAATAATTAAGACCATCCCAGGTAGCAATCCACAGACCACCGTCTCTGTCGCTTTCAATATCAACTACAGAATTATTAGATAATCCCCGGCTTGTTGTAAAGTTTTCAAATTTTATCTGCTGCGCAAATGAACTTATTGTAAAAAGACAGCATAGTAGTAGAGCCCTTATCATTGTTTGTTTTTTAACTCACAAGGATACAATCACCAGTTTACTTAAACATAAAATATATGTTAAGTTAAAAACTTTTCATTTTTCCTGAAAATGTGCTGTAAATTTATAAAGGCAAAAAGATTAGTTAAAAGGAGCGTTAAACTTTAGAGATTAGGCGGATATAAAACTACTGACGGAAAAGAGGTTTTTAGTCCAACTAAAATCTTATTTTTAAATAAGACTTATTCCTTATGGGCCTCAGCAATCCAATTATAGATTTCAGTCTGTGCGCGTCTTGGTTCCTCCATGTTCAAAGTATCCTGTTCATTATTTCCTTCGGAATTTATGATTCTCTTTTTTGTATTGTCCTCTAGTTGTAACTGAATAATTGTATTAATTTCTGCCATGTGTTTTTGATCGTACAACGGAAAAGCAACTTCTATTCTTCTGTTTAAATTTCTGCTTAACATATCAGCAGATGACAAATATATTTTTTCATCACCATTATTTGCAAATTTATAAATTCTCGAATGCTCTAAAAACATATCTACAATGCGATAGATTTCGATATTTTCTGACACATTACTAATTCCGGGCAATAAAGTGCAAATGCCGCGTACGATCATTATCACATCAACACCTGCGTTGCTTGCTTCAATTAGTTTATCAATAATATCTTTCTCATCAACTCCATTTACTTTTAAAAAGATATAAGCTTCTTTGCCGTCTTTTTTATTTTCTATTTCGTTGTTAATCAATTCTATTAAGCTATCCTTCATATTAAAACCCGCTGCCAGAATATGTTTTGGCATTTCTGCTTTTTTCTTGGTTTTTAAAAATGTAAAGACTTTTTTTAAATCATCGGCATATTTTTTTTCTGAAGTAAAAAATCCAAAATCAGAATAAATATTGGCTGTACTTTCATTAAAATTTCCAGTCGATAAATAACTGTAGTGTTTTTTATTTCCATATTTATCTTTCATGGTCACCATCGCTACTTTAGCATGAACTTTTAAATTGGGCATGCTTTGAATGATTTTTATGCCGGCATTTTTCATTTCACGTGACCAGAATAAATTATTATACTCATCAAAACGCGCTTTCACCTCAACAAAAACAGTTACTTTTTTACCGTTTTTGGCGGCACTTATCAAAGCATTTGCAATTAATGATTGTGATGAAATACGGTATAGCGTAATTTTTATCTCCAAGACGTTTCTGTTAATCGCCGCCTGATTAAAAAATTGCAATACATAATAATAGGATTGATACGGAAAATGAAGTAATTGATTTTGCTTATCAATAATTTCAAAAACAGACCTGCTGCTTTCAAAAGGCAGATGTTTTAGACCTGGATAATTTTCTCCCTGAAGATTTGGTATAACAGGATTGGGAAACTTGAATAAATCATAAAAATTATGATGGCTTCCTCCTTTTATCATCTCCTCTTTTTTAAGGCGGAAAGCTTTTTTACATACTAAAATTGTTTCCGGATCCATATTAGAATCATACAGGAATCTTGTTGAAGAACCTCGTTTACGTTCTTCGATTTTTTGTTCAATTTTTGCTATCAGATCTCCTGAGCTTTCATCTTCTATCAGGTAATTTTCATCACGATTTAATTTTATTGCATTACAGGAAACCACTTTTCCTACAGGAAAAATAAGGGACAAACAATTTCGTATTATCGTATCAATAGAAATAATATAATGCCTGTCTCTCTCACTTTGCAATTGTTTAAATCGGTCCAGTTTGTCCGAAGGAATATTCAGGTAGGCATAATTATAGTTACCTGCACTGTCTTTTAATTTTACCAGAAAGTATAAACTCCTATTGTTTAAAAAATAAGTTTTAGGATGATTTACTGCAATATAAATTACCTGAATGTAAGACAAAATAATACTTTTAAAATAGTATTCGATCTCGTGCAGATGCTTTTCTAAAAGCTCTTGATTTTCATAATACACAATATTATTATTCGCTAATTCAGGCAGGATTGAACTCCTCCAGATTAATCCAAATCTATTTTGCTGAAGATTTACTTCTGCCAGAATTTGATCCAGTAAATCTGTATTTTTTTTTGAATTTTTAATCAGCAGTTTTCTGATTTTTACCCTAAAAAATTCATCCAGGTTCGACGAATGAATCGCTAAAAACTTAATTCGTTCGTATAAAGAATTATTTACATCATCGGCTTCATCCAAAATACAGTTATTAAAAGAAAGCCACGAAATTTCTGAAGGTATAAGATAGTTTTGCACGTTTTAGAAGATACTATTATAATAGAATAAAATTGGTTTATAACTTATTAATACACCGGTAAATTACAGGAATAATTATCTTAAAATATACTACAGACAGGCAGTTAACTATAATTTAATTTATACTTAACATATCCTGTTGATCGACTTATTCTTACCATAAGTTAGGTGTAGAGGCTCTTAAAGCTCTAATTAGCATAATTACATATCCACGTTTTAGGGACTCAGCAAACAACAAATAATCCTATTCCTGTTAACTTTTTGTTAACGGTATTGTAATACAAGCAGTATAGTACGATTTCTCCTTTTCAGTACTTACAAGTAGTAAGAATTATAATTCAAAAATCAAAACGAATTATCCCAACACAAAGTCTCTGCTATTGCTGATGATTATTTTTTCTCAGTTGGTTACTGCCATTAATAATTTCTCAAAATCATTGAATTAAACATGTTATAAACAATTAAAAAACAGAATTATGAAAAAACAGCATCTAAAAAAGATCTCAAGTAAAGTTTTAATTATTGCATTATCTGCAATTACGTTCGCTTGTCAGGACACGACATTGGAGGAAGCAGAAACAACAGCCGCTGTCGCTGCAACACAACAAAACACCAAAAAAATCAGTATGGCAGCAAGTTCTGATTTAGCAAGAAGATGGGCTCCTATTCATTACAAAGATGTAGATGCCACGGGAACTTATGCCGAAGGAGGAAAATCTGATTATCTTACTGCTATTAATTATGACAATGACTGGAATGGTGAAAATAACTGGAACAATCTTCCTGCTTATGCCAATTCGTTAGCGGCACATTGTTACTATTCAATTGTAGAATCAGAAACGCATTGGTTTATTACTTATGCTTTCTTTTCTCCAAGAGACTGGACAGATAATCCGCTTTTATATTCATTAGACCAGCATGAAAATGATTTAGAAGGAGTATTAATGATAGTAGAAAAAGATGGATCTAATTATGGTGCTTTAAAAGGAGCTGTTACAGTAAGTCATTCCGATTTCTTTTCATATGTACCCTCTGGCAGTTCTTTTGTAAACGGATTGGAAAGTATTGATGGAACATTACAAATGAGGGATTATAATGGAGAATTACATCCTATTACTGCGCAGGATGCTAAAGGGCACAGTCTTAAAGCCTGGCCACAGCACGATATAGATGGAGATGGAATTATCTATTATCCTTCGGCAAGCGGCACTGCACAAATACCTTCTGATAATTATGATACTTATGTGGAATACAAACTTGTTGATATTTTTGAAACCGGAGGACTATGGGATCAAAGATTTAACACGCAATTATTTTCTAGTCCAGCCGGAGGATTTACAGGAAATGATTTTAAAACTGGTGGTGCTAATGCTCCCTGGGCCTGGAATGATGGAAATGATGCGATCGTACAAGGTGGAGAATTTGCAACGGATCCCGCAAAATTAGCCGATAACTATTTTGATGGAGTGGGCAATTTATCCCGTACTTATATAGATAATAAATATAATAATGCAGCTGGCGGAATTGTAACTGTTTACCAAAATTGCAATTATACAGGTTATGCGATTGCTTTGCCTGCCGGTAATTATACATTAGCTCAGTTAAAAACGTACGGTATCGTAAATGACGATTTGTCTTCTGTTCGATTAGAAAGCGGTTACAAAATTACCCTGTATCAAAATGATAATTTTGGAGGAGAATCTGTTGTAATAACAGGAAATAATGGTTGTTTAGGCAGTTTTAATGATAAAGCCAGTTCTGTGAAGATTAGCGCTATATAAATTGTAATTGAATTTGAATATGCAAACGAGAATAAAGAAAAAAGCGAAGTCTTTCTTGTTTGCATATTCAATTTTTTTTATGCATATTATCACGTACAATTTTTCCAATATCCAACATCTGCATGAATGTTAGTTGTTTATGAATCGCATTTACTACTTTTTACTTTCCGGAATATAAAACCACGCTTAGATAATAAAAAATGCTCGTGAAAATTGCCTGCATTCATAGCAAAAAGTATTAATGCTAATTGTATTATATTTACCTTTTAAAGTGAATGTATATTATGGAAGATTATTTAATTGGTATCGGGAAAAGGCTAAAAGAAATCAGAAAAAAAAGTGCCTTAACAATACATGAAGTTGCTGGCAGAGCCGGAGTGAGCAACGGTCTTATTTCAAGAATTGAAAATGGCAGAACGATCCCTTCTCTTCCGGTTTTAATAGAGCTTATTCACTCTTTAGATACAGATGTTACCTATTTTTTTGAAGGAGTGAAAAACATCAAAAATGCCAAATTTATTCACATAAAAAAGGAAGATTATCAAAAGATAGAAAAAGAAGACCGCTCAGAAACAAAGGGTTTTAATTACTATCATATCTTCAGTAAAAGTATTAATTCGATTGGTTTTGAAGCTGTAATTCTTGAAGTCGAACCAGATAGTAAACGTGAAAAAGTTATTACTGATGCCTGGGAATTCAAATATATTATAAAAGGAAGCGTTACTTATATCATTGATGATGTAGAAGTAGTTGTAAACGAAGGTGATTCACTATGTTTCAACGGAAGACTTCCTCATGTTCCTGAAAACAGAACTCAGGAAAACTGTATCATGCTGGTACTTTATTTTTATTCTGAAAGTAATAGCTAATCTTTGCGGAGTTTCTAGTGCGATCCTTCCTTGCGTCAGGATGACAATATTGAAAAAAAAATTACGACTTTGCAACTTTGCAAGCAAAAATTCACAATCAACTTCGCTGTTAAACAATAAAAAGGCTACCTCCAAAATGGAGATAACCTTCTAAAAAAAACAATAAACACATTCTGAAATAATTTAATTTCCTGCCGGAAGCCAGGAGCGTCCGTCAAGTGACCATCCTGAATTGATTGGCACGCCAAACCATTGCAGTGATGAATAGGCAATATCTACCATTTTTGGTACGACTCCACTTCCTGTTCCGCATTTTAAAGTTGCTGCACTTGTTTTCCAGGTTGGTGTGTTAGGAAAAGCAAGCGCAACTTGTTTAGTACTCAAATCCGTAAAAGAATTTCCTGAACCGTTATCGCCTTTCCAATATCCTATGAGATTAGCATAATCAGGATGAGAAGCTGTAACAGATGAACAGGTATAATTAAAAATCGAAGCTTCAGACAACGCTTTGTTCCAAACCCGGACTTCAGCAATATTTCCGTTTACATTTGCGCCATACGTCAAAGTTCCGTCCTGCCCTACTGCAAAAGGTAATCCTGAAGTTAAACTTCCAAATGTGCTGACAATAGCAGCTTGACCAACGAAAGCACCGTCCTGGTAGGTTTTTACCAATTTTGCCGTACGATCTACTACTAATGTTAAATGATGCCATTTCCCGTCATTGATGGTGCCTCCCGAAATATCTACGCGATTTTGAGTATCACCAATATTAACTTTCCATGTTCCTCCCGTATTGGCACAAATTACAAAACCACGATTTTTACCACTTGCCCAGTTTTTATTAGAAACTAAAGATGGATCGCTTGAATAACCAGAAGTTTTTACCCTGCATTCAACCGTAAAACTGGAACTCCCAAAATTATATAATGCATTTGTTGTCGATGCGTAAATACTATTCGAATTAAAATTGGCAAATTTACCCGTAATAGTAGTTGTGGGATCAACAGGTTTTTCGATTTTAGTCGAAGTGAAATTTTTATTATTGAAGATGGTAAAAATATTTCGTTCTTCATAAGATGATCCGCCGTGCGATCCTGCTGAACCTGTCACTATTCCGCCATGATCGGGTGCAACGATAACCAGCCAGTCTTCATTGGCATAATTGGGTCTGTTTTTTAATGCCGTCAAAATCTCTCCAATATAACCATCTGTAGTTTCTATTGAAGATTTATACTGTGGCACATTGATCGAAAATCCGTAGCTGTGACCTGCATGATCTACATCATCAAAATGCAGGAATAAAGCATCCGGATTATCATTTGTTAAGGCAGCAACTACTTCATTTTTTACCGCTAAATCTGTTGATACTGTTTTCTCCACATCAATTCCGTCTACGATATAAGTATTGATTGGTACCCAATGTACAATTGACATTGTTTTTAAAGCAGTATTATACGTTTCAAGACGTTTTAAAAAGCTTGGATAAGTTCCAAAATTCGGACTTGAAAATGAATTGTCTGTTACGCCATGTTTTAAATGGGTAACTCCGCTCAGCATTGTCGACCAGCCGTTTCCGCTCCATGTTGGGGCTTCAGTCAAAGCATCCAAACTATAAACCGAATTAGGAAGTAATCCATGAACATTTGGTGTATTGGCTCCCATCAAAGCATCGCCGCGACAGCCGTCAATGCCTATAATTAGCAGTTTTCTAGTTCCGCTGCTTGCTGCAGCTTTACCCGTTTTTAAAATAGTTTTTGCATTTGCTGAATTCTCATCGCTCGCAGGCGTTGGTTCATTGCTACATGAAGTCACTAAAAGTACACTCGCAAGAATTGTAACGTAACTTAATCTAAAAATCTTTTTCATTGAATTGAATTGTTTTGTTGATTACTATTTATTTACTTGTTTAAAACTATTTCCTGCAGGGATTTTATTTTAACTAATTAGTTTTTTTTTATGTGATTATTTTTAAGCAGATGAAAAATGTTTGCCACGAATTACACTAATTTTCACTAATTAATTCGTGTTGATTCGTGAAATTCGTGGCGAAAAAACTTTCTCTCGCAGATTTGGCAGATCGAACAGATTTTTAATTTTTAATTTTTAATTTATCCAAATCTGAGATGTCTTTTTCAATACTGTATAACGAAGCAAGTGAGTCTAATATATAATCCGGCTTTGCCTCTTCAAGTTGTGCTCTGGTTTGAGCTCCTGATAAAACACCAATGGTGATGCCGCATTTGGCATTTTTTCCTTCTTCTATATCGATGGCCGAATCTCCTGCTTTCAGTACTTTTGAAGCATCTTTGATTCCGAATAATTGCATGGCTTTGTGTATCATATCCGGAAATGGGCGTCCTAGTTCTACATCGTCTGCGGTGATTAAAGCATCAAATTGATTGTCTTTTTTCCAGTTTAATTTATCTAATAAAGTGTTCGCAACATGGCTGCTGTATCCTGTATTTAAAACTATTTTTATACCGTCTTTTTTAAGTTTTTGAAACACATTTTCAATGCCTTCGATAGGTAAAACTTTGGCCGTCAAATATTCCTGGTCAAGGATTTTTTTGAAATGTTCGAATATTACATTTGTTTTTTCAACATCATTAATTTCGCTGCTTTTTAAAATATCTTTTATTGCCTGATACTTTTCTTTTCCGGCACCTAATGAAAGTACCGTTTCCAGAGAAACTTCAATGCCAAAATGGTTTATAGACTTGTACAGCGTTTTATATACTATATTTTGTTCATTGATTGTGGTTCCGGCCATATCAAAAACGACCATTTCAATTTCATTGATTTTCATTTTGTGTGTTTTATTTTGAACATGTTTCTACATGTTGAGTGTAATTGTGCTTAATTTTTCACGCAGATTTTTACAGATTGAAGTAGATTAAGGCAGATTTTTTTAATCTATTTTAATCCGTGAAATCTGTCGCTAAAAACTATGCATTAAAAATTTTGTCGATATTATGTTTGGCAAATCCAGCGCTTCCGGTCATTCCTTTACCTCCAATTCCAGTTATGATGTGAATGTTTTCTCCGATTGTATGTTCAAAAATATCTTTGGTTTTGCATTGCGAATACATTCCAAACCATCTGTTTTGGATTTCATACGTTGGTAAGTCGATTATTTTTTTCGCTTCTTCAATCATAAAATTGTCGATATCCATATTCAAATCAAATCCCAGAGAATCTATATCTTTTGCAGGAGCATATTCGTGCGAATCTCCCAGAATTACAGATCCGTCAAGAGCTTGTTTGAATAAAATATGAACGCCGTACTGTTTCTCAAAACTATTCGGATTTTCTTTGGCTTTGATTGCTGCGTACGATTTACATTCTTCAAACGATTCATATCTTCTAATCGTTAATCCTGTCAAAATAGAACCATCTAGTTTGTAATTATTCTGGGGTTTTGTCTGCAGCATCTGAAGTTTTGAAACAACCAAATCACTGTTATTATAAACTTCAGGATATAATATTTTGAAATCACTTCCATTACAAATAATAATTTTTGAAGCTTTGAACTCTTTTCCTAACGAAGTTGTTGCAACTACTTCATTATTTCTGTTTTCAGTATTTAAAACAGTTGTATTCATAAATAAATCAAGTCCCATATTTGCAGTCATATACTGATGCAGTTTGTGAATCATTGTTGAAGGTTCAACGGTGACTTCCTGCGGAAAAAATAATCCTCCTATACAATAATCAGCACGTAAACCTGGGTATTTTGACAGACATTGTTCTTTTGTCAATAAGTTTGATTCGTAATCATTCGAGATATTTATTTGGTGCAACTCTTCAATCAAGTGCATTTCTTCTTCGTTTGAAGCCAGATAAACAGTTCCGTTTTGCCGAATGCTAATATCAAATTGCGACTGAATATTTTTGTAAATTTTTAAACTTTCTTTTCCGAAATTTTGCCATTTTTTATCCATTCCTGATGGTACAACCTGACCAAAATTTCGAACTGTTGCGCCTTCGGGTTTGCTGTTTTTTTCTAAAATAGCAACCGACATTCCTTTTTGTAAGGCGTGATAAGCATGAAATGTGCCTAAAACTCCTGACCCAACGATTATTAAATCATATTTCTCTTTCATGTTTATGTTTGTGTAATTGTTTTTTATGATAATCTTAAATGAGTACCAAATTTGTATTTTTTGCCACGAATTTCTCTAATTTTCTCTAATTTTTACTTTGAAAATGCTTAAAAAAACTAGCCTAAAATTGCACAGATTTATGTAGATTTTTAATCCTTACAATGACATAATTCGCGGTAATTCGAGAAATTCGTGGCAAACTTTTTTTATATTATTTTCGCTTGGTATTTGTCGTGGATAATCATATTTATTTTTTATTCTATTTCTTTTTCTTTATTTCAAGTGTACAAAGGTGTTGTGGTTATTTTTATCGTTTTTTTGAATTTCCGTTTAAAGTACTTAAACGACATTATCGTTGTGATGATCCCCACGAAGGATAACAGATAAATACAAGTCGTAAAAAAACTTAAAAAGGAAATATTCTTATCTCCAAAATTTTTGAAAAGCAACACTAAAACGCTTCCTAAATAACCAAAAGCATCGGCGATATAAATTAAAAATCCTGTGTTTCCATCTATTTTATAAGTGGCGATCATTCGGTCAAAAAATAAACCGTTAAACGGAATGTAACAAATATACATGCCAAATCCAGAGATCATCATCCACGGAAGTGGTGCTAATAATTGCTTTTGAAACAAGAAAGTTGCTGCGCCAATTAAAACCGAACCTATGAACAATACTAAATGATAATTTTTAAAAGCTTTGTAGTTGTTTTTCATACTTCCTAAAAATCCCAAAATAACCAAAACCGAAATTGCTATTGGAATTTCTGAATACATATAAATAGAAATACTTTCTTTGTAACCTAAAGAATCCCATAACTCTCTGGCAAAATTATCTCTGAATTCTCTCATTGCCGTAAGCATGGCATAGAATACAATAATTGCCGTAAGCGGAAAAGCAAATTGCCTGAACAATGAAGCACGTTCTTTTTTACCAAGAGGTTTACGTTTTGATCGTAATGCTAAATCTTCACTGTCAGGATTTGGAATTTTCTCTAAAAAGAGTGAAAATGCGATTAAGGGAATTATAAAAATCAACCCCGAAACAAACGGCATCCAAAACTCAGTACATCCTAAAACTTTCAAGACAAAAACACCCACAGATTTTGCGGCTCCTGAAGAAACAATAAAACTTGAGCAAAGGATGACACCTAATAATTCGGTCGTTTTTCTTCCTTCGATATACGAGAAAACAATTCCCCAGATCATGCCCAAAGGAAGTCCGTTTATGAATAAAAATAAAATATTGTAGGGTGCCGGAACTAATGCAAAACCTAATAATGCAAGTTCTGAAATGGCTATAAAACTTATTAGATACAAAATTCTTTTAGAAGATTTTAGTTCTGATATTATTTTTATTCCCAAAAACTTAGAAAGCGTATATCCTAAAACCTGTGCCAGAATTAGCAAGATTTTATAGTCAATTCCCCAAAAAGACATGTGGTCAAATGTCGCCACGGTAAAAGGTTTTCTAAAAGCGTACATACAAAAATAAGTACCAAAAGCCGCAATGGAAGTTTTTAATATAAACCTGAAATTCGATGTTTTTGTAGCCATTGGTTCTTGAGATTTAGGGTAATAAGTGTGGTGTAAAGTTTAGATAAGTGTTTCTTTTTTTAGAAACCCGTTGAATGTGTTCGATTAAAAAAAATAAATCGTAAAAATAGAATCTCCCAACATCCAACGGGTTAACTTATAGTTGTCTATAAATTATATTTTAAACCCAGATTAAACTTCACTCCATAATATTCTACCTGTTTTGGTCGGTTTGGCGTTTCTCCAAAATGATACATTAAAGGCTCATTCAAAACATTATTTAAATCACTGAAAATGGTAAAATGATCTCCAATTTTATACGAAGCAGAAAAATCAAGCGAGTTGTATTTACCGTAGTAAATATCATTCATGTCGGTATTTTTTGCATTGGCATCAAAACTTGTTGCATAAGCGCCTTTATGGTTAAAAGCGGCTCTTACGTTCAATTTCCCACTTTCATAAAACAATTGTAAGTTGTATAATTCTTTTGCCTGATAAGGAGTTGACACTTTTCTCCCGTTTGGATTATTGGCATTTTGTCCCAAAGTCATTTCAGAATTCATTATTGTAGCATTGATCTGAGTTCCGAAATATTTCAGGAATCCAGGTAAAAAGCTAAATCTTTTTGTGATTCCAAATTCAACTCCGCCAATCCACGCATCATCGCCATTTGTTGGAGAACTGATTTCGATATTCGGAATTCCGTTTATTGTTCCCTGATACGTATCATCAAAAATTGGATCTGTAATCGATTTATAAAAAACACCGGCGTTAATAATTCCTACCTCATCAAGAAAATACTCTCCTAATAAATCAAAGTTCCAGGAATAAGTCGGGTTCAAATTTGGGTTTCCTCCTGCATATTCTCCGTCAATAGTATTTAAAGATCCAGCTGGAGAAATATCTCCAAAGTTTGGTCTTGCAAAAGTTCTTGTAGTGGCAAAACGAAGGTTTAAATTTTCAACCGGAGAATATTTCACATGCAACATTGGCAATACTGAAGTATACGTTTTTGTATTTTCAGTATCTACAACTACATCATTTTCAACTGTTTTACCTGTAACCTGAGTAATTGTATTGGTCATTCTGACTCCTCCTAAAATGGTCCATTTATCATTTAACAAATAAGTGGCCATTGCATAAGCAGAAGAAGTGGTTTCACCTACATTAAAGTTTCTTCCCAAACCTTTTCCTAATTCAGGAATTTGAGAATCTGCAGGGTTTAAAACCAAATTACCTTTAGAATTATTGAATAATTTTGTCATTCCGTCAGTCGATAAAACCGCGCCGAAAGTGTTTCCTATAGTACTTCCCGTTTCTCTTTTCATATAATCTGTTCCTCCCGGTTGAAGAATTAAATACTGACTGTAATTTGATAAAAACGGTGTTGGAGAACCTGTCCAGCTGTAGTATTCGTCCCTAAAAGTAGCAATACGATCTTTATCTGTCAGTTTTGCACCAAATTTCATTTTAAGATTTTCATTAAAATTGTGCTCGTAGTTAACCGCAGCAATAATATTGTCTCTTTCTACAATACTAATTTTGTATAATTCTAAAGTAGAAAACTTCATTTTTGTGGGATCCGTTTTAAAATTTGGATCTGAGTAAAAATCAAATACTGATTTAGGGTTATTAGGATCCAGCATTCCGCCGTCGGCAGCCCAATAGGCTCTTGGTCCGCCAGCTCCGCCAGATGCAACTGGAACCGTATTTAAATATCCGGGTTTAACCCCAACGCCAGTCTGGTTGAACTGAATTAAAAAATAACTATTATCTTCTGCATTTGGAATGTTTCCATATTTAAACTGATTTCGATAAGAGGCCAGACTCCAGTCTAAAGTTCCGTTTGTCAATTGATGTTTTCCGCCTAAATCAATGCCGATAAACTGCGTCATTAATTGGTTATGAATATCCTGCTGTTCAACAGTCAGCGTGCTTGTAGCGTTGCTGAATTTATCAAATCTTATTCTGTGTTTATAATGTGTTTCCTCATCTGTAAGTCCGCCATAAGTTGCTTTAACGAAAATTTTATCTCTCGATGAAGGATTAAATTCCATGGCAGCGTTTAAACCGGTTGTTTTTCTTACGCCGGTGTAATCTCTTAATTCTAATCTGTAAACTCCCTGATCGCCATTTCTTCTGGCTTCATAATTATCTGTCGCCCAGTTTCTGTCCCAGTAAGTTCCATTGATAATATAGCCAAATTTCCCGTTTTTGCTTTTGTCACCAATGGTAAGCGATCCGCTGTAAATTCCTTTGTCTGATTTTTGATTGTATCCGCTAAAAACACTTGCTTTAATAGTTCTTTTTGTTGGAGCGGTTTGTGTGGTAAAATTTACGCTTCCGCCAATTGCATCTCCGTCCATATCAGGCGTAATTGCTTTCGTAGCTTCAACATACGCAATAAGATCTGATGGAAAAAAGTCAAATGCTGTGGCTCTGGAAGTTGTCTCTTCTTCGGCAGTTGGGATCCTGTTTCCGTTAATTGTAGTGGATGACCAGAAAGGAGGCAGTCCTCTTACCGAAACAAAACGTCCCTCGCCCTGATCTCTTTCAATAGAAACTCCAGGCATACGCTGTACCGTCTCGGCTGCATTACGATCCGGAAGTTTTCCTATTCCATCTGCAGCTATTACGTTTACAATGCTCATTGATTTCTTTTGCATGTTCAGCGCTCTTGCTTCGCTGTTTCTTTGGCTCATTCCGCTCACAACAACTTCATTTAATTCTTTTGAATTTGTAGAAAGTCTAATGATTCCTAAGCTTAATTTTTGATTGTCTTTTATTTCAACTGTAATTGTTTTGGTTTCATATCCTATATATGCGATCTGCAATTCAAAATTTCCTGATTTTACATCCTGAATCGTAAAAGATCCACTAAAATCAGTTGTTGCTTTTTGATTATTAGATAGTATAATAGTTGCTCCCGGCAAAGGAGATTGTGAGTCAGTAACTGTTCCGCTTATTGTGGCTTTTTGCGCCATAATATTTTGGGCAAAAAATAAAGCTGAAAAAATAAAAATTGCCTTGTAAATTGTTTTCATGGCTAGTTTGTTTACAAATATTAAATTTATTACAGCAAATTAACTATGAATTTTACAAATAGTGAAAAAATTAAAATTATGGAATTGTTAAAGAAATGAAAATTTAAACGTCTTGTTTGTTAAGGATTTGTAAAAAGTACGGAGCTTAATTGACTGAATGTCAAAATAAAATCCCTTTAAATAGAAGCAGAGAGCAGATTACATGATATTTTTAAGTAGAAGATAATTGTGATTTAGAATAAAAAATTACTTAACACAGCAATTTTTAAAAACGTCATATTTTTACAAATAGTAAACTTTTTAAGTTTTTATACAATAATTACACTAGAAAAATTATTTAAAGGCTCATACTGAAGATAAGAAATCAGAACTTGAAAAATAGTTTAAAAAAGCCACTTTCAGAAAATTTGTTCCAGCTAAGTTTTTTTTTGATTCTGCTTTTCTATAGTAATAATGAGATTAAATTAAGGTCGCTGTTCCAAAAATTCGACTTTACCGGTTTTCATATTATATACTGCTCCGCAAATTATTATTTCTCCGTTTAATTCCATTTCTTTTAAAATTGAGCTTTTCTCTCGAATTTGTTTTATGGAATTATACACATTTTCATCACAAACAACTTCAACAAATTCTTCGTTTTCAGCAGTTGCAGCGCCTTTAAAATTATTTTGGGCCATTTTTACAGCAGGCTGAATTTTATCTAATAATACGGTAATATTTCCCAGCTTTACATCTTTAATTGCCGATTTGATGGCGCCACAGTATTCATGACCTAAAACCAAAACAACTTTGGCACCGGAGACTTTACAAGAATACTCCAAACTCCCTAAAATATCATCGTTTACTATATTTCCTGCTACTCTTGCCACAAAAAGATTTCCTAAACCACTATGAAAAATATCCTCAACAGGAACACGTGAATCTAAACAAGATAAAACTACTGCTTTAGGATATTGTCCCAATGATGCATTTCTGACACGCTGGGTTGTATTTCTTATCGTTAAATTATCTTCGACAAAATCCTTATTTCCACTTTTCAAACGCTCAATTACCGCGGCAGGTTTAAGATTAGCCTGCTGCTCTGCATTAAATGGTTCAGACACCAAAATATCTTCTTTTTTAATGGATACTTCTCCGCTGACATTATTTTGTTCTGGTGTTAAAGCCTGATCTGTTCTGCAGGATATCATTGTAAGAAATAAAATGATTACTATCTTTTGTCTCATTTTAATCACATTTAAGAGTTAATTCAAAGGTAAAATTATAATAAAAATACTATAGCTAAATTTTATTTTGAGACAAAAAACAAAAAAGTAAAGAATATTAGATCCTGTTTTGTTTTGTTATATCCAATATAGATATTTGAAAGATTGATTTTGTAACTATGCAAACATTAGGAACACGCGAAGATTTTTTAATAAGGAGGATGGATATAAACACAAAGCTCACAAAGCCAGGTCAACGCAAAGCTTTGTGAACTTTTTATTTGTCAACACACTCTACGATAAAAAACTTTACGCACTTTGCATTAAAAATCAACAAGTTATAAATGATCTTATATGTTTTTCCACAACATTTAATCCTGATTCATAATTCTGCATCGTGAAGACAGATTATTTAATCCTTATGAGAAATATTTTTTTCAGAAACAAAAAATATATTTTTAACGGGATTTATCAAAGCTTTGGTCCAGTGTAACATGAACACTTTTTTGAGAATCAGAATAAAACCGGTAAAAGAACTTGGTTTTTGTATGTAAAGGTTGGCGCCCTTTTTAAAAGTCTCTTCAATATCATTAGGGTGATTTGAAGTGGAAAGCATAACGGCAGGGATCTCTTTAAGTTCATCGTCGCTCTTTATTTCTGCCAGTGCCTGCTTGCCTCCTTTAACAGGCATATTAATATCTATAAAAACAATATCAGGTTTTGGTTCAGCGGGATCTTTTAGGGTTTTCACCAATTCCGCACCGTTTTCTACCGTGGTAACTTCAGAAGGGATTTTTGTAGCACTTAGCGCTTCCATAAATAATTCCTGATCATCTTTATCATCTTCGGCCAATATAATTTTTAACGGCTCTTTTTCTTCTGTTTCATTAGAAGTTAAGACTGCAATTTTAGGACTCGTCATATTGAAGCGTTTTTACAATGCCAAAAGTAATATATAAATGCGTAATAAAATTTCGACAAAGAAATAATTTTAAAATATTCGGATTTTTATTGATAAATCATGAGATTGAAGTTCTGAGTTAATTACATTGAATTTTTACAATCATCAGCTTTAAATTGTATAACATAACTCTTAAAGCAGCACACTACTTTAGTATCAACCATAAAGCCAACAGATTTGCATAATAATTTAATATTTCTACAAGATATATTACTACAAACTGCAGTTGCCACAGCAGTTTATAGTACTGACGATTTAGTAATTTCATTTGCTAATCCCGCCATGCTTAATTTATGGAATATAGGCGGGCAGGTCATTGGCAAAAAATTCGCTGACATTAGTGCTGATTTTCAAAAAGAATCGATAAGCGAAGAAATACTAACGGTAATGAAAACGGGAATACCTTTTCAGGCGAACGACAGAAAAGTTGACATCCTTAAAAAGGGAGCATGGACACCGCTTTATTTTAATTATAATTATACCCCGCTTCGCAATGAAAAGGGAGTAGTTTATGGTGTGGTACATACCTGCACAGAGGCAACTAAATTACATGAGGCAAAAAGCCAGATAGTAAATTTTGATCAAATGCTGAGTATGGCAATCGAAGCCTGCGGTATGGGAACATATGAAATTGACCTTACAACAAACGAGATCAAAACTTCTGCTAATTTTAGAAAGCTCTGGGCCGTCGACTCTGAAATTACTATTGACGAACTGACCGCAAAACTGCATCCGGACGATCGCTACCTTCGGGAAAAAGCTCATAAAGATGCCATGGAAAACGGAGTGGTCTGCTACGAAGCCCGAATTATACAAAAAGACAACTCTGAGAAATGGATTAAAGTTTTTGGAAAAATTATCAAACACCAAAATGGTGATCCAGCAACCATGTTAGGGATTGTACAGGATATACATGACCAAAAGGAGTTTGAAGTAGAATTGAAAAAAAAGATCAAAGAAAGCACCTCAGAACTCCGACGCTCTAATGATGATCTCCTGCATTTTGCCAATGTGGTGAGCCATGATCTTCAGGAACCGGTCAGAAAAATCAAGATCTTCAATAACATGTTAAAAAGTGAGATTGCAGACCATCTGCCTGATCGTTCTGTTATGCAATTAGACAAAATTGCCCATTCTGCAAATCGCATGCAGTGCATCATTGAAGGGCTCCTTGCCTACTCTACTATTGACAAAAGCAACCAGCCGGTTGAAATAATTTCCCTAAACGATCTGGTGGAAAACATCAGAACAGATCTTGAGCTTATAATAAAAGAAAAAAACGCTATGCTGATTATAGATGACCTTCCTGAAATTGAGGGAGCAGCTATTCTGATTCAGCAACTGTTCTATAATCTTATCCAAAATGCCCTCAAATTCACTAAAGGCAACCAGCCTCCCAAAATTATTATTACATCGATTATAAAGAATATCGATTCGGTTGAATCTATTGAAATTTGCTTCAAAGACAATGGTATTGGGCTGGATCCTATTTATGCAGAAAAAGTATTTACTGCTTTTGAAAGACTTCACTCCAAGAATGAATACGAAGGAAACGGGATTGGCCTTGCACTTTGCCAAAAGATAGTGAACAGGCACAATGGAACTATAACGGTTAAGGGAGAAAAAGAAAATGGCGCCGAATTTATAGTTACGCTTCCCCTTAAACAAGCTACTGAAAACCTCTAGAAACAGCTATTGCCGGATAAATGCTATATCAACGCTTTGAGAAGATCCAAACCTTTTAGCAAATTCTTCCGTGAAGAAGAAGAAGAAGAAGCAAAGCGTAACCTGATTCGAGTTGGTTTACAGACTGAATATTTATATATCGCACCATCAGATACATATCCCTTTATCATTAGAATTTTTGAAAGATATGATTCTTTTTAAATAACAAAAAACCCATTCAACATTGATTGAATGGGTTTGCCTAATTTTTATAAAGTCTATTATATTCTGTATCCCCCGGAAACTTCTATTCGTTGTGCGTTAATCCATTTCGAATCATCGCAGCAAAGAAATGCTACTGCACTTCCAATATCATCGGGCAGACCAACTCTTCCTAAAGCTGTTTCTGAAGCTATGAAGGTATTCAAATCTGAAATATCACGAACAGCACCGCCTCCAAAATCTGTTTCAATGGCACCCGGCGCAATAGAATTGACCCTGATTTTTCTGCTTCCCAATTCCAAAGCCTGGTATCTCGATAGAGAATCAACTGCCGCCTTCATTGCGCCATAAGCAGAATATCCAGCAAAAGAAAATCTTGCCAAACTCTTGGATCAATTCCGTACTGATCCGGAGCCCCTGCATACTCACGTAAAGTTTTGCCTTCATACTCTTTGTGGAAAAGCCCGCGCTCCTGCAGCAGCGGCACAACCTCATCTACGAAGGCATCAATTCCACGCTCTGCAGCTTGAGCTTGCTTTACACGTACATCAAAACTCGTATAGCTTTCAGCGTCAATTCCAGGCTCCCGACTGAGATCCATATTCATTTCCGAGATGAAGTCCGATGAGCATTTTTTGATCAACTTTCATAATTGCAAATTTTGAAGAGATTCTTTTGCAAAATTAAATTAAAAATACTTTCCTTTGTATAGTCCTTTCCCAAAGGAAAGCAAAATAAATAAGTTTATTATGTCGAAAAAGAAACCTTACTGTGAATGCCTGAATACCGTAAAGCCCGTACGGGACACGCTTGAAGTAATTAATGGAAAGTGGAAATTATCCATTATAATTTCAGTGGGTGTAGGCAACAGTAGATTCACTGAAATTCAGGAGAGTATCTCTGGATTAACTCCCAAAGTTCTTTCTAAAGAACTGAAGGAATTGGAGCAGCACCAGCTGATCAAAAGAGTTATAACAAACGATTACCCTGTAAAAATATCCTATATTCTGGAGCCTTACGCCGATACCTTAACACCAATTATTTATGCTATGAAAGATTGGGGATTGAACCACAAGAAGAAAATTTTTCAGGAAGATATTTCTGCACAACTTTAAATAAAATTAGTAGTGCCCAATTTTTAGCTGTAATTTAAAGGAGTTTTTGTATCATTTCCTGCTGTAACTTAATTAATTTTATATTTTTTCCGCTGAAAACCACAATAATTGTCTTAAAGCCTCAAGAAAAATTTCTTGAAATCATAATGACCTCAAAACACAAGATTATCAAATAGTACGTAATTTCGTTATGGCAGTATACTGCAGCCAAATGAAGAAAAACCTAATAAAAATGAAAGAGCTTCTCAAAGAAAACATCTTGAAACATATTTCACTTTCCCAAAATGAAATAGAAGAATTTGTTACTTTATTTGAGAAAAAGCGAATCCGAAAAAAGGAGTTTTTACTCAGAGAAGGAGAAATCTGCAAATTTGAAGGATTTGTTTCAAGCGGACTTTTGCGTGTTTATCATATTGACAAAAATGGTTTTGACCAAATACTTTATTTCGCCATAGAAAATTGGTGGATTACAGATATTGATAGTTTTACTAATGGAACGCCTTCGCAGCTTTCTATAGAAGCACTTGAAGACAGTGAAGTACTTTTAATTTCAAAAGAAAACAAAGAATTCGCTTATGAAAACCTGCCTAAAATAGAAAAACTTTTCAGGGTAATGACCCAAAAAACACACGTTGCCTTACAGCGAAGAATGATTGATAATCTTAGTAAAACAGCAGACCAGCGATATATTGAATTTGTAGAAAAATATCCTAACCTGGCACAACGTCTTTCTAACATTCAAGTAGCTGCTTATCTTGGCATTACGAATGTTTTCCTGAGTAATATAAGGAAGAAAATCTCGTTGAAAAAATAATTTGCAACTATCATTTATTAAAGTAGTTTAAAGATTTTTGGGGTTGTGCCGCAGTACCTTTACGGTATCAAATTAGCTGAAAAATAGTTTTTCAAATGAAACTATTGCATTTACATTCTTTTCTTATCTGATGCAAATGTCCGGCTGTTAAAAATCAAAAAAATGAAACTTATTTATGTAATGGATCCACTTTGTGGATGGTGCTATGGAAACGCCGCCAATACGCAAAAACTGTATAACAAATATAAAGAGATCCTCGACTTTGAAATCCTGCCTGCAGGCATGTGGACCGGTGCAAATGCCCGAAAGCAATCTAAACCAATGGCAGAATATATTAAAAAGCATGATCTTCAGGTACAGCATACTACGGGAACTGCATTTGGTGAAGCTTATTTTAAATTAATTGAAAATGAAAACGTAATTTTAGACAGTGAAGTCCCGTCAAGAGCAATTGTTACGGTAAAAAAATTATGTCCTGAAAAAGCGGTATCATTTGCTGTAGAGGTTCAAAAAGCAAGATATTTGCATGGTCAGGATCTGAATCTAATCCAGACTTACCTGAAGATTTGTGATGACCTAAAGCTGGATATCGAAAAATTTGCTGCATCATTTGATTCCCAATTTATAAAAAATACTACGCTGGAAACATTTGAAACGGCCAGACAGTATGCCAATTCCTACCCCACTTTACTGGCGGAAAAGAAAAACGAAGAATTTATTTTAGAACAAGGCTACGCAAGTTTTGAAACCATTGCAGAGAGAATCGAAGAACTCCTTTATTAAACTAGTTTAAACATTTTTTGTATGGAATGACCGCATATTTGCAACTGTCATTCTAAAGAATATAAAAATGAAAAAAATTATCTCAACAGTATTTTTACTAACACTAATTTTATTTAATATGGAAACACAAGCACAAAGTTTCAAAACTATTGAAGCCCATAATTTAAAGCTGGAAGTTTTTAATGCATCCGAAAATAGTTTTGGAGTCGCATCGGTAATAGTCTCAGGAAAAACAGATGCCGTTTTGATTGATGCACAGTTTACGCTGGAAGACGCAGAAAAAGTAGCGGAACAAATTAAAAAATCAGGCAAAAAACTAACCACTATTTATATTTCACATACAGATCCGGATTTCTATTTCGGACTGGAAGTATTCAAAAAACATTTTCCTGGAGTTACCGCTTATGCTTCGCCGGAAACAGTCGAATCTATTAAAGCAACAGCCCAGAAAAAATTAGACGTTTGGGGAGAACGATTAGGAAAAGCCATTACTAGAAATATTGTTTTACCTCAGGTTTTAAAAGGAAACAGTATTGAGATTGAAGGACAAAAACTAGAAATTGCAGGTCTGGAAGAATTCCCTTCAAAAACATTCGTCTGGATACCATCAATAAAAGCAGTTGTAGGGGGTATTAATGTTTTTGGAACAACCTTTAACCTTTGGATGGCTGATGCGCAGACACCGGAGGCACGCAAACAATGGATTGATGTTCTGGACAAAATTGAAGCATTACATCCTCAAATTGTAATTCCTGCTCACGCTAATTCTCAAAGTCCCTTTGATATCGCGGCAGTAAAACACACAAAAAACTATATCCAGTTTTATGAAGAGGCTTTAAAAACCAACAAAACTTCAGAAGCTTTAATTAAAGCAATAAAAGCAAAATATCCAACACTTACTTTTGACACCGCCCTGCAGATTGGTGCCAAAGTAAACACGGGAGAAATGAAATGGTAAAACTAAAAATCATGATCAGCCTGATAATACTAATCGTATTGTCAGGCTGCTCTTTAAATAAAAATGACATGACAAATCTGGAAATTATAAAAAGCACTTACGAAGGAAAAACTTCAGAAGAAAATGGTCAAAACTTAGCTAAATATGTCAGCAAAGATATTTCCTGGACAGAAGCTAAAGGTTTTCCTTATGCTGGAACCTACATTGGTTTAGAAAACATCACCAAAAATGTATTTAACCGATTAGGTAGTGAATGGATCGATTACAAATTTACTCCGGAAGATTACGTTGCGAGTGATGATAAAGTTGTTGCTTTTGGTACTTATAGTGGTACTTACAAAATTACAGGCAAATCATTCACTGCCAGGGTGGCTCACATTTGGAAATTGAAAGACCATAAAATTATCAGTTTTGAGCAATTTGTAGACAGCCAGACTGTAAATGATGCTATAAAATAAAGTCGTTTTTTTTATACCTTGCATCATTTTAATGAATGATCTAACTAATGCACGACAAATTAATAGTCTATATCGAGCAATACTCCACTTTGCAACTTACCAACGAAGAGAAAGCCTTGATTGTCGCGACTTTTCAACCCAAAAAATTAAGAAAAAAACAATATTTTCTGCAAGAGGGTGATGTGTGTAAATATGCAGGTTTTATTGTAAAGGGTGCTATGCGCCAATATAGTGTGGATGAAAAAGGAATTGAACATATTGTACAGCTGTTGATTGAAAATTACTGGGCAAACGACCGGGAAAGCTCTACTATGCTCACTGCTTCAAAATACAATATTGAAGCTTGTGAAGATACCGAATTACTAATTTTAACACGAGCTGAAATGCTGGATCTGATAGAGAAAATTCCGGCAATGGCCAAAATGGTCTTTTTAATGGATGAACGAAATTCCATTGCAAACCAACGAAGATTAAATTCTACTATTAGCAACACGGCAGAAAAACGTTATGAAGAGTTTGCCAGCAATCATCCACAATTTATCCAGCGTTTTCCGCAACATACCATTGCCTCTTTTTTGGGTATTACCAAAGAAACCTTAAGCAGAATTAGAAAACAGGCAACGAAATAAACATTCAGTTTAAAACTGTCTTTTATAAATTAATTTAAAACCCGAATTTCACGAATTTCCACTAATTTAGTTTGCCAAAATTAATTTCGCAAATTAAATCAACTAGTGAAATTGGTGTC
The DNA here is from genome assembly GCF_044006475.1 of Flavobacterium sp. FlaQc-47. Lineage (NCBI taxonomy): Bacteria > Pseudomonadati > Bacteroidota > Flavobacteriia > Flavobacteriales > Flavobacteriaceae > Flavobacterium > Flavobacterium sp. FlaQc-47. The sequence continues at coordinate 209,590 of NZ_JBIPCQ010000008.1, read as the reverse complement.
GATTTGTGAAATTCGGGTTTGTTTTTATCCTTATGTCACACCATAATATATCTTATTTTTTATAAAACCGTTGACAAATGTCAACGGTTTTTTTTATCATATCTCATTGTTTTGAGGCTTATTTTCAGCGCAACTTTGCCCTATAGAAATGAATAAAAAATAACAATAAAATTTAAAATAAAAAATGGAAAATTCAAAAAATACCTCAGCAACTCAACTTCTTCGTAACAGTTTAGATACATTTTTAGCCAAAGACATGAAAGGCTGGTCAGAACTTTGTGCAGAAGATGTGGTGGCAGAATTCCCCTTTGCTCCTGAAGGTTCCCCTGCAAAATTTGAAGGTCGTGAGGCTCTTTATAATTATTTAAAAGATTATCCTGGTTTTATAGACGTAAAATCAATTCCGAACCTGAAAATCTACGGCACTGATGATGCCAATGTTGCCATTGCAGAATGGAGCGCATCCGGAGTGGTAATAGGTAACGGAAATGCATATGAAATGAGTTATGCTACTTTTGTAACCTTTCGTGACGGCCTTATTGTAAATTATCGTGAATACTGGAATCCACAAGCTTTTCAAAAAGCAATGAGCGGTGGAAGTTTCGCTGAATAGTAAATCCCAAGCATAAAAACCGTTGATGAATTTCAACGGTTTTTTTATGATACAATCGATTGCCGGTTATACTTTTTTTGTTACACCAGCAAAGCTTAAAATTTAAGCGGATTACTCTATTATTTTCAGGTCTCATTGCCTTACGGCATTAAGAAAAATCATCATTTGAGATACTATTTCAAATTATTTTTAAAAAAACTTTCTAACTTGTCAAAAGGAATAACATCTACTTTGTCATACAAATCTACATGCACAGCGTTTGGTATAATTAGTAATTCTTTTGGTTCATTTGCTGCTTTAAAAATATCTTCGCTAAAATATCTGGAGTGCGCATTTTCTCCTGCGATTAAAAGCATTGGTCTTGGCGAAATTTCTTTTACATAAGTAAGTATTGGCATATTCATAAACGAGATTGGATTGGTTACCGGCCAGGCTCCGTTTGAGTTCACAGAATTAACTTGAAAACCACGCGGGGTTCTGTAATAATCAAAATATTCTTTTATAAATTGCGGTTCATCACCTTTCAATGCCTCCGGTAAATTTCTTGGACCATCTGCCGGTTTTCCTTTTTCGGCATCTTTCCAACGCTGCTCACCTAAATTCTCCAATGTTTTGGTTCTTTGTTTCGGAGTAACTGAATCATTGTAGCCTTTCGACATTACCCTTGTCATATCATATAAACTAGTCACAGCAACGGCTTTAACCCTTTTATCAACAGCAGTTGCATTTAAGGCAAAGCCGCCAAAACCACAAATCCCGATGATCCCAATTTTATTTCTATCTGCATTTTTCTGTAATCCTAAAAAATCAACCGCAGCGCTAAAATCTTCAGTATTAATTTCCGGAGATGCCAGGTTTCGCGGTTCCCCACTGCTTTCTCCTGTATAAGACGGATCAAAGGCCAAAGCTATAAAACCACGTTCTGCCATCTGGCTGGCATATAAACCTGATGATTGTTCTTTTACCGCTCCAAAAGGTCCGCTGATGGCCAATGCAGACAGTTTTTCGGTTCCTGTATTTTTTGGAAGATATAAATCACCGGAAAGTGTAATGCCATAACGGTTTTTAAAACTAACTTTTTGACGTATTACTTTGTCACTTAATTGAAATGTATAATGCTCTTTTGATGTATTCATTTTTTCTGAATTTGATTTTTTCTGGGCAAATATTTGCCCTGTTATCAGTAATAATATGACGATAGCGAATGCTTTTTTCATTTAATTTTTGAATTATTTTATTTAATAAAATACCCTGCGTTTAATATGGTTTCTTTCTGATTTACAATTCCCTTTCCATTATTTGGACGGAGGTCTATTAAAGCTCCTGCGCAGTTGGGCGGAAGATAACTTCATTAATAATTTCAGTTTCATAATCATATCTTTTAGGATTGAACATTTTTAATGAATTTTGCAGGAATCCCACCAACGACGGTATTATCAGGAACATCTTTAGAAACTACTGCGCCTGCCGCGACAACTGCATTTTCTCCAATGGTTACGCCTGGCAAAATCGTTGCATTGGCACCAATCCAAGCATTTTTTTTGATCATAATTGGTTTAGCAATCAATCCTTTTCTTTCCTCAGGATTTAATGGGTGGTTTTCGGTAATGAGACTGACTTTCGGACCAATTAAAACGTCGTCTTGAATGGTAATTCCGCCCAATGCCAAAAAGGTACAGTCAAAATTGATGAATACGTTTTTTCCAATGGTAATGTGTTTTCCACAATTGATGTAAAGAGGTGTAAATACGGTAACATCCTGAACTTCTTTATCTAAAATTTTGCTTAACAGCTGCGTAATTTCTTCAGGATCTGCAGTATTGTTCATCTGCGTCAGTAATGCTTTTACACTGAATGCTTCCGCTCTCAATCTGCCTATTTGCGAATCGTTAGGAAATATGGTTTCACCTGCTAAAAGCCGGTCAAAAATATCGTTTTGAGATAGTGCAGCATCTGAAATTGGGTTTGAATCTGACATATTATTAGAATTAAATAATCAGATACAAAGATAAGACTGCCTTTAAGCAAGGCAGTAACGATAATCAAACCAAAGGTTAAGAAATTCAAACTTCCGACAAACGAAATGCAGAGGGATTGGTTCCGGTAATTTTTTTGAAGAAATTATTGAAGTAGGTTGGATAATCAAATCCCAGCGCATAAGCGATTTCAGAAACACTCCAGTCAGTATGCTGCAAGAGTGCCTTTGCTTCTGTAATGATTCGCTCAGTAATATGAGTCGTCGTTGATTTTCCGGTAACTTCTTTTACAGCCCTGTTGAGGTAATTGATATGCACGTTCAAATTTTGGGCGTAATGCTGCGCTGTTCTTAGCTGAAGTGGACTGGACGTTGTTTCAATTGGAAATTGTCTTTCCAGTAATTCTAAAAATACAGAGGACAATCTGGATGAGGCATTTTTATTTTGTTCGAAATTTTCAGAAGGTTCCATCTTTAAAGATTCGTGAATAATAAGACTGATGTAGTTGCGAATCAGTTCATCTTTAAATACATAATCACTTTTTTGCTCTACAATCATTTTCTCAAAAATAGTATTAAGAAAACCTCTTTGTTCTTCTGTGATTTTCAAAACAGGAGTTCCTCCAATTTTAAAAAAAGAAGATTGCTGCAGGCTTTCGGAACGTTCGGAGTTTTTAAAAAACTCTTCTGAAAATAAAATAGTATAACCCACATAAGTTGTTGAAATGGTTTCCCAGGAATATGGAATGTGCGGATTGCCAAAAAAGAGAATCGTACCTTCCTGCTCATAGGTTTTATCAGAATAGTGAATCTTGCTTTTCCCTGTAGTCAGACAGATTTTATAAAACTCCTTTCTGCTGTAAGTTCTGGTTTCAGCACCATCATCTTCTATCTGGAAAGCTTTAAACCCCTGCAGTTTCAGTTCATTGTTAAACTTTGACACTTCTCTTATTATCTTCTCTTTCATTTTGCAAAGTTAAGAAATTCAAACTTAAAATATTACTTTATAATCTATGCAATACCTTTAGATTAGACTAATTGTTTTTCATTAGTTCAAAATAAACAGGATTAGTAATGCTGTGATGATCCACAAAACAAACGAGACGAGACAAACGACATTAAATCCCAACCCTGATTGGGTTACAAAAAACCTTGATATGGAAACATTTACTTTTTAAAGGAAGACGAATTTTGCATTGTAGAAATTTAAAAAAGTAAACAATGCAAAAAGTAACATTCAAAAATAGAAATTGGGATACAGCAGCCCATCTTTATTTGCCTGACAATTTTGATGAAACACAAAAATACCCGGCTATCATTTGTGTTCATCCGGGAGGGAGCGTAAAAGAACAAACCGCTGGTTTGTATGCTGGAAAACTTGCCAAAAAAGGGTTTATTGCCTTGGCTTATGATGCTTCGTTTCAAGGCGAAAGCGGTGGAGAACCAAGATATTTTGAAGACCCTGCCAGTCGTGTAGAAGACCTATGTTATGCAGTAGATTATATTACTACATTACATTTTGCAGATAAAAACCGTATTGGTTTATTGGGCATTTGTGCCGGCGGTGGTTATGCCGCAAATGCAGCATTGAAAGAAAGGCGTATAAAAGCATTGGCAACAGTTTCAGGAGTGAACATTGGCAGAGCATTTAGAGAAGCAAATTTTTTAGAAACATTAGAGGCTGTTTCTTTGCAACGAACTGCGGAAGCCAACGGAGCAGAGCAGATGATTACCAACTGGACCCCCAATTCTTCCGATGAAGCAAAACAGGCAGGGTTAAACGAATTTGATATGTTAGAGGCTATTAGTTATTACAGAACGCCCAGAGGAGAATTCCCTGCTTCAAACAATAAATTGCTTTTTACCAGTATGTCAAACTTAATCCTGTTTGACGCCTATCATCTTGCTGATCTTTTGCTTACGCAACCTTTATTGATTATCGTTGGCGATAAAGTTGGTGCTTTCGGGTCATACGCAGATGGTTTCGATTTATTCAAAAAAGCCGCTTCTAAAAACAAAAAAGTCCATGTTGTAAATGGTGCAGGTCATTATGATTTATACGACAAACCCCAGGCAACATCAGAAGCATTGGATAAATTAGTCCCATTCTTTCAGGAAAATCTTTTGCAGCAATAATGAGCCTTTTTCTAAAAATAATCGGGGCAGTTTTGCTTATTGCAGGTTGTGTTCTAACCTACAAACCAAATATAATCAGCAAAATTCCATTGCCCGAAAAACCATATCAGAGGATTGAAATGCGGATTAAATGGGGATTTTTAATTGGATTAGGGATTTTGGTCCTTTTTTTCAATCAATGGAGTGACTGGAAATTAACGGTTTGCGCATTTTTGTTTTTTCTAACTTTGGGGATTATAATAGCCCGATTATTCGGTTTTGTTTTAGACGCTTTTTATTCAAAACAATTACTTTGGCTAACCATAGAAGTTGTTGTATTAATTATCTTTGGAATTTTATATCGATATGAAGACAATTAATTCTTTATCCGAATTTCATCGCTTACTATCCATTCCACCGCCTTCGCATCCGTTGGTAAGTGTGGTTTTAGTTTCTGAAATACATGCTGTAGATTCTGACTTGTGGAAACATTTTTCTACGGACTTTTATACTATATCCCTAAAAAACAATATTCAATCCAAAGTAAAATATGGACAGCAATATTATGATTTTGACAAGGGAACAATGACTTTTACTGCACCTAAACAAGTACAATCTGTGACAGTAGATCAAACCACTGCTTTTAACGAAACGATTGGGACAGGATATGTATTGATTGTTCATGCTGATTTTTTGAAAAAACACCCCTTGCAAAGCACAATTAAAAATTATTCTTTCTTTTCCTATGCTGTAAATGAAGCGTTGCATCTTTCTGAACAGGAAGAAAAAAATGTCATTGAGATTTTTCAAAAAATAGAGAAAGAATATCAGCATATTGACAAGCACACACAAGACATTATCCTGTCGCAGATTGATTTGCTATTAAATTATTGCAATCGTTTTTACGAACGCCAATTTATTACCCGAAAAACCGTAAATAATGATTTGCTCTCTAAATTGGAAAATCTTTTGAACGATTATTTTAATAATACGGAAACGCTAAAAATTGGATTGCCCACAGTTGAATATGTCGCCAATCAACTTCATTTTTCTGCCAATTATTTAAGTGACTTATTGCGCTTGCTAACAGGACAAAACGCCCAACAACACATTCAGGAAAAAATAATTGAAAAAGCAAAAGAAAAACTATTAACAACCAACTTATCAGTAAGCGAAATTGCTTATGAATTGGGTTTTGAGCATTCACAATCATTCAACCGACTTTTCAAAAAGAAAACTGAAATGTCACCTTTGAAGTACAGACAATCGTTTAATTAAATTTTTCCTTCCCGATTGTTTTATTATTGGGAATATACAGAGAAAACTAAATGCCAAATGGAGTTGACTTCAATTTGCAAAAAAAGTTAGAGTGGTTTTTAAAGATATTTCACGAGCAAAGCTTTGTGGCTGAATCGTGGCACAGAGTATTTTAAAAACTAGGAATTAAGTATTGATAAAGAATAGTTCGAATGTTGCAGCTTTCATATCAAAAAACAGTAAACATTAGATACGAATTTAGATCAATCACCGACAGGACATATAAACCAAATTTGTAAAGCCAAAGACAGAAACTGTATATGGTATGCCAATATATTCTTTGGATTAAAGACACAAAAGCAAAGAGCTCACAATATCAGGGTATCGAGCCCGGATATCATATGAATAAGAAACATTGGATAAGCGTTCACTTCAACAGCGATGTACCTGATTCCCTAATTAAGGAACTGGTCAAAAAATCATATGAACTGGTTTTTAAAAATTTAACGCTTAAAGTGCAGCACTCCTTAAAAGATAAAAAGTAATCATAGCAATCATATGGATATAGAAGCATTTCGAACATATTGCCTGTCATTTCCTGATACTCACGAAGGAATGCCTTTTCAGGGATTTTTCAAAAATTCACGTTCTATCCTTGTATTTTATGTGGGAAAAAAAATGTTCTGTTTTTTTGATATCGATAAATTCGATAACTGCACTTTGAAATGCGATCCGGAAGCTATTGAGACACTCAGAGAACACAAAGGCATACAAAAACCATTTAATCTGAGCTGGAAACACTGGATTAGCGTTGCTTTAAATGGCGAGGTTTCTGATGAGATGCTGATGGATCTCGTGAATAAATCTTACACACTTGTCTCCGCAGGTTTATCAAAGAAAAGCACCTAAAATCAGCACATAATTATGTCAGTAATATGGAATTTATGGCACGGATGCATTAAAATAAGTGAAGGCTGTAAAAACTGTTATGTTTTCCGGCGAGATTCCTTATACGGAATCGACAGCAGGAATGTCTACAAAACCAAAAATTTTGATTTACCTGTAAAAAGAAAAATGGACAAGAGTTATAAAATAGTCCCTGGAGAAAATGTATGGACTTGCTTCACCTCTGATTTCTTTATAGCAGAAGCAGACGAGTGGCGTGATGAAGCATGGAAAATGATACGTCAGCGTAAAGACCTTACCTTTTCAATGGCTACCAAACGAATTGAAAGGGTACAAAACTGCCTGCCGGATGATTGGGGTACGGGTTATGATAACGTCACAATCTTGTGCTCTGTTGAAAATCAGAAACAGGCAGAGCTCCGTCTTCCGGCCTTTAAAAAACTCCCTTTTAAGCAAAAGTCGATCATCTGTGAACCCCTTATCGGGCGTGTAGACCTCTCAGAACTTCTAAAAGGAGACTGGATTGAAAAAGTGGTCGTTGGCGGGGAATCCGGTGATAATTCCCGTGTGTGCAATTATGACTGGGTGATGGAGATCAGGAATGCCTGTGTTCAAAATAATGTTTCCTTCGTTTTTAAACAGACAGGAACCTTATTTGTAAAAGAGGGTAAAGAATACAAGATCGAAAGGAAACATCAATCCTGGCAAGCCCGAAAAGCCGGTATCAATCTCGAACTCTAAACTTTTGATATTGAGGTATGGATTTCATAAGTACGCTAATTAACAAAATGTATTCTCTACGGTAAATGTCATTAAGTTAATCTTTTAGAAAATAAAATTATTTCAAATCAAATCCGTTTTTATCCGCGTTTTTACGAAGTAAATCTGTTTATCCACGTCAAATTAGACGCTGATTTTACTGATTAGCTAAAGCGAAAATGCTGATAAAAACGGATTTTTCTAATTATTTCCCTGGTTAAACCTTTAAATAATTCTAAATTAAAGCTCTTATCTTAGTATGATCCGGTAAAACCTGCTCTTTTTAGTTTAGCAAATAACAAAACTAGATCCTATTTCAAACGAAATGGGATCTAGTTTTAATTTTTGAAACACAGGGTTTAAATTCAAAAAATGGCTTTATCTTTGAGCCTTTACAAAAATTGATATTCATTATGGAACAGAAAATACATCAGGGAAGAAACATAAAACGTTTCAGAGAAATGCTTAACATAAAGCAGGAAGCGTTAGCTTATGATCTGGGAGAAGACTGGAATCAAAAGAAAATTTCTATGCTGGAGCAAAAAGATGTAATCGAAGACAGACTACTGAAACAAATTTCGGCAGTATTAAAAATTCCTGTTGAAGCTTTTCAGAATTTTGATGAAGAACAGGCGGTGAATGTAATTGCAAATACCTATTCATTCCAAGATTTTAAGGATAACGCTGTTGCTTCCGGATTTAGCTACCAACCCTCTTTCAATCCCGTTGATAAAATTGTTCAATTATATGATGAAAAAATTGCGTTATACGAGCGTATGTTGAAAGAGAAAGATGAGATGATGGTGAGACTTGAAAAATTGATTGCTAAATAATATTTATAAAGATATATTAATTATGTAAAGAGACTTTTGAAGTCTCTTTTTTTTTCGGAATATTATTTATTGGTGCGAAGTCAGGCATTCGTAAAGGTTTTTATAAGAATTCTTTAGATAGCGGGGGTAAAAATTTTTGATTGAAAAACTGAGGTTTTGTCGTAGCTATCAGAGTCAAATTTATCTTGACAGATTTAAAAAAAGAAAGTTTAGTTTTTATTATAGGAACGTACACAGAAAGAATTTCCGCGCTATTGTTGCGCATATTCGAGCGATCGGGATAAATATCTTTTGAGACAATATTCAACATCCTTGTCATCATTGTCCTTGGATCTAGAAATTGAGATCTCCTAGTGTTGAGACTTTCTATAATTTCTTTATACATATTTTATTAATTTCTAGGAGATGAATGAATTTGCAGGCCATTTTGCTAATACTGCTTTGTCCCATTTATTTAACAAAGCTGTAAAATCGTCGATAATTTTAAGCAAGGAAATACAGAAATCAAAATATTCTTCTTTCTCAGGTTCACTGCTCACTTTTATCAAACCACTAGCAGAATAGATTTCAAAAAATTTGATAAAACCTTTATTAGAATGAGCAATTTTATTCCTTAATCTCCAGATGGAATCTAAACCTTGAAAAATATCTGTTGTAATTATTTCTTCTTTAATTGATAAGAAAGAAGAAGCTTTTTTGAATTTTGAACTTAATACTGGACCTTTTGAATGTTCTGCAGATATAATTTTAAAAATTCTTTTTTTAATATCATTTACATCCATATTTTCTTCAAGTTCTATCGCACTCATTTGATGATTCACAAATGCCTTTTTTCTAAAACCCGAATTTCTCTGGAGACTCAACTCGATCATATCTTTTAAATAATGCTCAGTTGTTGAGGTAAAATTTATTATAGTTGTCGAAATAAAGCTTGATCGTAATTCATTTAACATAAAAAGCGGAGCTTCTTTTAAACGCTCCACAATAGGATCAGAATTTATTTTTGAATTAGCCTTTTTTAAGTCTAATCTTAATGACCTTTCCCAATCAAGACATTCCTGATCGGTAAATTGTGTAGAAATCATAAGTTGTAAATTCAAACTAGAAATATTTGTCCAAAAACTTGAAAATGGACCTGAAAATGGAATTTCATTTTTTTGCATAAGAAAAGAGTAATACTATAATTGGATAGATTATTTATATGGAGATCAATTTGATACTTAAAAGAACTTATTTAATTAATCTTCAAAGGTGTCATATAGACTACTTATACATATACCACAAACTTCTCGTCCTAAATTTGCTGCAAATAATCTTGCATCATACTCATTTAAGCAAGTTTCAACCACTTCCATTTCCTCCCTTCTTCGATCTTCAATCTTATCACATATGCACGCAAATTTAGCTGTACAATTTTCCGGAGTGAATTTCCCCTCAAAAACATGAACTTCCTCTGTATGCTACTACATCTTGATTTTTTTTTATTGCCATTTTTTTTGTTTAGAATGTTAAAATAAATATTTTGGAAATTGTTTATTTACGGTTTTACATAATTACTATTTTTTATGCAAATTAACTTTAAAAAAAATCTGGAAATAACGTAGAAATACCTGTTTTTAAAATATCGCAATAAAATAACTCAACTTAATTTTGGTTTTTAAAGTTTACCCCCCCTCTTTAAATCTTTAATTAAACAAATAATTAAAGTGTCATAGAGATAAGAGATTGCCTAAAAAAATTATCATTCAGAAGTGCTATTTATTATATTTTTAATTATGACCTTTTTTCTAATTTTAAACAGCCTTTTCTGGTATTATGCGGATCAAAACGAAAAGCTATCTCATTTCAACAACATCCTCTCAGTAATTATTTTACTTGACGAAGCCTCAATTCCGGTAACTTCGGCATATTTTACATTGGGCAACCAAAAAGAACCTCCTTCAATGCGCACAAATATTTTTTCTACCTGTATTTTTTTCTGATTTATATTTGCAAAAACATGATATTTTTGATCTGAATCTATCTTTTTCAAGGTTAAGGGTAACTTTTTGTACGATACAAATTGAAGCTCAAACTCCTCACTATTTACCGTTTTACTTTCTATTCCGTATGCAAATTTGCGTTGTAGGTAACTAAAATCTTTTTGTTCTCCTTTCTCAGCATACCGAATCCAATAGGCTTTTATAGGATTGCTTTTGTCTATTTTTCCATTTTCCTGAAAGTTTATGGCATAAATAGCCGTGTTTATATTCGGGTCGCGCTGAATGTAAAATAGCATATTATCTATATTTTTAGGCGTAGGGAAATGTAATGGAGATGGATTTTTGGATTGTGCCAATAGATTTCCGGAAATTATATTTACTAAGATCGTTATAACGATTAGTGATTTTGTGAATTTTTTAAATAGTAATTTATTCATAATGAATTTTTTTATATAACCTGTTTATTTTAAACACATAGAAACATAGATTTAGTACGGTTAAAAAAAGACGTTTCACTTGTTTAAAAAAACATAGTTGCCTATGTGTTAAAAACTAAGTTTCTTTTTGTTTTCTTCTTTTATATATCATAAGGCTTCGGGTAATCATTAAGTTAAGTTTTTAGAAAATAAAATTATTGCAAATAAAATCCGTTTTTATCCGCGTTTTTACGAAGTAAATCTGTTTTATCCGCGTCAAAATTAAACGCTGATTTTACGGATTCGCTAAAGCGAAAACGCTGATAAAAACGGATTTTCTAATGTGATTCAATTGCATTCTGTTTTTCGTTTGCCTTAAAAACCCAATTTTTGATCAGCGGATAATTAAAGCCATAAGAAACAAAAGTATCCGTGACTAATCTTCCTATTCTATAATCGATTTGAAATACTTTTTGCAAAATAAGCGTACCAAATGATTTTAAGGAAATGCTTCCCAGTACCACCAACGCAAATTTAAAAAGCTGATTATTGATGTTATTGCTATAACCGGGTTGATTTTTAAATACCCAGAGTCTATTGATACCGAAATTAATAATGGCACCAACGGTTCCGGAGATTAAAATAGAAAAGGTAAAATGTACTTTAAATACTTCTGTCAATACAATCATTACACCATAATCTGTAATGCCACCTAAAAATGCCGCAACTTGTGCTTGCAGAAAAGTAAAAATGGATTTTTTGCTGAACATATCAGTCTTGGTTTTTATCTCTTAAATCGCCCAACTTTAAAAGTTTTAAGCTATCTATGATATTAATTAGCAGTAAAATAACGGTGATTAAACCAGCCAGATATGCAATTGATCCCTGAAATAAAACTTCAATAATTAGAATTAAGGCAATAATAAACCTTAGTTCTGTTGGACCAACAAAGCCGGAATCTATACTGTATTCATTTGTAATTTTGTAGCGTAACTGGCTGATTATAATCGACCAGCCATATAATGCGACAAAAGCAAAGGCTACTATTTGTGTGCCATTTTTAGCATAAATGTAGTAGCCAAAGCCTATAAGTACAATGCCAATCCAATCGGCAATAATATCAAGTGCAAAACCATACCAGCGTCGTGGAATATTTCTATAATAAGCCAATCTACCATCTAAAGAATCGCCTAACCAGTTTATAACCAAACCAATAATACCCAAAAGCAAATACCAGTTGGCGAAATAAGTACCTAAAACAAAAGCTAAAAAAACGATTCCAGAACCCAATGTACCCATTAAAGTGAGTACGTTTGGCGAAATGAATTTAGGCACTTTTGGAAGCAAAAACACAATGGTTAACTGTTCTGCTTTTTTTAAAATATTAGTTCGCTTACGGTCTGAAAATGTTCTTTGTACAATGGCACTATGATCTTCAAGCTGTGTTTCTTCTCCCATTAATAGCGCAATATTTGTAAGCCTGACAGTATAGCCAGCTCTACTTTTATAATTTTAAATTTTAGTATTCTTTGCGTATTTTTAAAAAAATCGGTGGTTCTTTTTAGTTTACCTGATCTAACCAGATAACTAAATGCGAGGATAATCAGCATATTATTTAACAATTCCCGCAAAACGTTGATAGAAAACCGTTGGACTGTTCTCGTCTTTAGGAGCATATTTTCCTGCTATAATTGGAATATAAATAACTCTCCTTCTACTGTCTTCGCCACGGATAGATGATTCTGCCACTCTGTGCCACAAACGGCCATCGTGAATGGTTAAATCTCCAGCTTCCGGATTGATCGATACTTCCTGTGGATCGGGTTTATTATCTAAAAAGTATTTTTTACGAAAAAGCATTTGATAAATACTTTGCTTGTGCGTACCGGGAATGATTTTAAGTCCGCCGTTTTCGGGTTTTAAAGTGCTTAAATGAATACCCACATTGAGCATCGGGTTTAGTTTTGCACCATAAAAAATATCTCTCAAACCATCTGTATGCCAGCCCATTTTAGTAAACTTACTTTCCGGTCCGTTGATATAATGATTAAAAACCATTCCGTCTTTTTCTTCAGTACCTAATCTTGAACCATCGCCTGCTAATGGTAATAAACTATTAAATCTTGGGTCAAGCAAAAGACCGCTTAAGGTTTGATGATGCTGATTGATAAAAGCAAAACGTTGTACAATACGAGAACCATCTAAATCTTTTCCGTATTTAATGGGAACACCATTTACTTTTTGAAGGTCATTGTCAATCCATTTTTGCTGCACTTGTTTTGAGGCATCAATGATGGATGAAACAGTGTCCGGATTTATAAATTTTTTGAAATGGATAAAGCCATATTCGTTAAAAAAGTCAATTTGCTCAGCAGTTAATTGCTCAGTAAGCGTAAAAGTTTTATAAGAAGATATCATGATGAATAGATTTAATAAATGAAATAATAGTGTGAAATTTTATCTAAAGTGATTAGCAACAACAACAGCAACACATTCGCATGTTTGTGTGCATTCGACCTTTAGGAAAATTAAACATATTTCTTTTATTAGACATACTCTATGGAATTAGTAGATATTAAAACAAATGTAATATAATTTCTTATTTGCAAAGAATTTTTTTTTGTTTTTTTTTGAAAAAATTAAATTTTATAAATCCCGGCCGCCGTTTTTTCGATAAATGCCTTTGGTAGTATACGGTTGGCATACACCGAAACGATATTGGTAAACCCCGGAATAACTTCTGATTTTTTGTTGAACAAGGCTTTTACTGCCATTTTTGCCACTTCATCAGGTTGCATATTGAACTTTTCGGCCATTTTACTAAAAGCGTTTAAACCCGCTCTTGCAGCAAAACCGGTATCCACCGGACCTGGACTAAAACAGGTTACTGAAATTGAAGTTTGCGCAAGTTCAAAGCGCAAGGCACGGGTAAATGATAAAACAAAAGCCTTTGTAGCCGAATAAACAGCCAGCGTAGGTACAGCCTGGTAGGCAGCAGTACTCGATATATTTAAAATGTAGGCTTGCTTTTCTTGTAAAAGTACGGAAACTAATAAATGTGAGAGTTCTACCACTACATTCATGTTAAGCTGCATCATGTCTAGCTGATTGGTTAGAGAAGACTGACTAAAATCGCCCCAAACCCCATAACCTGCATTGTTAACTAAAATGCCAACCGGATAATTATTCATTTTTATCCAATCGTTTACTTTTTGCGATGCACCATTTGTCGAAAGATCAATTGATAAAACAGAAGCATTAATGCCGTATTTAGCTTTAAGATCATGAGATAGTACTTTTAAATCCTCGTCACTTCTTGCAACAAGCAGTAGTGGATAACCCATTTTAGCCAATTGATAAGCAATAGATTTTCCAATGCCTTTGCTGGCGCCGGTTATTAAGGCATACGGTTGATTTTTTTCGCTCATATTATTCATTTAATCATCAAATATAAAGATTAATTGTAAACTGTATAGAACAATCTGAAGAACAAATCCTGCCAAAGTTACTATGACCAGACTTCTCTCTCTCCCACTCTATTTAATACATTTCGTAATGATTCTTTTTCGACATCAAATTATCTTATCTTTCAAATACTGCTGAAATAAAAAAATCTGCCTCAAAGGAAGCAGATTTTTATAATAATTTCAAGAAGTATTTTTAATTATTCGTCACCAAAAGCTTTACTTCAATATTAGATCTTGTTGCGTTAGAATAAGGACAAATCTGATGCGCTTTTTCTGTTAATTCCTGAGCTTCTTCAATAGAAACTCCCGGAATATTCACATCCAATTCTACTGCAAGACCAAAACCACCGTCTTCATTTTGCCCAATGCTTACTTTTGCAGCAACTGACGTTTCCCCTGTTTGAGTTTTAGATAAACTGATAACACGATTCAATGCACTGTCAAAGCACGCTGAATATCCTGCTGCGAAAAGCATTTCCGGATTAGTAAAATCATCATTGGTTCCACCTAACGCTTTGGGCATTCTTACCTCAAGGTCCAAAATTCCGTTTTCACTTTTTACCTTTCCGTTTCTTCCGCCTTTTGCAGTAACGCTTGTTGTATATAATGTTTTCATTTTATTTTTGAATTTTATTTAAAATTTTCTGAACCGTTTCTTTTAGTTCCAATAGATCTTCTGTTGTCAGATTCAGTTTTTCCTGCATTTTTGCCGGAATTTCACAGGCTTTTTGCTGCAAATTTCTTCCTTCATCCGCTAAAAAAACCTGAACGACTCTTTCATCCTCTTTTTTTCTTTTTCTAGTAATAAAACCCTTAATTTCAAGTCTTTTCAGAAGCGGTGTTAAGGTTCCACTGTCGAGATACAGTTTTTCGCCAATCTGATTTACGGTCCAGCCATCCTTTTCCCAAAGTACCATCATCACAAGATACTGTGAGTAGGTAATATCAATCTCATCCAGAAATGGCCGGTACAAACTGATAATTTCTTTTGCGATAACGTAAATCGGAAAACAAAGCTGTTTTTCCAATTGGAGTGGGGAATTTTCCATAATCTTATGACAAACTGGAGTAAAAACTATTTTCTGATGATAAATTCCTCCATAGGAATTCTTACTTTCTTCATTTGAGAAAGCCAGTCATTTTCAGCATCTCTGTAACCCAGATATAAAAGCGTAACACTTTTTAAACCTAGTTCCTTAAGATCTAAAATTTCATCTACCACTTCATTGCTGAAGCCTTCAGCAGGAGTAGAATCGACCTTCAACTCCGCTGCCTGAGCCATTGCCAAACCTAATGCAATATAGCTTTGTCTTGCTGTGTGTGCAAAATGTTGTTCAGGAGTCTGAGCTCCGTAAATTTGCTTGATCTGATCAGTATAACTGCTAAAACGACCTCTTGGCAATTCTCTTACATCAGTGTGATGATCATAAACTTTATCGATTTTCTCATCAGAGTAACTGTCCCAAGCTGCAAAAACCAATACATGAGAACAATCTCTCATAACTTCCGGATTTAATGCACCTTTTACCATCTTCTCTTTCAATTCCTGATTTTCTATAACAATCACGCGAAAAGGCTGTAATCCAGAAGATGTGGGAGCTAATCTTGCAGCTTCTAAAATTTTATTTAAATCTCCTTCTGATACTTTTTTTGTTGAGTCATATGCTTTTACGGCATGTCTCCAGTTTAAATCTTCTATTAATGACATTGTTTATTTTTTTATAAATTAAAAATTTGAATCTTAAAATTGATTGAATCAATATGATAATTCAAATATAGTAAACAATTTAATTGTGCGCAATTTAATTTACATAAATATGCAGTGGATGATCTTTATACAGTTTCGTTTAAAAAAAATTCATAGAATTAGAATCGCAAATCTTTACGGCTTCTACTTTCTAAAAAACTTCTTAAGATAATCATTAGCAAGGCTAAAACACCAAAAACAATTCCTACCAACGGATTATACCCAACGCCTTTTGATATAATTATCCAGCCGCCTAATGTTGTTCCTAATGTTACACCCAAGTTACCAAATGAAGTGGCAAGACTATTAGCAAATTCTAAACTATCAGGTACAGATGAAATCATGTAAGTTGAGGCGTTCAAAAAACTGGGAGAAAACAGGAAACCCCAAATTCCAATTACTACAATTGTTGCAGCGTTATTTCCGTCTGATAAATTTAAAAGGACAGGTATTAAAATAGTTCCCGAAAGGAAAAAAGCGGTGGTTTTTGCAACGTTTTTATTCAGCATTTTACCGGCAATCCAATTGGCAAATACACCAATAACGCCAAACAAAAACAGCATATAGCTTACCATAGTCATATCCATTCCTTTGGCTTTATTGAGATATTCTGCAAAATAACTGTAGGTAGAAAACCACGCTGTAATCATAAAAAAGTTCATTGCCGTACTGACGATAAAAGTAGGCTTCCTTAATATTTTCAATTGACTGCCATAAGATTTTTTTGATTTGACAGGCATTGGCGGCAATACAAAATAAATCGCCGCCAGTGCCACAAGACTCACGATTGCCTGCACCATAAAAGAATATTCCCAAGAGAATAAACCTGCCAGCCAGGTAGCAAATGGAATTGTACTGACACTTGCGATGGCAACACCGCTAAAAACAATGCTCATTAATTCGTTCTCCCTTTTTTTATCTGCCTGCGATATGGCAACTGACAAAGCAGTTGCAATATAAACGGGCTGGAGAAAGGCGGGTAATATCCGTACCAGCATGAGCAGCCAAAAAGGCGGCGAAAAGGAAGAAACTACCCCTGTGATCAAAAAAATAAAAATAGCGGTAAGCATTACTTTCTTACGATCAAAACCTGATGTCAGCAAGGTCATAAAAGGACCGGTCAGCGCAATAACCAATGCAAAAGCACTTAATAAATATCCTGCCTTATCAATGCTAATTTGGTAATGTTCTGCAACCTGCGGCAAAATACCGATGATGCCAAACTCAGTTGTAATTACTGCCAAAAAACTAAGACAGCCAATGTATGCGAATTTTTTCATTATAAAGAATTTTGAGTTGTAATAAATTGGGTAATATCCTGCATTAAAAATTCCCCTTCATTAAGTTATTCCTTTTTGGTCTATTTGAAAAACAGTTTCTTTTTCTCCTGCCAGAGGAATAAATTTTTCATAGAAAGCTCTTCCTGCTTCCGAGAGACTTAGATCTTCAGGCACTTCAATATTTTGAATTTTATGCAATACCTTCTCTACCTGTTCTGATAATTTCATTATATATAAATTTAAAATAGACCGCAAATTTATTAGGTAATGCTTACTTTTACACGGTATACGTCTAAATGTATGGTACTAACAAATTTGTAAGTAATGGGAATCAGGAAAGAAAATTCGACTAATATGCAGAACGAGAAATTCATCACCGAAGGATGTAATTTAACCTATGCTGTTTGTAAAATAGGCGGTCGCTGGAAGTTGATAATCCTGTGTAAATTAGAAGATGGTAAATTAAGATTTGGCGAAATAAGAAAACAAATTCCAAACATTACAGAGCGTATGCTAACACTACAGTTGCGTGAGCTGGAAAAAGAAGGATTGGTAAAACGTACCGTTTATGCTGAAGTTCCACCAAGGGTTGATTATGAACTAACAGCAATAGCAAATGATTTAATTCCGATTTGGCGCCAGTTGGAAAACTGGGGCGCAAAACACAAAGTTTTATTGAAATAATGCACTACAACATTAAGGATAAATGGTATCTACTTCTTACCATTTAAAAACCTTTGCATCATCATGATTCTCCTCGACAACTACCTCATGGTTTTTTCACACCCCTAATTTTGTATGATATAAACTGCTCTTTTTTCCCTGGAACAATTGCCTTTTGATCTTCGACATAAAAGAAATTGTCATTCGCCATAATACCAAATTATAATTATTTTGGGCAAAGTGTAAATTAGCCGACATTATACTTTTTTCTGGTACAATAGTTTTACATCATCAAAAAGATGTCCAACTATATACTATGAAAAAATTACTTTTTACTTTTTTAGTAATCCTCACTTCTGTTGCGAATGCACAAAACGTAATTGCTAAATCTGCGAGTGAAATCGCTCCCCTGATAATAGGAAAAAAGATTCCAAACCTTACTGTAAAATTATCTGATAATACAGATGTAAACATTTCGGACCTACTAAAAAAGAAAAAGACAGTTCTTGTTTTTTATCGTGGAGGCTGGTGTCCGTACTGCAATATGCATTTGCAGGCATTGGCTGAAGCCGAAAAAGAAATTCTGGATCTGGGATATCAAATTATTGCGGTAAGTCCAGATTCTCCTGAAAATCTAAAAGTAACAGAAGAAGAAGACAAAATAAAATACACCTTGGTTTCTGACTCAAAAGGAGAACTAATAAAAGCGGTCGGAATTGCTTTTGAAGCTCCGGACAACCGCAAAAGTGTAATTTACATACAATCTAATGGAGTCAACTCTAATTTCTTACCAGTGCCTTCCGTTTTTGTTGTGAATCGTGACAGCGCAATACTTTTTGAATATGTTTCTCCAGATTACAAGCACCGCATCAGGACAGAATTACTTATTCCGGTATTGAAAAATTTAAAATAAAATAAGATTAAAAAAGCCGGAGCAGAAGAATATCCGAATCGCGATTGGAATATTTTGACGAAATAAGAGTCTTGCCAGCAACTTTAAAATGTAATAAAAAGACAATCACAATAATCAATGACCATAATCATACCACATTATGAAATCAAAAATTCTTCTGCTCGCATCAGATAACAATAGCAAATTCGGTGGTGGAATATTTTAACCAGGCTATTACCAATTTTAATATTTTGAATTAGTACTTGTAGAAAAAAGACCTGGAGTTTGCCAACTTCAGGTTTTTTAATTATGAATTCCAAGAAATTTAGAATTCTTTTATTTCTTTGCAATTTCTGCATGAATCGTTATTGCTGATAAATACAATAGGCTTGCGCTAATCTATTTTGTATCTTTTCACATAGTTTGCAAGCTTTTTCACCATAAATAATGGCCTTTCAATAACAAATTTACCGGATTAAACGTTGCCTTTAAACTTCAAATAACACAAATTAAAAAATTATATGACCAATACTTTTAACAGCAGTCTGAATGCCTGCAAAATCACTGATACAGACACTGGGTTTCAACTTGTAGCAAATGCTAAAACTGATTTCATTTGTAAGTACAAAGAATATATTAAAGATACCGCTTCATTTTTTTATATCGAAAAAACCGGCGATTTTACCATCAAAGCAGAAGTGGAAACAAAAGGAAACTTTGACTACGATGCAGCTTTTTTAATGGTGAGAGAAAGTGAAACCCGATGGATAAAATTAGCCGTTGAGCTTGGCGTTGATGCAACGTATAATGTTGTATCAGTAATCACAGACAATTGGTCTGACGATGCCAATGGTGAATTAATCCCATCAAACAAATGCTGGTTACGAATCACCCGTAAAGGAGACTTATGGGGACTTCATTATTCACTTAATGGAGACAAGTGGAGATTTGTTCGTTGTTTTGGATTAGACTTAGCTCCCACTGTAAAAGTTGGATTTGGAATACAAGCACCGTTAGGGGACCAATGCGAAGGAAAATTAGATTTTATAACCTTAACTGATGAAAGTGTCAAAAACTTTAGAGATGGTAATTAATGAGCAATAGGCTTAATGAAAATTTTTATATTAGAATAACTGTGCAAAATACGAAGAATGGGATTATTCCCAATGAAAAGGAAAAATGCCATTTCTGCTAATTTAAACGACTTTTCGTTTCGCTGGGATTATAGCCAAAATGACTTTTATACAAACGTGAGAAATGGGAAACATTTTCATAACCTACTTCATTACAAATATCTGAAATAGTTAATTGCGTAGAAAAAATTAATTCTTTAGCTTTTTGTAATCGTTTTTCCTGAATCCATTTTGCAGGTGTAGTTTGGAATAAGGATTCAAATTCACGGCGAAAACCGGACAAACTTCGCCCTGATTTATAAGCTAATTCTTCGAGTGTATATGGCTTAAGATAATTCGTTTCTACAACGGTCATTAAATCGCGGGTTTCAATGCGATTCAGATTCACCAGTTGCTGTAAAAATACTGGATTTTCGTCTGAAAGGTCATAAAGCAGTTCCAGGATTTTAAGCTTATATAAACCTGTTTTTATCTTTTCAGTCTCATCAAAATATGGTTTTAATGAGTCTAAAAAGGTTTGTAACCGTATTCCGTAAGAATGAACCAAAATTTTCTTATCTACTATTTTATCATGATGATAATTATCCATTTCTATTAATTTAATAAAATCAAGGATTATATCTTTTTTGAGAGAGAAGGAAACACTTTCGTACATAAAATTGTCTTCTGCTTCGCCTCTCTTCACAATCTCTACGTACGTTGCCTTTTTCAACAGTAACATTTCTCCCTTTTTTAAAGAAATGAACTGATTGCCTATTTGTAATTCATTTGTTCCTTCCAGGGCAAATAATAAAAAATGTTCCTTTAGCATGTTCGTTTTATGGAACGGAGTTTTGTGTTGTTGTCGGCAAATTTCTGTTTTTCCAATTTTATCCGATGATAAGATAATATGTGTTCCGGGATATAAATTCTTTTCTTCTTCTTTGAAAACATGCATGGATATTCATTTTTACAAAAATATAAAATTGTTAGCTACCTAAAGCTTAATTACTTTCAAAATTACACTGAAAGAAATAGTCATTAAATATGGAAGTTTTAGCAAAATCATTGATGGATTAAAAACGGAACTTTACATTAATAAATAATTAAGATATGATAGAGTTTAAAAATTCAGAAAAAGTATTCCAGATAAAAGGTTTATCTCAGGTTGTAGAAATTCCGCTGGGAAATCAAAAAATGTTGTTACTGTCCGGACAAATTCCGCTTAACCAAAAAGGAGAATTAACAGGTAATGATGTAAAAAGTCAGACAGTTCAAATTTTCGAAAATGTCAAGGCCATTTTAGAAAGTTGCAATGCAAGTTTAAATGACATTGTAAAACTTGGGATTTTCATAACAGATATTTCAAAAATTGCTGATTACAGAGAAGCGAGAGATCAATACATTAATCTTGAAACGCCACCAGCAAGCACACTTTTAGAAGTGAAAGGTTTATTTAGAGCTGATATTTTCATTGAAATTGAAGTTACAGCTGTGGTAAACAACTAGTTTTTTATAGTTAAAATAAAGAGGAGAATTTTTTAAAAAAGATTCTCCTCTTTGCTGTTATGCATTTTTCATTTCTGTTAATTTCTTTTCTGTTCACTTCTTTTAGAAAAACAACAATTATATGATCATTAAACCTCTAAAAAGTGCCCCTTTTTGTTACACTAAGCAATTAGACATAAAACAATTAATTGTTTTTATTTCTGTATTCGATAGTGGAGAATGCTACACCAAAATTTTCATCGACCGCGTATTTAAAATTGAGTGATAATCCAATTTTTATCAATGCCTGATGATGAATGCAATGTTCTAAATTATATAGCAATTCACGATAATAATTAGTATCGATACTGATGATTTCATTGATCCCATTTTGTTGCAGCAAGAAATCTTTATTGGGTTTGTCTATAGTGCTAAGTATTAAATCAATTTGAGTAATCGCAAAACAGCTGTTCGTTTCAATTAATTTATTGCGTTCTCTTTTATCATAATTCACTATTCCAGAATCATATTCATTAATAACGCACTGAAACATTTCTATAATATGTCGTATATGTTCGCCAATACTGGAATTGCTCAATTCTGAACACGGCATCACATAATCTTTATCATCAATTTGACTCAGAAGCCTATTTACCTGAAGCAGACAATAGTTGATAGATTGAATAATCATAAAATTAGATTTTGAATTTTAGCAAGTTCTGTAGTTGATTCCTGTTGATCACAATTAAATATAAGCTGCACGCAAATGTTATTAAAGCAAGAATAAATAAAAGCCCGCCATCATTTTTAACTTCTATACCCAGAACAAATAAATGGGACACAATTGCGCCAGCCATAGTTCCTGATGCTAGTAATGCACCTAATAAAGTTGTTCTTGGAACCAGAATCAGGATCGAAGCCATTAGCTCAATAACACCGGAACCTATTCTCCCAAAAGGTTCTATTCCCAGGGTTTGAAAAATATAAATGCTTTCTTCTGCTCCGGTAAATTTAAAATAGAGTGTTTGCAGTAGGATAAAAACTGCTGTGAGTTTAATTATCCAGGTCAAAAAGTGGGTCTGCATCTGATTATTTAATTATTTTTTTCCAGTTATTATCTGCTTTTGCTTTCAGTTTAGTTTCGTCTTTGTTCCACGATTTTAATGTATTATTAAAATAAGCATTATAAAAAAGGTTTAGTTTACCATCAACAATTTTGAATGTTTCCGGGTTAACCTCAACTTTCTCACCTGTTGCACCCATAGCATAAGAACACCACCCGCCATATTGCGGTTCGTATTGTGCAGGATTTTTTAGAAACAAATCTTTGTCTGCCTGTGTTGCAAAATTGTAAGTAACACCATCATAAGCAGCTGTTATTGATGTTTTTCCTTTTACCGCTTTCTTTTGTGTAAAATAAGTTACCGGATCATATCCCTGAATGGCTACCTTGTTTTCAAGATTGAATTCGGCGGCTCTTTTTACCGCTGTCTGAGCAAATGCAGTGGCAGTTAAAAGTGTGGTGAATAGTACTAATATTAATTTTTTCATCGTGATAAATACTAATAGTTATTTTTTATTGTACCAATTTTCATTGGCTTTTTGAATTCTGCTTGCCTGATCTTTAACCCATAATTCTTTTACCTTTAAACTATTGTTTAAATATAATTTGTTGTCTACAATTGTAAACGCTTCGGGTTGAATTGATGCTTCGTGACCTTCTGACATTCCGTAAGCACAATACCCACCAAATTGCGGTACATATTGAGATGGATTTTTTAAAAAAGTTACTTTATTATTCTCTGTAGAAAAATAATAAATGGCATCCTCGTAAGTAGCAGCAAATTCTTTGTTGCCTTTAGTGGCCTTACCATTTTCAAAATAAGCAACTGGATCATACCCTTGTATGGCTATGCTGTTTTGTGTATTAATAGGTTTCGCACTTTTTGAAGTTTGCGCAAAAGATGCCGCTGATAGTACAGACAGCATTAAAATTAAAATTTGTTTTTTCATAGTAGTTAATGCTTAAAGTGTCGCTATTGATAAAGCAAAAGTAAAACAGAATGAAAACGCTAAATGTCGTCTAACAGACAAACAGTATTAAATAATCTGAATTTAATTAATTATAATTTAGAGTTTTATGATAAAGTTGATTTTGTTTCATTATCTGAATAATAGTTTCCGGATTAAGATAGCGTTCATCGCTAGTTTTGTGTTTCAGATTATCAGCACCTCTCCAATAATCGATTTTCAGGTTTTCCCGAACGGATTTGCTCCAATCTAATAATTGAAAACCTAAACCGTGGTTAATACAAATATGATCTGTTCTGGATTCAAATTGATCGACTTGCTTTTTAGAAAAGATTTCGATTAATAACAAGTTCATCATTTTACTAAAGCCTTTGGTTAAATAATCTGAAACATGAGAAAGTTCGTGACCTAAAACACCAACCTGAGCATTAAAATTTAACTTTTTAAACAATATTGGCTCCAATCCGGGATTTGTTTCTTCGCTAATTGTTATGATATATTTTCTATTTTTTGCCGACTGTAACAGTCCGGGTAAAGTTGGCTTTGACGAGAGTGGCGTATTGGTTTTCTTTAATCTAAATTCAATATTGGTATTTTTAAGTTCCGGAAAATAGGAAAGCGCTATTAGAATTTGAGTTTCGTATACTGCCGGAATAATTTTGTTTATACCATAATTTACTTTTAGACTATTCAATTCCCGATTACCCAACGTACTCGCTGAAAAGCTTTTCACAATTTCCTGCGCCTGAGCAATAGTACTAACCAATAAAATTAAAAATACAACTACCAAAAAGGACTGTTTCATAAGGATCAAGTTTAATAGCAAAATGGGAAAAGTAACGCAGTGCCGGATAATTGCCGTGGTCATCACTAACCAAAATAATCACACCATATAATTATTTTCTACTACAATAGTTTTAAAACTCTCTTTAAGCAGAGCTATAATATCAAAAGCAACATCTTTTTTATTTTTTAAGGGAAAATTTACTACCGATAATTCCTTATCTACAATAGTTATTTTATTCGTATCATATCCAAAACCTTCATTGACAGTAGGCGAATTGATCACTACTAAATCAAAATTTTTCTTTTTGAGTTTGCCGATGGCATTTTCGCGGATATTGTTTGTTTCAAGTGCAAAGCCAATTGATTTTTGATCTTGTCTTTTTACTTTCCCGAATTCTAAGGCGATATCGATATTTTTTTTAAGTTCTACTGTCGCTTCATTTTCGATTTTCTTGATTTTAATATCCGAAGTAATTTTTGGCGTGTAGTCCGCAACCGCTGCACAGAAAATGGCTATATCAATATGCTCAAAATTCGTTTTACAGGCTTCATACATTTGACTGGCACTTACAACAGAAACGATTTTATGTTTTGGAAATGATGAGGTGATGCAAACCGGACCACTTACCAGGAGTACATCTGCACCCATTTCATGCAAAGCTTCTGCGATTGCATAACCCATTTTTCCGCTGCTTTCATTAGATATAAATCGAACAGGATCCAAGTATTCGCGCGTTGGACCCGCTGTAATTAGAATTTTTTTGTTTTTTAAGATGGTTTCCATTGGATCTACTTTTGAATTTTTATATTCTGTAAAAATAGTTCGTCTTTAAAAATGGATTTGTCAGCCACTTATCAAAATCAGAAGGTTTGCTTTATTTTATTTGTAATGCTTTTTTTAAAACTTAATATGCTAATGCTTGAATTATTAGCATGTGTATCAGACAGTTTTAAAAATGAATTTTCAATTTTATTTTATTTAAATTTTGAAATATCACTAATTATTAATTCTTTACGGTTATAATGAATTAAGCCTTCATTTTCTAGATCATTGAGTAATTGGGTGGCTGTTTGCCTTGAAGTACAAATAACCTGGGCAATATCAGCTTGGGTAAGATAGTTTTCAATAGTGTAAGAATTATCTTTTTTTAATCCTTCTTTTTCAGCCCAATCTTTTATAAATTCAATTAGTCGCGTTCTGGCATCTTTAGATATTAAATTAGAATAATTATTTTTTACTTTTTTCATTTTTAATCCCACAAACTTGGTATAAGAAAGTGCCAAATTTGGATTTTGCAAGAGTAAATTTTCAAAATCCGACAGCATAAAACTACAGATGCTCACTTCATTTGTGATGGCAACTGCATGTTCATTTGAATTCATGTCGTTAACCAAATCTAATTCGCCAAATAAATCTCCTTTTTGTATGATATCTTTAATGGTTTCTGAGCCATCTTCATCCACAGAAACAATCTTGATATTTCCGGTTTTGAGTAAAAAAATTCGAGGCACATCAGTAGACGAAAAATAAATTATTTCCCCTTTTTTTGCTTTTTTAAAGCATGTTATAATGCATAACTGTTTGATTTGCGAAAAGCTTAAAACACTAAAAAGCTTATGGTCTCTTAGATACCAGTATTTGATCTCGTCGTACATAATAAAATTTATTTACTATCCAAATATAAAAAAATTCACGATAAAGTTTTTAACCTTAGAGTTCCTGAAATTGTATCAACTCTAATTAGCAATATTGCAGGTCAAACACGTTGGTTAAAATTGTAAATACAACTAAAATAACCGGTAAAATGGTATAAATTTAATGGAAAGAAAAATAACGTTCTCAAAATAAAGCCGTTATTAGCTTTGAACTTTAAATTTCTAAAATTGAGGTTTAAAATACTTTCTATACACTTTAATCACCTGAATACTTCCCAAAACAATAAAAAATAACGGAACCAGAATAGGCATTACATACTTTGAAAATTGATTTGTTTTTTCGAAAAGTCTCTGTAAAACTACAATTAAACTAAACATTCCTAAAAAAACACCAATCAAAGTTCCTGCGATATAATAATATTTAAATTCTTTTTCTATTGTAATATACTTTGCTTTAAGCAAATATAAATTCCAGCTCGTCCAAAAAGGAACTTGTAAGAAATTTAAACAATTTAAAAACAGACCAATTATAAAGGGCGAGTACATTAAATATTTATTCAAATTGTTTGTAGCTTTTGCTGTATCATTGAAATTAAAATAAAAAAGAAAAGCTAAAACAAACATAAATATAACTGAAAATAAGTCAATTACCTTCATTAATTTTTTATTCTTTACGAGCTGACTGGCAAAAAGCAACGTAAAATAAATGACAAAGCTTTCTACAAAAACAACTCCTGATAAAAAGAAAAGCAAATTATGAAGCCCTGATTTTGTATAAATTTCTAATCCCACTAAGTTTAAATATCCCAGTGGAATTGATCCCAGAAAACTTACCAGAAATCCAACCGAGATATTTTTTAAGCTTTTCATTTCTTAAAAGTTCAAAATTTTATTGTTTTGCGCCACATGCATTCTATATTCACGCATCCCGACTTTATAATCTAAATAAGGCACACCTTTTTTATGGTTTTCAACACTTATTTCATACATATACGTAATATGTCTTGCCAGTTCTTTCCAGGCAAACCAAACCGAATGTTTGGGATCATAAATATGTGTTGGTTCACTTGCTGCTCCGTTAAGCTCTACAATTTGAAAGTTTACTCCCTGTTCTAATTCTTCAAAAGTATTGTACATGATATCAAAACGCCCAAAATAGAACTCCGGAATCTGACTTGCAATTTCATTAATCATCATAGTTAATTTTGGAGTAATCAAATGACTTCCATCCAGAAATTTTGCGCCTCGGGCGTGGTTTCCAAACGGAACTAAATTCAGCGTTTCGTCTTTCTGCAGAATTTGGTTCAACTGAGTTCCATATTCTTCTTTTAAAACATCAAACTGAAGTTGGAACCGTGGCGTCTTTTTAATTAACTCTTCAATGGTTGATTTGCCGTCGCCTGTTACAATTAGAAATTCTTTGCACACAATTCCGGTAATTTTACCACTTTCTTCAAGCGGATGGCGTACATAAAAAATGCCAACTTCGTTTTTAAACTCAATCAGGTCCTGCACCAGGAAGTCAAAGTTTGCTTTTTCGGCATATTTTTTAAGTTCTGCAATGGTTTTTATTTTCTTTACACCAGAACCACGCAAACCAATATCAGGTTTAGCTATTACCGGAAAATAAATTTGTTTGTCGACTAGTTGATCGACTATAATGTTTAAGGGAGAATTCTCCGGAATCAATATCGTTTTTGGATAACACTTTACAGGAAGTAAATCATAGATTTGTTTTTTACTTTCCATAATAAAGCCGCCATTTTTAATTTTTGGATTAGAGGCGTTAAAGAAAAAAACAGATCTGGCTCTTATCGCATAATAAGCCCAAAGGAAATAGATGGGAAGATATAAAACCTGAAAGGGCCAGTACTCCCAATTAGTTACTTTGTGAAAAAATAGTTTCATATAAGCCTGTTTTAAATTCGAATAAACGAAGTTGAAAAATCTTCTGTTTTTACTAAATCATAATATTTCATGACACATCTGTTTTGCTCAATCACCGTTTGTGTTACGCTAAGCGTTTTCAGGATATCTTCTCTATTTATAATGAGGCCGTTTTGAGAATCATCGCTGTGTGTGTTTCTATGAAAATCAAGCATCTCTGAAGCTGAAATTTGATCTGCCTCTTTTAAAAAATTAAAAAACCAATCTGATCGCTTCTTTCTAATTTTATCAGGATACAAAGTAACCGATGACCAGATATAGTTTTGAGATTCATCTAATTTTGTTGCACTCTTTTCAAAGCCGTCCCAGATCAACTGATACAATTTTTTTTCCTGATACAAAACCAGCGTAAACGGCTCGATATTGTCCAGGTCAATTTGTTTCCAGAAACTCTTTGGTGAACCATTTGATAAAATATCCAAGGCTATTAATCCGCGGCTTTTTCGATAAGGCAATACCGGAATGTGTTTTGTAATTCCGCCATTTAATAAAACCAGTACAGATCCGTTTTCATCAATTGCAAACCAGGTTCCGCCGGCTTTTGGATCTTTTGGATATAATATCATTTTCCCGTGGTGACCATAATTTCTTGGCTCAATTGCACTGGGACGAGCTACTTTTTCATCCCGGTTTGATGTAATAATTACAATTCCGTTATTATTTACAAAACTTACTGTACACATTGTTTTCTATATTTGATTTTTAATTGAGTTACGCTACTACTGTCCCTTATAATAGTAAGAATTCGGGATTGTTTTTTGAGTTAATAAAAGAATCTATACTATTTACAAATTTGACAATCACGTTCTGCGCATTCTCAACAGGAATGAAGTTACTTAAAAAATAAAAGAAATATTTCATGAATTTAATCTTTTTACATCTTTGAGTGTGTAAAACTATGGTACTATAAAAAAGGGAAATGTCAGCTAACTTACACTTCACACAAAATAATTATAATTTGCTGAAGTTTTAATGACATTTTCATGTAATAGTTTAAAAAATAATTATTTACATTTCATTCCTGCATTGCATTTCGTGTTGAAATACAGATCATTAGAGCCCTCTTATTATGTTTAAAAATCACTTATTTATAACAAAAAGCTTTATTACTTTTATGCACCAGATTAACACTATTGTTACAGTGGCATTTACTTAAAGAGAAAGTTTCCAGATCAATACATTGTAAACTGAGATCAATTTTATATTGCTTTCAGCACATAACGATACATGTAATGAAGTTATACTTTCTTCGAAGGCATTTGCTACCGAAGATCCTCAAAAATATATTCTTACTGAAATTGAAAATCCAACCATTGAGCAAAAGCAACTGCGAGACTGGTGGATGAAGACAAATTAAAAAGTGAACTAAGAGAGTTTTACCAAATTTACCGATATGACAAATTTACAAGAAGTCAAGGATAACGTATTGCAAGTATCTAAAAGTCCCAAATCTAAAACGATTAGCCGTAATTGTAGCGATACGCTTAAAAATACAACAGACATTATAAAATATGGTCTTAAAAGAGAACTTTCGGTAGAATTTGAAATTGTGGATTTAGCCGATTTATATACAGAATTTAGAGATAAACTAACGGTGATTCACCGAACAGATTTTTATCATATAATCTGGTTTCAAAATGGCAGTCCTACACATTTGGTTGACTTTAATCCGATACAAATAAATCCCAACTCGTTACTATTCCTGAACAAAGATATTGTACATCGTTTTGACAATCAAACGGATGTTGCCGGGAAAGCTATCTTATTTACTGAGCGATTTTTTTGTAGTACAGAAAGCAACACTACGTTTTTACAAAATAGTATTTTGTTCAACGATTTATTTTCAAATTTTCCAGTCAGTCTTCAAAACAATGCTACACTATTTGGAGAATTACTGGATCAGATGCAAAAAGAATTAAACAACTCAAAAGACCATTTCCAGGCTGATATTTTACAAAATCTGCTGCATAATTTCTTGTTGCATTCAGAAAGAGAAAGACGCACGCAAAATTTCTCAGAGATTAAAAAAGATGCTGACTTTGATTATGTAATGCTGTTTAAAAAATTTCTGGAAGAAACATATAAAAATAAAAAACAGGTGAATTATTATGCCAAACAGATAAACATCACAGAAAAACGATTCAATCAGGCCACTACAAAGGTTTTAGGCAAAACACCAAAAGAAATGATTGATGACAGAATTATGCTGGAAGCCAAGAGAATTTTGGCACACACAAGACAAAGCGTTAAAGAAATTGGTTATAGTCTGGGATTTGAAGAGCCCACTTATTTTATTAAATACTTTAAAAAACATGCGAAACTTACCCCAATCGAATTCAGGGAAAAAATCGTTTTGGCGTAAAAGTATCATTTAAACGCTTTTTTCTACCTTTCCTTTGATTGAAAAACAGGGCACTTTTGTATTGAATTTTAAATCTATAAAAATGAAAATAACAATCGTAGGCACAGCCTTAATTTTACTAATAAGTTTATCTTCTTACAAAGAAATTTATCCGGTTTTAAAATCTCTGAATTCAGATAAAATGAGTAACAGAGAAAAGGTAGTCAGCCTATTAAAATCAATTGAGACGGGAGAAAAAGAGCCTGTAGGATTTATTAATCCCAACAAATACATTCAACATAATTTAAATGCCGCGGACGGACTGGCTGGTTTTGGCGCTTTGATGAAATCCTTGCCGCCAAACTCTGCGAAAGTAAATACCGTTCGTTCATTTGAAGATGGTAATTTTGTTTTTACCCAAACAGATTACATTTTTTTCGGACCCAAAATTGGATTTGATATTTTTCGCTTTGAGAATGGCAAAATTGTAGAACATTGGGACAATCTGCAACAAACAGCAGGTCCTAACCCAAGTGGACATACTATGATTGACGGTACGACCCAAATCAAAGACCTTGACAAAACAGAAGCAAACAAAACCGTGGTTAAAAACTTCATTACCGACATTTTAATAAACGGAAAAATGGAAAAATTATCAGGTTACTTTGACGGAGATAACTACATTCAGCATAATCCTAATGTTCCGGATCAATTGTCAGGATTAGGAAAAACGTTAGAAAAATGGGCGAAACAGGGAATTACCATGAAATATGACAAAATCCATAAAGTTTTAGGCGAAGGTAATTTTGTTTTAATTGTTAGCGAAGGACATCTTGCAGGAAAACACGATTCTTTTTATGACCTGTACAGAGTAGAAAATGGAAAAATTGCAGAGCATTGGGATACTATTGAAGAAATTCCATTAAAAGAAAATTGGAAAAATCAAAATGGAAAATTTTAAAAATAGATAACTAACTATTAGAATAGTAAAGATTGAAAAATCAAATCTGGAATTTTTAACCTCAAAATTTTAATCAAATGTTTAAAATAAAACAACTCACCCAACCTTTCATTTCTGTAGACTTGGTTTTATTCTTTTTAAGAATTACTGTGGGATCACTAATTTTTATCAATCATGGAATTGAAAAGATACTTACTTTTAATCATATGCTCTCGATTTTTCCTGATCCTGTTGGTATAGGTCAATTTCCCAGTTTAATTTTTGCCCTTTTAGCAGATGGTATTTGCTCGATTCTACTCATTTTTGGTTTGTTTACCAGAATAAGTGCCTTTGTTTTGTCAATTAACTTACTTATTGCATTAGTGCTGTTTCATAAATTACAAATAACAGAGGTGCACGGAGAGTTAGTTGCAGTGTATTTGGCAATAACACTTATGATATTTCTATATGGCCCAGGAACCATTAGTATTGACAAGTTGTTAAATAATAAATTTACGAAATAACTATTTAAACTTGAACTGATAAGCCGCTTGGTGTTCAAGATTGAAAATAATGGAAATAGTAAATTTATAAATTTTTAATGACCATAAAAACCTCTATCACGAAATGTTTACTAATTGCGTGAACAGACACTCGAAACACTTGAAACATAGCGAATAAGAATATACAGCCTGACACAATAAAAACCCAATAAATCCTTTTTAATAAATATCAAATTTTAATTTACAATATTATGGAATATTCAAAAAATTACACTGCTGCAGACGAGCATATAGATGTACAGGAAATTATGGATGGTTTGTATTATCCTTTTTATATGGAGGAATGCCGTCATGCCTACATTAAAGAAGTTCTTGGTTTCGATTTTGTACAACAGGCAGAACAGGGTGTTTTTATGGTTTTATCTGAGTACAGCATCAAGTTTATCAGATCGCTGAAAAGGAATGACAATTTTGATGTTACCTGTGCCGTTTTTACCGATGCTAAAGGTTTACCGCGCCTTCATTTCAAACAATCAATAGTGAAAAATGGAAAAGTAATGGCTTCAGGAGTATTTACAGGAACTTGTATTCCAGCGACCGGAGGCAGACCGTATATACCAGAAGAGCTTAAAGCAAATTTTGCTGACGCACAAGAGTTAGATATTTAAATATCTATAAGTTTTTAACAGGCTTGTGCGTCATATTTGTCTAAAACTTAAAGCAAAAAAGTCACTCTATACTAATGTTTTAGAGTGACTTTGTTTTAATAGTACAAATTGCTTCTTTTTACCTACCTCAATATTTAGCCTTAATTAGCAGTGTTCTATCCTGGCTGGAGATTTCAAATACAATCCGTTTTTTCTATAACGTTTGACCGCTTATAAAAAAGTTGTTAAATATCTGCTACATTTCAAATTCTTTGCAGTTATATTCCCAGACGAGGTAATTTAAAGTTGAGTTCTTTGGCTACTTTCAGGACATCCTGACCATACGATTTAGCCTCTTCAGGATTATTGTGACTGTAGACCATAGTGGCAAACGGCGGGCTTATTTTTAGTAGAAAACGCACCATTAAACTTCCTATCCAGACAGGTCGCAAGTACATTTTTATATCCTGCAAATTGGTGGATAGGTTAATACCTCTTTTTTCTACCAGTGGCAGTAACTCACGAACCCGAAGCATAACCTCTTTTAAGTGTTTATTTGAACTAAAAACTTTCTCGACAGAACCCACCTCCAGCACTTTAGAGAAAAAACCGGCATCTATAATAAAATGTATCCATAACCAGCCTTTAAAATCCGAATGTTCTTTTATCTTAAAACCAGTCTGTATAAAAAGCTCCCTTACAGCCAGTTCTCTATTGCTTGGAATGGTGCCAAAAGTTCCAAAATGAACGTCGCTTAAAATCGCACCATTCAGGACGCCATCAGCATCAAAACCACCGCCGGCAAGAGGAAAACCCCCATGCCAATTGTTCTTTAGGAAAAAGAGCTGTTTCCTGCAACGGATCTGTCCAGAAATTATTAAAAATAAGTACTGTCGCCTTGCCTATTTTTGGTAAAAGAAAATTGGCCGCTTTTGCAAACTGATAATGCTGTACACTAACAATAATCAGGTCAAAGTCGTGGTGCTCAGGAATATCATTAATTAATTTTGTTTTCCATACTTCTTCATTCATTACACCGGCAAGTTTTTTTCGTGCATCAAGAATTTTTACCAAAACATCAGGATGGTTTCCCCTTGCACTCTCTTTTCTTATATAAAAAGTTACGTCGTGTCCTGCCTTCTCAAAAGCCCATCCATATTGTGTAGAAATAACTCCTCTGCCAAACATTAAAATCTTCATATTTTCTCTTTTTTTTATAAATATTTTTCTCTTAAAAATGATTTTGTATCTTAAAATCTTACTCAAAATTAGACACAATATTATACCTTTGCAAGAGGGTACTTCTTTGTTATATAGGCACCTGCAGGTTATAAATGAATAAACAAAAGGATGAAGGAAGAGAAAAAAAATGAAAATTTTAAAAATTTACAAAAAGCATTATCAGACAGTTCTTTTGAAGAACATTTTTGCTCGCTCTACGTGTTTTATAACATCATGAGCAATAAGTGGACGTTAATGATTATGGGGAGTCTTATCAATGGTACAAAACGAAATAGCGACTTGCAACGAGAAATCGAGGGCATATCTCCTAAAATGCTTAATCAGACTTTAAAACTTTTGATAAAATGCAAAATGGTGGATAAAAAAATATATCCCGAGGTTCCTCCAAAGGTGGAATATTGGCTTACGGAATTTGGCAAAAGTACTGCCGATCCTTTGATGGCTTTATTGAATTGGACTGTAGAGTGGCAAGATGAGCTTAAAGTACTTCATTGATAAAACATTCAGCTACCAAAAAAAATTTCTCGTTAATTTGATCCTCCCATATACCAGAAAATCCAAGCCTCTAAATTACACTTTAAAGGTTTGGATTTTTTTTTAATCTATATTTTTACTTTATATATTCAAAACAAATTAATTATTTTGGAATCTCTAATAAATCAATTATTTTGAGAAAGATCCTTCAGTAGTTCCTTAACAGCAGCCTCAATTTGCTGGTCATTGCCCATTAAAATTTTCTCATAATCATTATTTACAAGGATATCCGGCTCAATTTGATAATTTTCCAGTCGGCGCTTTTCTTCTGTTGTATATACAGCCCTGTCAGGAATACCAACATATATTTCAGGATTAATCTGATCTTCCCAGGTTGTGCCTGTTCCGGTTCCGGGAACGGGCATTCCTATCAATTTGCCTATTTTAAGATGTTTATAGACATAAGGAAAGATGGAAGCATCTGAATAATTAGTCTCGTTCATGACCACACAACTAGGCTTATTCCATTTGTTTTCAGGCCACTTAGTGTCATTTACCATACCGTTCCCTCTTTCTGTGAGATATACTTTTCCTGATAAAAATGTAACCAAATCTCCCGTCAGGCTTCCACCGGTATTATATCTGGTATCCACAAGCAAAGCTTTTTTTCCTGCTAAACTACCTAATGCTTTATCATAAATTTCCCTGAATGGTTTCTCTCCCATTTGACTTACATGAATATATCCAATTTTACCTCCTGACAGACTATCTGTCAAGTGTTCCATTTTTTTTATCCAGCGCTTATACAGTAAGACATTTTTTTCACGGTTCGAATCAATTGGTTTGATATCTTCCTGATATTTCAAGCCTGTCTTAGTATTATGAAAATCAATCTTAATTAATTTCCCGGCTTTATTGTTTAAAAACTGAGACCAATCTTCTTTTTGAGTAACTGCGTTACCGTCTATTTTATCGATAATCATTCCTGCTTTTAATTGTGTTATTCCGTTATCAAATGGACCTTCGGCAATAATTTCTTTTACTAATAATCCATCACTACTTCTCGATTCATCATAAAACAATCCTAATGTTGCAGTAGCATCTCTATCTGTAATATTGGGTCCGTAGCGGGGGATTAAATGAGAATTATTTAGTTCTCCTAAAAACTCTTTTAAGAGCATTTGAAAATCATAACCATTATTGATAAAAGGTAAAAATTCTTTATAAGCGGAATAGTAAAAATCAAAGTCTACGCCATTTAATTTTGGATCCGAAAATTTATCTTTCGTAACATTGTAAATATGATCCAACATATAAGCTCGCTCCTGTGTCTCGTTGGCATTTGTTTCAATTTTTATGGCAAGGTCATTTACCTTTGCGTCTGCTGTACTAATATGTTTAACTTTATCTCCATCAACAACTAAATAAATACTGCTTCCGTCCTGACTCATTTTCATTTTTGGATTTTGAGCATTTATGGCAGCAAAAAGGGTTATCTTCCCTGATTCAGTATCTAAAGTGTACAAGTCATAATTATCATAATAACGTGCAAGAAAGTACATCTTTTTTTCATCATTTGAAATTGCAATATCTAAAATTGAAGCCGGAGCATTTGTTATTGTTTTAGAATTAAATTGTTCGTTGGTCAGATCTATTTTCAACGGAGTAATAGTAAGAGATTGACCTCTTTTAAACCTATCATTATACCAGGTCTCGTTATCAAAATAAGTTTTAACAATATCATATTGGCTCTCTGTATGGGTAAAATTTGTTAAACCCTTTAGTGGTGACAAACTATACATTACTTTACCACTAATTCCCCAATGTGGCATTTTACTTTTAAACGGACCCTGACTGATGATGAAATTTTTTGCTGCTTGCTCATCTTTAACAAGAAGAAGGCTATTACCTTGTACTATAAGATACTTACTATCAGGCGACCAGGCAAAATACTGATCTCCATCACTTTGAGAATAATTAATACCTGCTGGTAGTATAGTGTTGAATTGTTTAGAAATCAGATCATACGTTTTTAGAACAGAGCGTTCTTCAAGATATGCTATTTTATTTCCGTCCGGGGAGTATATGCCCTGAAACTCATCCTTGCTACTTCCCATAATAGTCTCCCTTGCGAGATTATTCGCTAAGTAAAAATAAGGCTGACTCCCATCGGTAATACTGATCTGATCTATATCCCAGGATCCGTTTTTCTCCACCGAAAACAGCAATTTACGACCATCAGGACTAAACTGAATCATTTTTTCCTGATACGGAGTATTTGTAATTTTTTTGGTTAGTAAACCATCCTCAGATGTAACATATACATCACCACGAGAAACAAAAGCAAACTGTTTTCCATCTGCTGAAACATCCATGTCATCAGATGCTGTTTCGACCGTAATTGGAGTAACAATATCATTTGAATCATCATTTAGTGTAAAAGCTAATTTTACAGGTTGCTTTCCTTCTTCTAATGTGTATATGTCGCCATTATAAGTAAAGGCAAATTTGCCATTAACATCCTTCGAAATGCTGCGCACAGGATGTTTTTCAAAATTTGTGAGCTGGATCATTTTAGAGGGATCAGTCAAAGATGATTTGTAAAGATTTTGTGAACCGTTCTTTTCACTCAGGTAATAAATATCATTATCTCTTCCCCAGAGAGGTTCGCGATCCTCACCTTTAAAATTTGAAACTTTAATGTAAGAGTTCGTTTTTAATCGATACACCCAAATATCCCTTGTTATAGAAGATACAGCGTGCTTCCTGAAAGGATCTTCAATACTGCCTTTATTATCCTGAAATATAATGGCATCATTTGCTTTATTATAATGGGCAAATTCCATACCTGCACTATTAACTAATTGACTGTTGCCACCTTTTACAGCTACCTGATAGAGCTTTTTAAAAAGATCCCTGTATGGAAAACGCAATGAAGTAAAAACATCATTTCTAGAACTTCCAAAATATATTTTATCGTCGTTTTCTGAAAAGTAGTAAGGAATATCGCTACTTGAATTGTACGTCAGACGAATTACATTCTTACCTGAAGAGTTCATGATATATACATCAGAATTGCCCTTTTTGATGGAAGAAAAAGCAATAGTATTACTATTATTACTCCAAATAGGATAGCTATTATATGACCCGTCATTTGTCAATTGAATAGCCTCTCCCCCGCTTTGTCTTACCTTAAAAATATTTCCTTTATAACCAAAGGCAATCCACTCACCATTAGGTGAAATGACAGGTTTTTGTATCCAGCGCGGTTGAATTTGACTCGCAAATACCCCTAAATGTATTAGCAGAAACGTTAATGATAGTAGAACCTTAATTTCATTTTTTTTCATATTCTTTATATTTTTGATTGTTTTTTACGCGAAATGAATGGTGATATCATCATCTTACAGACAACTTATCCCAAAAGTATTTCAGTTTATTTCTGAAGAAATCGCTTTTCCGGTTTTTAGCGATTTTTTTATTGCCATGAGGCTATCACCCCAAGTTTCGAGGTAGCCTGAGTTATGAATTGCAGATTATCAATTCATAATCTAAATATTTATGATTTTTGTTCTAGATTTTGAATAACCCTTTTTGCATAAGTTACACCAATAGGTATAATTTGTCGATTGATTTCTATTTCATTGGCTGAATAGCTGCTTATATGTCCAAATGCAATAATAAATGATCTGTGTACCCTGATAAAAAGCTCTACGGAAAGCTTTTCTTCAAAATAGCTGAGGGTATGATACGTTATCACTGATTTTTCTTTTGTATGTACTTTTACACATTCTTTTATGCCTTCGATATAAAGGATATCATGAAGTAAAATTCGAACCATTTTATTTTCTGACCGCACATAAATAAATGAATCTTCACTATTTTTAGATGTGATATGTTTTGTAGCCTGCAGGTGTTTACTTTCCTTTACGGCGATGCATTTATCTATTGCTTTTAAAAAACGTTCAAATGATATGGGTTTGAGCAAGTAATCCAATACATTGAGTTCATATCCTTCAATAGCAAATTCCCTGTAGGCAGTTGTAATAATAACAAGAGGAGGATCTTTTAATGTTCTTAGCAGTTCAATTCCCGTAATTTCCGGCATTTGTATATCCAGAAATAATAAATCTACAGTTGTTGTATTTAATATATTGTAAATCTGAACTCCTGTTGAACATGAGCCAACATGATGAAGATAGTCGATCTTGGCAATATAACTTTCGATAACTTCTCTTGCCAGTTCTTCATCATCTGCAACAACACAATTGATTTTTCTCATATATTAATTTTTAATTCAATTTCAAATACATCTTCAAACTTATGAATCAATAGTTTATACTTTTCATCATACATCAAGTCTAATCTTCGTTTAACGTTCGCCAACCCTATGCCATGCGGTTTTTCGACCTGAGTTTTCTGGAAACTATTTTCTACTTTTAAAAATAGCTCATTACTTATTACGTTGATACTTATAGTAATCCAACCGGCATGATTAGCAATTCCGTGTTTGAAGGCATTTTCTATAAAGGGCAGCAAAAGCAATGGAAATATTGATTTTCCCTCTATATCCCCCGAATATTGAAAAGAAAGATCCAGCCGGTCTGAAAACCTCATTTTCTCAATATAAATGTATCCCTCCAGATGCCTTATCTCATCTTTTAATAAAACTTTATCATGACTTGCTTCATATAACATATAGTGCATTAAGTCCGAAAGTCTCAGCACTAGCTCCGGCGCTTTTTCAGATTTTTTAAGGGTCAACGCATATAAGCTGTTTAGGGTATTGAAAAAAAAATGTGGATTTATCTGGGCTTTCAACAAGTTTATTTCCGCTGTTTTTTTTTGTTTCTCCATCTCCAGAAACCTTTTTTCCTTTTTAACAGCCTCTCTCATTATTTTCAGAAGCATTGCCACAATTATTATGGGAAAAAATAAAAAACTATTTCTTAAAATACGTATTGAACTCCAATAATACTTTATATCTGAGCGATAGGACACTGGATTATAAATTTTACTCAAAGGAACCCAAATTGTATAACTGCAAAATCGCTGGAGTGCGCCACCTGCAAGCAATAATATTACCAAAGCAATACTATAGATAAAGTATTTACCCCTGAAATAGTACAAAGGCATTAAAACATACAAATTAAAATAGGTAAGCAGGATTGCTATGGGTATAATGCTGAACATTTCGGGTTTTGGCTCCAAAGAAAACTGATCATGAGATTTCCACCCTTCATTTACAATTTCATATATTATTATCACTAGCCAAAAAGACAAATGCCTTAAAAACAGAAAATTGGGCTGGTTTTTATTTTTCATAGGATAAAATTAAAAATTATTTTCGACAATTTTCGGCCAACCCGCCAATAGTGTATTCAGTCCCCTCAATTCAACAATA
Organism: Flavobacterium sp. FlaQc-47; assembly: GCF_044006475.1. Lineage (NCBI taxonomy): Bacteria > Pseudomonadati > Bacteroidota > Flavobacteriia > Flavobacteriales > Flavobacteriaceae > Flavobacterium > Flavobacterium sp. FlaQc-47. The sequence goes on along the minus strand of NZ_JBIPCQ010000008.1, from coordinate 170,114 downwards.
ATCCCTCTCAATGAAATTTTATAAAATCAAAATTATTGCATTTAGCTATTTTAAATCATACTATGAATTGATTACCACTCTAATCAGGAAGCATTAAATGAAGTTGTTATTATACCTGGAGAAGTGATTTTACAAAAAAATTTGTTGTTTTATAAAACGGCAGAAAGTAAAAAGCCGATTTTAGTGTGAGCAAAATGACAATTGTTCGTCCTTTAACTACCAGAAACATATAAATGCCGTGAAGAAAGAATTTGTAGCCTAATAATCCCAACAAATAAAAGACACATAGAAAATGTTATAAAACCAGCAAGCTATAATTCTTATTTGAAAATTTTTAAATCTTACAGGTATTACAGATCTGCCTGTCAGCAATTTCACACTCGTGGGTATGGCTGGAATCCTTAGTGGCTTATTTCACGCACCACTGACCGCTATTTTCCTTATTGCAGAAATAACCGGAGGATATGATTTAATGATTCCGCTTATGATTGTAGCTTCTGTGAGTTTTGCTGTTCCAAAACGTTTTGAAAAACACTCGCTGGATGTTAAAAATCTGGCCAAAAAAGGAAATGTTTTCACCAGTAACAAAGACACCAATATTCTCTGCACACTTGAAATAGAAGATCTTGTAAAAAAAGATTACCTTACTGTAGATACAAACCAGGATCTTGAGAATGTTGCTGAACTTTTAGCGCACTCTGATCAGGTCATTTTTGCGGTTGTAAGTGCAGAAACTAACCTTGAAGGACTGGTATATTTTAATGATATAAGGGAAGTAATTTTCGATAATCTCAAAACTAAAAATATTAAAGTTAAAGATATTATGGCAAAACCTGTCCAAACTGTTCATCTCTTTGACAGCATGGAAACGGTGATGAACAAATTTGAAAAAAGCAATAAAGTCTTTTTACCGGTGTTAGAAAATGGAAAATACTATGGTTTTATTACAAAATCAGACATTTTAGAATCGTACAGAAACAGACTGAAATCAATGATTTTTGAATAAATACAAAGCTTCAGCCTTTTATATATTGTCATTGCCTTTATATTTCTAATACAAGCTAAATTATTTTTTTACTTAAAAATTCGACCAATAATTTTTCCAATATCAGCAAAATCATCAAGATTACTTACGGATCTTTTTTCTGTAACCGTATTGTCAATTTTTGAGAAAGGGTAAATTAATAAATAATTGTTATTATAGAGTTTTGTATTTAAAATTTCAGGTACTTCTTTCATCTGAGGAAAATAAGAATGCATACCCCTGTCTGCCATTAGGATGATAAGCCCTTCATCTTCTTCAAGATTGCTTGCCATATTTTCAGCCTCCTGCCAGGAAGTTACAGCATTAAAAACAGCTTCAATATTTGCCTTTTTAATAATACTTTTCAATATATCGAGGGTTTTATCGTTTGCATAAAAACTCATTTTAGCACCCGAATTTTTTCCGATATTCCAAATTCTTAATAAACAATGGAAAAAACCTGGTTCGCGTTCCGCATCGGCAGGAATAAGAACAACATATTTTTTTATAGTTGACACTGGCTGGACCGCATGATAAATAATTAAATTGATATGTTTATTTTGCAGGTAACCGTTATAAAGATTATAAATAAAAGACGGTGAAAATCCTTTTTCTTCTTCAAGCCCAATGATCAGATCCGTAATATTCTGTTCTTTAACCACGTTATTAATACCCGCAATTACATCATTGTCATGTCGTGTTATCGGATTTATTTTAACATCCGCAGCTGCGCCCATATTTACAGCTTCACTCAGCAGTTTCTCTGCATTTTTTGATGACGACTCACTTTTTTCTTCATTAATCACGTTAAGTGCAAAAACCTTGTCTTTATTACTTTTATTTTTTATAAGAAGTCCCAGATTAACCATTTTCTCAACGGTACGCTCGTGATTTACAGCCAGGAGAATCTTTTCTTCTTCATCACCCGTACCCGCCGCAGTTTCTTCTTTATCAGCATCGGCAATCCTCTGGGCACTTGCCATTGAGACAAAAGATGAAATAGTACAGGAAACCAAGATAAGTAGAATGCTGCCATTAAGGACATGTTCGTTTAAAAGCCTTAGAGGCTCGCCTGCTTCATTTTCAGATAGAATAATGTTATACCCTACCATTACAGATGCAAGTGTCGCTGCTGCAGAGGCGGCGCTCATTCCGAAAATAAGCCTGCCTTCATCATCTGTAAAATTAAATGTCTTTTTAGTTAAGATAGCTGCTGCATATTTTCCTCCTATTGAAGCAATAAGCATAATTGAAGCTACTCCCAGTGTTTCCCAGCTCTGGATAAAAGCGTTAAAATCAATCAGCATACCAACACTAATTAGGAAAAAAGGAATAAAAATAGCATTACCCACGAATTCTACCCTGTTCATAAGAGATGAGGTGTGAGGTATAAGCCTGTTTAGTGCAAGACCTGCAAAAAATGCTCCAATAATAGCTTCTATTCCTGCTAATTCTGCCAGTAAAGCAGCAAGGTATATCATTACAATTACAAAAATATACTGCGAAATCTTATCTTCTACATTCTTAAAAAACCAACGTGCTATGATGGGAAAAATAAGCAAAACTACTAAAGCAAAAATCAGCATGGAAACAGACAGTGTAACCCAAAACGAAGTTCCTACTTCTCCCTGTGACATACCTACTACAACAGCTAGTACTACCAGCGAAAGTACATCTGTAATCATTGTTCCGCCTACCGTAACATTTACTGCCAGTTTTTTTGCTATTCCGAGTTTACTTACCATTGGATATACGATAAGAGTGTGTGACGAAAAAAGACTGGCAAACAATACCGAAGTTAAAAGCGAAAAATGCAGTACATAATATCCGCCTATAAGCCCCAGGACGAATGGCACAATAAAGGTATACAGCGAAAAAGTGATACTCTTCCATTTATTTTTTTTAAAGTCACCCATGTCTATCTCCAGCCCCGCCAGAAACATTATGTACAGCAGTCCTGTAGTACCTGTTACCACTACGCTACTGTCTCTGGCAAGAACGTTAAATCCATTTGGACCTATAACGGCACCAGCTATAATGAGGCCAAGCAGATGCGGTACTTTTATTTTATTCAGCAAAAGCGGAATACATAAAATGATGATGAGTTCGATAAGGAATTTTAGCACTGGATCTTCAACAGGAAGACTGACGTGTTGTATACTTAATAACATAAATTATTTTTTTTGAGGAAGTGTAAGTTCTACCGCGAATCTGGCAGAACAGTTATCCTGACCGGTAATAGTCTGCGTGCCTTTAATAATATTTTCTTTAATATCATCAAGAACCACATTTATTTTCACTCTGTTTTTAGAAACACTGTCACTGCTAAATTCAAGCATTATTTTATCTTTCAGGTATTTTGCCTTAAATACCCTTACCAGCTTTTTATTATTTAGAACATTCGTATAAGTTCCGGTAGAATCAGATACAAATTCCCAGACTTCATTACGCTGATCTCCTATAACGTACTGGCTGCAGTTTGATTCTCTGCAAAGCATCTTACTGTTCCAGAAACCTTTAAGCGATTCCGGCCATTCCGTAATTAATTCAGTATCCTTATTTATAGTGTCTTTTAAAGCAAAGATGCTGTCGCGCATAGAGAGTAATGCATTATAATCTGCTTCTTTTTTTTGAAATTCTTCTTCCTTTAAAATTACAGCCTTTTCTCTCTTCAGCAGCTCCTGTTCTTTTCTGTTTTCACAGGAAATAAAAATACAGGCAAGAATTAATAATAGAGGTAAATGTTTCATAAATCTTTTTTTGGATATACAATTTAACGAAAATATACCGTTATACAAAATAAAACAAACCTTAAAATCAATAAGCTTCCATTAAAATTCATATAGAAAATAAGAATAAATCAATAAATTTCACTTAAAGTAGGTCACGAAGTTAAAAAGATTCCAGTAAATTAGTTATCTGATTTTCAATAAAACGACTGATATAAAAAACGGGTTATTACTTATTCCTGAAAACGACAGGCAGTCCCAAAGAATATTAAGATTGGACTTAATACCTTTTGTGCCACAAAACCTTAAGGCGGATGAAAGATTTATGCCATTAGAAGTTTGCGGCAGAATCGTGGCACATCGATTTTTGAAGAATTATAAATCTAGTAAATACAAAAACTATCGAATTTAAGTTCGAATGGGCATCTCATCACTAAAAGTTACTATTGTAAAAAAAACTGCCATTAACGCATTGCACACTTTTCTTTATAAAACTGAAGCTCCCGATCTGTTTTACCAAGGAGCTTTTCCAAAAGTGCTATCTTATCCTCATAAAGCCTTGTAACCAGTTCAAAGCTGTTGTGGCTGTTTGCAACAGTACCTTTTTCAACAATTCTGCTTTGAATTAAATAATGCTGGCTATCAAAATTGATTATATTCTCTATTGGGAGTTCCATAATTAATGCTAGCTGCTGAAGTTTATCAAGGCTCACGCTTGTTTTTCCTTTTTCAATTTTACTGTAACCTGCCTGTGTTATACCCAACTGTCCTGCTATATATTCCTGCGTATAATTTTTTAATTCCCTTACACTTTTAATCTTATCACCTATTAACATTTTGATTCTGTTTAAATCCCACAGCCCTGCCAACAAAAACAATTACAAACTTCTTATTATGAATAGTCCTGCTGACACTCCTGTGAATCTCTATTAATTATTTCCCTGTAAAATTAAGCTTCTAAGAAAAAAACAGCAATAACATTTGTTTACGTTTTGGATATTATTTCTCAACGCCACGCTTAAGACGGCTTAAATGAACCGGGCTGATATTAAGGTACGATGCAATATAGTGCTGTGGCACACGGGTTCGTATTTTTGGAAATGCAGTATTCATACTATTGTAGCGATCCAAGGGAGTCTGAGTGTAGAATGCCCTGATTTTATCGTTCATCAAAAAAAAATAATCCTCCGCAATAAGCCTTCCTAACTTTTCTCCCTGCCGAAGATTGCAGTAAAGCAACTGCAGGGTTTCATAAGTAATTTGTACAACAGTTGTATTTTCAAGCGCCTGAATGTAAAAGTCGGCAGGAATCGCTTTTAAAAAACTCTGGTAATCTGTAGCAAATGTATTCTCTAATGAAAAATGGAATGTTTTTTCATCATCATTATGATCAATAAAGTAAATCCTCAATAAACCCTTTACCACAAAATAGATACCTCGGCAGACCTCTCCTTTGGAAACAATAATTTCTTTTTTCTTAATATGCTGCATTGTAAACATTGCCTTGCAACCTTCCCACTCCAGGTCATCAATCTCGATATAATGCATTATAAGGTCTCGAATAGTTGCAAAGTCATTATTCATTTGATTCATCTAAATTTCAATACAATATATTATTAGTATAACGCTGAAAGATATGTCGATATTTTACAATTGGGGCTTCAAATTCTATCATTGCATTGTTGTTTCGCAATTGTTGCAACATAGATAGTTTTAAGTGACATTGACCAGAATAAATGTCAGAATGCAGTCTCCGGCTTATCCTAAGTGCTTCTTCTGCATATTGAAATGCTTTTCCCAATGTTAGAGGATTATTATACGAACCTCCATACCAGTCGCTTACTTTTAATAAAATTTTGATTTTGTTTGTGCTTTCAGGTATTAGGTTTAGTGATTCCTCTGCTTTACTTACTTGCTGTTCACTATAAGGTTGTTCAAGATCTAAACATCTTTTAAAAAAGGGTAGATTTTTTCTGCTATTTCTATCCCCGTCATGCTATTGCGATGGGTCAATGCATTTACTTCTCCAAATGAAAACCGTAGAAGGAGAGACAGAATTATTCTGTATTGATTTGAGAGCATTTTTTGAGGAATTAATGAGCTCTACGAAGGTATTGATAATTATTTATTTAAATTTAAAATATGTTAAAATTGACCACCAACGATATATCGTTGTTGTACTTAAATAGTCCCTGCAAAAAGTATAAAAACATGCAAAAAAGTTAACTTAATTTACTTTTCAAAACCTGAAAAAGTATAAAACCTGCAAAATCATAAGCTTTGCAGGTTTTTTGTTCTAAGGCACTTTTAATCTTTGTAAAAACACACAAAGTTTTGGTCAGAAACTTTTTTAAGATTTAGGACTACATCTAAAATCAAAAATTATACAGTTGGAGTTTCAATGTGAAGCTAATAACAATACTAACTTGTGATTTTATATATTAATGCCAAATTGCTGTAAAGTGCATTAATGCTATTGAGCATCCCAAGATGCACTAGGATAGGAAATAGAACTTGTTACCGGAGCTTTCCAGTATTCCTGACTACCACCACGGAAGGTATGGAAACTTACGGCATTAACATTTCGCTTAGAATCATTAGTCACCCAACGAATTGTTTGATTCAATATCTCCGTGCCATTTACATAATATTTGACGTATCCGTTCGTATTGGAGCCAGTATTTAACTTAACAGATATCTGACAGTTATACGTTACTCCTTCTTGTATGTAATACTTTTTCCCAAAATCGTTACCAAATTGTCCGGGCTGATCTTTATAATAGACATAAGGCTGCAGATAAGCTCCGCTTCCTTTGGCTGAGTTTGATCCATTTGGGCAATACCACATAAATCTGGCACTACCTCCATTTCCATCCCATCCAGGGTCGCCGCCGGTATTCTGATCACCAATTAGTACACCGTATCCGCATTTACCGCCTCTGCTCCAGTAAAATCCGGAATTAAATTTCATCTGGAACCAAACGGTGTAAACACCTTCTGACCAAACACCATACGATGTACACAAGCCACCGGGACATGTGAGTGTATTTGTTTTCAATGTAATTGTTGTCGCTCCGGCACCACCACCCGCGGCGGCAGCTGCCGCTAGTGCATTTTTGTTAGTACTCTGCTGCACATCTTTCTCAGTACTTTGCAAAACTTCTTTGTTAATGGCTTGTGGCTCATTTAAATCTTGTTCCTTTTCACAGGAATTAAACGCTAATGCTATAATAAATAGCAAACTTAATTTTAAGCTTTTTCTCATTTTGTAAAAAATTAAAGGTTAGTAAATAATTAATAGGTAATAAGTAATAGATAGTGATTATATTATTGATACTGAAACAGAAAATTTTTTCCAATTCTATGATTGGAATCTATGAACACAAATAAAACAACGTATTATTTTATGCTTACTGTAATTATCTTAAAATCAGCATGATTTTATATTTTAGCGCGATTACAGATCCCGTTTACGTTCGCTAAGCAATTAGTAATTGACACTACAAAGTTGATTAATAACAATTTGAATGGGGAGTAATAATGTACGTTTTTGGATACAAAAAAATCCGGCTTATATAATTTTTGCCTGTTTTTTAGATTTTAAAAGCCTATTATTCATAACACTATAAAAAAAACAACTAATAATTTAAGAATTAATCTCTGCCCTATTTAATAATATTTGGCAGAGAAGACTTCGAATTAATATTTAAAAAAATGAAAGATAATTGAACATTAAACTGTTGCGGTATTTCGTGTTTCCAGCACAAAATATGCAACAAAAAAGGAAGTTTAAATTGAAGCAAAATGTTGATTCTTTTGAAGAAGTTGTGGCAGAAAATAAAAAAACATCTGCAATTTTAGAATTTTAAACCGGAGAAATTGCCGATTTTAAGACTTATGAAGGCTTTTTGTTCTATTGGTAATAATGAAGGAGCAAGAAAAAAATATTCAGGAGAGATACATTTATAATACTGGGTGATTTTTACCACAAAGCGCGCAAAGTTTTTTATGGTACAGTGTTTTGATAAACACAAAGTTCACAAAGCTTTTTGTTGACCTGGCTTTGTGCTTTTCGGTAATATTTTTTCTCTCAACAGGTTTTGGGATTGATCCGAAATTTTGATATAAAAGCAGAAAACTTTGAAATTGAATTACTAAAACTGGTAACTAAAAAGATCGGGAAAAATCAGGTAAGTTTAAAACTCGTACCTACAAAAAAAGAGGCTGCTTCAAAATGAAACAGCCTCTATTATTTTGTAAAGACACCTCTAATTCAACTTCTAGTATAAATAATTCAGAGCTGTAACATCGTTAGCATTGAAAGCTCCAGTTTCTGATGAACCGAAACAAGCTCTCATGTAAGAAGTTGCATCATATCCTGAAGGTGTTCCCGGGATTTGAATTGCTCCAACACCAGCTGTTCCTTCATTTGAATTTTGTCCACAACTTTGACGGCTGAACCAGTCAGTATGACGTAAACCAATACAGTGACCTATTTCGTGTGCAGATACGTGTGCATTTACACCTGTTGAATAAGTATCTAGTCCAGAATATAGTGTAACTGAATTAAAAGGTGCTCCTCCTGAAGGAAAACCTGCTACTCCACCGGCAGAACCGGTTTGTCTCCGGACAACAATGTTTGCTCCTGTAGTGCTTGAACTAAAGGTTAGTGTAAAGTTAATAGACAATCCTAAATTATTATATCTATTGATTGCCGCTTGCAATCCTGCACGCATATTTGTACTTAGCGCTGTTGTACCAGTTCCTGTTAATCCTACAACTTTAATAGTTCTTGGTGCAGATACTAAATTTGTAGTACGATACTGTTCTGTAGTAATACCTCCGTGAAGATCCATTTTATCTAATTGATCTTGTGTAATGATGATATCTCCTTCTACCAGAAACGCATCCTCAGTAGTACCATCTAATTTAGTGTTCTTAATTACCTGAACATCTGAGTTGTTAAGAGATAGTGAACTAATTTTATTTAACACATCTTGTGTTACTTTAAGAGATTCTTGATTTGATGAAGTTGTTGATTCATCTCCTTTGCTACAGGATATTATTGTTAGCGCTACGAATGACAGGGCTAAAATCGATTTAATTCTTTTCATAATAGGTTTTTTTTGGTTGTTTAATTAAGTTGATTAATGGGGTCTTTACAAAATATTGTAATCTTTGTTGCCAAATTTATATAATTTTTAATCTTAAAATACTTATAAAACAAGTATTTAACAAATTTAACATTTTTTGTTATATTTTTTTATGTAACTTTTTTAATAATAATTATCTGATTATTACGGCAACCCCAGTAAAATCAACAACTGAATATAAATCAGTTTGTTACATAAAATAATAATGCTTACTATTTTATTTTTATTTAGCCTGTGTTAAAAAATGATTGTACCAGTTTTATACAATATTTAAAATAGTAAAAGACGTTATATGCACTATTTACTCCTACAAATTTTGAGGATTTAGGAAGAAATAAAAAATCATAAAATTTTTACAAATATTTTAATAACTTTGATTTACCTACAACATTTAAAAATTTAAAAATAAAATCATTAAGTTCAAAGTATCAACCTTGCTAAGCCATAAAAACTGCTCTAAAATCTCCAGTAAATGAAGAAACAAATTATTTTTCTCCTTTTTATGATTACGACAATCAGTTTCTCACAAAGTGGTGAGAAATGGAAACAATACATCAAAAAAGAAAATGAAAGAAAATTTGAAAAATACTATCTTACGTCTTTAGAAAATGCACATCAGAACAAGTACAAGATTGTAAAAAAACTTGACAGTACTTTTTGTATCATTAAAAATGAAAGTTTGAAATCCGGTAAATCTTCAAAAATTCAATTCGTTAATAATTTTTGGAAATTACCATCAAATTTTTCAAATCATAATGAAGACAAACCGTATATAATAGCAACTGATTCTATCCAGGCGTTAATTACTGATTTGAAATTAATACACATTTCTAACATTAAAATACTGGACAATCATCTTGTAATTATAAATACTGATTCTAAAAAAATTAAGGATGAAATTATAAATTTGAACAGCGTATCTTCTATTTCACAAGAATCATTTCAGCCAAAAGGCGAATCTAAAATCACAGATCAAAATTTTACTATTAACTATATCAACAAAGCCAATATTAATTTTCCTCTTTTAAAAGGCGAAAATCAAATTGTTGCAATCAAAGATGATCTTTTTGATGTGAATGATATTGATTTACTAAACAAACACATTCCTTCGCAAACACAATCTTCTATTGTATCGAGCCACGCAACGGCTATGGCAACTATAGTTTCAGGATTAGGAAATAGTTCTGTATTAGGAAAAGGTGTCGCTCAAAAAGCTAAAATACAATCCTCTGACTTTTTGAATCTCTATCCCGATGAAGTGGCAACTTTGCAAGGCGCAACTACTCAAAATCATTCCTATGGAACTGTGATTGAAAATTTTTACGGTTCGCTAGCTAATGCTTATGACGCGCAGTTATTTTCAAATACAGATTTAACTCATTGTTTTTCGTCTGGTAATACTGGACTTCAGGGTTTTAAATCCATTACCGGTAATTTCAAGCAATCAAAAAATAGCATTGTATTAGGTTGTATTGATCAAAACGAAGTAATTATGCCATTTTCATCAAAAGGCCCAGCTTATGACGGTCGGATAAAACCAGAGTTAGTAGCCTTTAGCACACAAGGAACTTCAAATTCTACCGCATTAGCTACAGGAATTATTACACTTATGAAACAACATTATAAAACCATAAACAATAGCGCTTTGACTAATATCCTTACAAAAGCAATTTTAATTAATAGTGCCAAAGATTTAGGGAATAAAGGCCCGGATTTTACTTATGGATACGGTAATATAAATGCTGATAAAAGCTTAAAAACGATCACTGAAAACAGATTTATATCCGGTAATTTAACAACTGGTCAAACCAATTCACACACAATTACTCTTCCGGAAAATGCAAAAAACTTAAAAATCACATTAGTCTGGAACGATTTACCAGCAGAAATTAATAGTAATATAAGTTTGGTAAATGATTTAGATCTTGAAGTTATTGCAGCTGATAATACTACTTTTTTACCCTGGATTCTTAATCCTGATACTCCTGAACAGGAAGCTGTAAGAGGACAAGATATAATTAATAATATAGAACAAGTAACTATTGAAAACCCAACATCAGGATCTTATACTATTAATGTAATTGGTTCATATGTTTCAGAAACGTCTCAGGAATATAGCATTGCTTACGAATATGAATTAGAAAATCAATTTGAATGGAATTACCCCGTCAATAATGATAATTTCCCTTATGATGGCAAAACAATTTCACCTTTTAAATGGAGTTCATCATTTTCCGGTATTCCCGGACAATTGTCTGTTACTTATAATAATGGGGAAACTTGGGAAGTTATCGCAAATGATATAAATCTGAATAATGGACAATTTACTTATACGCCTGCAACACAAAAATTTTTGAAAGCAAAACTAAAAATGACCATTAATAATATTGATTATATATCTGATAGCTTTACGATTTCTTATGATTTAAATATCAGCACCAGCTTAGTTTGTGATGGCACAACCGAAATTAATTGGGACAAACCTGCAAATGTCGCTTCTTTCAATATTTATCAACTAGCAGGAGATCATTTAGAATTAAAAGAACAAACAACAAAAAATACTTACACCTATAATGATGGAAAAATTTACTCTGTTATTCCTGTGTTTGATAATACCGAAGGAATAAAAAGTGAGTCAACATTAGCATATGCCCAAAATTCAAATTGCTATTTTGAGTTGACTTTAGCAGAAGTTTTTGAAGAAAATAAAGTAAAGATTGATGCCAGTGTTTTTAGCTTGTACAATATCAAAAAAATTGATTTAGTAAAATTAAATAATAATGACGAAAGTATCATTAGCAGCATAAATGATATCAATTCAAAAACATTTTCTTTTTTAGATGATGCACCAACAAAGGGAAGCAATAAGTATAAAATAAATTTAATTTTAGAAAACAGTAATGTAATAAGTTCCCTCATTCTTGATACTAATTATTTAGGCGATGATTTGTTTTTTGTATACCCAACGTTATTAAGCAAAAATGAAGAATTAAATATTGAAGGCAAAAAAGAGGAAAATGCTATTTTCTATTTGTACAACATTAGCGGTCAAAACACTATAACATCTCCGTTACTTTCTAAAACCAATAACATTAATATAAAAAACATTTCTTCAGGAATTTATATCTATAAAATAATTACAAACTCAGGCGAAATACAAACTGGAAAAATTGCCGTTTTTTAAGTTGTAAAATAACTTCGATAATCAAATTACAATTCATAACAGTCTAAAAATCATACAACTTTTATAAAGAATTATATAAATCATTCTCGGCTTTGTCTATTTATATTTGAAATATTAATCTTTCAAATAATAAGATAAAAATCAAAAGCCATCATTATGAGAATAGCCAATCAACTTAATTATCAGCCTAAAGCGAGCTTATCTTCAGCATCGCCAATGTTTATGGAAAATTATGAACGTAATCATCTTGAACAGGCGTATGAAACGACAGAATTTACAGTATTCCGGAGCAATGAATTAAATTATCTTGACAGCGAATTTTGCTGTGCTCTGGAAAAGGAAGGACATGGAGATTTCCTATTATAGAATCTGCGATTGTCTTGCAACTTCTAATACATCCAGCCTAAAAAAATTATTTAATAAATAATACTTATATCTAATTCTAAAAAAAATCCAAATCCCAATTTTTAAGTTGGAATTTGGATTTTTTTTATTTGAAGTTTATCTGTTTTAATCTAAAATAAAGCTCACGCTTACATTTGCAATAACTTCGATTTCACCAGCTGCTAAAGTTTCATTTTCGGCACCTGCAGAATCCATTGCCATTGTTTTCATAGCGGTGTACATTGGTTGCGGACGATAAACCTGAGTATTATCAGAGATAGTATACGCTTTACCAACTTTTTGTCCTAAAACCGAAACGTAATCTTCTGCTTTTAATTTAGCGTCTTTTATGGCTAATTTTCTTGCTTCTGTTTCAATTTGCTCTAATTTAGAGGTTTCAAAAGATACTTTATCAATACGGTTAATACCTTGTTGAACAAGACCTTCCATCAATTCATCATATTTAGTTAAATCTTTCAATACGATTTCAATTGTTTGAATGGCATTGTAGCTGGTTTTCTTTTTCTCATAATCATATTGCGGATTAAGAGCAACTTGTTTAGTTTTGAAATCTGCTGTCGCAATATTCATCTTTTTAATGAATTTTAAAACTGCGTCGATTTTTTCGTCATTTTGTTTTTTGACATCTTTAGCATTATTTCCTTTTGTTTCAACTGTTGCAGAAATTAAAACCTTATCTGGAGCTACTTTTACTTTTCCTTCTCCGTTTACATTAATTTGCGGAATTTGTTTGATCTCCTGGCCGTAAGACATAGTCATAAACATGATTGTTAAAAATAATAGTACTTTCTTCATTTTTGTTATATTTAAATTGTTTGATTATGGAATTTCAAAAGTTGTGCCAATATTATAATTTCCCCAATTTTGCCATTACAAAAAGTATAAAAATGGGGATCGCTAATAACACAACTATCAATGTATGGTCTGCAATTAGTGAAGGCTCTTTTACCAGAGTTATTAAATATCCGCCAATTGCGCCACCAAAATGTGCTGTGTGCCCAATATTATCATTTTTAGCACGCATTCCGTAAATTGAATACAATAAATATAAGATCCCGAATAAATATGCCGGCATTGGTATTACAAAGAAAATTCCCAGCATCATATCAGGCTGTAATAATATTGCCGAATATAAAATACCCGTTACAGCGCCCGAAGCTCCAACGGCACGATAACTGTAATCATTTTTATGAAAGAGCATGGTTAGTAAACTTCCAAAAATTAAACTTCCGAAATAAATTAAAACAAAAGAAATCGGACCCATCAATTGAATTACTACTGGTGCGAAAAACCAAAGCGTCAACATATTAAATACTAAATGCATCATATCTGCATGTAAAAAACCGGATGAAATCATTCTGATTTGTTCACCGGAACGAATACTACCTACATGAAATTCGTATTTTCTAAAAAAAGCAAGATCATTAAAACCTTTGTAACTAATAATAGCATTAGCAACTATAATCCCTACTAAAATGGTATTCATAAAAAATATTTATTGTGATTTGTAAATATAGTGATTCTTAAACATATGTTAGCTTCAGACCAAATTACCGCTCGTTATTCATTTTTATTTTATATTTGCTAAAAAAAAGTACATGCAATTTCTCGTTTATATATTGGCCTATCCTCTACTTTGGCTTATCTCTATACTTCCTTTTCGATTGTTTTACTGGTTATCAGATTTTATATGTTTTATTATATATAGAATCATTGGCTATCGCAAAAAAGTAGTACGTGAAAACCTGGCGCTTACTTTGCCCCACTTAAGTAAAAGCGAGTTAAAAGAAATTGAAAAGAAATTTTACCACCATATGTGCGATATGTTTCTGGAAACCATTAAAACAATGAGCATTTCACCCGAAGAAATGGAAAAGAGATTTCGTGTGACCAATATTGAACTTGTAAATGAATATGCAAAAAGAGGCAAAAGTGTCATTCTTGTAGCTTCGCATTATGCAAGTTATGAATGGCTTTTAACCATTAATCCTAAAATAGACTTTAAGGGAATTGCCGTTTACAAAAGAGTTGCCAACCGCTATTTTGATAAACTGGTTCGAAAAATACGCTCGAAATACGATACAGAATTAGTTGAGACAAGAAAGGCGATCCCTACTATGGCGCAAAATCAGCGTGACGGAATTTTAAGCATGTACGGATTAGCAAGTGATCAATCGCCTAAACTGGACCGAATTTTTCATTCAATGAAATTTATGGGTGTTGAAGTTCCGGTACATACAGGCGCGGAAATGCTGGCTAAAAAATACGATTTAAGCGTGATTTTTGTAAAAGTAAAAAAAGTTGCAAGAGGTTACTATGAAGCCACTTTTGTTGCTATAGCCGATAATCCCAAAGATTATCAAAACTTTGATATTACAGAAAAATATTTAAGAGAAGTTGAAAAACAAATTTACGAAGCTCCTGAATTTTATTTATGGACGCACAAAAGATGGAAACACAGAATTGAATAGCAACTTCTGCCATAAATAAATAAATCCAAAAAAGTAAAATTGCTTTTTTGGATTTTTTATTTTATAAAACTTCATAATAATAGAATTCTTTATTCAAAGCAGTAAAATAGATTTTTGATGTGTTTTTGTACTATTTTATTTCTGACAGAATCAAATGATAAGTTGCATAAAGAACATATATTTGAAGAAGATTAACCCTACTTAAATCTAAATTAACCTATTATGAAGAAAAACCTATGTTCTTTAATTTTTTGTATTTCAATAGCTGCTTTCGCTCAAAGCCCCAAACGTGGAATAGCTTACGGAAATAACTCAACGGCAGATTTACTTGCTCTAAAACCAGGCGTTTCCTGGTGGTACAATTGGGGATCTTCGCCTGAAAATGATACTAATGCCAATTATGAATCCATTGGTGTTGAATATGTCCCAATGACATGGAATGCGGTAAGTGATGCCGATGTACAAGCTTTTATAAACAGAATAAAGCCCGGTGCAAAATATTTACTGGCTTTTAATGAACCTAATTTTAATGATGGCGCAAGATTAACTCCGCAAGAAGCCGTTAATGCATGGAAAAATGTAGAGAAAATTGCTGCCGCTAAAAACTTAGAAATAGTTAGTGCCTCACCGGCGTATAATGACCCGAATAATAATTATGGCGGTTACAGTAGTCCGACTGCATGGCACGATCATTTTTTTCTGTTATGCCCCAATTGCAAAGTCGATTATATTGCTTTTCATACTTATGATAGCTCTTCGGGATCCGTTATTGGCGTTACCAGTCTTTTAAAAAAATACAATCGTCCGGTTTGGGTGACTGAATTTGCAAACAGAGTAGTTCAAAGTGCCGCTGACAAAACTAAATTTATGAAAGACATCATAACTAATTTTGAAAATGATCCGGACATTTACAGATATTCCTGGTTCACAGGAAGAGTTCCAGCAGAATGGTTAGACATGGCAGAAGGTCCCTTACTAGCTCCTCAAAGCGGCGTTTTAAGACCCATTGGGACTGAATACATAAATACAGCTTATACATCTAAAAAGATGAATGTTCCAGGCAGAATAATTGCAAATAAACATTATCGCCGAAAAGGAACAACCTTACAAAACACAACTGATTCAGGAACAACACAAAATGTATCTAATATAGAAACAGGAGATTGGAATGAATTTATGCTGAATGTTGATAACGCGGGAACTTATAATTTAACCTTTAGAGTTGCATCAACAAGTCAGGGTAAATTTGATATTGTAGTAAATGATGTTGTCGCAAAAACTGATCAAACATTTGCAGCAACAGGAAGTTTGCAAACGTACACCAATAAAATTGTAAACGGAATTACATTACCAAAAGGACAAGTTTACCTGAAAATTAAATTCAAATCAAACGATATGAATTTTAATTACATCGATGTATCAACAGCCAACTTAGGCGTAAATGATCCAACAGTTCAAAAAGATTTTTTTACGGTTTACCCAAATCCCATTGAATCACAATCCACACTTCATATAAAATCTGCCATTACAGAACCTTTGAATTTAAGAATAACAGATATGAAAGGAAGTATTTGTTTCTCATCAGATACAAATTTCACCAATGAAGATATTAAAATTGGTGAAAAACTTTCAAGCGGAGTTTATATTGTAACCGCAACTTATGGTTCTGTAAAAAAGTCTTTGAAAATTATCAAAAACTAGAGTCGTAATAATTTTACCGCAAAGTTCGCAAGAGTTTTTATTTAGTAGACGAAAACAAAAAGTTCGCAAAGCTTTGTATTGATCTAGCTTTGCGAACTTTGCCTTTTATAAAATCCTACTATTAAAAAACTTGCGAACTTTGCGGTTAATTTTTGTGTTCAGATTATCTAATGCCAAAAATTAAATTCCGGCAATTGCTTTTATTTCATCTATAATTCGAAGTGCCAATACATCTGCTTTTTCCTGAGAAGGAGCTTCAGTATAAATTCTGATAATTGGTTCTGTGTTTGATTTTCTTAAATGAACCCATTCTGTTGCAAAATCAATTTTCACACCGTCAATTGTTGTAATATCTTCGTTTTTATATTTATTTGTCATAGCTTCTAAAATCGCATCAACATCAATTTGTGGTGTCAATTCAATTTTATTTTTGCTCATATAATATTCCGGATATGAAGCACGCAATGCAGAAACTGACATTTTTTTATTGGCTAAATGTGTTAGAAATAACGCTACACCAACTAAACTATCACGCCCGTAATGAGATTCAGGATAAATGATTCCGCCGTTTCCTTCACCACCAATAATAGCGTTGTTTTTTTTCATTAATTCAACAACATTCACTTCTCCAACTGCACTTGCTTCATATTTTCCGCCATGAGCAACCGTTACATCGCGCAAAGCACGAGACGATGACATATTCGAAACTGTGTTTCCGGGAGTTTTACCCAAAACATAATCGGCGCAAGCCACTAACGTATATTCTTCGCCGAACATTTCTCCGTCTTCGCAAATAAAAGCAAGACGATCTACGTCCGGATCTACAACAACTCCTAAATCAGCTTTTTCCTTTACTACTAATTCAGAAATATCGGTTAAATGCTCTTTTAAAGGTTCCGGGTTGTGCGGGAAATGTCCGTTTGGTTCGCAGTATAATTTTACCACTTCAACTCCCATTAATTCTAATAATCTTGGGATAATGATTCCGCCTGACGAATTTACGCCATCAACAACCACTTTAAATTTTGCTGCTTTTACCGCTTCAACATCTACTAAAGGTAAATTTAAAACCTCATCGATATGAATATCCATATAAGCATCATTCACCGTGATTTCACCTAAATTATCAACGTCCGAGAAATCGAAAGCTTCAGCATCAGCAATATCTAAAATTTTTGCTCCTTCTTCACCACTTAAAAATTCTCCTTTAGCATTCAATAATTTTAAGGCATTCCATTGTTTCGGATTATGAGAAGCGGTTAAAATAATTCCGCCATCCGCTTTTTCCAAAGGAACAGCAATTTCAACAGTAGGCGTTGTTGAAAGTCCCAGATCAATTACATTAATTCCTAAACCTACTAAAGTATTTACAACCAGATTGTGAATCATAGGTCCGGAAATTCTGGCATCACGACCTATTACAACTGTCAATTTTTCTTTTGAAGTATTGTTTTTTAGAAAAGTACCATATGCCGATGCAAATTTTACAGCATCAACCGGAGTCAGATTATCTCCTACTTTTCCACCAATAGTTCCTCGTATTCCTGAGATCGATTTTATTAAAGTCATGTTTATGAGTTATAGTTACCAGTTACAAATATAGAAAAGTTGCTGAGTTCCTAAGTTGCTAAGTTGCTAAGAATTTAAAAAAAGCTACTAATTGTCTGATTTGCTAAGGTCCTGAGATTTTTTAAAGAAGTTGCTGAGACGCTAAGTTCCCGAGATTTTAATTGCTATAGATAATCCTTAAAATGATGTGAAAAAGTTTTCATACTTTTACTAAAATAACTTAGTGTCTTAGCAACTTAGAACCTTTGTAACTCTAAAAGAAACTTAGCAACTCAAAAAAAATGAACTTCCTAGCCCACATCTATTTGTCCGGAGATAATGATTTAATTAAAATTGGCAATTTTATGGCCGATGGAATTCGCGGGAAACAATTTGAGCATTTTCCTGAAGAAGTTCAAAAAGGCATTATTTTGCATCGTTCCATAGATACTTATACAGATTCTCACGATGTTTTTAGACAAAGTACCAAACGGTTACATGAAAAATACCACCATTATGCCGGCGTTATTGTCGATATTGTCTACGATCATTTTTTAGCCAAAAACTGGACAAAATATTCAGATGAAAAACTGGAAGATTTCATTAATCGATTTTATACTTCATTACATACTAATTATGATATCCTGACCGAAAAAACTCAGAGTTTAATGCCGTATATGATCGAAAGAAACTGGCTTTTAAGTTATCAAACCGTGGAAGGAATCAAGAATATTTTGACACAAATGGACCGACGCTCAAAAAACACCTCAAAAATGCAGTTTGCAAGTGAAGAATTAGTAGCATTTTATTCGGAATTTGAACAGGAATTCACACTCTTTTTTGAAGACGTCAAAAAGCATTCAAAACAAAAATTACTGTCTTTATAGAATATATCAGATTATACAGAAAACAAATACCATTCTTTATGAAAAAAATCGCCTTTTTATTCAGTTTTATTTCTATTTATAGTTTTGCACAACAAACCGCAAAACCAACAGGATTGGTCGCCACAAAAGCAATGGTCGTTTCTGCACGTCAGGAAGCATCTAAAGTAGGATTAGAAATTATACAAAAAGGCGGAAATGCTTTTGATGCAATGGTTGGAACCGAATTGGCTTTGGCCGTAGCGTTTCCTTTTGCGGGAAATATTGGCGGAGGTGGATTTATGGTATATCGAAAAGCAAATGGCGAAGTTGGATCTTTAGACTATCGCGAAAAAGCACCATTAGCAGCCACAAAAGATATGTTTGTTGATAAAGACGGAAATGTTATAAAAGGTAAAAGTACCCAAACTGCTTTAGCAATTGGTGTTCCGGGAACAATTGCGGGAGTTTTTGCCGTACACAAAAAATTGGGTTCTTTGCCAATGGCTGAAATTTTAAAACCTGTCATTGCGTTAGCAGAAAGAGGTGTAGTTGTCACCAAAAAACAAGAAAAAAATATAAATGATTACAGGGATGCTATTGTAAAAATAAACGGTGATAAAACGCCACTTGCAACTCTGTACAAAGAAAATGATACTATTAAATATCCTGCTCTTGCCAAAACATTGAAACGAATTGCAAAAAACGGAAGAAATGAATTTTACAAAGGCGAAACAGCTAAAATATTAGTTGATTATCTTAATAAAAAAGGTGGGATTATTACACTTCAGGATTTAGCAAAATATGAGGCAAAATGGAGAAAACCATTGCAATTTACTTATAAAGATTTAAAAATCACCTCAATGTCACCACCAAGCAGTGGCGGAATTTGTCTGGCGCAAATCATGAAAATGATCGCTCCATATGATTTATCAAAAATGGGACATAACTCTGAGGAGTCTATTCAGGTTATTGTTGAGGCCGAAAGAAGGGCTTACGCAGACAGAAGCCAGTTTTTAGGAGATCCTGATTTTGTAAAAATTCCAGTTAATGGTTTATTGTCTGATGTTTATTTAAAAGAAAGAATGTCAACTTTTAATGTAAACAAAGCCAGTTTATCATCAGAAATAAAAGAAGGAAAAGTAAATTTTAATGAAAGTACTGAAACTACTCATTATTCAATTGTTGATGCTCAGGGAAATGCCGTTGCAGCAACTACAACACTTAATGACGGTTACGGATCAAAATATTATTGTGACGAATTAGGATTTTTTCTAAATAACGAAATGGATGATTTTAGCGCAAAGCCCGGATCTCCCAATATGTTTGGCTTAGTAGGAAACGAAGCTAACAGTATTGCTCCGCAAAAAAGAATGTTAAGTTCAATGACACCAACGATTGTAGAGAAAAACGGAAAATTATTTATGGTCGTAGGTTCTCCGGGTGGTTCGACTATAATTACAACGGTTTTACAAGCCATTTTAAATGTTTACGAATACAATTTGAGTATGCAGGAAGCCGTAAACGCACCACGATTTCATCATCAATGGTTACCAGATTTAATTACGTTTGAACCTAATGCATTTGACAATATTACAATAGATAAATTGAAAGCAAAGGGATATTTAATTAACGAAAAAACTACGCCCGTAATTGGTAAACTTGATTGTATTTTGGTTTTACCTAACAGCAATCTTGAAGGTGGCGCAGATTTTCGTGGAGACGATACAGCTGTAGGCTTTTAATTTTATTGCTAATTTTCATTTATATTTAAACATTATGAGTTAAATTTGTAGTTTACCTAACTTTTACAAACAGAATGCTAAAAAAATATTTTAGAAGATTAGAAAGCATCATCGCTTTAGGACAGTCATTAATGACTCCAAAGCAATTTATTTTTTTATCAAGTGTTTTAATTGGTGTTTCGTGCTCTTTGGCTGTAATTGTATTAAAAACTTTTGCCCATAGCGTTTTCTCTTTTGCCACCTACATCAATGGTATTTTAAAACTGAGTTTCATTAATAGTATTCTTCCCATCATCGGAATTGTACTGACGGTTTTTGTGGTAAAAAGGGTTCTTAACGGAAGCATCGAAAAAGGAACTTCTCAGATTTTATATGCAGTGGCTAAAAAAGCCAGTATTATTCCGAAGAAGCAAATGTATGCTCAAATTGTGACCTCTTCACTTACTGTTGGTTTAGGAGGTTCTGCAGGTTTAGAAAGCCCTATCGTTATTACAGGTGCAGCATTTGGATCTAATTTTGCTCAAAATTTCAAATTACCTTATAAAGACAGGACATTACTTATTGGTTGTGGTGTTGCTGCCGGAATTTCGGCTGCTTTTAACGCGCCCATTGCCGGAGTACTTTTTGCTATAGAAGTTTTACTAGTCGATGTAAGTATTTCTGCCTTTACTCCTATTATGATTTCTGCTGCAACCGGAGCATTGGTTTCTGCTATCGTTTTAGACGAAACTATATTATTGTCGTTCAAAAAACAAGAAGCTTTTAATTATCATAATATTCCTTTTTATGTTTTATTGGGAATTGTAACTGGTTTTATGGCGGTTTATTACGCACGAAATTTCCAAAAAGTTGAGCATTATTTTTCTCATTTAAAAGTTGGTCCTTATAGAAAAGCTTTAATTGGATCTTCGTTATTAGCATTGCTAATTTTTATATTTCCAACACTTTTTGGTGAAGGTTATGAAAGTATTAAAACATTATCTGAGTCAGATCCGGGAAAATTATTAGACAATACATTATTTGCTGATTTTAGAGATAATCAATGGGTTTTACTGCTTTTTGTAGGATGTACCATGATGGTAAAAGTTTTTGCTTCCGGACTAACTCTTGGAAGCGGCGGAAATGGAGGGAATTTTGCACCATCCTTATTTTTAGGTTCGTATCTGGGCTATTTTTTCGCAAAATTCATTAGTATGATTGGTTTGTCAAAACTCCCAATCAGTAACTTTACTATGGTAGGAATGGCAGGTATTTTGAGCGGATTATTTCATGCTCCTCTTACTGCAATCTTTTTAATTGCCGAAATCACGGGTGGTTACAGCCTGATGATCCCTCTTATGATTGTTTCCTCAATAAGTTTTGCGATTTCTAAACGTTTTGAAAAATATTCACTTGATGTAAAAGGTCTTGCTAAAAAAGGCCACGCGTTTACAAGCAATAAAGATTCTAATATTTTATCCACTTTAGATATTGACACCATCATTCAATGTGATTATCTAACAGTTCATCCTGAAGAAAATCTTAGTAAATTGGTTGACCTTATTTCACATTCTAATCAGGTAGTTTTTGCAGTTGTAGACAATGAAAAAGATCTTGTTGGAATTGTTCATTTCAATGATATCAGGGAAATTATATTCAATAGTTATCGGGTTAAATATACCTTGATTAAAGATGTAATGAAAACTCCTGCCGCTACGATTTCATCTGAAGACAGCATGGAAATCGTAATGAGCAAATTCGAAAAATCTAAATCAGCTTTTCTTCCCGTATTACGAAATGATAAATACTTTGGATTTATATCCAAATCTATAGCACTTGAAGCCTATAGAACCAAACTACGTTCCATGACCATCGAGTAATATTAATATCGGATAGGTTAAAATTTTTACATATCCGATATTAAGACGTACATTTGTGGGATTATGTGGAATATAGACTTAACATACAGAGAAGAATTTCAATTAACTTTTGATCGATTGTATCAAAAAAGGCTTGATTTGCAAAACAGTAGACCATTGCCCAATATCGCTTTACACAAAATTCGTGAAAGCTTATCCCTTGAATGGACCTACAATTCAAATAGTATCGAAGGAAACACAATGAGCCTGCGCGAAACCCAAATGGTAATCCAGGAAGGAATTACCATAAAAGGAAAATCGCTTCGGGAACATTTTGAAACCCACAATCACGACAAAGCAATTGATTATTTATACTCGATTGTTGATGAGAATTATAATTTGCGAAGTATTGACATTCTATCCATTCATGGATTAGTTTTACGTTCCATCGAAGATGATTTTGCCGGAAGATTACGAAACGGAGGCGTTCGAATTTCAGGAGCTAATTTTATGCCTCCAAATGCCAATAAAGTTTCAGATTATCTCGATGAATTAATTGATTTTATTAATACAAATCCGTTAGGTTTAAACGACATAGAGCTTTCCACAATTTACCATCACAAATTAGTCTGGATTCATCCATTCTTTGACGGAAATGGTCGTACTGTGCGTTTAAGCATGAATTTGTTATTAATGCGTTGTGGTTTTCCACCGGCCATCATTTTAAAAAATGATAGAAAAAAATATTATGAAGCACTAAATCAAGCTAATAACGGCAATTATCAAAAATTAATTTTATTGATGTGTCAGGCACTTGAACGAACGCTCAATATATATTTAAATGCAATGCCGGGCAGTACTTATGATTATCAAAAAATATCAGATATAGTTAGTGAGCCAAGCACTCCATACGGGCAGGAATATGTAAGCTTATTAGCCAGAACAGGTAAAATTGATGCTTATAAAGAAGGTAGAAATTGGTACACCACCAAAGAAGCCATCGAAGATTATATGGAAACCAGAAAAAGAAAACGCTAAATTAGGTTCTAGCGTCTGGATACAAATATTTTAATCAATTTAAACGAGAATTGCACTGATTTGCACTAATCATTAAGATTAAATTAGTTTGTGAAATTAATTTCACAAACTAATTAGTGACAATTCGTGCAATTTGTGTTTATTTTTTTGGGCATTTTTTGTTACTAATTGTAACATAAAGTTTTGTGTTCGAGTATGGAAAGAATAAATCAAAGTGGTAACTTTGCGTTTTGCTCAAAATTATGTTAGAAAAAGACAATACTATTGAAGTTCTTGGTGCAAGAGTTCATAATCTAAAAAATATAGACATTTCTATTCCGCGTGAAAAACTGGTGGTTATTACCGGTTTATCAGGTTCGGGAAAATCGTCTTTGGCATTTGATACTATTTATGCCGAAGGACAACGCCGTTATGTAGAAACTTTTTCGGCTTATGCCAGACAGTTTCTTGGTGGGCTTGAACGTCCTGATGTTGATAAAATCGACGGACTTTCGCCTGTAATTGCTATTGAACAAAAAACAACCAGTAAAAGTCCTCGTTCTACTGTCGGTACGATTACCGAAATATATGATTTCCTGCGACTTCTATACGCTCGTGGTGCTGACGCATATAGTTACAACACCGGTGAAAAAATGGTTTCCTATTCGGATGACCAAATCAAAGATTTGATTATTCAGGATTTTAAAGGAAAACGCATCAATATTCTTGCTCCGATTATTAGAGCCAGAAAAGGTCATTATGCAGAGTTATTTCAGCAAATTACCAAACAAGGTTTCCTAAAAGTTCGTGTAAATGGTGAAGTTAAAGATTTAGTTTCAGGAATGAAACTGGATCGTTACAAAACCCATGATATTGAGATTGTAGTCGACAGAATGTTGATTGAAGATACCGAAGAGAATCAAAAACGATTATCTGAAAGCATTAATACAGCAATGGATCATGGCGAAAATGTTTTGATGATTTTAGATCAGGATACAAATGAAGTTCGTTATTTCAGTAGAAATTTAATGTGTCCTACAACCGGAATATCGTATCAAAATCCGGAACCCAACTTATTTTCGTTCAACTCCCCAAAAGGAGCTTGTCCGCATTGTAATGGATTAGGGACAGTGCACGAAATCAATGTTAAAAAAATTATTCCAAATCCTAAATTATCAATTAAAGCGGGTGGTTTTGCTCCGCTTGGTGAATATAAATCGTCCTGGATTTTTAAACAACTGGAAGTTATTGGAGAAAAATTCAGTTTCAAGATAACTGACCCTATTGAGAAAATTCCGGAAGAAGCCATGACAATGATTTTGCATGGGGGAAAAGATAAATTTGTTGTAAACTCAAAAGATTTAGGCGTAACACGCGATTATAAAATAGATTTTGAAGGAATTTCGCATTTCATCAAAAATCAATTTGACGAAACTTCTTCAACAACCATAAAACGGTGGGCAAAAGATTTCATGGACGAAGTAAATTGTCCGGTTTGTAATGGCTCACGTTTAAAAAAAGAAGCTTTATTTTTTAAAATCAATGGTAAAAATATCGTTGAATTGTGCGATATGGATATCTCTGATTTAACAATCTGGTTCAAGGATTTAAATCAACATTTATCAGAAAAGCAGCTTTTGATTGCATCAGAAGTCGTGAAAGAAATCAAGGACCGTTTGAATTTTTTAATGAATGTTGGTTTGGAATATTTGGCTTTAAGCCGAAGTTCAAAATCACTTTCCGGTGGTGAGGCACAACGTATCCGTCTGGCAACACAAATTGGTTCACAATTGGTTGGTGTTTTATATATTCTGGATGAACCAAGTATTGGTTTACACCAAAGAGACAATGAAAAATTAATTCATTCCTTAGAGCAATTGCGCGATATCGGCAACTCAGTTATTGTAGTTGAACACGACAAAGACATGATCGAACGTGCTGATTATGTTATTGATATTGGTCCAAAAGCAGGTAAATACGGAGGAGAAATTATTAGCATTGGAACTCCGGCAGAAACTTTAAAATCGAATACGATTACCGCTCAATATTTGAACGGTACAATGAAATTGGAGATTCCGAAAGAGCGCCGTAAAGGAAACGGAAAATTTTTGAAATTGACCGGAGCAACAGGAAACAACCTGAAAAATGTTTCGATTGAATTGCCTTTGGGGAAAATGATTTGTGTTACAGGAGTGTCAGGAAGTGGGAAATCGACTTTGATAAACGAAACCCTCTACCCTATTTTGAATGCCTATTATTTTAATGGCGTAAAAAAACCACAACCTTATAAAAAGATTGAAGGCCTTGAACATATTGACAAAGTAATTGATATTGATCAAAGTCCGATTGGGAGAACACCGCGTTCTAATCCAGCAACTTATACCGAGGTTTTTACCGAAATCAGAAACTTGTTTACGATGACTTCTGAAAGTATGATCCGTGGTTATAAAGCAGGACGCTTTAGTTTTAATGTAAAAGGCGGACGCTGTGAAACCTGCGAAGGTTCCGGTGTTAGAACCATAGAAATGAACTTTTTACCTGATGTTTATGTAGAATGTGAAACCTGTCAGGGAAAACGTTTTAACAGAGAAACTCTGGAAATTCGATATAAAGGAAAATCAATTTCTGATGTATTGAATATGACGGTTGATGAAGCGGTTCCGTTTTTTGAAATGATTCCGAAGATTTATCGTAAAGTAAAAACAATTCAGGATGTTGGTTTAGGATATATTACTCTTGGACAGCAAAGTACAACTCTTTCGGGTGGTGAGGCGCAACGTATAAAACTAGCCGGAGAATTGTCTAAAAAAGATACCGGAAATACATTTTATATCCTTGATGAACCTACTACAGGATTACACTTTGAAGACATTCGTGTTTTGATGGACGTGATTAATAAATTAGTTGATAAAGGAAATACAATCCTGATTATCGAACATAATATGGATGTGATTAAACTTGCGGATTATATTATTGATATTGGTCCTGAAGGAGGAAAAGGCGGTGGACAATTAATCGCAAAAGGAACTCCGGAAGAAGTAGCGAAAAATAAAAAAAGCTATACAGCTAAGTTTTTGAAAAAAGAGTTAACTTAGTAAATGCCTATTAAAACAGTAGTTTAACTATTTATAAAAATATCGTTATGAACAGTTTAAGTTTGAAAGTAGATTTAGATTTTAAAGAGTTATTAAAAGTTGTAAAACAATTATCTCCTTCGGAAAAATTAAAACTTAATGATGAGATTTGGAAAGATGACATTGAAATTCCAATAGAACATCAAAAAAGGGTTTTTAGTAGGATTGAAAAAAGTAAAATTTCACCTGAAAGAATGTTGGATTGGGACGAAGTTTCAGATTTGCCAATTCAATAATTTCAGATAATGTATAAAATAAAAATTGACGCAGAGGCTTTAAATGATCTTCACGAAATTGTAATTTGGTACAACAATCAATTACAAAATCTAGGCCTTCGTTTTCATAAACAAGTCAAATCTCAAATCAACTCTCTAAAAGCGCAACCTTATATTTATACTATTAGATATAAGGATGTTCATTGCATGCTTATTAAGAAATTTCCCTTTATGATTCATTATACAATTAATGAATCATATTCTTTAGTCGAAATTTTTGCAATATATCATACTAGTCGAAATCCTGAAATTTGGAATTCAAGAGTATAATAATTTAAGTCCATTTTAAAATCTATTAAAATGTAGACAAAAAGGCAATAATAAATTTCGAAAGGAATAAGTATATCGCAACAAGGTTTAGATGTTTCAAAAGTAATACGTCAATTTGGAACTAAGACATTTGAAGAAAATAAATCGTTATTAGGCATTCTGCCTTAATCGTCTGATACTGAATCCACAGCCAAAAACACAGCTACAGAAATGTTACATTTAAATTAATAAATCCCCATTTCTGTAACAATTCTCAAAAAAAGCACTAATTTAGTACGCCCTTTTTGCCAAAGCTTTTGATTACGGTAACGAGTAGGATAAAAATCTATGAATCTAAAAGAGAAATTCAGTAGCGTAAACCAATATTTTTCGCCTAAAATAATTGAGGAAGTAAATGATCAATATATTAAAGTCGCAAAAATAAAAGGTCAGGAAGTACCGTGGCATAATCATGAGAACGAAGACGAATTATTTTACATTGTCGACGGTGAACTTTTAATGGAAATTGAAAATCAACCATCATTTACCATGCAAAAAGGTGATTTATTCGTTGTGAAAAAAGGAGTGAATCACAGGGTTTCCTCGGTTGAAGAATGTTCAATAATGCTGATTGAATCAAAAACCACAGAACATACAGGAAAAGTTAAAAGCAACATTACGAAATCAATTGAAGAACAAACGTATTAATTAAAAGAGAATTTTTCCTTTTAAAAAACAATGTTTCAATTGAAAACTGATCCCCTAGCCCTGATGGGAGCGGCATCCTTTTACTGGCTTCTTTAGCCGGGAAAAGATATAGCGGACAGCAGGAAACAGCTCCTCATTAGGACTCCGCTCAATGTGACAACTTGAATGAAAATTAAAAAAAGACACAACTAATAAAAATATAAATAAATTAAAATATCTAAAATGAGATTAGAAGATTTTGACAATGATGAGGATAGAATAATCCAGGATCGTTTAAAACAAAAAACGTGGAATGAAATTAGAACGAATGATAGCTGGGCGATTTTTAAAATCATGGCTGAGTTCGTAAACGGTTACGAAAGCATGGGACGTATTGGTCCTTGTGTATCCATTTTTGGTTCGGCGCGAACTAAACCAGAGGATAAATATTATTTGTTGGCAGAAAAAATTGCTTACAAAATCAGTAAAGCTGGTTACGGAGTTATCACAGGAGGTGGTCCCGGAATCATGGAAGCTGGTAACAAAGGTGCACATTTAGGAGGCGGAACTTCGGTTGGTTTAAACATCGAATTGCCTTTTGAACAACACTTTAACCCTTACATAGATCACGATAAAAACCTGAATTTCGATTATTTCTTTGTGAGAAAAGTAATGTTCGTGAAATATTCACAAGGTTTTGTGGTGATGCCTGGAGGTTTTGGAACTCTTGACGAAATGTTTGAAGCGATCACTTTGATTCAGACTAAAAAAATTGGAAAATTCCCAATTATATTAGTTGGTGTTGAATTCTGGTCCGGATTGATCGAATGGGTAAAAACAGTTTTGGTTGAAAAAATGCAAACTGTAAGTCCTGACGATTTGAACTTATTTAAAATTGTAGATACTGAAGATGAAGTTGTTGATGTATTAGATAAATTCTACAAGAAATACGACTTGAGCCCTAACTTCTAACTATGTTTTTCACCATATAAGTGCTATAAGGTTATTTAAGTTGACGCAGATTAAACTGATTCGCTAAAGTGAAAGCGCTGATAAAAACGGATTTCTTTGGTATTTAGAATTTAACAATTGTAATCTTCTTTTTCTACTTCTATAACTTACAGGGTAAAATAAACATTATTTCTTACAAAAAAATTAAAGCTGTTTTTAAAAACAGCTTTTTTTATACTATTTTTACAGAAAACCAAAACCAATTTATAAACGTAACTTAAACTATATCCTTAACTATCTAAGCCATCATTGAAACCATTTTATAAAATTATTTTCTTCGTTTTTGTTTTAATGAACTCTTTAAAACAATATGCACAACATCATTCTAAGATGGAAGTGGCGGTTAATGTTGAATTGAAAACTTTAAACGTAAAACAGGATATTACGTATTATAACACTTCAAAAGATTCTTTGATTTCGATCGTTTTAAACGATTGGAACAATGCTTTCTCTGATAAAAATACTCCGCTGGCAAGAAGGTTTTCGGATGAATTTTACAGAGGTTTTCATTTGGCAAAAGCTTCGGAAAGAGGTAATACTACAATAATAAATTTAACCGATTCTGATAATGTGGCGCTGGAATGGGAACGAACTGAAAAAGATCCTGATCTTGTTGTCATAAAACTGAAAAGAAAATTGTATCCCGGCGAAAAATTAGATTTGCATCTAATATATATATCCAAAATTCCGAGTGATAAATTTACGCGTTATGGCTTTGATCAAAATGGCGGAATGAACCTGAAAAACTGGTTTTTAAGTCCTGCACGTTTTGAAAATCATAATTTTGTGACCAACAATAATTTCAATTTAGATGATATTGCAAATGCTACAACAGACTATGAGGTAAATATTAAGCTTCCCAATGAATATTCGGTTACTACTGATTTGAATTTAGTTGCTGAAGATGCTACAAATACATCTTTTAAAACATATGCTTTCTCCGGAAATAACAGAACTGACTTTAACTTTTTTATTGAAAAACAAAAGAGCTTCACAAGTTATGAAAACGGCTCTGTAGAAGTACTTTCTAATCTCAAAAACAAAAAAATTACCGAGATTCAGAAAGCAATTATCATCAATCGAGTTGTGACTTTTGCAAATAGTTTTATTGGAAAATATCCACATCAAAAAATTACGGTTTCTCAAACAGATTATGACCGAAATCCGTTTTATGGATTGAATCAGTTACCATCCTTTATTAGTCCGTTTACTGATGATTTTATTTTCGAAATTACCTTCTTAAAAACATATCTCAATAATTACCTTAAGAACAGTTTAAAACTGGATCCCAGAAAAGACAATTGGGTTTATGACGGAATTCAGATTTATTCAATGATGAAATTCATGGAGGAAAATCATCTTGATCAAAAAATGCTGGGAAGACTTTCTGATTGGAAACTCTTTAAAAGTTATAACATTACTAATTTGACTTTTAACGAACAATACAGCTATTATTATATGCTGATGGCGAGAAAGAATCTGGATCAGCCGCTTGGAGATCCAAAGAATACTTTAATAAAATTCAACGAACAAATTGCCAGTAAATATCGTGCAGGATTAAGCCTAAGCTATTTAGATGATTATTTGAATCATAATATTGTTCCCGAAAGTCTACAGGAATTTTATAACCTGAACAAAACAGAGCAAACGAACCGCTACGATTTCGAGAAAATATTAACTAAAAATACTCCTAAAAAAATCGATTGGTTTTTTAATACCATTATTGATTCCAGAGATATAATCGATTATAAATTCTCGCATGTTTCCAGAACTAAAGACAGCATTCAATTTCAGATAAAAAACAGAACCACTAATTTTGTTCCAATTCCGGTTTATGGACTGAAGAAAAATGAAGTCGTTTTTAAAACATGGATCGAACCTCAAAATAATGATTCGATATATGAGTTTGATCGAAAAAGTGCCGATAAAATAGTTCTCAATTATGATAATGAGGTTCCTGAATACAACTTGAGAAATAACTGGAAATCATTGAAAAGTCTGGTAATCACAAATCGTCCTGTCAAGTTTAATTTTGCCAAAGATTTAGAGGATCCTTATTATAATCAGATTTTATATATCCCAACGCTTACTTATAATTTATATGACGGTTTTACGCCTGGAATTCGTTTTCATAATAAAACTATTCTGGATAAACCCTTTACATTTGACGTTAATCCTGCGTATTCAATTAAAGCCGGAACAGTATCAGGATCATCTGCATTTGTCTGGAATCAATATTACAGAAACAGCACGCTTTATAATGTCCGTTATTCTATTAGTCAGAATTATTATCATTATGCGCCTGATGCTACATATTTAAGACTGAATCCGATGGTTCAGTTTCGAATTCGCGAGGAGAATTTCAGAGACAACAGAAAACAGCTTTTTATGTTTCGGCAAGTAATTGTAAATCGCGAAGCAAGTACGTATATCACTGATAATTCTACCCCTAATTATTCCATATTTAATGCGCGTTATTCGAATACAAAAACCGAATTGATTAATCATTTTAATTTTATGACTGATTTTCAATTTGCAGGAAATTTTGGAAAAGTTGCCGGAGAAATTGAATACAGACGATTATTTGAAAACAATCATAAACTGAATTTGAGATTTTATGCAGGAAGTTTTTTGTATAACACAACAAATTCGGATTATTTTAGTTTTGGTTTAGACCGTCCGACCGATTATATGTTTGATTATAATTTTTACGGCCGATCTGAAAGTACCGGTTTTTTTAGTCAGCAATATGTAATGGCCGAAGGTGGTTTTAAATCAAAAATACAGCCGGCATACGCCAATCAATGGATGACAGCATTAAATGTAAGTTATTCGATCTGGAACTGGATTGAGGCTTATGGCGATATTGGCTTTATGAGAAGTAAGCATCAAAGTGCGAATTTTGTTTACGATAGTGGTATCAGATTAAATCTGGTTCCTGATTACTTTGAAGTCTATTTTCCTGTTTATTCTAATAACGGGTGGGAAATTTCTCAAAATAAATACAACGAAAAAATACGATTTGTTATCACATTATCACCAAAAACATTACTCAATCTTTTTACTAGAAAATGGTTTTAATTGAATAAATTTTAAAGAAAATCCTGCACTATTATCACTAAATTAGACTTTTATATTAATATACCTTAAAAAATATACGTAGTTTTTTGATTTTAAATACAAATAATTAAATTATATTTATTTTAAAGAATTATGATTATTGATTGTTTTTAAGTAATTTCGCAGTCTAACTTGACCCTCAAGATTATGATAAAAGAAAAAAGCAATACTACACTAACATTTGAAGATTTCAAAACTGAGGTATTGAACGACTACAGAATTGCAGTTACCAGCCGCGAGTGTAGCCTTTTAGGTCGTAAAGAAGTATTAACAGGAAAGGCCAAATTTGGAATTTTTGGTGACGGAAAAGAAGTGCCGCAGCTTGCAATGGCAAAAGCTTTTCAAAACGGAGATTTCCGTTCCGGATACTATCGCGATCAGACTTTTATGATGGCTATTGGAGAATTAACTCCTAAACAATTTTTCGCAGGTTTATACGGTCATACAGATTTAGAATATGATCCCATGTCTGCCGGAAGACAAATGGGCGGACACTTTGTAACGCACAGTTTAAACGAAGACGGATCCTGGAAAGACTTAACTAAACAAAAAAATTCAAGCGCAGATATATCTCCTACAGCCGGACAAATGCCACGATTATTGGGATTAGCTCAGGCATCAAAAATTTACAGAAACGTTGATGGTATCACAACCAAAGACAAATTCTCTGTAAACGGAAATGAAATTGCCTGGGGAACAATAGGAAACGCAAGCACATCTGAAGGTTTGTTTTTTGAAACCATAAATGCTGCCGGAGTTTTACAAGTACCAATGGTAATGAGCGTTTGGGATGATGAATACGGAATTTCGGTTCACGCGAGACATCAAACTACTAAAGAAAATATATCTGAGATTTTAAAAGGGTACCAACGCGACGAAGAATCAAACGGGTACGAAATTTTCAGAGTCAAAGGTTGGGATTACGCAGAGTTGGTATCTACATATGAAAGAGCCGCTGCAATTGCCCGCGAAAATCATATTCCGGTTTTAATTCACGTAAACGAATTAACACAACCGCAAGGTCACTCTACTTCAGGTTCTCACGAGCGTTACAAAAACGCAGATAGACTGGCTTGGGAAAAAGATTTTGACTGTGTGCGCCAAATGCGTTTATGGATGATTGCCATCAATATTGCTTCTCCTGAAGAATTGACGGAAATTGAAAATGAATTGAAAAAAGAAGTTCTGGAAGCTAAAAAAGAAGCCTGGAATTCTTTCATCAATCCAATTATTGAAGATCAAAAAAATCTAATGGTTTTACTGGAGCAAATTTCTGCTGCAAGTGTTAATCATAAAGATAAAATTCAAAAATATATCTCAGAATTAAGCGTAATTAAATCTCCTTTAAAAAAGGAAATGCTGGTAATCGCCAGAAAAATATTGCGTTTTATTGAAGTCCCAAACAGCAAGGTTTTATTATCAGACTGGATTAAGAATTATATCGAAATTACACAACCAAGATTCAGCAGCAACTTGCATTCTGATTCAGATAAAAATGTTTTTTCAGTAGAAAAAGTACTTCCGGAATATGCAGATAATGCAAAACCTGATTTAGACGGCCGAATGATCCTTCGTGATAACTTTGATGCTTTGTTTACCAAATATCCTGAAACACTAATTTTTGGTGAAGACGTAGGAAATATTGGTGACGTAAACCAAGGTTTAGAAGGCATGCAGGAAAAATACGGCGAACTTCGTGTTGCCGATGTTGGTATTCGTGAAGCCACTATTATTGGTCAGGGAATTGGGATGGCATTAAGAGGTTTACGTCCAATTGCAGAGATTCAGTATTTAGATTATTTACTATATGCGATTCAAATCATGAGTGATGATCTGGCAACGCTACAATACAGAACCGTTGGAAAACAAAAAGCACCATTAATTATCAGAACCCGCGGACATCGTCTGGAAGGTATCTGGCATTCTGGTTCTCCAATGGGAATGATTATTAATGCTGTTCGCGGAATCCATGTTTTGGTTCCAAGAAATATGACACAAGCTGCAGGTTTTTACAACGCTCTTTTAGAGTGTGATGAACCGGCTTTAGTAATCGAATGTTTAAATGGTTACCGATTAAAAGAAAAAACTCCACTGAATTTCGGTGAATTCAAAACGCCAATTGGTGTTGTTGAAACCCTAAAAGAAGGTGCAGATATTACTTTAGTATCTTACGGATCAACTTTAAGATTAGTAGAACAAGCAGCAATAGAATTATTAGATTTAGGAATTGATTGTGAAGTAATCGATGTTCAGTCTCTGCTTCCGTTTGATATTAATAAAGATATTGTAAAAAGTATCGCTAAAACAAATCGTCTTTTAGTGATTGACGAAGATGTTCCCGGTGGAGCGTCAGCCTATATTTTACAACAAATTCTGGAAGAACAAAACGCTTATATTCATTTAGACAGTAAACCGCAAACTCTTGCTGCAAAAGCACACAGACCAGCGTACGGAACTGATGGTGATTATTTCTCTAAACCTTCTGCCGAAGATATTTTTGAGAAAGTATACGCAATGATGAATGAAGTTAATCCAGCTAAATATCCTGGTTTATACCAATAATTTAGTTTGAATTTCAATATAAAAAAAGCTCCAAATTTTACGATTTGGAGCTTTTTTATTTGTCTTTTTTGTCATTTCGGGGAACGAGAAACACTAGAATTCCGTTCATAATATAACCAATCTTTGTCGAGCTACTAATTTGAAAACTTACTATTTGTGCCGTTAGGCACTAAATATTGGTAATTAATATGAAATGGAATAAATATAGCGTGCCGTAGGTACGCAATATTTATCATTTGTTGCATACCTACGGCACGCCAACGTACTTCTAATCTATATTAACTACCAATATTTAGTGCCTAACGGCACATTTCAACTCTTGGTTTGCATTAATCATAATTATCAAAAAAAGCTTAACTTAATGACATTGAGTTATCGGCATCAGCACATAAGGATTTCCTTTTTTATCGGGGTTAAGGCACTCGATTTCAAAAGAAACAATTCGTATTAAACATCTCGTTTGTCATCCTGAGCGAAGTCGAAGGCGTACCAATTGGAACGTGGGCTTCCGCTCAGACTGACAAAAAATGCGAATAAAAAAATCCGCCTTAATCCGCGCTTTCGCTTTAGCGAATCAGTGTCATCCGCGTGCCATCTCACAACTACTTAGTCGCTAAAATAGCCCTCGCCTTTTCTAAATCTTCAGCAGTATCGATGCCAATTCCTACATGCGTTGTTTCGACCATTTTAATACGTTTCCCGAATTCTAAGTAACGTAATTGTTCCAATTTCTCAGAAGCTTCTAAAGATTTCATTGGTAAATTATAAAAATCTAATAAAGCCTGTTTTCTAAAAGCATAAATCCCAATGTGTTGAAAATAACGAACTCCAACATCTTTGTCTCTTGGATATGGAATCACCGATCTTGAAAAATACAAGGCAAATTGCGACTGATCTACAACCACTTTTACATTATTAGGATTATTGATTTCATCTTCATCTGTAATTTCACGCATTAACGAAGCTAAATCTACCTTACGATCTGCATCATTTTTAAAAACCGATAAAACTTGTTCTAAAGGTCCTGCTTCTGTAAAAGGTTCGTCGCCTTGAACATTTACAACAATATCCACATCTAAATTCGCAACTGCCTCTGCAATTCGGTCACTTCCCGATTCATGTTCTTTGATACTCATAATGGCTTTTCCACCATTAGAAACAATTTCATTATAGATCAAATCAGAATCTGTTACAACAAATACGTCGTCAAACAATTTTGTTGCTACAGAAGCTTCATACGTTCTTAAAATTACCGTTTTACCTCCTAAATCCTGCATTAGTTTTGCAGGAAATCGTGTTGATGCATATCGCGCCGGAATTACAGCTATTATTTTCATTCGTACTATCTTTAATTTTCTATTTTTTTTATTTTCTGTGAATCTCTGTGAAAAACTTTGTGCAGCTTTGTGTTATAATTTACCACAGAGGGACACAAAGTTTTTCACAGAGATTCGCAAAGTTTTTTTACATAATTTTCACCGAAGTCATACTTAAGGATCCAGCTAATAATTTATCATTAAACAAACTCAAATCTTCTGAATCTTCTTTTAAACCTAAAGTATAAAGCAAGGGCAGATAATGTTCAGGCGTTGGAATTGCGAGTTGGGCTGCCTTATTCATTTTTTCGAAATCAATTAAAGGCTGAAAATTTCCATCTAACAAATAATTATTAATTGTTTCGCGTGCTTCAATCGCCCAGTCAAAACCATAATTATCCTTATCAAAATTTCTAAAATCAACCAAACGCAAATTATGAACGATATTTCCGCTTCCAATAATTAAAACTCCTTTGTGACGCAAAGATTGTAACTTCTGAGCCAACTCAAAATGATATTGACCCGATTTGGTATAATCAATACTTAACTGAATTACCGGAACATTTGCTTGAGGATATAAATGCTTAATTACGCTCCATGCACCATGATCTAAACCCCAATCTTCATCTAAATCAACAGGAACAGGTTCAAGTATTTTTTGAGTTTCTAATGCTAATTCGGGACTTCCCTTTGCAGGATATTGCACATCAAATAGTGCTTGCGGAAAACCTCCAAAATCATGAATCGTTCTTGGCATTTGCATCGAAGTTACTTTGGTTCCGTTCGTAAACCAATGTGCCGAAATACACAAAATTGCATTGGGCTGTGGTAATGTTTTGGCAAGATCGCGAAAACCAGCAACAAACTGATTTTCTTCAATAGCATTCATTGGACTGCCGTGTCCTAAAAACAAAACCGGCATTTTATCTGTATTCGAAAACGTAGACGAAATCGAATGTAAGTCGTTTAGTGTTGTCATTAATATGTAGATTTTTTTGCCACAAATTTCACTAATTTTCACTAATTAATTCTTTGCGGCAATTTTTCTAGTTACAATTATTAATTGGGAAATTTGACGAATGTAATAAAAACAAAATTTGTGCTAGTTCGTAAAATTAGTGTTTTATTCCTCAAAACTCTCGTCTTTAAATCCTATCAAATATAATTTATTTTTGGCACGCGTCATCGCTGTATAAAGCCATCTGATGTAGTCGCGATCAATTCCGTTTGGAAGATATGGCTGTTCTATAAAAACAGTATTCCATTGTCCGCCTTGTGATTTATGACACGTAATAGCATAAGAGAATTTTACCTGCAATCCGTTGAAATATTCGTTCTCTTTTACTTTTTGGAACTTCTTGTATTTTGTTGATTCGTTTTCATAATCTTTCATCACTTCTTCATACAAACGATTTGATTCTTCGTAAGTTAAAGATGGTGATTCACTTTTTATAGTATCCAATAATAATACGGTTTCAAAAGGTTTCTGATCCGGATAATCGACCATTCTTATTTTTACTTTAGCAAAATTAAATCCGTACAATTCTTTAATCCCAAATAATTCCAGAACTTCAATAATATCACCGTTGGCAATAAATCCGGCTTCATCATTTTCTTTCAGCCAGAAATAATTATTCTTCACTACCATTAAAAAATCTCCAACCGAAAGTTCACTTTCCTTAAACAAAATTCGGGTTCTTATTTGCTCATTATATTGATTGGCACGTTTATTCGAACGCACAATAAAAGCCGTATCTTCAATACTATAATTACTATATGCAGAATTTATAGCATCCTGAATATCATAACCATCCGTTAAACGAATGATATCTTTAAACTTTTTAACGTTGAATTTAAACTCGGTAATAAAACTATCTTTTAGTAATTCACGCAGTTCAGTTGCGTTGAATAAAATCCCTGAACTTTCCTCCTGACGCATAACTTCGTCCAGTTCGATATGTTCAATTTCCTTATCATAATGAATGCCCAAAGTCTGAATATCAAGTGCCGGACTTATATCTAAATTCACAGGAGGTAACTGCGCAGTATCTCCTAAAAGGATCATTTTACAATTGTTTCCTGAATATACATACGAAATCAAATCATCTAAAAGTGATCCGTTATCATACAATTTCGAGTCTGAATTGCTGTCTGAAATCATCGAAGCCTCATCGACGATAAAAATGGTGTTTTTATGTTTGTTTAATTGTTTGGTAAAAGCCACACCTCCACCAGCAGATTTTTTAGGAAAATATATTTTTTTATGAATAGTAAAAGCAGGCGTATTCGAATAATTGGCAATTACTTTTGCTGCGCGTCCTGTAGGTGCCAGCAAAACAAACTTTTTATTGATATCTCCCAGATTATTTACAATCGTAGAAATCACGGTAGTTTTCCCCGTTCCGGCATATCCTTTCAATACAAAAATGGTGTCATTGTGTGTATCTGTTAAGAAAATAGCGATTTTCTGAAAAAAAATATCCTGTTTGTAAGTAGGTACAAAAGGAAATCTTTTTTGTAAAACGCCGTAAAAAAGTGATGAATTCATAAGGGAAAATTGAAATACAAAGTTCGGCTTTTTTAATGGGAATGTCAAGGTCAAAAAATTTAAACCATATAAGTTATATAAGCTCCTATCAATTAAACGAGGCTTGAACTTAAATTACTCCTGCAACTTATACTGTTTAAAAAATATCCAATTAAAATTGTTTTTTGAAATTGCAGTTGAATTTTCAATTTTTACATTCAATTTCATTTTTTGATTTTTCGCATTTACATTGACATTGATATTGATATTATTATTTATTTTATTTGTAAGTTTGTAATCGCCTTAAATTCTTTTCTTGTAAAACAGGTAACGAATTGTAAATCAATATGTCATTGCAAAATACAAACATCACTTCTAAAAATTACAAAAAGCTTTCTATTCAGGTTTCATTGAATGGATTTTCGTTTTGTTGTTTTGATACACTAAATAATACGATTACAGCTTTTAATGAAGTCAATTTTGATGGTGCACAAAAAGCATCTAAAATCGAAGAATTATATAGTTTAGCTTTTAAAAAATTTTCGGAGTTAAAAGAAACTTACGACGAAATTTTAGTAATTCATAACAATAATCTTTCGACTTTTGTACCAACTGCTTTATTTGATGAAGATTTTTTAGGCAGTTATTTGCAGTACAATACAAAGGTTTTTGAAACCGATTTTTTTACTTTTGATCAAATTTCAAAATACGAAATGCACTCGGTTTATATTCCGTATATCAACATAAATAATTTTTTAATTGATACTGTTGGTTCGTTTGATTACAAACATGTCAACAGTATTTTAGTAGAGAAAATTTTAGAAAGTTCTAAAAATAACGACCAGAAAAAAATGGTCGTGAATTTCAATCCAAATCATTTTGAAGTTATCGTTGTTCAAAATCAAAAGCTTTTATTATTCAATTCATTTGAATATCAAACGCCGGAAGATTTTAT
Organism: Flavobacterium sp. FlaQc-47; assembly: GCF_044006475.1. NCBI lineage: Bacteria > Pseudomonadati > Bacteroidota > Flavobacteriia > Flavobacteriales > Flavobacteriaceae > Flavobacterium > Flavobacterium sp. FlaQc-47. Next base: position 130,600 of record NZ_JBIPCQ010000008.1, on the reverse strand, counting down.
ATATTACCTACTTTTTACTGCCGAACAATTGAGTTTAAATCCGGAAAGTTTTCCACTTGAATTACTAGGTACTATTCATCAAAACGACGCGTTTTATGAAATTGCATACAAATATATCCGACATATTTCATTCTTGGATGTAAGTACTTTACAAGAAAAAAACAGCTTTTCAACTGCACAGAATCAAAAACATTATATCTTATTTCAATCATGAGAATCATTTCAGGAAAATACAAAGGACGACGCATTTTTCCGCCAAAAAACCTTCCTGTAAGACCTACGACCGACATGAGTAAAGAAGCATTGTTTAATGTTTTGAATAATCATTTTAGTTTTGAAGGCCTTAAAATTTTGGACTTGTTTTCAGGTACAGGAAACATTAGTTTCGAATTTGCTTCACGCGGCAGCGCACCAATTACATCTGTTGATGGTGATTTTGGATGCGTAAAATTCATCAAACAAGTTTCATCAGAATATGATTTTGACATTGCGGCAACTAAAAGCGATGTTTATAAATTTCTGGATAACTGCAAAACCTCTTACGATATTATTTTTGCCGATCCTCCTTACGGATTAGATCAGGCTGCGTTTGAAAGAATTGTTCTTACGGTTTTTGAAAGAGAATTACTTCACGAGGACGGAATGATGATTATCGAACATTCAAAATATACAAAAATGGAGCATTTAAGTAATTTCTCTTTTCAGAAGAATTACGGAGGTTCATTTTTTAGTTTCTTCGAATTAAACTCTACAGATGACGAGGAGGAACTAACGATTAAACTGAACAAAGCAACAGAAGACGACGAGGGATAATTTCCTTTTTAAAAGTATAAAAACTCCCTTGAAATTCAAGGGAGTTTTTTGATTATTTCAATCTATCTGAATGTAAATTAAGGGATTTCCTCTGCTAATAACCGAAATACTTTCTTTATCAGTACTCAACTGAATGCTTGGAAGTTTCGCCAGTAAATCAACAGTATTGAGAATTGAATTATAAATAGAATTCGAAACATCTACTTTTATATTTCCGTTTGTATTGGTAAAAGTCTTTTTGTTTTGGCTAATAACAACTTCATTTAAATGATTTGAAATACTGTCTTTTGGCGTTTCATTTTGTCCATATCCTGTTAGAGAAATAAGAAAAAAAAGGAGGATTAAAAAAAGTTTTAAAGGCAAATAAAGATTCATTTTAGGTTTGATTAAGATTATAATCTGCAAAAGTGCTTCTAAAAAAAAGTTCTGTAGGTTAATTGAAGGTTAATGCGGAGTTAACGCGCTTTTGGAACTATAAAAAGATTATTTTTGATTTTGAAAATATCCCGTAGATTTTACGGATTGAACGGGTTTGCACAGATTCGATTATTATAGAAATCTGGTTAAATCATTTTTATCTACGTGAAAAAATCAGTGTAAATCCGTTTAATACGCGTCATACGCGAGCCATAAAAACTAATGAAACAAAGAATCAATTTACTAATCGTGTTTTCTGTCATCGCATTAATCGTTTTATCAACGGTTCAATGCTATTTGGTAAAAACCACTTATGATTATAAAGTAGCACAGTTTCATACCGAAATCAAAAATGAAATTGCCAAAATTTCCAATAATTACAGTGATATTGATTCTGTAATTGTTGCAAAAAAAGAAGCACTTTACAAACAGCTGTCAGAAAATTATATTGAGAAGAAAAATACGAGGCTTGAAGTAAAAAAATACATTCTTGAAAATGAATATCAGGATGTTTTGACACAGAAAATCCAACGTAAGTTTGAAAGGGAATTACCTAATTTTAAAATAGATTTTGCCATTGTTCTCAATAAATTTATTCTGTACCAAAACACCAAAAAGGCAGATACAATTTTCTCTGAAAAGCCTTTTATCCAAAACAAATTATACGGCAATCTTGCGTCGTTAAATCATGCTTTTTTAGTTCGCAATTATGTTGGTACCACAAATGGCACTTACAAAAATCAAGACTATCAATTATTGACCGAGGATTCGATGTATATCTCTGTAATTGATTGGGAAATGATTATTTTAAGACGAATGACTTTCATTTTAATTTTGTCCCTACTTTCTATAGTAACTCTTATTACGCTTTTTGTAATTGCGATAAAGGCTTTAATCAAACAAAAAAAAGTAAACGAGATCAAAACTGATTTCATTAATAATATTACTCACGAACTTAAAACGCCTTTGGCAACTTTAGGAATTTCGACTAAAATATTAGAGCGAAAAGACATTCGTGATAATGACGAAAATTTTAATACAATTGTCAATACGATTTCACGACAGAACAATCGTTTACAAAACTTAATCGATCAGGTCATGGCGAATTCATTGGCAGAAAACGGAATCGATTTACAAAAAGAAACAATTGATACCGAAAGTTTTATAGCTGCAATAGTCAATGATTTTAAAATCACCTACCCTAAAATCGATATTAAAACCAATTTTCAAACCGGGAAAACAAATCTTGTCCTTGATAAATTTTATCTGACTACGGCACTTTTAAACGTACTTGAAAATGCCGTAAAATATGGTTCTAATACGATTACAATAAAAACAAATATCCACCAGAATCAATTTTCAATTAGCATTGAAGATGACGGAATTGGAATTGAAAAAAATAAACAATCACTTCTTTTTGAAAAATTCTATCGTGTTGAACAAGGAAATCTTCACAATACAAAAGGCTTAGGCTTAGGATTGTATTATGTCGATCAAATTATCAAAGCGCACCAGGGTTCTGTTAATGTTGTGAGCGATTTAGGAAAAGGAACGTTGTTTACTATTTTATTAAAAGTTTAATTACCTTATTTTGAAAAAATTACTTTTAGCGGAAGACGATTTTGATTTTGCCGCAATTTTAAAACAATATTTAGAACTGCATCAATTTGAAGTTACCTGTGCAGAAAATGGCGAAATAGCATTGGAGTATTTTAAAAACCAGATTTTTGATATTTGTGTTTTTGATGTTATGATGCCAAAATTGGACGGATTTTCATTGGCTGAAAAAATAATTACGATCAATCCTGAGGTTCCATTTATTTTTCTAACGGCAAGAAAGTTAAAAGAAGACAAAATCATTGGATTAAAACTAGGTGCAGACGACTATATCGTAAAACCTTTTGAAGTAGACGAACTGGTGCTGCGCCTGCAGAATATTTTAAAGAGAATCGAACAAAAGAGAAGCCTGGACGGAAATAATATAATTGAAATTGGTTCTTATATTTTTGATAATGAAAGATTGACCCTGAATAATAAAAATCATGTCCAGCAGCTCACAGAAATGGAAGCTGCCCTTATTGAATATTTATATCTCAACCATAACCAGTTATTAAAGAGGGATCAAATTTTAATGTCGGTTTGGAAAAAAGATGATTATTTCTCAGGGCGAAGTATGGATGTTTTTATCAGCAGACTTAGAAAATATTTTAATTCAGATCCGAAAATCAGTATTGAAAGTGTTCGCAATATTGGTTTGGAATTTAAAATAGAAAAACCTTGACGAATCAAGATTTTCTATTTTAAAAGAATTACTTTCCTATAACCCAACCCAAAGTTAAGTTACTGATGAGCACAAATTCAGTATCATATTTGTCAAAATTTACTCCGGGACCTAAATGTACTTCGAGATTGAATCTTCCTTTGTAAGTACGTTGGAAACCCCAAAGTGCAGCTAAGGTTAATGAAGGATCATAATTTCCATACCTTTCGTAGGTATTAAATGATTTAAAATTATAATAAACAGATCCAGCTACAAAGTTTCCTGAATTACGAGCGGTTCTTTTTCCTTTCTCCGCTCTTTTTTCTAAATTATAATAATGACGAAACTGCTCGTTTATTACAGGTAAAATGTACCAGCTTGTTTCATCATAATAGTCACTATGTACATAACCAACCCCTAAATTCAATTCAGAATACAAAGTATTTTTCGAGTCAAAACCATGTTCGTAAACAAAACCCGGCGATAATAAATTAATTTTAAATTGATTTTTAACCACAGCAGCAGGATCTTCATCCTGAGCCTGAATGCTATTAATTAAAAGAAAAGATAAAATTAAGAAAAGGTAATTTTTATTCATGTTTCGTTTTTAAATTGATGAGTCAAAAATAATATTAAAAAAATACAAACAACTTAAAAACAAATATATTTCTTAAGGCAAAATGATTCCTTAAATCATATTTGTGCGATGGTTATTAATAGTCAAAACTTGTACTGTGAATGATATAAGTTTTTTATACTAATTGTATAACATTTTCATTTTATGAAGATTATACATTTGTAATGAACATAAAAACCAAACATCATGAACCTAAAAAGATTTTTCGGAGGATTATTAACCATCCTTGGGATAGTTGGTTTGATTTACACTGCTGTTATTTTTGCAGGTACATCAGGCGAAACACGAGATATTAAATCATTAATTATTTACGGTATACTTGGAATCGTATTTTTCATGTCCGGAATTAGTTTAGTGCGCGCTACAAAAGACGAAGCATAAACTTATCAGGACAATAATACACTAGATATTTTTTCGTACAGAGGAGTTTTTACGCCATATTTTACACCTTCATTCACAACGAATTTTGTAAGCGAAGATGATTCTATTTTATTCCCTGCCAAATAATCCCTGTGCATAGATGAAGTCGCTTCTTTAGGCGATTTTTCTAGTTTTAAAATGGTTTGATTTACGATATCTTCCGGTAAATTCAAACCTTTTGCTTTCGCAACTAATTCAATTTCAGTCAGCAATTCAACATAAACCGCTTTAGATTCCGGATTGCTTAAAATTTGCCCAATATTTTGATTGAGGTAAGAAGTTGCAGAGGCTAGCGCAGATATAAAAATGAATTTTTCCCAAACCGTTTCTTCAATATTTTCAGCAATATAACTTTCTATTTTCGCATTTTGAAAAATAATTTGTAATTCATTTAGCTTTGAAACTGAAGCCGTTTTTGAACCAAAGAACAACTTTTCATAAAAACCGATTTTGCGAATTGTTCCGGGCGAAAATATCATCGAAATAATATAAACACAACCTTGTAAAACCTCATTTTTAGGAAATAGCTCAAGAATGCGTTCCGGAGCATCAACACCATTGTATAACGGAAGAACTACAGTTTTCTGAGTAATACATTGTTGCAACGAAAGCAAACTTTCCTCGATATCATACGTTTTAGTAGCACAGATCAAATAATCTAATTCGCCAATTTCATCAGGATTATTCGAAACTAATTTTGGATAAACAATAGCCTCCTCATCATCGGTAATGATTTTTAATCCGCTTTCAGCGATTGCTTTTTGGGTTTCACCACGAGCTATAAAGATAATTTCGACATCATAAGATTTATAGTAGGCTTTCGCCAAAAGTCCGCCAAAGTAACCACCTACTCCACCAAGTCCTAAAATTCCAATTCGTTTCATAAAATTCCATTTTTTTAAATTCCAAATTCCAATAATATAAATTAAACTAGAAACTCCGTCCTAAAGTCGTCAGTCTTTGTGGAGTTACGTGTGTGATTTCTCCCTCTTGGTCGAGATGACAAACCAAATATAAACTAAAATAAAAAATCTGCTTAATCTGCAAAATCTGCGTGAACCACACCATAAAAAAATCCGTAAAAATCCGCGCTTTCGCGAAAGCGAATCGTATCATCAGCGTGCCATTCTGCGCAAAGCCAAACAAATTATTCTTCTATAACAGGTTCTAAATTCAATTCAATAAAATCGTGTTCACTTTTAGAAATTACAATTGTCGCCACCGTATTCCCAATCAAATTGGTTATAGCACGTGCTTCGCTCATAAATTTATCAACGCCTAATAAAAATGCTAAACCTTCAACCGGAATTTTGTGCAACGCCGTCAAAGTCGACGCTAAAACAATAAATCCACTTCCGGTAACGCCTGCTGCACCTTTTGACGTAATCATCAAGATGCCGATTACGCTCAGGATTTCGAAAAAACTCAAATGCACGTCATACAATTGCGCCAGAAATATAACGGACATGGACAAATAAATCGAAGTTCCGTCGAGATTAAAAGAATAACCCGTAGGAATCACCAAACCTACAACCGATTTACTACAGCCCATTTGCTCCAGCTTTACCATAATACTTGGCAAAGCAGCCTCAGAAGATGAAGTTCCCAGAACCAGTAAAAGTTCTTCTTTTATATATTTTAGAATCGAAAGGATACTAATTTTATAATATCTTAAAATACTTCCTAAAACCAAAAACACAAACAAAGCCATTGTCAAATAAACACATAACATCAGTTTTCCAAGCGGAATTAAAGTTGCCAGTCCAAATTTGCCAATTGTAAATGCCATTCCGCCAAAAGCACCTATTGGCGCAAGATACATTACGTATTTCAAACCCGTAAAAACCACTTTTGAAGCACGTTCTAAAACCAGAATGGTCTGTTCTCTTTTTTTATAAAAGTTCAATACAATACCGCAAATAATTGCTGCCAATAAAACCTGTAATGTAAAGTTAGAAAAGAAGAATTGCAACCACGAAAAATGTTCGGCAGTTCCTTTTGTATATTGACTTGCATCGCCAAGTGTCAAACCTGATCTGTCAATTTTTCCGGGTTTAAAAAAGTAAGCCACGCTAACGCCAATTGCCAGCGCCACGGTTGAAACTACTTCAAAATATCCTAAAGCTTTGATTCCAATTCGACCCACTTTTTTCAGGTTTCCCATTCCGGAAATCCCCAAAACAATCGTCAGAAAAATAATTGGACCAATAAAAAGTTTGATGATATCGATGAAGCGTTTTCCTAATATTTCCATTTTCACGCCATTTTCAGGAGAAAAATGTCCGAGCAAAATCCCCGCAATAATAGCCATCAATACCCAAAAAGTAAGGTTGGTAATTATAGTATGAAAATTGCTTTTTTTAGGTTTATTCGAAGATTTTGGAGCGGTTATATTCATGAAGACAGATTAGGTGTATTTCACAAATATATAAAAAATGCAGACCTGTAAGCCGGATTCTGTCCCTGATAAATCAGAGCCTTATCATTTATCTAGATTCCGCATTACTACGGAACTCAAGCTACCTACCCTTCAACAACGGACGAGAAGCCCTTAAATGCTGATATACTTGGTATTTCACCGCATAGAGTTTACCTGGTTTCACTACAGCATTACCTGTACATACTTTCTGTTGCACTTGTCCTTGTCCCGAAGATTCGGGACCGACGGGTGTTACCCGCTATGCTTCTCTCTGGTGTCCGGACTTTCCTCCCCCCAACGAATTGAGCGACGATAAGGCGGTCTGCGCGGCAAAAGTAGCGATTTATACACTAACAATAATGATTTTAAATTTTAGATTTTTGACCTGTTTTCATAATGATTTAATTTTAAATTAGTTATCTTTAAAATCCATAATTTTAAAATTCAATTATCATGACTAGAATGTATCACTACGCAACTGTTTCAAAAGCTTTAGATCAACTTCATGAAAAAGGATTTACATGTGATTTTAATCTGAACTCAGATCTGATTAAAAAAAATCCTGAAAAATTTGAAATTGTACATGTGTATCGATACGAAGGGGAATCAGACCCTGGCGATGAGGCAGTTGTATACGGAATTAAATCAACATCAGGTAAAAAAGGCGTTTATGTAGCAGGTTTCTCCGCCGACTCAGATCAGGAAACTGTAAAGCTTTTAAACGATTTGACCATTAAAGGAAGATAAATAACAAGTCGGTGAGTTGAAATCAACCTTTAACTCACCGACAAAAATAAGTTTATGATTTAACCTGTAATTTTCAAACAATCAATTCTTCTGTCCTTTAATTTTTTTCATCTTTCAATTCAAAATTATATTTTTAAAATAGACTCTAACAACTAGTTCTCAATAAGAAGCAGATTGATTTTCAGGAGCCATTTCCTGCTATACGCTATATCTTTAAAATCGGCTTAAATACGCGTTTTCGCTTTAGCGAATCCGGGTCATCCGCGTCTCATCTCAACAATAAGCCAAAAAAAAAGTCCGCCATTAAGACGAACTTTCAATTACAACTCATAAATAAATTATGCTGTTGGTATTTTTATTTTCCAACCCGGTTGAATCAGGTCAGGATTTTTAATAATATCTCTGTTGGCTTCAAAAATTGATTCCCATGAAACGCCGTGTGCTTTGCCTATTTTTGATAACGAATCACCACTTGCAACTGTATATTCAGTTGTCGCGCCTTCGGTAACTTCAATATTCATTACTACATCACCTGCTCTAAAGTCAGGATCAATTTTTCCGTAAGCGTCCCAAATTTTTTGTTTATCATCTGCAGATTTTGATGTACCGTCAATATACAATACATTATCCTGCTCTCTCACCTGCAAATTAGCTATTCCTAAATTAGTAGCAAGATCTGTTAACTCTTTATATTTATCTTTTAAGCTCATGATATTTTTTATTTAATAGTTAACTTATTATCCACTTTTTTAGGCTTCAATTCCTGTACACTTTTTATTAGGTTTGGCAATTGGCTTTTCTTAATTTCTCCCGAAAGCGTTACAACACCACCAACAACAGTTACACTTACACCATCATAAGTATCTACTACTTTGTGTACTGCTTTATCTAATTCAGTATCCGGGCTAATGATCACAGCAGCTGCGGCAGTTTCTTCCGGCGCTACAATCTGGCAGTTGTTCACTACAGATTTTACTCCTTTAACTTCTTTTATAGAATTTTCAACATTTTGCTTCAATACATCATCTTTACAAATTCCGGATATTGTCGCAACACCGTCCTGTACTGTAACCTGAACTTCAGGAGTACTGCTTAATTTTGCACTGATTTCTTTTTGAATATCTGCATCTTTTGGTCCACAAGCTACTAACGAAATCGCAAGACCCATTCCTAATAAAACTGATTTAATCTTCATAATCGATATTTTTAATTTATTACTAATAAAGTTAAACGAATAAAAATATCAAATATTACATAATAATCTTACAATTTTATATTTTTTCAATTTATAAGTTTTGAAAAAAAATACAAAAGGACATTTCTTAATCTAATCCAGATAATTTTCCGGATATATAGTCTGACCGTATTTTTCAAAAAGAGTTTGTACTTTTTCTTTTTTAATCATTTCATCGTCTGCAGAGGCGTTTTCAATATATTCTGCCATTTCTTCAAACAAATTATCTAATCCTGCCGGACTTACGGTGCATAATAGTTGAGCTGTTTCGTTACTTAGATTTTTAAAGCCATGAATAATTCCGCCTTTTGGAATATTGATAAACGAATTTTTCTTAGCAACATAACTTCCCAACTCCGATTTAAAAGAAACTTCCCCTTCCAAAACATAAAAAGTCTCCGTAAAATCAGCATGAGAATGCGGATTTGGTCCTGCTCCCGGAGGAACCGACATTTCGATTACGGCATATTCTCCATTGGTTTGTTTTCCAGAAATAATGATTCGGTAATTTCCTCCGGCAATATTTAATTTTTGACCTTCGGTTTCATTTACGGTTATGATTGGGTTTGGAGTTTTCATGATGCTTTTTTATTGTATAATTTATGAAAAAACTTAATCGAGTTTTAAATTTATTCAAATCAAAAATACGGATTAAAGAAAAACTCTTTCCAACAAATATAGAAATTTGATACTAATGACTTTAAAATTTACATTATGGATTACCGTAATATTATTTTATTATTTGGAAATACCTTTCATAATTATTAATTAAAAACATATATAATTATGGCAAATTTTAAAAGAAGTGATTTAAAACTCACTTATTCTTGGACTGCATCTGCAGAAAATGACAATGCAAGAATTACTGGAGTTCCTGATAGTACTCTACTTGATCGACATGAAGGCTATGAAGTTCTTCCCTTTCTTAATCGATATTTAAACAATTCGACTTCAGTATCAACATTAAACAGACTGGAAGACGTTTTGCGCGATGAACTTCCTGGTTCAACCAGAAGTCATGCAAACGTTAAAAAATGGTTGGATGATAATTTCGACCTTTAGAAAGAGAGAAACCGCTCTATGAGCGGTTTCTATATGATTTTGTTAATTCAATTTGAGTTCACAAACGTGACATTCGTTTATACTTTAGACTGCTACTCATGTTGCGTTACATCATTATATTGCCAAAGCACATTTATTATTTTCCATTCTCCATTTATTTTTACAATGTGCATATAATCAATCCAGGCATCGGCTAATAATTTTACAGATGCTGTTCTGGCAGAAATATCTAAAAGCTTAATTTCCTTTCTTGGATTCTTTGGGAATTTATCTCCTTTTACATTGTAAGTTTCGGCGAGAATAATCATGTTTTCGGCAAAATATTCAGATACAAAATCTTTTTGGGCTGTTTTATTTCTAAAGACAGATCTTTTTACCATTCTTGGATGCAAAGCACTTTCCATCAATTTTGAATTTGGATTGTGTTGTGCTTCAATATATGCTAAAGCAACACGTTTTATGTCAAGGGTATCTTGCGCAGTTTGTGCCTGAAGTTGAAAACTACAAAATGCAATTGTGATAAATAAAAAATATTTTTTCATTAAAATTGAATTTTTATACAACACACTATTTAGAAATGATATCAAAAATGGTCTTTTCCTTTAATAATTTACCTTGCAAAAATGGAATCCCAACAGGAAAACACCATGCTCCGGCAAAATACAAAAAATCAGGAATTCGTTCGTTCTTAAGTAACAGCGTTATTTTTTTTGAAACAAAATAGCTGAGATAAATATAACTGGCAAATACTATCAAAGTATACAAACCTGCTATTATTCCCAGAATTGTCCAAATAGAATTATCTAATAAAACTTGTTTATGAGTGATATCAAGTTCGAGATTTAATATAAACTGAACGATACAATAGGAAAAAAATATCCAATATGAAATTTTAAAATACCGCTTATCTAAAATTTCCTTTTCTTCAACATAATAAACAATAGCCCAAGTCCAAATTAAATAGATTATAACATCTATAGTAATGGAAATAGTAAATAACGGAAAGATAAATTCAAAATCTGTAAACAATAATATAATGGTAATTATTGCTGTTATCGTCATCGAAAGAAAAGGAACTAATAGTAATATTATGGCTAAAGTTGCAGGTTTTAATTTTAAAATTTTATAAAATATTTTTTCCATTTTGATAAGGTTAGTTGGTTTTGGCTGTCGCTAAAATAATTCTTTTTTACTATAAATTACATTATATGTTGTTATCAATGTTTTAAGCCAATTAAAAGTCATAAAAGAATATTTTTTTTACATATAAACTTCATGATATTATTTCGTTTCAAATTAAGGCTTTGATTGCTATAATGATTGCAGTCCTTCGACTCCGCTCAGGAAGACAAACGATTAAAAAATCCATATTAATCCGCGTTTTCGCTTTAGCGAATTCGTTTTATCAGCGTTCAGTTTCCCCAAGGTTATATTAAAATCGCTCCTTACTTTATCCTATTCAAAAACACTCAAAAAACACTTGAATATTTATGAATTTCTGATTTGTGATTTGGTAAATTTCAGCCTATATTTGCTGTCGAATAAAAAGAATATGGAACAATTTGTAGTATCGGCTCGTAAGTATCGCCCACAAACCTTTAAGGATGTTGTAGGTCAGAAAGCCATTACCAGCACTTTGCTGAATGCTATTGACAGCAATCACCTTGCTTCTGCCCTTTTATTTACAGGACCGCGTGGAGTTGGAAAAACGACTTGCGCACGTATTCTGGCCCGTAAAATAAACCAGCCGGGATATGATGATCCTAACGAAGATTTTGCTTTTAACGTTTTTGAGTTAGATGCGGCTTCAAACAACTCTGTTGATGATATCCGTAGCCTGATTGATCAGGTTCGAATTCCGCCACAAACCGGGCAATATAAAGTCTATATTATTGACGAGGTCCATATGTTGTCTTCGGCAGCTTTTAATGCTTTTTTAAAAACATTGGAAGAACCGCCAAAACATGCTATATTCATTTTAGCAACAACAGAGAAACACAAAATTATTCCAACGATTTTATCTCGTTGTCAGATATTTGATTTCAAAAGAATCACCGTAAAAGATGCTAAAGAACATTTAGCGGAAGTTGCTACAAGTCAGGGAATCAATTTTGAAGACGATGCTTTGCACATTATTGCTCAAAAAGCTGATGGTGCAATGCGTGATGCTTTATCTATTTTTGACCGTGTAGTTTCGTACTGCGGAACTAATTTAACGCGTCAGGCTGTAACCGAAAACCTTAACGTTTTAGATTACGAAACTTACATTAGTATTACTGATTTACTTTTAGAAAATAAGATTCCGGATCTTTTATTGGCTTACAATGATATTTTGTCAAAAGGCTTTGACGGACATCATTTTATTGCCGGTCTTGCGTCGCATTTTAGAGATTTACTGGTAAGTAAAACTCCTGCTACAATCTCTTTACTTGAAGTGGGTGAACAAGCACAGCAAATGTATGGCGTACAAGCTCAAAAATGCTCTCAGGAATTTTTATTAAAAGGAATTGATACTGCTAATGATTGTGATTTAAAATATAAATTGAGTCAGAATCAGCGTCTTTTAGTTGAATTATGCTTAATGCAATTGGCCTCTATCACTTTTGATGGAGAAAAAAAAAAGTTGAGCAATTCATAATTCCCCCTACTTATTATCGAAATAGCGGATATTCAATAGTTGAAGTTGAAAGTCAAAAGTCAAAAGTCGAAAGTCAACCTGAGACTGAAAAAACAACTGTAAATATTGCTGTTGAAGCTCCAAAAAAGGATGAAACTCCTGTAACTCCTAAAGCTGAAGCTCCTGCCACTCCAAAAACTGAAGTTAGTGGTGAACCTAAAATTTCGGCTTTTTCATTATCGAGTATTCGAAAGAAAAAAGAATTGGAAGCCACCAATAAATCTTATGTAAAACCTACGTCGGTAATGCCTACGGAAGAATTTACAGAGACTGAAATGTTAGTAGAATGGAATAAATATGCACAACGTTTAGGAGATAAAGGTTTAAAAATTATGGAATCGTTATTACTTATCAACGATCCTACTTTAGACGGGACTACGATTACTCTTGAATTACCAAATGAAGGTTCTAAACTGGATTTTGAAAGCCAGATTAATGGACTTTTAGGACATTTAAAAGGTCATTTGCACAATCACGACATCACAATTCATGTTAATGTAAATGAAGCGGTTGAAAGCAAAAGAAGTTTAAATGATCAGGACCGTTACAATCGCTTATTAGAACTGAATCCAAATATTGAGCTTTTACGTTCTACTTTTGGATTGGATTTACATACTTAAGATTTTTTTAGCCACAAATTTCACGAATTTGCACGAATTTTTTAAGAAGAAGGAGTGAAAATTCGTTAAATTAGTGGCGAACTTTTTTATTTATTTCTCATTCCAAAATCATACACTTTTTCAAGCCATTTTTCTTTTTGAGCATTATCAGACCCTTTAATGATTCCAATGTACGTTACTTTTACAGGTTTTACTCCGCAGAATTCTAAAGTTGATTTCTTTAATTGATTGACGCTAGGTCTTCCATAAAAAAATCTGTAATACCAACTTGGTTGATCTAATGTTGTAATGATATGAGCGGTTTTACCTTTTAGCAATTTATCCCACCAAACTGAATTTTGGCGATATTGAAATGCCATTCCCGGTAAAAACAAACGATCGATAAATCCTTTTGTAATTGCGGGAAGTCCGCCCCACCAAACCGGATGAATCCACACTAAATGATCTGCTTTTTTAATTTTCTCCCAGGATTCTAATAAATCAGGTTCTAATTCAGTTCGTTTTTGATAACCAAATTGTAGATTCGGATTAAATTTTAAAGAAGCAATTGTTATGGTTTCTACTTTTGCCCCTGAAGCAATTGCACCTTTTAAGTAAGTTTCAGCAATAGCGAAATTAAAACTTGAAGGATTGGGATGCCCGTTTATAATCAGTATATTTTTCATGTTAAGTTAACTTAATTTAATATTAATGGTGCTGTAATCATTTAACGCATTATAAACTTCTTCAGATGAATGCATTTGATGGCTAAAATAAACTGCGTTCAGTAAAGTTTGACTCAACATTTTTTCGATATGTAAAACTGTAGAAAATGCTGTTAATTCTGCTTGTCCTTTACTGCTTTGCAAACTGACCTTGCTTACTTTATCGGGAGTTTTTATAACTACCTCAAAAATAGTCTGATCTCCATTTCCACTTGAACCAAACAGCAATTGCCTTTCTCTTAAAAACATGATATTAAAAATCTTTAGCGATTGAAAATAACCCATCAAATTAGTTATAAACTTGGAGTTATAGGTCATCTTAACCGAAACGGTTGGTATTTTTTCTATCTGATTTAAAATAAACAAATCCGGAATATCCAGGTTGTAAGCTTTACGTTTCCCAATTCCGAATGAAAAATTAAAATTTTCAGCATCCAAAAAGTGCTTGGCTTTTACTGGTTGGCTATTTCTGTAAACAATAAATGGCTTACATACATTCTCGGCTAAAAAATTAGCGGAACTTTTACCTGCCAGATCTTTCGCAGAGTAATAGATGTAAATATTTACTTCCTGAATTTTATGCTTTTCGGGCTCTGCAAAATTGATTAAACTTCCTACGATACCTCCCATCCAGCCAGAACTAAAAACAATTCGGCTATTTATTTGTTCGACATTTTTAACTAAATTATATGAAGCAGTTAAATCAGGAGTTGGCTTTGTAATATCAATATAATCAAGTTTGTTTTTTACAGCAAACTGTAAAATTTCATTATTACTATCTTTTGTACACATTACAATCAAATCGATTTTATTATGTATGATAGTATTAAATGTTTTTGGACTATTCACGTCAATAACTAAATCTTTATCAGAGTTTCCTAACTGGCGACTTCCAACAAATAAGTTATAGTCAGGATTTCTTGCTTCAAGAATACGCAATATGACTTTGCCTACTAATCCTGTTCCTCCAATTACTAAAATATTTTTTCTCATCATTATATATTGTTTTTGGCAAAAATAATGATGGAAAATCTCTTAGCAACCGGACAAATGTCCTATAAAATCGCTTTTCTTATTCGGCTTAAATGCCTTGGCGTCACGCCTAAATACGATGCTAAATATTGAAGCGGAATCAACTGAAGGTATTTTTTATGATGTTTGTAAAGTTCTTCGTAACGTTGCGTGCCTGACAATTTCTGGAAAGAAATCATTCTTTTTTGAAGCGTTACATATTCCATTTCGGTTAGTTTACGTCCTATTTCCTGCCAATGAATTCCTAATTGATACAGCTTTTCTAAATTTTCACGGCTTAGGACTTGCAACTCAGTATCTGCCAATGCCTGAATATTTTCTTCAGCTACATTTTGCGTTATAAAACTGGAAAAAGATGCCATAAGTTCGTTTTCGAAAGCAAAACAATTTGTTTTTTCATCTCCCTGATGATTGAAAAAAAACGAGCGTAAAATTCCTTTTTTAATAAAGACAATTTCATCGCAAACCTGATTTTCCTGTAATAAAAGTTCTCCTTTTTTGAGTGTTCTAAAAGTAATTAAATCATCTAACTGATCTAATTCATTTTGAGGTAAATCCTGAATCGATTGAAAAACTGATTTCATTAAGGAAAAAAATTATGTATTATTTATTAATCGCTTTGGTTGGGATCGGATCTTCATTTCTATAAATATAACGCTCCGCTGGAGCTTGGTTAGAATCGGATCTTTTTCTACAAATATATCGCTCCGCTGGAGCTTTGTTAGAATCAAATCTTCATTTCTATAAATATATCGCTCCCGCTGGAGCTTTGGTTGGGATCAAATCTTCTTTCTACAAATATAAAGCCCCGTTTGAGCTTTTAACAATAGAGAAACTAAATTATTAAAAAGAATTTAATTTTTAGATTCAAAAGCGCGTTCTATTCTTTTATCCGGAATTAGCCATAATAAAGCCACTATAAAGTAAGCAGCGCCGGCAATCCATTCGTTGTAAAACGAAGAAATTATTCCTATTACGTATAAAATAGAGGATGCTTTTCCTTTTACATCTTTGCCAATTGCCTTTGCTAGTATGGAGTTTTCTCCTTCGTTGTTAATGACAATTTTCTGTAAAATGAAATACGCTACTGAAGATAAAAACAATACTCCGCCATACAATGCCATTGAAGCTTTAGCGAAATTGTGTTCTCCCATCCATCCGGTTGAAACGGGGATTAATGACAACCAGAAAAGTAAGTGTAAATTGCTCCACAATACTTTGCCGTTTACTTTTGATAATCCGTGAAATAAATAGTGGTGATTATTCCAGTAAATTCCAACATAAATAAAACTCAAAATATAACTTAGAAACTTCGGAATCAGCGGTTTTAAATCTGAGAATTCGTGTCCCTCCGGCACTTTAATTTCTAAAATCATAATGGTTATAATAATGGCTAATACACCATCACTAAAGGCTTCGAGTCTTGTTTTGTTCATTTATTTTATAAGTTATTATCTAAGGAATATGAAAAATTTTACCACAAATTTCACGATTTTTTTTGATTAATGTTTAAAAATAATTTGTGGAAATTTGTGAAATTAGTGGCAAAAAAAAACTTCCTTTTACATCTTTCTTCTTACATCTTTCTTCTTACATCTTTCTTCTTATATCTTCCTTCTTACATCCTTCATCTTAAATCTTTCTTCTAGCCTCTTTTATCTAACTTTTAAATTTTACCGTAATACATTGCTTTTACGATTCCGTCAGAAAGTCCAATTTTTGGGACGTAAATTTGGCGAGCTCCGCTCCATTTCATCGCATTCAGGTAAATTCTTGTGGCGTGAATAATAACATCGGCGCGATCCGAGTTTAAACCTAATTCTGCGATACGTTGTTCATAAGTCAATGAATTTAAAAATGCATATTGCGAATTAATATAAATGTATGAAAGTGGTTTTTCCTGTTGTTTCCCAGACATTTTAAACAATTTATTGATGTTTCCGCCAGAACCAATCAAAGTAACTTCCTCATAACCTGCGGTGTTGGTTTTAATCCATTTTTCGATTTCATCCCAGACCACATCGTGAACCATGTTGTTTAATAAACGAACAGTTCCTGCTTTGAAGGATCTTGAATTAACCAATTTTCCGTCAGAAAACAAAGTAAACTCAGTACTTCCGCCGCCAACATCTACAAAAAGATAAGTTTCGTCTGTTTTTAAAAGATGATGTAAATCTGTAGAAGCAATAATGGCAGCTTCTTTTTTACCATCGATAATTTCTATTTTAATGTCGGCTTTTTTCTTGATTATAGCGACAACTTCTTTTGCATTGTACGCTTCACGCATTGCCGAAGTAGCAAATGCCATATAACGTTCTACTTTATGTACTTTCATCAAAAGATTGAATGCTTTCATGGCATCCACCATTCGGTCTATATTTTCTTCTGAAATTTCTCCTACTGTAAAGGCATCTTGTCCCAAACGAATTGGTACACGAACAAGCGAACTTTTATTGAATTGCGGTTCTTTGCCATCTTGTTCTACAACATTGGATATCAGAAGCCTCATGGCATTTGAACCGATATCTATTGCTGCAAGTTTTTTTATATTAATCATGCTCACTTTATGATTTGAAATTTATTTTTAATTTATTTTTTGTGGAGTCTGCTCTGACAATAAAACTTTATTTTGGTAATATTTATAGGTTTCGAGTTGAGCTCTAAATGGGGCATGATGATTTCGTGGCTTGTATTTATTATCTAATTTATAGGAATGATATCTCACTTTTACATTCCCCTTCCATGCAATACTAAAATTATCAATTAGTTCTTTCTTTATTTCAAGATCATAAATTGGACAGGTAACCTCGACTCTTCCGTCAAGATTTCTAGTCATAAAATCTGCTGATGATATGTAAACTTCGGTTAAACCGGCATTCCCGAAAATATAAACCCGTGTATGTTCGAGGTAATTATCAACAATACTTATGGCTTCGATATTTTCGCTCATTCCCGGAATTCCAGGAATCAGGGAACAAATCCCTCTTACCTGAAGCTGAATTTTTACTCCGGCATTACTGGCTTCGTATAATTTATCGATCATTTTAAAATCTGATAAACTATTCATTTTTAATTTGATGTGTGTTTTTCTACCTGCCAATGCGTGCAGGATTTCACGATCAATTAATTTTATGAATTTTGTTCTGGTATAATGTGGCGATACAATTAAATGTTTATATCTGTGTACTCTGTAATTGATATCAAAAAATTCGAATATTTTCGAAATATCTTTCAAAATTCCCTGATGACAGGTAAAAAGGGTAACATCTGTATAAATTTTTGCTGTTGATTCGTTGAAATTTCCTGTTGAGATAAATCCGTAACGACGTGTTTTTTCATCTTCAACTCTTTCAATAACACAAATTTTACTGTGCACTTTTAAGCCTTTTATTCCAAAGATTAAATTAATTCCTTCGGTTTGCATTTGCTCTGCATACGAGATATTTGTTGCTTCGTCAAAACGTGCCTGAAGTTCGATTTGTACGGTTACTTTTTTTCCGTTTTTCGCCGCATTAATCAGTGAACTAATGATTTGCGAATTCTTAGCCAAACGATATAAAGTAATTTTTATACTGGTTACTTTTGGGTCTAAAGCGGCTTCACGTAAAAATTTGGTCAAATATGAAAATGACTGATAGGGCGCGTGTAATAAATAATCTTTTTTACTGATTTTTTCCAGAATACTTCCTCCAAGACTTAGTCCGGGAATTGGCAATGGCTCGTTTGGTTTGTAGAGTAAATCATATCTTCCTAAATTAGGAAAATTCATATAATCACGACGATTATGATATCTTCCTCCCGGAATAATACTGTCCATTTCTACGATTTTCATTTTATCCAAAAAGAATTGTAATGTATCTTCTTCAATTAAATTATCATATATAAAACGAACTGGCTCACCTATTCTTCGGTCTTTTACGGATGTTGCGATTTTTTCGAGCATACTTTTACTCAAATCACTATCGATGTCTAATTGTGCATCTCTTGTAATTTTGATCATGTGCGCCGAAACACTTTTATAATCAAAAATATTAAAGATGTTTTTTAGATTATATCGTATTACATCGTCAATTAATATAACATAATGTTTTTCATCGTGCGATGGCAGGACAACAAACCTGTTTATAGTTTTTGGAATTTCGATTACGGCGTAACGAATTTCCCCATTTGTATTCATTTCTAAGCGAACCGCAAGATAACCTAAAGTATCTTTCAGAATTGGAAATTCGGCAAGATCATTTAAGATAATCGTCACTAATTCCGGGCTTAATCTTTGGGTAAAAAAATCCTTTAGAAAAATTTCCTGATCTGCTGTAATTTCATTTTCATTGATCATGAAGATGTTTTCAGCTTCCAGTTCTGCTTCGATATTGCCTAAAATACGTAAACTTTCAGATTGCTGCTGAATCACGATTTCGGTAATATCCTTGATTAATTGGTGTGCAGAAACGCCTCCCAGATATTTTTCTCCGGAAATTCCTGATAGACTTAATCGCCTGATTGCGGCATAACGAACTCTAAAAAACTCATCTAAATTGTTCGAAAAAATTCCAACAAAACGCAGTCTGTCTAAAAGTGGAACCGTGTTATCTGCTGCTTCCTGAAGAACTCTGGCATTAAACGCTAACCAACTTTTTTCTCTATCGATATATTTCTGTTCGTACACTTTATTTATTTTAAATCTTTGGGGAAAATTGTTTTATGAGTTTTACCTTTATTAATGGTATTCCAGCTTTCTGCATCAAATTGTAGGGACACAAATCCGGAAGTAGGAACATTTTCGATAAAAACATCCCCAAATTTATTAACAAAATTTGTAATAGCCTCGTTATGTCCGAAAAGAATAACGCTTTCGAAACTATTATCACATGATTTAATAACCTTTTCGAGTTGTTTGTCATCAAAAGTATACAGATCGTCTTTAAAAATAATACTTTCTATAGGATATGAAATATTTTGAGCAAATATAAGGGCAGTTTCTGAGGCTCTTGCTGCAGTACTGCTCCAAATTATATAGGTCTTAGGAAGAAATTTTGAAATAATTGCTGATACATCATGAGCATCTAAAATTCCTCTTTTCATTAAAGGCCTGTCAAAATCTTTTAAAGGTGCTTCCCAACTTGATTTTGCATGGCGTATTAAAATTAAATTTTTCATAAGCTAAAGGTTTAGATACCTCTTAAGAGATAACATTTTTTTATAGAACTTCTAATTTACAAAAGAAATATGAAACCTTCTTACTTTTTTAATTCTGTTAACATTTATTCTAAATTTTAACAGGAAGAATTTAAGTTTGAAATTTAAAATACCGAATAATGACTATCATGTTGCTAGCTTAGCAATTTAATAAATAAATTTTTCTGAAAAATTTTAATCCTTACTGGGATATTTTTTTCTGGTTCATTTTTATTTACCAATATTTAACTCCTATCGGAGTAAGAAAAAATATCCCTGATCGATCATATTTATATCTTCTCGTACTTTGCAGTAATTTTTTCTCTCTCAACACGTTTTGGGATTGATCCTTTATAAATCCTTTTTAAAGTGAAAACTTTTTATATGCAAAAAGTCGTTGTAAATCAATGATTCACAACGACTTCTAAAAACCAACCAGTCCAATAATATATCTAAATTTTTGCGAATATATTCGTGTAGTATTTTTTTCCAGCTGCATCAGTTGTAACTGATAAACCAAAATGAGTATAGTCACCTTCAATATTTGCTTTGTGTCCGGGACTATCTAACCACGCTTTTAACGCAGCAGCAGATGTTTTGTAATCATAAGCGACATTTTCACCTACACTTTTTGCTCCCAGAACAAGCATAATATTTTGTGAACGGGAAGCAAAATTACTATGATCCATAACATTGTTTGCGATCATGTATTTATTATGCTCTTCACATTTAAACGAAATATGATTTGTTCTTTCTAATGCGTTTAAACCAATACTTACGCGATAATCGTTAATAAGTTTCATGGTTTCTATCTCTGAGTCGTTGTACGAGTAGTTCGTAATCAGAGTTCCTGGTGTTGTACCATTGTCTGTTTCCTCGGCATTGTCATCTGCTGAGCATGAGTTCATTGTAACAAGCATTACAACGAACATCATGGCACACATCATCTTTTTCATAAATCAATAGCAGTTAAATTAAAGTAGATGTTGGGGCAAATTCCTTAATGTATATTTGAATAAATTGTTCTTGTTTTTCTTCATCAAACATATTTAATTTATCGGTAAACTGCAAAATTAATCGATGAAATACATGTTTTAAGAACTATTTAAAATAAAAATCTTACATTAAGAAGAAAGTCTTTCTATCTTCCATGAAAAATCAGACTGGCTTTGATAACGAATCCTGTCATGAAGCCTGTTCGGTCTTCCCTGCCAAAATTCTACTTCTAAAGGAGTTACTAAAAAACCTCCCCAATTATCCGGTCTAGGAATTGGTTTTCCTTCAAACTCAGCTTCTAGTTTTTTTAGGTTATCTTCTAAAAATGTTCTGGAAGGAATCACTTCACTTTGGTTAGAAACTATCGCCCCTAATTTACTTCCGTCAGGACGGGAATCAAAATAACCGTCGGATATATTTTCAGATGTTCTTTGTGCAATTCCTTTTATAATTACCTGACGTTCCATTTCCTGCCAGAAAAATGACAAACAAACATGCGGATTTGCTGCAATTGCTTTTCCTTTTTCAGAGTCATAATTGGTGTAAAAAATAAAACCTTCTTCAGAAAACTTCTTTAATAAAACAACTCTTGATTTTGGGAAACTATCCAGTCCAATTGTTGAAACTGTCATGGCATTCACTTCTCCGCTTGCGCCAAAATCCTCAACTTCATGAAACCATCTGTTAAAAAGATTAATGGGATCTTCGGGAATATTGGATTCTAATAATTCGCTTTTCTCGTAAGATTTTCTATAATTGCTTAAATCGTTCATTTTTTAAATTGTTAAAGGTTATACGTTAAAAGTTAGATGTTACATATTATGCGTTAAAAGCAGTTTTCACGTCTAACTTTTAACCTTCTAACCTCTAACTTTTAACTTTTTTCAAAACTCAAAACTTCTACCGTCATCGCCTAAAAGTACGTTTGGGAAAATTTCTGCGGCTTCTTCTTTAAAACGCTCAATTCCGTCATATCGCGTTGAATAATGTCCTAAAACCAGCTGTTTGGCATTTGCTTTAAGTGCAATTGTTGCGGCTTCTTTTGCCGTTGAATGCAATGTTTTTTGTGCCAATGCTGCTTCAGATTCTAAAAATGTAGCTTCGTGATACAAAACATCAGCATCTTTTATAATGGAAATTACTGCTTCGTGATATACGGTATCTGAGCAAAATGCATAACTCATTGCAGGAATTGGATCAAAAGATAATTGCTCATTTTCGATTACGGTTCCGTCATCAAGTGTAATATCTCCGCCGTTTTTTATCTTTTGGTAATATGCCGTATGAATGTCATACTGCTGAACTGCTTCAACATTCAGTTTTCTTTCGCCGGGTTTTTCCTGAAACAAAAATCCATTTGTGTAAACACGATGTTTTAACGGAATCGTTCTGACAATTACGCGATTGTCTTCAAAAATAACTTCGCTTTCTTTCGACTCTAATTCATGGAAAAACAATTCATACGTTGTCCAGGCATTTGATAATTTAAGCTGTAAATTGATAATTTCCTTTACTCCTTTTGGGCCGTAAATATGTAAATCAGTTGTACGTCCTAAAAGTGCAAAAGTAGAAATGGTCCCTATTAATCCAAAAAAATGATCTCCGTGCAAATGCGAAATAAAAATGTGATTAATCTTTGAGAATTTAATCTTGTTTTTACGCAATTGAACCTGAGTTCCTTCGCCACAATCGATCAAAAATAATCGGTTTTTAATTTCTAAAACCTGCGAAGTTGGATTAGTAAATGTTCTGGGAGTTGCGGCGTAACAGCCAAGTATGGTAAGTTTCAATTTTTATGTTTGTTCGTTTATTTATTCACTGTTGAATCGTAAAATGGCACTCTGTTTCATCGTAAATTGATTAAAGAGCAAACTATTAACCGATTAAACAAATAAACAATTCAACTAATTTTTAAAACCCTAGGTCTCTTTCTATTTCGTCCATTTCGATAATATCGTGAGCTTCTAAAAGAGAAGGAACGACGATTAATTTATCAGAAACAGCATTAAAATCAAGATCTTCAACCACGATTACAAATGACTTTTTTGATTTTTTTTGTTGTTTAGAAAGGGGTAAAAAAAGTTTCAAATCCTTCTCAGTCAATCCGGAATCAGCTGATAAATCGATTATAATATTTTGTTTTTCAAATGTTTTAAACTGCTGCGTTACTTTTTCCACAAAAGCATTAAAATCTCCCTGTGTATTTTTAATTGTAACGGTATGTCCTTTTTGATCTACTTTCATCTTCTTATTTATAGGCGCTTATTTCAAAAGCTAAGGTACAATTTTTTTAGTTTTCAGTCGCAGTCTCAGTTTTCAGTTTTTAAACTTTGTTATTTCAGTTTTCACTCTCAGCCGTTGATTTTAGTTTTATACTCAATTTTGTCTGGCTGAGCGGAGTCGAAGCCCATTACAATTAGTGCGCCCGTTACTTCGGTAGGATAAATAAAAACTGAGACTGAAAACTGAAACTGCGACTGAGACTGAGACTAAACCTACTGAATCTTAGACGCCAATAAATAAATCACCGCCATTCTAATCGCTACACCATTCTCAACCTGATTTAAAATAACCGAATGGCTGGAATCAGCCACTTCCGATGTGATTTCTACACCTCTGTTAATTGGTCCGGGGTGCATGATGATGATTTCTTTACCCAAAGAATCTAATAATGGTTTATCGACTCCGTATTGTTGTGCGTATTCCCGTGTTGAAGGAAAAAAGTTCACATCCATGCGTTCGTTTTGTACACGAAGCATATTGGCGACATCACACCATTCTAAGGCTTTTCTCAAATTTGGTTCAACCGTAACTCCAAGGGATTCAATATATCTTGGGATTAGGGTTTTTGGCCCACAGACTTTAACTTCAGCGCCTTGCATTTGCAAAGCATATATATTTGATAAGGCAACTCTTGAATGCAGAACATCGCCTACGATAACTACTTTTTTACCGGCTACATCGCCTAATTTTTCTCTGATCGAATAACTGTCTAATAAAGCCTGAGTAGGATGTTCGTGTGCTCCGTCACCCGCATTTACAATACTGGCTTTGACATTTTTAGATAAAAAATAAGCCGCTCCGGGATTGGAGTGGCGCATTACAACCATGTCTACTTTCATGGAAAGGATATTATTTACAGTATCAATCAGGGTTTCTCCTTTTTTAACCGAAGACTGAGCTGCCGAAAAACTAATAACATCGGCGGATAATCGTTTTTGTGCTAACTCAAACGAAAGCTTTGTTCTGGTACTGTTTTCAAAGAAAATATTGGCAATGGTAATATCTCGTAATGAAGGAACTTTTTTAATGGGCCTGTTAATGACTTCTTTAAAATGATCGGCAGTTTCAAAAATCAGGTTAATATCATTCTCGTTGATGTATTTTATTCCTAATAAATGATTTACGCTTAATTCTTTCATTTTTATTTCTTTAATATTTATTTGTCAATTCCTGAAGTTCTGAATTCAGATCTTCAATACTTTTAAAAGAGAAGTTTCTCTATTGAACCATTCTGTCTACAACTTCACTGTAATCCTGGAGATCTCTAGCATCTTCATCAAAAATCTTTTGCCATCTAAAACCCGGAATTTCAATTTTAGTTCTTGCAGAACCGTCCCATTTTATTTTAAAATCGTTATTTATTAAAACCTCAGCCACTACTTTCCCCACTTCTATCGTTGTTGCATCATCAGAATTGTCTACTTTCTGGAAAGCGATAAACAAACTTGGATCTTTTAATGCTATTGCTCTCGCCAAATCCTGTTCGTGATAAAAGCAATAACCGTCAGACTCTATTTCATTTTCCTGCAGTTCTCTTTCCACCTCAACCACTTCATATTCACCGTCGGTAGTAGTATAACCTGCCTTGTGAAGTGCGATTATATTTTCGTCACCTAATTCATCAAACGCTTTAATTAGCTTTTCAGTATCTGTAGGGCTTTTCCATTGTTTACTTTCTGCAAGTAACTTTTGGTATTCTTCCTTTATTTTATCAAAAGCCCACTCTTCTGAAATTTCATCTTGAAATTCGTTGTCTTCAATTTCTTCCAGAATGTTTTCCTGAATCTCATCAAGAGAAAGAAATCCCATTCTGACCTGATTAAAAATTGATTCATAAATAAACGTTTCGTTCTCTGTCATTTTTTATTGTTTAAGCGTTTATTTGTTTAGTTATTGTTAAAATCGTTTAATTGTTTTATTTGCTAAACCAGTTAATCGTTTCCTTCCGATTAAACAATTAAACAAATCACCAATTAAACTTTTAATTCGTTATGAGGTAAACTGCATCTTCTGCTTCATTTTCTTTCCAGCTTACTTTTACTTTTTCGCCATTAATTGCATCTACCTGACGACCGCGATAATCGGGTTGAATAGGCAAATTACGGCTAAAACGTCTGTCGATTAAAACCAGTAATTCAATTTCTGATGGTCGCCCAAAAGACTGAATTGCGGTCAAGGCAGAACGTATGCTTCGTCCGGTAAACAATACGTCATCGATAAAAATGACTTTCTTGTTTTCGACTATAAAATTTATTTGTGTTTTGTTGGCTTCTAATGGTTTATCAGTTCGGCGAAAGTCATCCCTGAAAAAAGTGATGTCCAGATATCCTAAAGAAATTTCAGGAACCTGGTATTCGTTTTCTAATATTTGTTTTAAACGTTCAGCTAAAAAAATGCCTCTCGGCTGAATTCCGACTAAAATAGTATCGGAGAAATCTAAGTGTTTTTCGATTAACTGACAAGCCAAACGATGGAGTATGATAGTAACTTCTTTTGAATTAAGTAATACTTTTTGGCTCATAATTAAGTGTGATGTTTGGTTGGGCAAATATACGAAATCAGAATTTATTTGTTGGGGTGTTTGAGAAGGGAAATATTTTTTTATTGATTTTTAGTAAGCAGAAGAATTGGAAGTAGTTTTTTTATACAAATTTATTCCAGCTACTTTATAAATAAAATCATAGATTTGTAAGAAATTATACAGGTAAAATGGGTGCGTTTTATAATGGTGCTAATTGCGATATTTATATAGGGAAAGGAGCTGGTAAAAAATTACTTCAGGAGATTTCAAACGCGAAGAAATCAGTTAAAATAATTTCTCCATACCTATCTCCTTCGTTAATAAATGAATTAATAGGACTTCATTCAAAAGGTATAAAAATTTCTTTAATAACTAATGATACAATAGAAGATTTCTACAAAGATTCAGATAAAAATATTTATAAATTAATACTTCAAAAACGTACTTTAGATCACGATGCTGAAGAAATAAGAAATAAATGGATTAATATTGAAGAGACACTTCGTTATATACTTTGGGGATTATCTGCTGTTTTAGTTTTTACATTATTTTTATTTAATAATTTTAAACTTTTTTATATTCTAATTCCTTTATTTGTAATCTTTATTGTGAGGAAAACTTATTTAAATAAAATAAGGAATAAGCGCATCTATTATTATCAGTATCATCAGTTATTTCTTTTCAAAGTTTTTATCTCTTATCAAAACACGAATACTAACGCAAATACATTTATTCATGGTAAAATATATATAATTGACGACGAAATTGTTTTTATGGGTTCACTAAATTTTACCTGTAGCGGCACAACAAATAATTATGAAACAAGAATCAGAACTACAGATAAAACTGCGGTAGATAAAATTGTAAAAGAATATGATGACTTATTTTATCGATCTGGTTATCCTGAAAGAAATATTCAAGATTGGGGAACACAATTGTATAAAGAACCTATAAATTAAAAATATTTAGATTCTCACATTAATTTAATCACTCACAAATACGGAGTAAACTGGATTAAAATCCAGCCCTACAATATTGTCCGAGCCTATGGCTCTTTTTTTAGATAATGTTCATTACAATTTATAAATATAAAAAATGAATATGGCAGAAAAACAGTAAATTTAAAAACACTAACCTGACCGTGCCGCTATATGATTTACATAAATAAAAAAACATTACCACATTGTTATATTGAAGAAAAGAAATTTGATTGGGGAGAACCATACGATGACATAACTCCAATTTTCAATTTATCAGTTAATCCTGAATTATCAGATATTGAATATACAATTGAAGTTTTAGGCAAGAACAATTTTAAAATTAATTTAGAAAAGCTCTATAATATTCTGCTTAACCAAGAAGAAAATGATCGTATAGAATACTTTAATACGCCAATTGTTCATCGCGATTTTTTACTAATTAATATCCAAAAATATTTGCACTCTAATGAAAACCAGATTTCTCCGTGGGAACAATCACATGATAGATATCCTACCGAAAATGATTATTTGGAATCAATTGAAAAAGATCTAAATAGAATATTATTGTTTGACCGAAAAGAATACTAATTATATTTACAAACAAAGCCCTAAAACGTTACATAAAATTCTAAAACATAATTACATTTTTTTAACCAATAAAGTGAGGAGTCAACACGTAAACACTGACACAATAAATATGAAACATACATTACTTTTAGTATTATTTTTATTCGGTTTACAAAACAGCAATGCGCAATGGAGCAAAATTACATCGCCATATGCCGGAAATTTATGGAACATTAAATTCTTTGATGCACAAAATGGATATATTGGTGGAAACACTGCCATTTTAAAAACTACTGATGGCGGTGTAACGTGGACATCAAAATCGATTAGCAATTTTTTAATAAATAGTTTTTCTTTCCCAAGCGCTACTGTTGGATATTATGGCTGCAGTAATAACATTGTGGCAAAAACTACAGATGCAGGTGCGACATGGACAAATCAGAATCCAAATGCAAGTCCGTATGCGATTTCATCTGTTAGTTTCCCCACCGTAACAACAGGATATGCGGTTGGTGATGCAGGAACAATCAGAAAAACTACTGATGGCGGAGCAACATGGGCAACACAAACTTCGGGATTGACAACGGGAATAGAAGAAGTTCATTTTTTTGATGTAAATACCGGTATTTGTATTGGAGATGGCGGGAAAATTAAAAGAACAACAAATGGCGGTGCAAACTGGGTTACAATAGCAAGCGGAACTACGCAAAATCTATATGATATTTTCTTTGTAAATGCGAGTACAGGTTTTATAGCCGGAGGAACGGGTACAATACTTAAAACAATAAATGGCGGACTAACCTGGTCTGTACTAACTTCTGGATTTACCAATTGGTTATATGCAATCTGTTTCAAAGATGCATTAACAGGATATGCAGGAGGTGCTAACGGAAAAATATTTAAAACTACTGATGGAGGATTAACCTGGACGCCAGAAGTTTCCGGAGTAAGTAGTGCAAATAGTATAAACGACATTATTTATTTTAATAATAGATTTATTGCCGTAGGAGATCAGGGAGTAATAATTACTGATGTAGCTACTTTAGGTACTGTTGAAAATAGTAAAGAAGAGACTGCGGTTATCGTTTATCCAAATCCAGCTTCTGATTCGTTTTCAATTGATTTTCATAACAATGAAAATTCGCCTTTACACATAAATATTATTGATATAAATGGTGCCATAGTAAAATCAAAAGTTTTAGGTGATAACGAACGCACTGTAAATGTTAAGGATTTAAGCAATGGTGTTTATATTGTTGAAATGAAGACGGGTCAATTTTCAGCCAGTAAAAAATTAATTATTAAAAAATAACAATTAACTTTATGCGAGTCAGTAAAAAAGCATAAAGATGAAGGTAAAAGTTATCGGAATTCCAGTTTTGGATCAGGAAAAGGCATTACAATTTTATACTGTAAAATTAGGATTTATTAAAAAAAACGATATCCCTTTAGGCGAAAATAACAGATGGTTAACCGTAGTTTCTAAAGATGAACCAGACGGAGTTGAAGTTTTATTAGAACCTGCACCTAATCATTTTGAACCGTCAAAAACGTATCAAAGCGCTCTTTTTGAAGCTGGAATTCCGTACACTCAATTTAATGTAGATAATCTTCAGGAAGAATATCAACGATTGATTAATCTTGATGTTGAATTTAGCATGCTGCCAACCGAAATGGGAAATGTAAAAATTGCCATTTTGGATGATACTTGCGGAAATAAAATTCAGTTGATTGAGATGTTATCGTAATTTATATACGCGGTAATGACAGTCCCGGCGGGACGTTATATTTATAGCAATTTATATAGCGTTTCATAAAAACCCCATCGGGGTGACATAATTAGCAATCAATTATATTGGCAATCAAAAAAAATATCGCTCCGCTGGAGCTTTTGCCAAATCGGACGCATTAATTCGCTATAAATATTACGCTCCGCTGGAGCTTTTTTTTTACAAGAGATAGTAATTTTTATTTTCAAAAAAACATTTTCAAAAAAATAAGATCAATCTGATTTATGCAATTTTAAAATTCCGTAGGAATGATTTATATTATAGCAACGGATTTTAATCTGTCGTATAATGGTCATTATTATTCTTTGTTGAATGGATTGAAATCCAGCCCTACAATATGGGTCAAGCCCATAGCTCTTTTGAACATCCTTGAAATTCATAATTTTAGACTGGTCAAAATCATAGAACTTTAGCGCAAAATTATATAACAGATTTTTTTGTTGTTTGAATTAATTTTATTCTACGATAAATAGAATATTAAATTCTTTTTAAAACAATTAAAACAGCAAAATCATGCAAAAGAACATTACACGTTTGTTAATGGTATTCGTAATACTATTTTCATTTACAAGTTGCGAAGTTATTGGAGACATTTTTAAAGCCGGAATGGGATTCGGGATTTTTATTGTGATTTTTATTGTTGCAATAATCATCTTTATATTCGCTAAGCTTTTCGGAAGAAAGTAAACATAAAAAAATCCCGTTCGATTACCGAACGGGATTTCTTTTTTTTTTATAAAACTATATTTTTTATTTAGCGTACATTTTTGTTCTTAATTCCTGAACTTTTTCGTCGTCTAAATATTCATCAAATGTCATGTAACGATCGATTGCTCCGTTTGGTGTCAACTCCACTACTCTATTACCAACTGTTTGTGCAAACTCGTGATCGTGAGTTGTAAAAATTACAGACCCTTTAAAGTTTTTTAATGAGTTATTAAAAGCTGTAATCGATTCAAGATCTAAGTGATTTGTTGGTTCGTCAAGCATTAGAATATTAGCTCTTTCCATCATCATTCTTGAAAGCATACAACGTACTTTTTCTCCTCCTGATAATACACGGCTTGTTTTTAAAGCTTCTTCTCCAGAGAAAATCATTTTCCCTAAAAATCCTCTAATAAAAACCTCATCGCGTTCTTCTTCTGTTTTTGCATATTGACGCAACCAGTCTACTAATGTCAAATCGTTTTCAAAAAATGAGTGATTCTCAGCAGGTAAATAGGCTTGATTAGTAGTAATTCCCCAATCAAAAGTTCCTGCGTCTGCTTTTTGCTGATTGTTAAGGATTTCATAGAATGCTGTTGTAGCACGTGAATCTTTTGAGAAAAGCACGATTTTATCGCCTTTTGCCATATTTAAATCCACGCCTTTAAATAAAAGTTCTCCCTCTACAGAAGCTTCTAAATTTTCAACATTCAAAATCTGATCTCCTGCTTCACGATCCTGATCAAAAATAATCGCAGGATAACGACGGCTTGAAGGTTTAATGTCTGAAATATTCAATTTAGAGATCATTTTTTTACGCGATGTTGCTTGTTTTGATTTGGCAACGTTGGCACTAAAACGACGAATAAATTCTTCTAATTCCTGTTTCTTTTCTTCTGCTTTTTTGTTTTGCTGCGCACGTTGTTTTGCCGCTAACTGGCTTGACTCGTACCAGAAAGTATAGTTTCCTGAATAGTGATTTATTTTTCCAAAATCAATATCAGAAATATGTGTACAAACTGAATCTAAAAAGTGACGGTCGTGAGATACTACAATTACTGTATTTTCGTAATTTGCCAGGAAATTTTCTAACCAGGAAATGGTTTCAAAATCCAGATCATTGGTAGGCTCATCCATAATAAGCAAATCAGGATTTCCGAAAAGGGCTTGCGCCAAAAGCACACGAACTTTAATTTTTCCCTCCAGATCGCCCATCAAAGTATAATGATGTTCTTCGTTGATTCCTAAGTTAGACAACATCGAAGCAGCGTCAGAATCTGCATTCCAACCGTTCATTTCCTCAAACTGAACTTGTAGTTCCCCTATTCTGTCTGCGTTTTTGTCGTTGTAGTCTAAATAAAGTTCATCCATTTCTTTTTTAACAGCGTACAAAACTTTATTTCCCATCAAAACAGTTTCCAAAACCGTATGCTCGTCGAACAAATTGTGATTTTGGGTTAAAACCGACATACGTTTTCCCGGTTCTAAATGAATATGTCCGGAAGTTGGGTCAATATCGCCTGAAATGATTTTTAGAAAAGTAGATTTTCCAGCACCATTGGCTCCAATAACTCCATAAATATTTCCGTGTGTGAATGTGGTATTTACTTCGTCAAACAAAATTCGTTTGCCAAATTGAACTGATAAATTATTGACTGTTAACATGAATGTCTTTTTAATTAATTTTGTGCAAAAGTAGTGAAAAAGGTTCAGAGTTGCAAAGGAACTTCGGGGCGAAATTTTCACCATATAAGTTATATAAGTTCATTTAAACTAAACTTATTGCCTAATAAAAACTTTGCGACTTTGCGAGATTAATTAGAAACTTCTTTGCAATTTAAATTAAACTTGTATTTTCTTATATCACTTATATGGTGGAAAAAAATCACAGTTTACTTTCCTTCGCCAAAGCCACTTCTAAACTCTCAAAATTGGGCAATACTTTTGCAATCAAACCTTCTTTATTTAAGATAAAATGTGTTGGAAATGAATTGAGTTGTAAGGCTTCATTCATATATACTTTCATGTTTGGAATTACCTCGTATTTTAAAGGCCGTTTGGCTAAAAACGCTTTTAATTGTTCAGGTGAATCTTCGGCGAGACTAATGAATAAAATGTCTTTTCGGTCTTTGTATTCATTTACTAATTGATTCACTTGTGGAAATTCTCTTATGCATGGTGTACAATGGATGTACCAGCATTTTATAACGATGATTTTTCCTTTCATGGATTCGTTTGAAACCATATTTCCGTTTAAATCTTTGAAGGAGAATTTAGGAAAAGGCGTTCCTTCCATTTTGTAATTCTTTAGTGCGTCAAAAGCAATTTGATTGATGGTTGCTTTTATACTGGTGTCGGAATTGGGCTGAATCTGGAATAGCTTATAATAGTATTTTGAATCTTCTGATTTTAATTGAATGGGAATATAGTTTCCATTTGCTAATTGGTCAAGGAAAGATTCTTTTGAAATTTCTTTTGAATTTGAATCCAATGCTGTAAAATCTCTGGAAAGCATGATGTTTTTGCTTTGATATGCTGACCAGTTACTAAAATTACTTTGGATTTGGATTGGATCTACTTCCGGGATTTCATGATTTTTTTGACTGAAACATGAAGTGAATATTAGAAATATTATGATGCTGATTGATTTTTGCATTTTTGATTTTATTGAAATTCAAAAGTAGCTATTTTTTTTTAACCGCAAACGGCGCAAAGATTTACGCGAGGCTCGCAAAGCTTGTTATTTGAACGCGGATGACGCAGATTCGCTTTGCGAAAACACGGATTATCGCGGATTTTTTTACGCTATTTTGTCATTTCGACTTAAGGAGAAATCACACTAGAAACTCCATAAAGAATGTCGCCAATCTTTGGTGATTTGCGCGTGTGATCCTTCGTTCCTTAGGATGACAAGATTACGGCTAATGTCTTTAGACGTGTTCGTAAAGTTTTGTTGTATAAAATCAATTAACTATAAATCTTATGATGAAAACTAAAGCCCTAGCCCTGATAGAAGTGGAAATCCTTTTATGTTTTTTCTTTAAAAACATAAAAGATTGAAACGAATAGCAGGAAATAGCTCCTGAAACTGATTATTATTATAAAATTAGGACGTTGAGAAATAGCACGCGGATGACACGGATTCGCCTTGCGAAAACGCGGATTTATGCGGATTTTACGCAATTTTGTCATTTCGACGTAAGGAGAAATCACACTAGAAACTCCATATAGAATGTCGCCAATCTTTGGTGATTTGCGCGTGTGATCCTTCGTCCCTCAGGATGACAAGATTACGGCTAATGTCTTTAGACGTGTTCGTAAAGTTTTGTTGTATAAACCAATTAAACTATAAATCTTATTATGAAAACTAAAATTAGGACGTTGAGAAATAGCCCACGGATGACACGGATTCGCTTTGCGAAAACGCGGATTTATGCGGTTTTTTTACGCTATTTTTTCATTTCGACGGAGGAGAAATCACACTAGAAGGTACATGTTGAATGTCACCAATCTTTGGTGATTTGCGCGTGTGATCCTTCGTTCCTCAGGATGACAAGATTACGGCTACTGTCGCTAGACTTGTTCTTAAAGTTTTGTTGAAATTGATTCATTCCAAAAAAAAATCCGCGATAATCCGTGTTTTCGCAAAGCGAATCCGCGTCATCCGCGTTCGAAATGGCGTATGAAATATATCTTTGCAAATTCATCAAATACGATTACTTCATTCCTCGCAATGACTTTGTGGTATAAAAAAACCCGACAATAAATTGTCGGGTTCATAATGCTCTCCTTCAGGTGAAAACCAAATAACAAATCACCTCAACTTGATGCATTTATTCGAAATAAAAACCAGATTAAAAAATAAATAACCAAACTCAATTTTAACCGTTCCAATTTTTTTATTTCTAGATTTTCATTCGTGGAACTTTAGTTTAAAAAGTTCATTACTTTGAATGATTTTTTATTTCCTGCTTTGTCGGTTACTACAACTATAAACAATTGTTTTGTTGTGAAACTTTGATTTTGAAGCAAGATTTCTTTATTGTTTTGTACATTTTTATGACTTAGAACTGATTGCCCAATTGTGTTGAATACATCAACCTGAGCGATATTTTCGGTGTCATTTGTAACTGATAATAAATCGTTTTTGAAATAAGCGATGGTTGTGCTATTTGCTTCGATTTTATCCAGTGACAGCATTTTTGATGTTGATTGTGAAGCAAAATAAGCGGCGTATGCTTTAGATAATTCAGATGAATTACCACAAGAAGACGCATCCCAGTTTACAGACCAAGTCATTAAACCTCTTAAAGAAGGATATGGTCCGCCTGGCTGCATCGTGTATGTTCTTCCAGAAAAAGTAGTTCCGGTTCTTAAATAATTCATAGCACTAATTCCTTCTGCCGGCGTTAAATAACCGCTGCCTGCTGCACTTGGACAAGCTGGTAATGCAATAAGAACTTTTGAGGGTGGTAAGCCATCAAAATGCATTCCTGTTGTACCAATGTTATACCCTTTTATCACCATATCGGTCAGGGCTGTAACCATGTTTGCTTTTTTAGCTGAACCATAATATTGACCATCTAATCCGTTTTCTCCTCCTGTATTATACAATTGTACGGCTAACAAATCTAATTCATTACGTAAGTTTTGAATGATTGGCACGAAAGAACCAAAAGTATCTGTATAGGTAGAATATCCACCTTGTACGTATTGTGTTTCCGGAGCTGCAGTTAATAAAAATCCAGGTCCATAATACGCTTTTAATTCTTTGAAAGCATCTACTACGTTTTTTAATCTTGGATAAGCAGAAATACCCGCATAAGAAATATCTCTTAATCCTCCTGCATTAAAATTCATTGATCCGCCTTCAAAATCAATATCAACTCCATCAAATTGATACTCATCAATAATTGCTTTCAGACCATTCACAAAAATATTTTTTTGAGTTACATTGTCTAAAACAACATGACCATTTTGACCTCCGATAGAGACAATAACAGGAACGCCGCTATCTCTTAGGGATTTTATATCATTTTTCAACAATTGCTTATTGAAAACTCCATTAGTCAAATATCTTGTGTCGTTTGTAGTTAATATTGGTGT
Organism: Flavobacterium sp. FlaQc-47; assembly: GCF_044006475.1. Classification (NCBI taxonomy): domain Bacteria; kingdom Pseudomonadati; phylum Bacteroidota; class Flavobacteriia; order Flavobacteriales; family Flavobacteriaceae; genus Flavobacterium; species Flavobacterium sp. FlaQc-47. The sequence goes on along the minus strand of NZ_JBIPCQ010000008.1, from coordinate 95,435 downwards.
GTAACCATCACGATTAACGGTTTCTACGAAAGAATAATCAACTACGTTAAACTTACTTCCCACCATTTGAGAAAAATATAAAAATGGCGCACCAGCATTTTCCCATGAATGTGCATATCCTAAAATAATTTTAGAAGGAAGCGGAATGAATCTATTCGTGCTCACCGGAGCAATTTTAATGGTATTGTTTAATGTAGTTACAGCAGCTTTATTATCTGTTGCTTTTATTACAACTGGATAATCTTTATAAGAAGTTGGTGTAAAATTATACGTATAAGTATTATTTGCACCTCCTGTCATGTTAAATGTACCGCCATTTATTGTAATAGTAACACCTGAAACAGTTCCGTCACTATCAACAGCTGTAACTGAAATTGGCACCACCTGAAAAGAACTTTGATTTACGGTAGTATTCGATGGTGAATTCCACGTAATTACAGGTACTGCATTTGGGCAGTTTGCACCTGAACAAGTTAATGTAAAACTATATGTTTTTGCTTCTGTTGTTCCGTTTGATGCAGTTGCGGTAACGGTTAAGGTATGAGAAAGCGAAAACTGATTTGCCGTTGGTGTCCAAACCGCTGTATAAGTTCCCGAAGAATTGGTAGCACTAATGCTTTGTCCATCTAAACTAAATACAACAGAGGAGATTGTAGTGGCATCAGTAGCGCTTAATCCAACACTTGCAACAAAATTAATTGCTGATCCTAAATTTATAGCAATCGCCGAAGCTGTTGGTGCTGTTATAGTAACCACTGGTTTAGTAGCAACCACCGCTTGTCTGTTAAAATTATAAACTGTTGAAGTTGTTGGAACTGCAAAGTTGGCTAAGTTATTTGGATAATACGTCACATCACCGTTTTCCCATGCATTTAATTTCAAACTTAAAACTTGTGTATAACCTGCTACAACTGTATTATCAAAAGTATAATTTCCTGATGCATCTGTTGTTGCGATAACACTTTTCCAGTTGTGTGTATTATCTGTCCATGGTAAAACCAATTCTACTTTTGCTCCAGCTACTGCAACTGTTCCGTTTTTAACGGTTCCGCTAATTAAATTTGCGGCAGCCAGTGCTGCTCTTGCAGTAGAACTTGAATTAAAGTTATAAGTTGTTGGGTTTGCAGGAACTGCAAAGTTTGCCAGATTAGATGGTAAATACACTACTTCTCCGTTTTCCCAACTATTTAATTTTAAGCTTGTCACTGTTGTATATCCTGCTACAACTGCATTATCAAAACTGTATTTTCCTTGTGCATCTGTTGTTGCAATAACACTTTTCCAGTTGTGTGTGTTATCTGTCCAGGGTAAAACCAATTCTACTTTTGCACCAGCTACTGCAACTGTTCCGTTTTTAACTGTTCCGCTAATTTTGTTTGTACCAATTACAACAACATCCTGAGAGAAGTTTAATGTTTTATTGGCATTTAAATTAGTATAGACTGTTGAAGCCGGTGTGTACGTTTGTCCAGCTAAAGCTGCTGTTATTGTATAATTTCCTGCAGATGGTAAACTAAGCGAATAAACGCCGCTTGCATTTGTAACTGCTGTGAAATTTCCTGCTGTAGAAGCTGCTATAACTGTTACGCCAGAAACCGGAGTTGTACTGTTTAAAATTGTTCCGCTTACTGTGTAGTTAACAACAGGTAATCCCTGAGCAAAATTCAACGTTTTGTTGGCATCAAGTGCATTGTAAACTGTTGAAGCCGGTGTGTAGGAGAATCCTGATTTTGCAGCTGTAACTGTAAAATTAAGTCCTGCTGTTAAACCTGCAACGCTGTAAACTCCGCTTGCGTTTGAAACCGCAGTTAAAACTGTTGCTCCTGAAGTTGCTGTAACAGTTACTCCGGAAACTGCAGTTGCTCCGTTAAGAACAGTTCCGCTAACGGTATAAGTTGGTTGCGTTCCGTTGATAACAACAGCGGTTTGATTTACTGTAACATTTGTTAAGTTTACCGCAGTAAAAGTATATGTCGCTTTTGAAGCGGTAAGGATATAATTTTGTCCCGATGTTAAATTACTGAAGGTGAAATTACCGCCTGTAGAAACTACGGTTTGTACTACTACATTACTTGCATTACGCAAATCAACGGTTACATTAGGAATTAAAGCTGATCCGTTTTTTACAGATCCTGAAATACTTACTGTTCCGGGAACAAGACTTCCAAATGAAGTATCAACCTGAGTCAATAATGAATTGGGTACTGAACCTCTGGTATCCTGAGATAATTCCCAAACCATACCTCCGGCAAGATTTCTTGATTTGATATATTGTACTTTTAAATCCATTGATTGTTTATCTTCATAAGAAATAAACTGTTTTAAAGTAGCATTATACAAATAAGGAACTTTTGTTGTGTTGTCAAAATAACGTACCCATCCTGCAGCTGCTGCAGTTGGTGTAACTAACATAGTGTTTGGATCTAAGTAAGCATGAGAATTGGTAACGGGATTTCCCACTAAATCGCAAATTTCGATACTTCCTGATTTTTCACATGCAGCGGGACCATCCCAGGTTCCTGTTGGATTTTGCGGATTCGTACAGCCTGATACAATATATCTTGGCGCAGCAACAAATAATCCCGGTAAATTTGGATTGGTTCCGTTATTGGCAACATTATCGAATTTCTTTCCGTAAAAAGGCAATCCCATGATTAATTTATTTGCTGGAAAACCAACAACGTTCAAATATTGATTGGTTAATTCGTCTAATGATTCTGATTGTGTTGCGCCGTAAAGCGGATCGTTCGTGTTTCCGCTTGCGTATAATGGTGCATTGTAGCATGTTTTATCATACCAGTTTCCACCAAAATCATATCCAAAATAAGTGATATAATCACAATAGGTCGAAATGTCTTCTGTCATTCCGTATTGTGTTCTGTTGTTTGGTCCTAAATATTGTTTCGCAACATTTCGAACATTGTTTCCGGCAGCAATTGTCACTAATTTATTTGGCATTGCCTGACGCATTGCTTTTAATAAATAGACTAAGTTTTTGTTGTCGTCCGGACTGTACTTTTGTGGAGGAATTGGTGCTCCGTTTATTACTTCGGTACCATCTGTTCCACCGGAAAGAGGATATTCCCAGTCAATGTCAAATCCATCGATAAACGGATAAGTTACAATAAATTTTGCCATATCTGCTGCCAAAGCGGCTCTTGCAACAGGACTTGCTGCAATTGGAGAAAGATCCTGACCTTTTGTCCATCCTCCCACAGAAATTAAAATTTTTAAATGCGGATACTTTTGCTTGAGTTTCATCAAGTCATAAAAGTTTCCTTTTACCGGAGCATCCCACGGAATTCCACCTTCCATATGCTCAAAATCAGCATACGAATCCAAACACAACAACTTTGTATTTTCCGGATGAGCGGGATCATACGTTGTTCCATAAAAAGAATAATTCAAATGCGTAATTTTACTTCCATCTATTTTAGGGACATTAAAATCCCGGGCATAAATAGACCATTGCGCATAATACCCTACTACTTTTTTACCGTGAGCCGGTTGAGCTAACGCAAGTAAGGGAAACAGTAACAAAAAAAGCAATCTGTAATAATGTTTCATAATTAAATTAATATTGGTTAATAGAAAATAAATATTCCAATTACGATACCTTACATACCAACAAAGCATGTAAATACAACAACTGGGATTCAATTCATTGCAAATAGATAACATTGCAACTCACTGGAAATTAATTCATATAACTTCTAAAAATAAATACTACTATTACCGATCATCCATAATCATTAGTAAATAGTACTGATTGATATTTATTTAATTGTTTAAAAAATTAGGTTAACTCCAACTGATAAATTTGGGATTCATCAATTTCACTACTTGGTTTGTCATGTTTTGTTTTTACTCTTTTTATTTGGTTTTAAAGGTTAATAATTCTTTTTGGTGGTTATTTTTTATGTTTTTTTGATTAATTGTTCTGAATGTATTGCGCATTACCATATTACCTCTGCCAGAGAGGAAATCTGGCAGAGATAAAAAAATTACTAATAATCATGGTAACAAAAACGTACTAATACTAACTCAAACCAAACTTTATATTAATTTTTTAAGACTTGTATATACTGATAGCTCAACATCAGCATGGTCTTTAGAATTACATTGTTCGATTAAATTTTTTAAATCATCAGATTTTAATGTGGATTTTTTATCTAATACAAGCAACAATTCCTGTGATGCATCATTTAGTTTTTTAGACAATGGCAATATCGGCTGTACTAAAGGAGCATTGGCACTCAGTTCGATTAATCCTTTATTTACTGCAATCCATTTGTTGAAAAATGCTGTTACTTTTGCTTTATTTTCTGGTGTTTTATTGGCTAAATATTGTGTTACGGCATCATCAAAAGCTAAAGATTCTTTGGCATCCGGCGTACAGGCATCTGCAAAAAGTGTAAACGGTGAATACATTTGATATTCTGTTCCGCCTTTGTTTCGCGTGTATCCTTTTAATGGTTCGCAAACATTGGCAAATTCGTTTAGTGATTTTATATTTTGATTGTTTGAGATGTTTCTTAAAATAACGGCCCGGTTGCGAATGTGGGTTAATCCCAGTTCTTCTAATCTAAATGAAACTACTTCAAGACGTTTGCGCATACTTGCTACATCTGTAATATCTTCTGCTGACCAGAGTCTTTCTGCAATTGCAGCTGTTCTAGGCCAAAGTCTCGAATCGATTGTTGTTGGCGTTGCCAGTTCTGTCCACATTGTAGCTTCTCCACCCAATATTCTAGCTTTTTCTTCTGCTGTTAAATCGGCTCCTTTTGGCATTGGATCATTTAAATAATGACTTGCAATTGGGTACATCAAGTCGATATAATAGCCGTTTGACAATACTGTTTTATATCCTTTTTTTACGGCATCTGTTAATGATTGCCCTGCAACCATTCCTTCGTTTGGTCCTCTCCAGGAATGAATAATGGCTTCTTTTGACATGTTTTTAGTCAAAATTTCTTCCCATCCCATTAATTGTTTTCCGTGTTTTTTTAACATTGGAACTAATTGCATGGTGAAATATGTCTGCAATTCATGATTGGTTGCTAATTTATTTTTCTTTTTAAATTCCTGAATTTTTGGGTTTGCATCCCAGTCTTTACCTTCGTTTTCATCGCCCCCGATATGAAAATAAGAGCCTGGGAATAACGGACAAACCTCATCAAATATCTCACTTAATAATTGATATGTTTTAGGATTTGAAGGATCTAATGTTGGTGAAAAAATACCCGCATTTCTTTCAATTCCATAGGTAACAATTGCTGTTCCCTGAATATTTTTTTCAGATGTTCCTCCTGTCAGTGTAATCACTTTGCTTCCTATTTCCGGATAAGCGGTAAGTATTGCAGATCCATGACCGGGAACGTCTATTTCAGGAACGATTAAAATACCGCGCTCATCAGCATATTTTACGATATTTTTTATTTCCTCCTGTGTGTAATATTGTCCATCCGAAGCTAATTCGATTAGTTTTGGATGTTTTTTCATTTCAATTCTCCAACCCTGATCGTCGACTAAATGCCAGTGAAAAACGTTCATTTTCATGGCTGCCAGTGCATCGATATTTCTTTTGATAACATCGACGGGCTGAAAATGTCTTGCAGCATCGATCATTAAACCTCTCCATGTAAATCTTGGAAAATCTGAAACTTTTGAGTTTGGAAAATAAAATGAGGTACTATTGTTTTGCAACATTTGCAATAATGTTTCCAGACCGTGAAGTGCGCCTAAATCGCTGGTGGCATTTATTGTAATTTGATTTTGCTTGATATCTAAATGGTAACTTTCATCTTCGTACAAACCAATTTTTCCGCCTTTCTCACAATTGATCTGAAGTGTCGCATTAGGAACTTCATTTAATTTTGCAATAAAACCCTGCTCGAAAAAAATACCGGTTCTACCATCAAGGCGACGTAAAAAACGAGTTACTCCTCCAAAAATTCTTGGATTAGGGTTTCCGGTAATGTTTACCTTAAAATTTTTGTTTAAAGCAAAATTTCCGTCGTTTAAAACAACACTTTGAGGCCAAGGCATAAGATTTAATTGCTCCTTTTGAATTTGAGCACCAGATGTTACGCCTGCTAATAATAGAACTAATAAATATTTCATTTTAATTTTTTTTGAAAGATGTTATTGTGAAATAACGGTATTAAATTATAAGAAACAAAACTCAGAGTGACTTCCTGAACCCTCACTCTCATTATGAAATCAATCTGAATTTTGTAATGTGATCCGCTCTCACCCGAATCTGAATTTTAATTTAGTAATCAAAACGTTTGAAGGCTTCGATTGCTTCGTATTCTGCCAATCCTAAATCATCGTATAAAATGGCAGTATTTTTATTACGGTCTTCGGCTCTTACCCAAAATTCCCTGGAATCATTTCCCTGAAACATTACTCTGTCTTTTTGAGACTGGTGGTATAAAATCGCATGACGTTTCAACAATACTTCTGATGGAGAAAGCGGCACTGCCATATCAATTTCGTGAATATCCCATTCGTGCCACGCGCCTCTGTACAACCATAACCAGCAATCGTCCATGTATTTTTCCGGCTTCAATTGCTTCATTGCTGCAAATATGGCGTTCAGGCAAACCTCGTGCGTTCCGTGTGGATCTGCAAGATCTCCGGCAGCAAATACCTGATGTGGTTTTATTTGAGCAATAATATCTTTTACAATGGCAATATCTTCAGGTCCTAACGGGTTTTTCTTTACTTGTCCCGTTTCGTAAAACGGAAGATCTAAAAAGTGTGTATTTTCATCTTTTAAACCAATGTATCTTGTAGCTGCATAAGATTCTCTTCGGCGGATAAGTCCTTTTAATTTTCGAACTTCCAGCGAATCGATCTGGTTTTCTGATTTATTGTTTAAAAATTCAATGATCGATTTAAAGTTGAGTCCACTTGCTGCATCGCCAACAAAATCTTTGGCAACCTCAGCAAATTTCAATGCTTCGTCATCTGTAACAGCTATATTTCCGGAGGTTTGATATACTACATGTACATCATGACCTTGTTTTATCAATTTTGAAAAAGTTCCTCCCATAGAAATCACATCATCATCCGGATGTGGACTAAAAAGAATCACTCGTTTTTTTGCAGGATTGGCTCTTTCCGGACGGTGCGAATCGTCGGTATTGGGTTTTCCTCCCGGCCATCCTGTGATGGTATGCTGCAATACGTTAAACATATTGATGTTCAAATCATAAGCAGAACCTTCCTGTGCCAAAAGATCAGACATTCCGTTGTTGTTGTAATCTCTGTCGGTTAATTTTAATATAGATTGTTTTGTTTTTTGGCACAACCAAACAATCGCTTTGCTTTTTAATTCCTGATTCCAGATGCATTCTCCTACTAACCACGGCGTTTTGAAACGTGTTAATTCTACAGCTGCAGACTGGTCTAATACGAAAGTTGCATTAGGGTGATTTTGTAAAAACGTAGCAGGAACTTCTGAACTAATATCACCTTGAATGGTTCTTTTGATGATATCGGCTTTGTTTTGTCCCCAAGCCATTAATACAATTCTTTTTGATCTCATTATCGTAGAAACTCCCATGGTAATCGCTCTTTTAGGAACGTTGTCTATACCATTAAAATCTGATGAAGCATCGACTCTTGTAATGTGATCCAGTGTAATAATCCTTGTTCCTGAATTGATGTGTGATCCCGGTTCGTTGAAACCTACGTGACCTGTACGACCAATACCTAATAATTGAAAATCAAGTCCTCCGGCATTTTTAATATTCATTTCATAATCGATACAATATTGGTTTAATTCTTCAATATTGATGGTTCCGTCAGGAATATTAACATTATCAGGATTGATATCAATGTGATTAAAAAGATGCTGATGCATGAAATAATGATAGCTCTGATTGTTCTCTCTGGTCATTGGATAATATTCATCCAGATTAAAAGTGATTACGTTGCTAAAACTCAAGCCTTCTTCTCTGTGCATTCTCACTAATTCTTCATAAACTTTTATAGGAGAAGAACCTGTTGCTAAACCTAATACGCAAGATTTGTTTTTTTCTTGTTTAGATCTAATTAATTGCGCGATTTCCTGCGCTACAATTATCGAAGCTTCGGCTGAATTTTTGAAGATTTCATTGTGGATTTTTTCAAATCTGGTCTCTTCAAATTTTCCGGCGCTTTTATAGCTGATATCAGGTTTTATTTCTAAAGCACTTTTCATTTCTTTTTCTTTTTTTGCTATTTACAATTTTGGTTTTGAAATGGCATAAGCAACTTTCATTACTTATACCATTTACTTACCAAACTTAAATTCTTATAATTCTTTTGATATTTTTTTTAGAAATTTGGAGCTGTAGTATCCCACCAAAGTCTGGTTCCACCATTATCTGGTCCGCCTAGTTTAGCAAGTCCGGTATCATAACCTCCTTTGTTTCCTGTTTTTTCTGCCTGAACAAAATTGATTCTTCTCACACCTAACGTACTTGAAATTGTACCTCCGCTGTAATTTTTAATAACCGGGAAAAGTTTAGGATATCCTGTTCTTCTGTAATCAGACCATGCTTCCTGACCTTCCGGGAAACCTGCAATCCATTTTTGAGTAATGATTTTTTGCAATTTCACTTCATTAGTTGCAGCAGCATCCCAAGCTACCGTTACATTGTTCACAGCAGGTGAGTTATTTTCAGAAAAATTAGGATCTACATAAGCAATAGGAGTTTTAACATTATCTGCTGAATATGCAGCAGCTCCCGAAGCACCTCTTTGATCAAATGAAGCCTGAATACCTAATTTGTATAATGCCTCGGCATCTCCGCCCATATTCCAACCTCTTAAAGCACCTTCTGCTCTTAAAAAATAAGCTTCGGCAGTAGTCATTAAAACAACTTCTTTTGATCTTATCACTGAACCTACTGCAGAAAAATCCTGGTGATCAGCTTTTGCTGCAATAGCAATACCGGTACGAACCCCTTTATATTCTCCTGGAAATTGAATTGATGAATCAAAATAAACCGGAAGTCTTGGATCTTCATATCCTTTTAAGATGGATTCCATATCTGCAGACATACGGATATCTAACCATCCGCCGCTAATAGTTGCAATAGGATTTGTATAAACCGGAGATATCACTTTAAACAAATCAGCATTTGTAGTGAATACACCAAATTTATGGGCAATCGCTTTTTCAGCCTGAACTTTAGCAACAGCAGGACTAACTTTTACAATACGCATCGCAAGTCTTAAACGTAATGTGTTTGCGAACTTTACCCACGCTTTATAATCTCCTTTATAACCGGATTCATCTGTTGAAACAAAAACACTAACTTCACCAGCGTCTACTCTTTTTGTCAATTCAGCAACTGCAATATCTAACTCATTAAACATTTGTGTGTAAACTTCCTCTTGTGAGTCATAAGCAATGGTAGTATCCAAAGTACCAAATTTTGAATAAATCACCGGACCAAAAATATCCGTAAGCCTGTGCATTCCTTCTACTTTTAGAATCAACGACAAAGCATAAAACTGATCGTATTTTCCTTTGGCTTTATTTGCAATATCATTAGCATTGTACATTATATTTTTATAGGCAGTATCCCATATAACTCCGTTCCAGTTATCAACTAATGAATAAGTGGTGTTATTTACCCCTCCTGCAAAAGGAGTAGGACTTGCCATGTAACCAGACCAGATATCTCCATTTAATCCTTGTTGTAATTGATACATATCAGGCGGATTTAAAATCTGGATATTATTAAACATTGGAGAGAACCCTCCTTTAATATGGTTGAAATCCTGTTCAAAAAGAGCTGGAGTAATACCGTTTTTATTGGTATTTATGTCGTCAAAATTATCTGTACAACCAACTACTGTAAGCAAAGAAACACAGATAGCGGTTTTTATTGTTTTATTTAGTTTCATTTTTTTTAATTTTAGAAAGTTACATTTAAATTAAGTCCGATACTTCTAGTAGAAGGCAAACCATAAATATCAACACCTTGTAAACCCTGACCTGTACTTAAAGCAACGTTTGGATCAAAAGGAGCATCCTTGTAAATAAAGAATAAGTTTCTGGCAATTAATGAAATACTCGCAGCTTGAATAAAAGGCAACGCTTTAGGATTAAAAGTATATCCAACAGAAACCTCTCTAACACTTACATTTGTTCCATCATAAATATATTCTCCACTTATACCTGCTCTTCCACCAACTTGTTTGTAATAAGATTCAGCATCCATTTTTGTAACAGCAACACCATCACTTGCTCTAACAGCATTTATAGTAACACCTCCGGCATTTCTTGCATCTCCTGATGCTTTTGAAACTCCAAAACTATCATTTTGTGCTTCTGTCAAACTCATTACATCACCTCCAAAACGACCGTCAATTAATACATTTGCAAAGAATGGTCCTAATTTAAATGTGTTAGAAAGGCTTAACATAAAGTCAGGATTAGAATTTCCAACTTCTTCAAAATCTGTTCTTTGAAAAGTTCCATCATCATTTATTAAGGCTCTTCCCTGCTCATCTTTTTTGAAATTAATTCCTTCAATAACTCCAAATGGTCTTCCTTCAATCAAAGCATATCTGTAGCTGTTTACTCCAGGATTTGTCAGGTTAATTCTTCCTCCTAATTCTTCCGGAATTTCTTTTACTTTATTTTTATTTTGAGAATAATTTACAGCAGCATCCCAAGAAAATTTATCTCCTTTAATAATTCCTGCATTTAAAACAAGTTCTATACCTTTATTTTCTATACTTCCTGCGTTAATCGCATAGAAATCAACACCCTGAGAGTTTCCAACTGGTGCAACAACTTGTAAATATTGATTTTTAGTTTCTGAATGATAATAAGAAACCTCAAATCCAAATCTGTTATTAAACATTCTCCACTCTGTTCCAAATTCATATTCTGATTTCAATTCAGGCTTTAAACTTGTGCCTGTTTTTGGAGCAACAAGCGGGTTGTATTTTGTTCCGCTTCCTTGTGGGTAATAATTTGTAGGAGTTGTTATAAAAGGCGCAACATCATTACCTGCCTGCGCATATGCTGCACGAACTTTACCGTAGTTAATAAATTCAGGCAATGTAGCCATTTCGCTTATCAAGGCAGTCAAACCAACAGATGGATAAAAATATCCTCCCTCTTCTGTGTTTACTAATGTTGAAGACCAGTCTTTTCTACCTGTAAGATCTAAGAATAACATATCTTTATATCCAAAAGTAGTTGCAGCAAATATGGATTGTATTTCTTTATTAGAATCGATTGTCTGAAAGTTCTCAGCATTGTTATTAAAATTATGCAATGTAAACCAGTTAGCATATTTTAAACCTCCACCAACACCTGAATCTAAAATTGTTTTTTGATTGATCATTGTATTTCTAACACTTGTACCAATGTTAGCATTAAAAGAAAAATCTGATGATATTGGAGTATTAATTGTAGCAATTAAATCTGCATAACGCTGTGTGCTTAAAGCATCTTCATGATAATATCTACCATTTATATGAGATAAAGCTCCTTGTGTTGTTGCATAGATAAATTTGTCGTAACCGCTTGATATTCTGTTGTAGTTATATCTTGCAGCAATACTTAACCAATTAGTTGCTTTGTAAGTTAAAGACAATGCACCATTAAAAAAGTCATTTGTATCTTCAGATTTATTTCTGTTAATAGCCCAATATGGGTTTTGCATAATATCTCTGTTTGTCATCCAGTTTTGAGCCATTAAATTTCTGTTTGGATCAAAAACTTCATAATTTTCTTTATAAGCATTAAAGTCATTTCCTCTTGGCATTAAATAAACACCAGTAAGCGGATTAAAATAAAGACCATTCACGGGTTTATTATTAATCGTTTGTGAAGTATAATTTCCGCTGGCAGCAAAAGTCAATTTATCACCAAAAAATTTAGCTGTCTGACGAACTCCAAAGTTATTTTTCTTTAAAGTATTACCCGGAATAATTCCTGAAGCTGATGTATTAGCGTAAGAAAATGATGTAGTCGCATTTTCATTACCTGTAGAATAACCTATCGAAGAAATTTGCGTAACTCCTGTATTAAAGAAGTCTTTAACGTAATCATCCGTTTTTTGTTTATCACCCCAAGTTTCATCTGCACCTTTAACAGCCACATAATCAGATTGGAATTTAGGCATATAAGCAGCAGTTTCAAAAGTAGTTACCGAAGATCCGGTAATATTAGCTTTTCCGTTTTTAGCTTTTTTAGATGAAAGTAAAATTACACCATTTGCTCCCTGAGAACCATATAATACAGAAGCTGCCGCACCTTTAAGCACAGTCATTCCCTCATAATCATCAGGATTAATCAAAGAAACAACATCTCCTCCATCACGGTTACCACCTGATAAACTACCAAATGTGTCATTTGGCTGTCCAGAACCAGCATTAAGAACCGGAATACCATCAATAACATATAAAGGTGAACTATTTACCACTGAAGAGTTTCCACGAATAACCACTTTAGTTGATCCACCTGTACCTCCGGAACTTTTTGTTACGGCAACACCGGCAATTTTACCGGCAATTGTATTGATAACGTTTGCATCTTTTACACGAGTTAACTCTTCTCCTTTAAGTTCCTGAGCTGAGTAAGTCAATGATTTTCTTGTTTTCTTGATACCTAATGAAGTTACAACCACTTCATTTAATGCGTTAGACGCTCCTTGTTGCATTTTCACATTAATTGTAGCAGCATCTCCTACAACTATTGATTGTGTTTCAAGACCTACGTAAGTAAAAACTAAAGTCTGTCCTTTTTGAGCTTCAATTGTGTACAAACCATCAAAATCGGTAGTAGCACCTTTCTGACCTCCTTGTACTGCAACGGATGCCCCTGGTAATGGCAATCCATCAGAATCTGTAATCACACCTTTGACATTTTTTACTTGTGCAAGCGAAACTTGCGCCGTAAAAACAATCATAAAGATTAAGAAAATTTTTTTCATGTTTATTTATTTTGTTAGTTATGGTGTAAATTTATTCTTAAGGGATTGTTAAAAAAAATAATTTATACGAACAGCTTTAAATTTTAAACGAACGACATAAAACAATCAATAATGCGTTTCACGAAAACGTTTTCAAGCTAAATTATTTATTCCATTTGTCAATTTTAATAAAGCTTTATGCAGTCTTTTTAGATATTTAGTGAAAAATCATCATTTACAATAAAAACCTAATACTGTGCTATTTAAGATAATAATCACCTTAAATGGTATATAATTTATAGTAATTCGAAAAACTGGGAAGCGTTAAAATCTTATTAATTTGTAATTATTAGTTTTCCTTCTAAAATGATTAATTCCCGCACAATCCTGTGGTTCGAACTTTTAAACTTGTATATTTTTTATGAATTATATCTAATAAAGAATATTCAGTAAAAGAATCCTGCGCTAGTTCCCAAATCATTATTCCTCCGGTATTTTGAGAAGCGAAGGCTACTTTTTGGTCAATTGTTGATCTGCCGTTATAATATATATTTCCAAGTTCGTCGAGATCTGCAAATTCAATTCCGGCTTCGACAATTTCGGCGTACGTAGAACTGCTAACATCCGGATTAGTAAAATTATAACCGTAAAAAGGAACACCAAGCGTTAGTTTATCACTTGGAATATTTTGAAGTTTATGCCAAAAATTGATTCCTTCTTTGGCAAAATCAAAAGAACTATGTTGTCCGGGATTATTGGGAGTCCACGGTCCGGTACTATCATATCCCATTATATTTATAAAATCGAATGCATTTAATGCTTCTGTATTTATATTTTCGAAACGGGAATTATTGGGCAAAGCTGCTGTCAATATTTTTTTATGTTTAGTAAGACTCTTTTTTAATTCAATTACAAAACCACTATATCCTGAAGTTACCGCATTCCATTCAAGATCAACATCTACTCCATCTAAATGATGCAATTCGATAAAATTTATAATGTTTTGAATAAAAGCGGGTCGGTTTTCAGGTTGATCAATGAAAAAAGACCAATTTAAAGCCTGTTCCTCTGATATCACACCACCGGCTAACGAAATACTAATTATAATTTTAGGATTAACCGATTTTGCATATCGAATTAGAGCATCAATATCTCCATTAAAAATTAAATTTCCGTTTTTATCCGGATTTGCAAAAGCAATATTTAAATGTGTCAATTTGCAAAACTGTATTGAGGTCATTTTATTACTGTTATCAGATGATAAATACCCTACAACTCTTGCCGTTTTATTTGAATTTTCAATATCAGTTGGTTTTTCAACCGAGCAACTGTAAGCTGAAAAAAGTGAACTTATAAAAAAAAGGATGCCTAATAAGGCTTTATTTTTTATCATAATTTTTAATTTAAACGTATTGTTTTTAATCTTAATTAGAATGAAAATAACACCTCATCAGGCATGACTTTATTATGGAATTAGTATCTAATTTTTATCCCACCAAACTTTATTCAACCAATCATTTTTACCACCCATTCTTGACAAAGCTTCTAAATAATTTGTTTCATTTTTCTGCATTTCATCATTTGGATAATACAAACGTGTTGGTGTGATTCCTCCTGTTTCAGAATCGGGATTTGTTATTGCAATTAATTGCGGGAATCCTGTTCTTCTCCAGTTGGAGTAAGCCTCGATACTATTAAAGATATAAGTGATCCAGAGTTGCGTTGCAATTTGTTCTTTTTCTTTTCCTGCTGTTAAGGGTTTTGCATTTAAATAAGTATCAATACTCGCCTGAGTTGCCGGTTCAGCACCATAAATTTCTAATTGTTTGATACCTGCTTCAACTCCTTTTCTATAATAATCAGCGGCACTTCCTGCAACCCATCCTCTAAAAGCGGCTTCTGCAAGCAACAATTGAGTTTCTGAATAACTTACATGTAAAAATGGTGTTGTTTTTTTCTTAAAATAAGATTGTATTCCTGATGTAGAGCTTGCTCCCATTGGAACTTCCCATTGAAAAAGTCCTGGCTTAACACCTTCATATAAAGATTCTCCCGGTTGTATAGAGCCTCCATAAGCAATGCCACTTGTTGTTTTAGGGGTTGCATACATGGTTAATCTTGGATCTCCGTTATCTTTTAAAAAGTTGATGACCAAAGTACTAAAGTGATCTCCGTTTTCATTTCCATTAAAAGCATACGCCAGACCATTTCCTCTAAAATCGATAGATGCAGGATCATCATTAAATGTTGCGTCTAAGTGCTGCATGATACAGTTATCCTCATTACTTGTAAATAATCCTGCCTGCAAAGCTGCTTTTACCTGCTTTTCAGCTTCAGCAGGTTTTACTTCAGAAATTCTCATTCCTAAACGCAATCGTAAAGTATTGGCAAGTTTTTTCCATTTTGTAATGTCTCCGTTATAGAATAAATCACCTTTTACAAGTCCGCCACCAGTATTTAACTGATTATAAGCTTCTTCTAAATCTTTAAAAAATGAGGTATAAATATCTTCCTGCTTGTCATATTTTGGGGTAACAATTGCTTTAGAAAATCCTAGTCCCGCTTCAGAATATGGAATATCTCCATAAATATCCGTAATACGCTGCGCCACCATTACTTTCATGATTTTTGCAACGGCATTCATATTTGCAGCAGCAGGATCTGCTTGTGTCTTTTCCAGAATGTCTACCACATTTTTCAATTCGTTTTGGTAACCATTTCTCCATAATGCAGTTGCATATCCATCGTCTTTTTTAAATTTGCTTCCAAATTCGGTTACATTCCACGCTCCTGCATAATGCTGCACAAAACCACCTGAATAAATTAGATTGGTTCTCCATTGGTAGAATCCATCACCTGACATAGCCAACTGTGTAAAACTAAGTTGACCGGCTGGATTTGCAGACAATGCAACTGGATCTTTTTCCAGTTCGTCAAAATTTTCGGTACAGCCAACCACGGTAAACAATGCGAGTATGGCTATTATTATTTGTTTAAATTTCATAATTTCTTTTTTTAGAATGCAACTTTAATATTAAACCCAAATGATCTTCTAAAGGGTAATGAACCATATTCAAATCCTTGTCCGTTTCCGGAAGTATACATGGACTCCGGATCAACGTTTGGAAGATCTTTGCTAAAAGTCAATAGGTTTCTTGCAAATGCCGAGATATAAATTGAATTAATTTTTGCTCCTGCAAATACACTTTTTGGAATCGTATATCCTAAACTTACCTCTCTTAATTTTACATAGGAAGCATCGTAAACAAACGGTGCCGGTGTATTATTAAAAACTGTATTCCAGTAATCCTGAGGATTAACAGGAGTTGTATTTTTTGTATATACAGGATTATCTGCTGTTCCGGTATTGACAACACCTTCTGCAACATAACCTGCAGTTGGCACCCATGTTGACTGGCTAAAATTAGGATCATTGGCTACAGCCTGAGCTCTTGCCTGGTTGTATGCATCTCTGCCTTCTGTAGTTACATCAAGAAGTCCTTTTGTTGCTGCAACTGAATTTGTCATGGAATATACATCCATTCCAAATTTCATATCCAGTAAAAACTGAAGCGTAATCCCTTTATAAGTGAATCTGTTTGTTAAACCCGCAGCCCAATCCGGAAGTCCTTTTCCTAATGCTACTTTTTCATCTGTAAATAAGGGTAAACCATTTGCGGCAACTACTTTTTCTCCGGCTTCATTTCTTAAAAAATCCCTTCCCATAATAGTTCCGTATTGTCCGCCAACTTGTGCTACGATTGCAGCTCCCGCCCAACGTGCTTCAGAAATAGTATAAGTATCAATATCCGGATGTAAGGAAAGAATTGAGTTTTTATTTTTTGAGAAGTTCAAATCAATTCCCCATTCAAAATCTTTCGTTTTTATAGGCGAACCGGATATAAAAAGTTCGATACCTTCGTTTCGTAATTCTCCTGCATTTACAGATATATATTCATATCCGGAAGTGGCAGATGAAGGCAAATCAAGTGTCTGATCTGATGTATCTTCGCGATATACTGTAATATCTGCTCTTAATCTGTTTTTGAAGAAAGCCGTTTCAAGTCCAAATTCAATTCCTGTTTTTGACTGATAGGTTAAATCAGGATTTGGTGCGGCACTATTTTTAATATTGACAACACTCTGCCCATTATAAGATGCAAAAGTGGTATAATTCAATGCATTTTTATACGCTCCCGGAGCATTTGAAACCTGCGCCCATGAAGCTCTTAATTTTCCATAAGAAAAAGAATCTCCCTGTATGCCAAAAGCATCTGAGAATACAAAACCTAACGAAGCGGCAGGATAAAAGGCATCTTTATTAATGACACTAAACCAGTCATTTCTACCGGTAAACTCTGCATATAAATATCCTTTGTAATCAAATTTTGCAGAACCGTAAACGGAGTTTGTTCTGGTTTCGGTGACAACCGGAGCATTTTCTGTCTGATTCACAAAATTGCTGATATATTCTGTTCCCGGCTCAATAATTTTTGTTCCGAATCTTGAATTTTGTTCTCTTTTAAAATCTCTTCTGCTTGCGCCTAAAATTCCGGAGAAAGTAAAATCTTTCGCTAATTTTATGTCGCTGAAAGTCGCGATTAAATCAGTATTCATTTCTGATACATTGATCGTATTTAAACCCAGATATCCCTCATCTCTTCCCGGCCATGTACTTCCTGCCGCCATAAAATCCTTAGCATTAAATACATAAGTATCTAAACCTGTTCTAAAAGTTAATGCTGCCCATTTTTTTAACTGATAAGTTCCGGCAACATTCCCTATAAAGCGATTCTTAACAGATGCGTTATGATTTTCCTGTGTTGTAAAATAAGGATTCAACAAATAGACGTTATTGTTCCAGGGATAAATTTGACCTGTTTCCTGGTTTTTATAATTCTTAAGCCATGCCTGATCAATATTCGGGGCCAAACCGCTTAATGAATATCCCACATTGTTAGGTGAATCTCCTAAACCGGGTCTGTTATTGGTGTTTTCTGCAATATAATTTACGTTCGCATCCAGAGTAAATTTATCTGATTTTAAAGTAGCATTCAAACTCGCATCGTTTCTTTCCAGACCTGAACCCGGAATCACGTCATCATTTTTCAGGTTATTAAATCCAAAACGGACAAATGCATTTTCACCTCCACCGGAAACCGCAACTCCATTTGTAGTAGTAAATCCGGTTCTAAAAAAATCCTGAATATTGTTCTCTACTTTTGCGTAAGGCCGCATTGAACCGTCAAATATTTTTACCTGTTGTCCTACTGCTTCAGAAAACTTAGGTCCCCAGGCATTTGTTGTATATCCATAAATTTCTGTAGGTGCTTTTATTGGATCCGGCAAAACTCCGTTTGATCCTGTCCCGTAATCACTTTGAAAATCTTTGTATTTAGCATTCACTCTGTCAAAACTCACGCCGCTGGTTAATTCGACCTGAAGTTTTCCTTTGCTTCCTTTTTTAGTGGTAATTAAAATTACACCATTCAAAGCTCTTGATCCGTATAATGCTGCTGCGGCCGCACCTTTTAATACGGTCAAACTTTCAATGTTATTTGGATTAATCCCGGAAATCCCGTCTCCGTTATCCCTTCCGTCAAACCATTTGCTTGTTGCAGCGCTATCATTAGACAAGCCACCATTATCAATTGGGATTCCGTCAACAATATAAAGCGGCTGATTACTCTCGCCTATACTTGAAATACCTCGTATAATGACTCTTGTACTTCCTGCAACTCCGGTGGCAGGAATCGAAACATCAACTCCGGCTATTTTGCCTGAAAGCGATGTCATCACATTGGGTGTAATTACTTTATTTAACTGATCGCCTTTTATATCCTGAACGGCATATCCCAGTTCTTTCTTCTGCCTCTTAATACCTAAAGCAGTAACTACAACTTCATTTAAATTTTGAGCATCTTCTGTCAGCACTACATTTATAGTAGCCGAAGTCGATACAGTGACCGTTTTAGTTTTAATTCCGATATACGAAAAAACAAGCACATCTCCTGTAGATGCCTGTATCGTATACATACCGTCATAATCAGATTGGGTTACCGTTTTTCCGCCCTGAATAATAATACTTACTCCCGGAAGCGGCAATCCGTTTTGATCGCTTACTAAACCTTTGATTGTTTTTACTTGGGCAAGCGAGACCTGCGCAGTAAATACAATCATAAAGATTAACATAATTTGTTTCATTTTTTCATGGTTTTCTTGGTTAAGCGATAAATTTATTGTTAAAATTAACATAAATAAAACATTTTAAACAAACAGCCCAAAACCTTAAACCAACGACACAAAACAATCAATAATACGTTTTACGAAAACGATATCCCAAGTAAATAATATATTAATTCGGTTTTTTTATAAAATTTTATTTAAAAGAATTGCGTTTTACCCAGTAATTGTTTAAAGTTGCACAATATTTCTTAAGAAGAAACAAACCCCATAAAATCATTAAATCAAAGTTGACTGAAATTCAAAAATTAAAATTTGACATTAAGCTTAAAAATCACGTTTGGTTTTGGGGAAGCTACTTCACCCTTAACTTTTTACGATGGGGAGCGTACTTTAATGATTATCCGTACTCGTTTAAATCCAACCTGATTGAGTTTTCATTACACATTCCGTTAGTGTATTTCAATCTTTTTGTTTTAGTACCGCGTTATGTTCTAAAGCAGAAATACATTACGTATACTGTTTCCCTGATAATAAGTCTGTTTGGTATTTATTTATTAAAAACCGCCTTGACCTATTATATTATTTCCGAAAATATATGGCCGGAAGCCAACAGGGAATATCACCCTTTTGAAATCAACCATATTGTTGCCGTTTGTATTGGTGAATTGTATGTTCTTGCCATGGCTTCATCTGTTTATCTGACTTTAACCTGGCTAAGGGAACGCGAAAGAAATCGATCATTAAGAGAAAACCAGTTCAAAATCAAATTAAAGTATCTGGAAAACCAAATTCAGCCACATTTCTTTTTCAATACACTCAATAATCTGTATGCTTTATCATTAGAATCGTCTGATAAAGTTCCTGATGTGATTATAAAACTGTCAAATTTGATGGAATATGTTTTATATGATGTAAAAGGAACCAAATTTGTTCCCTTAATTAAAGAGATTGATTACATTCAAAATTATATCGAAATTGAGAAGCTGCGCTTTGAAAACGTTGAGGTTACGGTTAATTTAGAATCGAATATCGAAGACATTGTTGTTCCTCCTTTAATTTTTATTTCATTGGTCGAAAATGCCTTTAAACACGGCGGTGTCAACAATAATAACCTAAAAATTAAGATCAATTGTAAAGTTATCGACAACAAAATGTTAGATTTTGAAATCTTAAATAATTTTGTAAATTCACAAAATCTAAATGCTAAAGGCGGAATTGGTTTAGTGAATACTAAAAAGAGACTAAAATTAATTTATAAAAACAATTTCAGTTTAAAACATAAAACGAAATTAAACTACTATATAATCCGTTTGCAAATACCTATTAATAATGAAGATTAAATGCGTGTTGATTGACGATGAGCCATTAGCGATCAAAGTCCTGCAAAATTATTTCACCAATTTTACAGATTTTGAGGTAATCGGCACATTCAATAATTCTCTGGAAGCGCTGGATTTCATCAACAGCACTCCGGTTGATGCCGTATTTCTGGATATTAACATGCCTATGATGACCGGTTTTGAACTCATTAGTTTAATCGAAAATAAAACCAAAGTGATTATAACCACTGCATTTAGGGAATTTGCTGCCGAAAGCTACGACCTTGATGTTTTAGATTATTTAGTAAAACCCATTCCGTTACCGCGATTTATAAAATGCATCAATAAAATCACCACCGAATACAATTTAAAAAACAATATTAAAGTCGAAAACACAAAAGGCGACTCTCATATTTTTATCAAAGTCGATAAAAAAATGATGAAAATTAATATCGAAGAAATTTTATTTGTTGAAGGAATGAAGGAATACATAAAAGTGGTAACCCCTGATAAAACCTATATTACCCACAAATCTTTAACCTCATTATCTGAAGAATTACCGGCAGATCGTTTTTTGCGCATACATAAATCCTATGTAATTGCACTTAATAAAGTAAAATCTATTGAAGGAAATCGTATTCAAATCCAATCGTACACTATTCCGATAGGCAGAAATTACAGCAAAGAGGTGAAAAACAAAATTCTTGAATAAAATCTAATTCATAAATTCATTTTCTAACTAGGTATAAATTAACACATTGTTGAAAAAATGATGCCGTTGGTTTAAATTTAACATTATTTGTGCCTTTTTATTTTTTTTTGATATACTTAACAAATATATTTACGGTCTTCAAAAAACAATAAAATAAAAAATTAACCTCTTAAATTATGAGTTCAGAAAATGTTCAGACCAAATGGGGACAGTTTATCTCGTTGATAATTGTTTTCTTCTTCTGGGGTTTTGTTGGTTCAGCCAATGATATCCTAATTCCAGTATTCAAAAAAGTATTTACATTATCACAAGTACAATCACAATTAGTGGCTTGGGCATTTTATGCCGCGTATTTCGTAGGATCAATGATTTTCTTTTTAATATCTTTAAAAATAGATGTTTTACAAAAATTCGGATACAAAAAAACCCTTTCTGCTGGTTTATTACTTTCAGCATTTGGATCATTTTTATTCATCCCGGCTGCAACAATGGAAAGTTTTCCATTCTTTTTAACAGCTTTATTTACAGTAGGTTTAGGGTTTTCAATCCAGCAAATTGTAGCAAATCCGTTAGCTATTAAAATGGGAAGTCCTGCTACAGGAGCTCACCGTTTGACTCTGGCAGGAGGAATCAACTCATTTGGAACTACAATTGGAGCCATTTTATTAGGAATCGCTTTGTTTGGAATGGGAGATAACAAAAACACGTCACTTTCATTAGAAGATATCAAACTACCATTTATAATTTTAGGACTTGCTTTTATAGTAGTCGCAATTTTCATGAACTTCTCTAAAATCGAAGACCCGGTAAAAGAAGAGGAAGTAATCGTTAAGGTAGCACACGAAAAATTCAACATTTCAGATTATCCACAACTTTATTTAGGTATGTTGGGAATCTTTATTTATGTTGGAACAGAAGTAACAATTATCAGTAATTTACCGGCTTTATTACACACAGCAGAGTTTGGAAATGTACTTGAAGACGCTATCGCTCCATTTATTGCTCTTTATTGGGGTAGTTTAATGATTGGTCGCTGGAATGGTGGTGCAAACGTTTTCAACACTTCAAACTTAGTAAATACAGCATTAAAATTTATTGTTCCTGCTGTAGCATTCGGAGTAATTATTGGAGCTAATATTTTTGCTGCGCATGATGTTTCTTCATTCTACATTTACCCAATCTGGATTTTATTGTTTATTGCAGTAAGTTTTGTGGGAGGTAAAAATGCAGGAAAAACATTGATGCTTTTTGGTATCTCAGGTTTATTAATGATGCTTGCAGGATTAGTTTGTCCGGATCCGCAAATTGCTAAATTTTTCTTTATCTCTGGAGGATTATTCTTGTCTATCATGTGGCCATCAATCTTCGATTTAGCGATTGCAGGATTAGGTAAAAACACAGGAAAAGCATCTTCATTCCTTATCATGATGATTCTTGGAGGAGGAGTTATTCCTTTAATTCAAGGAAGCATATGTGATATTGATCTTACAAGCCCTGAAGGAATTTTCGGAATCACATGGACACATTTTTCATACATTGTTCCGCTTATTGGTTTTGCATATTTAGGATTCTATGGTTTCTATTGTCCTAAAATATTAAAAAGACAAGGAATAAATCACGTTGAAGGTGGCGGTGGAGGTCACTAATTCAAAATAAAAAACAATAAAAAAATCCCAAATTCCAATTTTAATAACTGGAATTTGGGATTTTTTATTTACAACTATTTTAAAAAACCGTCAGGTTTCGTGCGTTCAAAACCTCTGAGCCTTTGAATCTCTGAACCCTTGCACCTCTGAACCTTTGCACCTATAAACCTCTGAACCTTCACAAATCAGTAACTAAGAACCTTTACTTAGCATTAATTACATTCTCTAAATTCTTTTTAAAAACAGCTTTATTTTGCGCAGTTAAGGTATAGACAACATCTTTATCAGCGTGAATTATTACCTTATCGATATTGGCTTCTAAAAGTGCTTTAGGATCTTTAATTTTCAAAGTACAAGCACCATCAAAATAACCATCTTCCTCAATAATCTTTTTAGCATCAATAATAGTTCCATCCGTCAATACAGCCGAAATAGTCATTGTATTATTCAATGTCTTCGAATAAAAACCATCCATGACCAATAACAACCTATATGAATTTTTCAATTCAGGACCTTTAAACTCATGACGCGTAATATTATACCGCAACCCTTTCGCCAAAGTCTGAAATTGTTTCGAACAATCCAGTTCAAAACTAGCTACATCACCGGCTTCATTAACATGCTTTAAAATTTTAGCTGTCTGAGCATTTGCAGCAATATTTCCAATCAAAAAAACTAAAACTAAGATCACTTTTTTCATATGTACTTATTTTTGAGACCTATAAATATAAAAAAAATCGCCATCTTTCTATTGAAAAATGACGATTTTAATTATTTAAGTATCTCAGTATTAATTATTTCCTTTTTCGAAATCAGCAACAAATTGAGCCAGTCCAATATCAGTTAACGGGTGTTTCAACAATCCGTAAATTGCAGAAAGAGGTCCGGTCATAACATCAGCACCAATTTTAGCACAATTTACAATATGCATTGTATGACGCACAGAAGCAGCTAAAATTTGAGTCTCATATCCGTAGTTATCATAAATTAATCTGATTTCTTCAATCAAATTCAAACCATCAGTTGATACATCATCTAAACGACCAATAAAAGGAGAAACATAAGTAGCTCCGGCTTTTGCAGCCAATAAAGCCTGACCTGCAGAAAACACAAGCGTAACATTTGTTTTGATTCCTTTATCAGAAAAATATTTTGCAGCCATTACACCCTCTTTTGTCATAGGTAATTTTACCACGATTTGCTCATGTAATTCAGCTAATTCTTCACCTTCCTTAATCATTCCATCATAATCCAGCGCATTAACTTCAGCACTAACATCACCTTCAACAAGATTACAAATGTCAACATAATGCTTTAAAATGTTGTTTTTTCCGGTAATACCTTCTTTAGCCATCAATGACGGATTAGTCGTTACACCATCTAATACACCTAAAGCCTGTGCTTCTTTAATTTGAGCTAAATTAGCTGTGTCAATAAAAAATTTCATAATTATATCTATTTAATTGTGTTCCATTTTTGGGCGTTCCCCAAGGGTCAGGCTATCCACTATATCTTTTATTTTTCTAAAGAAAAAAAATAAAAGGATATCGTTCCTATCCTTAACGCAAATTCGGTGCGAAATTACGATTTATAATTTCCATAAAATAAAAAACTAAAAAAAAAATCTAAAAAGTCAGTATCCATTTGTGGTAATCCTGTAAGATGATACTAAATTTATTTTTGTACTTTTATACCATCAAAATTCCCCCCTTAAAGTGCTAGAAGATAATTTCAAACAAGACATACTAAACATCGAGAACATTTCAATTGTTCCTAACCTGCTCAACGTTATTTGCCAAACCACCGGAATGGGTTTTGCAGCAATAGCAAGAGTCACAGAGGATCGATGGATTACTTGCAGCGTACACGATAATGTTTCTTTTGGTCTAAAACCGGGAGACGAATTGAAGATAAAAACAACAATTTGTAACGAAATCAGGCAAAATCCAAAACCTGTAATCATCGATAATGTAAGCGAAGACCCATATTATCACGATCATCATACTCCGGCAATGTACAAATTACAGAGTTACATTTCTGTACCGATTATTCGTCAGGACGGAACATTTTTTGGAACTTTATGTGCCATTGACCCAAAACCAAACAGCCTGAAAGAATTCAAAATCAGCGAAATGTTCAATTTATTTGCCCAGCTAATTTCGTTTCACCTTTCGGCAATTGAACAATCAGTAGAAAACAAACTGGTTCTCCAGGAAAAAACACATCTTCTTGAAAAAACAGTCGATGAGAAAAAAAGTATCGAGAAAAAATTACTCCAAAAAAATATTTCACTTGAAAAAATGAACAGTGAGTTAGAAGCTTTCAACTATATTTCAAGTCATGATTTGCAGGAACCTCTAAGAAAAATACAGCTTTTTACAGATACAATTGAACGAGAAGAATCCGGCAATTTATCCGAAAAAGGAAAAACTGCTTTTCATAAAATCAAGACATCTGCTTTTAGAATGCAAAATCTGATTAATGATCTTTTAATCTATTCTAAAACGAAATTTGATGATCGAAAGTTCGAAGTAAAAGACTTAAATATTATCGCAAAAGATGTTATTGAAGATCTTACAAATGAGTTTGAAAATAAAAATGTAACTTTTGATATACAAGAGCTGGGAAAACTTTCAGTAATCGAATTCCAATTCAGGCAACTACTTTATAATCTTATCAATAATTCATTAAAATTTGCAAGTCCTGACCGAAATTTAGTCATAACAGTATCAGCAAAAATCACCAATGGAGAATTAGAGAAACTTGCTCCGCTTACTCAATATTACACTATAACAGTTGCAGATAATGGTATTGGATTTGAACCAACGTATAGCGAAAAGATATTTGGACTTTTCCAGGCTTTGCACACTAAACCTTTAAAAAGTACCGGAATTGGACTTACAATAGTAAAACGAATTGTAGAAAACCACAACGGTTTTATTAAAGCCGCAGGAGTTTTAAATGAAGGAGCAAAATTTGAGATTTTTATTCCGGTAGAATAAAAAAAAAGTTCACAAAGCTTTGTGTTGACGTAGCTTTGTGAACTTTGTGTTTATCTCTCTCTCTCTCTACAATGATTTTGAGATTGACCCTTTATAGCTTGTAATGATTCATCAGCATCTTTTCGTAGACTTTATCCGGCAGTGCACGCTTTAAAACGATCGAGAACTTCTGCATAAAAGCACCCACTTTATAATGAACGTTTGGCTTTTTTTGCTGCATTATTTTATAAACCGCTTCTGCCATTTCATTAGGATTACTTCCTGCATCAACATGTTCGTTCATTGTTGTGAGTGTATCACCATATACTTTTTCATAAGCAGAACCTTTTATAACCGGCGCATGATAACGACCGGATGCAATATTAGTCGCAAAATCGCCTGGCGCTACGTTTGTAATTTCGATTCCAAATGACTTCACTTCCATACGCAAAGCCTCGGTAATTAATTCCAATGCCCCTTTTGATGCTGAATAAACGCTTCTGTAAGGCAATCCCATATAAGCTGCAATCGACGTAATATTAATAATCAAACCTGATTTTTGTTCGCGCATTTGTGGCAAAACAGCTTTCATTACTTCAATTGGACCAAAGAAATTAGTTTCAAAATTATTCCTGATCTCCTGCGTTGGGATTTCCTCTAAAGGTCCCGTGATTCCAACACCTGCATTATTAATAACCACATCTAATCTTCCGGAAGTGGCAATAATTTTAGCTACAGCAGATTGAATTGATTCAGCATTTCGAACATCTAAGGCAACCAATGGAAAAATTGAATTGAACACTTTTTCAGGATTTCGACTCGTTCCATAAACCACGAAACCTTTTTTATGTAAAAATTCTCCAATTGATTTTCCAATCCCTGATGATCCTCCGGTAATTAAAACGACTTTGTTCATTTTATTTTAATTATAAATTATTACTTAACCTCTGCTAAACAGAAGGTATTATTTTTTATCATTAATAATTTCACTTATTTTTTTTGAAAAAATAGCAACTCCTTTTTTGTTCATATGTGAAGAGTTATAAAAATTTTCTTTTTTTAAACATATTGAATCTTTTAAAAAATTATAGTACGCAATATTGTTTTGTTTTGAAATTTTACTTAAAATCTTATCAATACATTTTTTATTATTTGGCATATAGAGATCTGATTCAAAATAAGATGGAGACCAAACAAAAAAGACTTTAATATTATGACGTTTACAGTCGCTCATAATTTCATTTAAAACTTTAAATCCCTTTTTATATTCATCATAATTAAAATTATCTTTTAATTTATCATCCTCTACCATCTTCTTAAAATTCAAATAGTCTTTTTCTATCCAATTTATATCATTTTCAATGTAACCATCTTTATTTTTAGGACAAAAAAATGAAGTTTTCAACGATCGAATTTGCTGATAAATATTCACTTCATATCCCCGGTATTTATAAATTGGAATATACTTTTCAAAATAATAGTCACTATCTAGATCTTTAGCAACAGCTATATATTCTCCTCTATTTAAATATGGTAAATATTGAAATTTATTATATATTTCCTCAGATCGTTGTAGTGAACTACTGTCCAAATCTAAGATCAATATTTTAGGTTTAATATTGTGATCCAAAAATGATCTCCATCTCATTTGTAAAATATCATAATGAGTACCGCTCAAACCTAAATTATAAGTTTTTAAACCTGTTAATTGACTAATTATTTGAGTGTCATAATGAACCTCTGCCCTTGATGTTCCTAAAACAACAATCTGTGCATTAATTTTTCCATCATAAATCTGGCTCCATGTATTATTACTACAGCTATTATCTTTTTGCAAATAAAAGTCAATTGTATATTGAATACCACACAATAACAGATATACAATAATAACAGCACTAATAAGTTTTAAAATAAATTTTTTCATAATTAAAATTGAAAATAAATAAAACTGGCAGCTTGATTTTTAATTGAAAATAGTATACTAATTATTGCGAATAAATAAAAAATATATTTTAAAAATGTTGAGCTTCTGGTATTGTAAAACTTTTCAAAAACTATATCATCGTTCTTATAATACCACTCTATAATTAAAAATACTCCTAAATAAAAAAATAAAGGTCTAATACTTAATTCATACATTTTAGCACTTTGAATAGTAAAGAGACTGTCCAGTTTAAAAATTCCTTTAATATAGCTAAAAGCATCAAGTAAAGATTTTGACCTAAAAAAGATCCATGCGAAAGTTGTAAGAGTGAAGGTGACAAAAATATCTCGAAACTCATTAATTTTTGACAAAATATCTTGTTGGAAATTATGATTGTCCCTTAAATATTTTCTATTCTTTTTTCTTAAAAATGATGGAATAAAGTATAATGCATTTAATATTCCCCAAAATAGAAAGGTCCAGTTTGCACCATGCCAAAACCCACTTAATACAAAAATAATGAAGATATTACGTATTGATTTTACTAGAGACACTTGAGATCCCCCTAATGGAATATAAACATAATCCCTGAACCAGGAAGATAATGAAATATGCCAGCGTCTCCAAAAATCAGCAATATTCCTTGAAAAATAAGGTGTTTTGAAATTTGTGATTAAATCAATACCAAGCAATTTCGCTACTCCAATAGCAATATCTGAATATCCAGAGAAATCACAATAAATTTGAAAAGAAAAAAGAACAGCACCAAGTATTAATGTACCACCAGAATAATTGGAATAATTTTGAAATATATCATCTACAAAAATTGAACAAGTATCTGCTATTACAATTTTTTTAAAAAGTCCCCATAAAATTTGTCTTAAGCCATTGACAGCTTTTTCATAATCAAAAATTCTTTTTTGTTTTATTTGTGGTAAAAGATGAGTGGCTCTTTCAATTGGTCCTGCAACTAATAATGGAAAAAAGCTAACAAATACTCCATACTCAACGAATTTTTTCTCTGATTTTATTTTTCCTTTATAAATATCAATAATATAGGATAATCCGTGAAAAGTATAAAATGAGATACCAACAGGTAAAATAACATTTAAAGTTTTAGGATTTAGAGCATATCCAAAATTTAAAAAAAGATCTGCAAATGAAGTGACAAAAAAATTATAGTATTTAAAAATTCCTAAAAAACCAAGATTTATAGAAATACTCAACCAAAACCAAAATCGTTTAGCGTTTTCACTTTTAGCATTTGAAATTTTAATTCCAGAATAATAATCCAGTAAAGTTGAAAAAACAAGTAAAAACAAAAAGCGCCAATCCCAGAAAGCATAAAAAACATAACTGGAAACTAATAGAAGTAGATTTTGCAATTTTAAACTCTTATTAGTTATAAACCAATAAAGTATAAAAATCAGGAGGAAAAATAGTGCAAAATTCAAAGAGTTAAAAAGCATTTTTATTTTATTTAGTTTTCCTTATTATACATTAAAAACCTTAAAAGCTACTTTTCACACTCAACTAATTGCCTCATAAAAATTTTAACATTTCCCAAAAATAAAAAAATCCTCCATAAGGAAGACTACTTTTAAATTAATTCTAAAAAAAAATCTGAATATAAATTCAGATTAAAAAAAAAATGGCAAGCGACCTACATCGCACCGCTCAACCACGTACCCTTGCTATGTTCCCATCCTGGGGGAGTCTGCAGGAGCTGGTCGTGTAGGACTTGCCGGTGCAAATATACAATCTTTTTATATTTTTGCAAGGCCTTGTTGCTATAAAAATATCGTCGTATATTGGCTTATTCAAATTTTAAACTATGAAAAAATATAACTTCCTAACTATCATTTTATTAGGAATCACATTAATTGGATGTGGAGATACAAAAAAAGGTGAAAATTCTTTATTTAACATTGATGATTCGGCTTTTCCGGCACATTTTAAACAACAAGAAGCAATTTCTATTGGAATTTTGAATCCAAATTCGAAAGAAATTGACAGCGTTGCATACTTTATTAATGATAAAAAAGTAGGAAGTACAAAAGGTACCGAAAAATTCAAATATGCATTAAAAGATCAAAAACTGGGATATCAGTATTTAAAAGCAACCGTGTATTTTGGATCTGATTCGTCTGATGCTACAAAGCGTATCGAACTGGTTTCTGATATTGAACCTAAATTATTAAAATACAAAGTTGTTAATACCTATCCTCACGACAAACAAGCTTTTACTGAAGGATTTGAGTTTTACAACGATACTCTATATGAAAGCACAGGTCAGGAAGGCGCTTCGCACATTAAAAAATACGATTACAGAACAGGAAAAATTTACAAACAAATTGATCTTGATAAAGAATATTTTGGTGAAGGAATCACTTTTATCGCTGGAAAATTATTCCAATTGACTTATAAAAACAAAAAAGGTTTTATCTATGATGCGAAAACATTAAAATTAGAAAAAACTTTTGTTTACGAGAAAGAAATTGAAGGCTGGGGAATGACAAATGACGGTAAATATATTTATCAAACTGACGGGACAGAGAAAATCTGGAAAGTGGATCCGGCTACTCAAAAAATGGTAGATTATATCAACGTATATTCAGGAGATTCAAAAATTAAAGCTATTAATGAGCTGGAATGGATTAACGGAAAAATCTATACTAATGTTTGGTTTAAAGATGCAATTGCGGTAGTAAATCCCGTTTCAGGAGCTGTTGAAGGAATTTTAAATATGTCGGATTTACGCAAATCTATGACGGACATTACTAAAGATGATGTTTTAAACGGAATTGCTTACAATCCTAAAACGAAAACAATTTTTGTAACGGGTAAAAACTGGAGCAAAATGTTTGAAATCTCAGTTTCAGAATAAAGCAAAAAGGGAATATTCATTTTTTAAATTCCAATATTTTAAACAGGAATTTGCTTCGCCTGTTCCCTTTGATCGGGTCACGAATTTCACGAATTAATTTAATGTTAATTTGTGAAATTTGTGTTTTATAACAATACAACTAAATCCATATATGATTACTCTTATCAAAAATATAAAAGAATTACTTCAGGTTCGCGAAACTTCAATTAGTAAAGTTTCAGGAGCCGAAATGGCAATACTTCCTACCATAAAAAATGCTTTTTTAATTTTAAGAAATAATCTAATTGAGGACTTTGGTCCTATGGAAAATCTTCCTGAAATCAAAGCCGAAAAAATTATCGATGCAACGGGAAGAATCGTTTTACCATCATGGTGCGACAGCCATACACATATTGTTTATGCAGGAAATCGCGAACAGGAATTTGTAGACAGAATCAACGGATTTTCCTATGAAGAAATAGCCAATCGCGGTGGCGGGATTTTAAATTCGGCTAAAAAACTAAACGAAACATCTGAAGAAGAAATCTACAAGCAATCAAAACTAAGATTGGAAGAAGTGATGCATTTAGGAACCGGAGCCGTCGAAATAAAATCCGGCTATGGCTTAACGATTGAAGGTGAACTGAAAATGTTACGCGTTATTAAAAAGCTGGCTCAAAATTATCCCATTACTATAAAAGCAACATTTCTTGGCGCCCACGCTTTTCCTGTACATTATAAAGACAATAAAGCAGGTTATATTGATGAAATCATCACTAAAATGCTTCCTGAAATTGCCCAAAATAAATTAGCAGATTATGTTGATGTATTCTGTGAAATAGGTTATTTTTCTGTTGAAGAAACCGAAAAAATAATGGAAGTGGGAATTAAATTTGGCTTAAAGCCAAAAATCCACGTCAATCAATTTAATTCTATTGGAGGAATCCAGGCAGGAGTTAAATTTAAAGCCCTTTCTGTAGATCATCTTGAAATTATGACACCACAAGATATTGAAGCTTTAAAAAACACCGAGACGATGCCTGTAGCATTACCTTCATGCTCCTACTTTTTGAGTATTCCCTATACGCCGGCACGAGAAATGATAAAAGCAGGACTCCCAATAGCATTGGCAACAGATTTTAACCCCGGTTCTACTCCATCCGGAAATATGAATTTTGTGGTTGCAACCGCTTGTATCAAAATGAAAATGACGCCGGAAGAAGCCATCAACGCAGCAACGATAAACGGCGCGTATGCAATGGGAATATCTGAAACTCATGGAAGTATTACTAAAGGCAAAAAAGCCAATTTAATCCTTACAAAACCTATTTCATCCTATTATCAAATTCCTTATGCTTTTGGCAGCAATCTGATTGAAAGTGTCTTTGCAGAAGGAGAAATTTTAGCATAATGACTAAACACAAGTCAGAATTAAGCTTTAATTTTTGAAACATTAATATAGAAAAAAAACACAAAGTTCGCAAAGCCAAATCGACGCAAAGTTTTGCGAACTTTGTATTTTATAAAACATAACTTTTAAAAATCTAGCGAACTTTTAGGTTAAATTCATCCTTACAATAGCTCCGCAGTTTTTTATTTTGATCCATATTTCTTTTCCTTTGGTCTGGAAAAAAAACAATTTAATTCCATAAAAAAAGGTCTGTGAAAAATCACAGACCTTTAATATTTTAGTGGTATTCTTACTTAAACGACAGATTCTTATCTTAAGTTAAAACTAGTTTTAGAAACTAATTCGTCATTATCAAAAACATTGATAAAATAAGCTCCTTTAGCAAAATCTTTACCTGGTAAATCTTCACTTACGTTAACTGTTTTATTTTCGTACTTAACAGTAGTTTTAAAACTATAAGTTAAAGTGTTATCACCAAAGCTTTCTGTTTTTTTATCTCCTAAAACATTGTTTTTAGAGTCGATAACTTGTACATAATACGTTTTATCACCAGATTTAGCGATTGAATTTTCAGCAACCGTAAAACTAATTTTCAAAACGTCAGCGCGGCTTGCTTTATCAGTTTCAACTTGTTTTCCTGAGCTTTTTAATTTGTAAGCTGCAGTTTTTGTATTCAAAATGGACAATTTAGCCCCTTTTTCAACAGTTTTAGCCAATTCTTCGTTTTGACCAACTAATACTTCATTATACTTTTTAGATTCACCTAAAACTACGATTGTACTATCTCTCTGAACTGTTAAAACACCATTTTGTTTTTTCAATTCGTCATTTTCAGCCACTAAGGTTTTCATTTTACCTTGCATAGCCTGAACCTGAGATCTAAATTTAGATACATCACCTTTTGATTTATTTAAATCATCCATTAGAGCGACTACTTTATCTCTTTCCTGAATTAACTCATCAGACATTGACGTGTTTTCTGCGATTGCTGCATCATAAGTTGTTTTTAACTCTTGCAGATCTTTCATAACAGATTCTTTCTCTGTCAATGTTGACGTAAGTTCAGTTTTTGTAACATCTGAATCTGACGACAATTTAAAAATATACACTAAGCTACCAATCAGTAGGACTGCTAAAACTGCGATTACCGCTTTTAGACTTGAGTTGTTGTTCTTCGGGTTTTCCATATTTAAAAAATTTTCTTTAAAACAAATTTAAGAATTAATATAAGGTTATAACGTAAGTTAATACAATTATATTATTTTTGGAAAATAAATTTTTTTCATGGAGAAATTAGTCCCGTTTACTATCAATGATTTAGCAAAAGTCACAAATCATCGAAGTGGTGAAATAAAGTTTGGCGAAAAGATGATTATCATCCCAAAAGGCGTTGATAAGGTCGAATTTCTAAAAGAAAGCGAAGCCAAATATGTTCTTTTGGGAATTCCCGAAGATATTGGCGTGCGTGCCAATTACGGAAGGCCGGGAACAGCGTCGGCATGGGAAAATGCTATAAAAAGTATTGCAAACATTCAGCACAACCGTTTTTCAAAAGGAAGTCAGATCATTGTTTTAGGGCATATTAATGTGACTGAAGAAATGCGTGATGTAGAAAACCTTGATTTCAACGATATCGACGACCGCTCAAAATTAAGTCAGTTAGTCGAAAAAATTGACAAAGAAGTTTCTCATATTATATTTACGATTATAAAAGCCGGAAAAACTCCTATTATCATCGGCGGAGGTCATAATAATGCGTACGGAAATATAAAAGGTTCGGCTTTAGCCAAAGGAAAACCAATCAATGCCATAAATTTTGATGCCCATTCTGATTTTAGAATTCTGGAAGGACGTCACAGCGGAAACGGTTTCTCTTATGCTTATGAAGAAGGTTTCCTGAAAAAATATTTCATTTTTGGTTTACACGAAAACTATACTTCAAAAAGTGTTTTGGATATTATCAAAAAACTGGAGGACAGAGTTCGCTACAATACTTACGACAGTGTTAATATCCGTAAGGAAAAAGATTTTGATAAGGAAATGGCTTTGGCTTTAGAATTTATCAAAACCGATTCTTTCGGTATTGAAATTGATCTCGACGCAATTCCTAATATTGCCAGCAGCGCCATGACAATCAGCGGATTTTCTGTTGAAGAATTACGTCAGTTTATATCCTTTTTCGGACAGCACAGAAATGCGACATATTTACATATTTGCGAAGGAGCGCCGGATTTAGCAGATTCTCCAAATAATAATTTAATAGGCAAATTAATTGGTTATTTAATCACTGATTTTATTAAAGCCAATAACGAAAAAGAATAATTCACCTCATTATAATTTATTTTCAACATATAGTCCCGATAGGTATCGGGACCGGGATTTCATACTCTTAAAAAAAGTTTCACTTATTTTAAAAGCACAAAGTTCACCAAAAGAGAATATTTCTATGTGTTGAATTAATTTATAATTTGCGACAAATGCGTTACTTCATTAAGATATTAAGATCTGGAAATTAGCGCATTTGGCAAATAATGCAAGATTCAAATAAACGATTGGTCGAATAAACCTATCTTTGCACAGAATTTTAGTACTTAAAACTAAATTCTTAATACCTAAGATATGTTATTCGAAGATTTATCACTTTCAAAAAGTATACAAAAAGCCGTATTTGAAGAAGGCTACCTTAACCCTACTCCTATTCAGGAACAATCCATTCCGATTGTTTTGGCTGGAAGCGATTTAATTGGTTGTGCCCAAACCGGTACAGGAAAAACTGCTGCATTTGCAATCCCAATCATACATCAGTTACACCGAATTGTAGGTTCAACCAAAAAAGCCAAAGTAATTCGTGCTCTTATAGTTACTCCTACTCGTGAATTAGCAGTTCAAATTGGACAAAGTTTTGATACTTATGCTAAATATACCAACTTAACTCAATTGACGATTTTTGGCGGAGTTTCGCAAAATCCTCAAGTAGATGCATTACGAAACGGAGTTGACATTTTAGTAGCAACGCCGGGAAGATTACTGGATTTACAAAAACAAGGGTTTCTTGATTTAGATCATTTACATACTTTAGTTTTAGATGAAGCTGATCAAATGCTTGACATGGGTTTTATAAACGATGTAAAAAAGATCGTAAAATTAACGCCTAAAAACCGTCAGACATTATTATTTTCTGCAACGATGCCAATTGCAATTCGTGAATTAGCCGAAATGTTTTTGCAGGATCCGGCAAAAGTAGAAGTTTCTCCGGTTTCATCAACAGCCGAAAATGTAGAACAACGCGTTTATTTTGTTGAAAAAACAGAAAAAAGAAATCTGCTATATCATTTGATCAAAAATGAAGATTTATCAAACGTATTGGTTTTTTCAAGAACAAAACACGGAGCTGATAATGTTGTAAAAGCACTTAGAAAAAATAATATTGCAGCCGAAGCAATTCACGGTGATAAATCACAAAATGCAAGACAACGTGTTCTTGATGCTTTTAAAAACAAAGAAGTTGGTGTTCTTGTCGCTACAGATATTGCTGCACGTGGAATTGATATTGACCAATTACCATTTGTAATCAATTTTGATTTACCTAATATTCCTGAAACTTATGTTCATAGAATTGGTAGAACAGGACGTGCCGGAAACGGAGGAATTGCAATTTCTTTTTGTAGTAAAGACGAACATCCTTATTGGAAAGATATCCAGAAATTGATAAAAGTTGATGTGAAAACTATTTCAGATCATCCGTATCAATGGCATGCAGGAAGTCCAGAAGCAACGGCAGAGAAACCTAAAAATTCAAACCGAAGCGGTGGAGCACATAAATCAAGAAAATCTGAAGTTTCTAAGCAAAATAAAAAACGCTGGTACTAAACCTGTAATTCATACAGGAATATTATAGATAAACTCTAAACACGAATTTCACTAATTGCCACTAATTCTTTGATGAAATTAATTTTACAAATTAATTAAAACATTAAAATTTGTGCAACTTGTGAAATTCGTGTTTTATTTTTTTGTGCTTAATTCGTTTTTTGCTTCTTGTATTAAGTAGCTTATAAT
The DNA here is from genome assembly GCF_044006475.1 of Flavobacterium sp. FlaQc-47. Lineage (NCBI taxonomy): Bacteria > Pseudomonadati > Bacteroidota > Flavobacteriia > Flavobacteriales > Flavobacteriaceae > Flavobacterium > Flavobacterium sp. FlaQc-47. Next base: position 59,396 of record NZ_JBIPCQ010000008.1, on the reverse strand, counting down.
TTTAAACAGCCTGACAGGTTCAAACGGTTTAATGATAATATCGTTAATTCCGGATGAAATTGCCTCATCTGTGATTTCATCTTTATCAAATGCAGTTAACGCCACGATAGGCGTTTTTACATCTTTTAAACGAATTCGTTTTGTGGTTTCAAATCCGTTCATCAAAGGCATATTGATATCCATTAAAATAAGATCAAACTCTTCTTTTTCCAGTATTGCCAAAGCAGCAAAACCATCATCGACTACTTTACAGGTGTAATTATTTTTTTCGATAATTTTTTTTGTCACTAATTGGTTGATCAGATTATCCTCTACAATCAGGATTTTATAAACCTCACTTGAAGTTAAATCAACCTCAATTTCGTTTATAATTTTGTTTGTTTTTTGAGGATCATGTTCAAAAGGAATAATGAACATAAACGAAGTTCCTTCGCCAATATTACTCTCTAAGAAAATGGTGCTCCCAAAAAGCCCTAATAATCTCTTCACAATACTCAAACCTAATCCTGTCCCCTGATAATCCTCATCTTTGCGACCCACCTGAACAAATTTCTCGAAGATTTTGCCCTGATCTACAGTTGCAATTCCAATTCCATTGTCTTTCACAATAAAATCGAGGAAATATATTTTTCCTTCTATTTTATTTAGTTTTACAATAATTTCAACTTCACCATTTTTAGTAAATTTCAAGCCATTACTCACTAAATTCATTAAAACTTGAGCGAGTCGTAGTTTATCTCCAATCAAATATTCCGGAATATCAGCGTCGATAGAGACCGATATTTCATTGTTGTTTTTTTGGCATAAAAAAGACAGCGAATTTTTGATCATCGTTATTTCATCGGAAATATTAAATGTCAAATTCTCTAATACTACTTTATTTTCTTCGATTTTATTGATTTGTAAAATATCATTTACCAGCGATAATAAATATCTTGCCGAAAATTTTAAAGAACTCAAATGCAGGCTTCGGGATAATTCCTTATGTTCTTCCAGCAGCATATTTGTAATTCCGACCACACCATATAACGGAGTACGCAATTCGTGGCTTATAGTCGAAATAAATTGAGTTTTCAACAAAGAAGCTTCTTCTGCAATTTCTTTTGCTTCTAAAAGCTCTAAATTGTGTTTTTTCTTAAATCTGATATTTTTTATCAAAGTGATTATTAGAAAAAGAAGAATAAGGGAAATCAGAACAAAAAGGATAACAATAATTCTGGATTTTTTCAGGCTTTGAAATTGCGAATCTTTTTCGCTTTCAATTTTATCAATTTGTCTTTTATATTCATCTAATTCAAGATTAAATCCTGCGATAGAAGCTTTCTTAAGTTTTTCCTGACTGTATAATTCTTCGGTAATTTTATTATAAGCTTCAATATTATCATAAGCTTCTTTATACTTTTTAAATTTCTTCAGAAACTTAGAATATTCTAAATGAGCGTAAGACAAATCTGATTTTTCGCCGGTATTTTTTCCTTGTTGAATGGCTTTTATAAAAAATCCATTTGCCGCTTCATATTCATTTATAGAACTCAAATACATTCCGTTAAGCATATTGACAACAATTTCCGTTGACTCATCGCCGTACTTTTTTGTATTACTGTTAATAAATTTCAAAAAAGGATAACCCGCTTTATATTGCCCTATATCAAAATATGCCCATGCTAAATTTACGTTTGTAAAATAAACCTGGTTCATTTGGTTCATTTTTAAACTGTAAGCAATTGATTTTTTATAATAATCAATTCCTTTGTCAAATTGTTTTTTTTCGAAACAATAAATATTGCCCAGATTATTATGAAGACTGTATTTTATAGAATCATTATTTGTTTTGTTCGCGTAGAATAAACCTTTGTTGTAGAAAAAAATAGCCTTATCAAACTCTGATAATTCACTATAATTTCCTGCGATAATTTTGTATGATTTCGCAATTAAAAAATCATTTTTTGAAGCTGTAGCATAATTTAAGGCTTTGCGGGAAGTGATTAATGATCTTTCGAAGTTAGATTCTTTATAATCATTCCATGCCTCTTTTACCATTGCAGCAATTTTCTCATCTGCTATATTTTCAGATTGCGCAATTGCCGAATTGGCAAAACAATTCAGTAAAAATAGTAACAGTAAAAAAATCCGCATTTGGGGCATAAATCGGCTAATTTCATCAAATATACGTTTAAAAATAAAAAAAAGCCGTATTTCAAATAAAAATACGGCTTTACTTACTTTATTTAAATTTTACTCAGAATTTGAACTTTTTATTCTGAAAAATATAACATTTTCTAATTATTCAGAAGCAATATCTTTAGTCTCAGGAAGAGTATCCAAATCATTATCATTTTCCCACTGTCCTACCACAGAAGTTGCCAAAGCATTTCCTAATACGTTTGTAGCACTTCTGAACATATCACAAAAGTGATCAATTGGTAAAATCAAAGCAATTCCTTCAATCGGAATTTTAAACATTCCGCAAGTTGCCGCTACCACAACTAAACTTGCTCTTGGTACTCCGGCAATTCCTTTACTGGTTAACATTAAAACCAGTAACATTACCATTTGTGTTCCTAAATCAAGATGAACGCCATAAAACTGAGCAATAAAAATGCTGGCAAACGTCATATACATCATACTTCCGTCAAGATTAAACGAATAACCTAAAGGCAGCATAAATGATACAATTTTATTTTTTACTCCAAATTCTTCTAATTCCTCTGTTAATTTAGGAAAAACAGCTTCACTGCTTGTTGTTCCAAAAGCAATTGCTAATGGTCCTATAATACGTTTTAATAACTCCGTCATTCTTCCTTTCAGGAAAATATATCCCACTGTAATTAACACAAACCACAATGTACTTATTCCGATTAAAAATGATCCGAAGAATTTGAAATACGTAATTACTAATTCTTCTGCATCTCTAATCGCAAATACTCCTGCAATGGCTCCAAAAACTCCAATTGGAGCGAAGTTCATTACATAATTAACCATTTTTAAAACAATATGCGACACCTTATCCAATGCATTGATAACCGGTTTTACAGTAGTTCCTAATGATGCTGCTGCTAATCCGAAAAAGATTGAGAACACAACAATTTGCAAAATTTCATTAGTTGCCATTGCTTCAAAAATACTTTTAGGAACTATATGCTCCACAAAATTCTCAAATGACAAAGTGGTTGTTTTAGCCGTAACTTCAGATGCAGCTGCCATATCAACGTGATCCAATTTTAAACCCACTCCGGGTTCTAAAATATTCACATAAAATAAACCAATTAATAGGGATATAAACGAAGCTGTAAAAAACCATCCAAGTGCTTTTCCACCAATTCTGCCTACGGTTTTAATATCTCCCAATTTCGCAATTCCCACTACTAAAGTCGTGAAAACTAAAGGAGAAATAATCATTTGTACCAATCGGATAAAAATGGTAGCAAGCATTTTTATTTTAGTACTAAAAGATACCGCTGCTTCTTGCGAAACCGAATTGTGCAATATAATTCCTAAAGTTGCTCCAAGCACCATTGCAATTATAATTTGCCCCGTTAATCCCGAAAGAAATGATTTTTTTTTGGTTTCTGTAACTTGCATTAATTTGTTTTGTTTTAGAATTAAAATACTAAGACCCTCACTGTCCTAATTTTTATTAATATGTTTTGTTGATTAAGTAAAAATCAGCCAAAACAATTGCTGCCATTGCTTCCACAATAGGCACAGCACGCGGAACCACACATGGATCATGACGTCCTTTTCCGGTCATGGGTGTAATGTTTCCTTTATTATCTAATGAATCCTGAGTTTGCATAATGGTTGCAACGGGTTTAAAAGCTACTCTAAAATAGATGTCCATTCCGTTACTGATTCCGCCCTGAATTCCACCTGAAAGATTTGTTTTTGTAGTTCCGTCAGGATTGTATAAATCATTATGTTCGCTTCCTTTCATTTCAGAACCTGAAAATCCGCTTCCGTATTCAAAACCTTTTACTGCATTAATAGAAAGCATTGCTTTTCCTAATTCGGCGTGTAATTTATCAAAAACAGGTTCTCCTAAACCAACCGGAACATTCTGGATTACACATGAAACAACTCCGCCAACAGTATCTCCCTGTTTACGGATATCACGTATGTATTCTTCCATAATTGCTGCTGATTTTTCGTCAGGGCAACGAACAGGATTGCTTTCTATTTTAGAAAAATCCAATTCCTGATAAGGCGTATCCAAATGAATTGGACCCACAGATGAAACGTATGCATTAATTTTAATTTCAGGTAACATTTGCTTCGCAATTGCACCTGCTACTACCCTGCTTGCGGTTTCGCGCGCAGAGCTTCTTCCGCCACCGCGATAATCACGAAAACCATATTTTTGGTCGTACACATAATCAGCGTGACTTGGTCTGTAATTGTCTTTGATATGAGAGTAATCGTCTGATTTTTGATTGGTATTGGGGATAATAAAACCTATTGGAGTTCCGGTTGTTTTTCCTTCAAAAATTCCGGATAAAAACTGAACTGCATCCGGTTCCTTACGTTGCGTTACAATTGCTGACTGTCCTGGTTTTCTGCGAGACATTTCAACTTCAATTGCTTCTAAATCAAGTTCAATTCCTGATGGACAACCATCTATGATTCCGCCTAAAGCTTCACCATGAGATTCTCCAAATGTTGTTACTTTATATAGGGTGCCGTAGCTATTTCCTGCCATTGTAATTTGTTTTGAGCAAATGTAAGTTTTATGAATTAAATTAAAAAATTTTACATTAGTATTATTAAATAAAGGTTAAGTAGTTTAAAAATCACAATTTATTAAAATTGTAGCCAAATTGGTAACCTTTTGATAAAACAAATTGACCTGAAGTTTCTTTTATTTGTGGAACTTCAAATAAAGAAAAATTGAAAAAACGAAATGTTGAATTGGTCATTCTTTCAGATGTCCATTTAGGAACTTACGGAAGTCACGCTAAAGAACTAAACAACTATTTATCAAGTATTAAACCCAAAACTTTAGTCTTAAACGGCGACATTATTGATGCCTGGCAATTTAGAAAATCGTACTTTCCAAAAGCACATTTAAGAGTCATTCAGCGTATTATCGGGATGGCTTCTAAGGGTACAAAAGTGTATTATATTACTGGAAATCACGATGAAATTCTTAGAAAGTTTAGCGACATGAACATGGGAAATTTTTCTTTGGTCGACAAATTAGTTTTGGAATTAGACGATAAAAAAGCGTGGATTTTTCACGGAGATGTTTTTGACGCTTCGGTTCAGCATTCAAAATGGATTGCAAAACTAGGCGGACTTGGCTACGATTATTTGATTTTAAGCAACAGATTCGCGAATTGGTGTCTGGCAAAATTAGGTCGTGAACCCTATTCATTTTCTAAAAAAATAAAAGCCAGCGTAAAAAAAGCTGTCAAATTTATTTCGGACTTTGAAACTACTGCAACTGATTTAGCAATCGAAAAAAAATACGATTATGTAATTTGCGGACATATCCATGAACCAAAAATAATTAATATCGAAAACAAATACGGATCTACATTATACTTAAATTCCGGAGATTGGGTTGAAAATTTAACAGCATTAGAATACCACAAAAAACGCTGGAAATTGTACTCTTACGCTGAAAGTAATTTCACTGAAGAAGAAAATCTTTTTGAAATGGAAGATATTTTAAGTTCTCAATTAATCTCTTCAATAATTCTAAAAAAATAAATTGTTTTTATCTTCCATTAATGATTATTAATGCTTGTTATATTTTATCCACAGCTCAAATGTGAATTATATAACAATTTTCAAAAATAGTATACGTTATCACTTGGTACGCCAATGTACATTTGAAAAAAATTAATAACCATTATATGAAAAAAATAATTTTATCAGCCATTATGCTATTAGGATTAGCTTTTACGGCTCAATCACAAGAAATTTCAAAAAACGCTTTAGGTTTGCGTTTAGGAGACAATAACGGTTTTGGAGGTGAAGTGTCATATCAATTAGGATTAAACCAAAAAAACAGACTTGAATTTGATTTAGGTTTTAGAAACAGTAGCGATGTAGATGCTATTAAAGCTGTTGCTCTTTACCAATGGGTTTGGAACATCGATGGCGGTTTTAACTGGTACGCTGGTGTAGGTGGTGGAATCGCTGCATGGGATCATGATTACTACACAAACAATAATAAATTTAACGACAGCGGAACATACGTGTTTGCTGCTGGAGATATCGGTATAGAATATAGATTTAGCGAAGCACCAATCACATTATCATTAGATGCAAGACCAGAAATTGGATCAGGGTATTATGACGATGATAACTTTGGATTTGATGTAGGTTTAGGAGTTAAATTTAGATTCTAAATTAAAACTAAAAAATAATTGTAAAAGAAATCCTGTCGCTTAAAACCGACAGGATTTTTTTTGTTTATCACATTGAGCGAAGTCGAAAATGTAACCCAAATAACATTAATTTCAAGCCAGGGAAAAGCTATGTCTGGCTGAGATAAGCAGTGCATTGAAGCAGCAAGTTTTTTTTTTACCGCAAAGCACGCTAAGATTTTACCTAATCCTATGTTTAAAAACACAAGTTCGCAAAGCTTTGATTGATTTAGCTTTGCGAACTTTTTGTTTCTGAGCATTTTATATAAAAAAACTTTGTGCTATTAAAACTATTATTTAATAATGATCTCCTTTTTAGAATGTATTTTAACCACCGTGTAAGGATATGTAATTACCTGCATTGCCATTGCATCCGGCGCGGGACCATTCTCTTTTACTGTGATAATGATATTTTTGTCTGTTTCTTCAACTTTTTCAACGCCAATAGAATAACCTCCGGTATTTTTTTCTCCCATATTCAGAATGATGTAATTTGAATTACTAATATCATCCTGTTTCATTTTATCCTTTAAAAGCGGATCATTTTCCAGCATTTTGATTTCATTCGGTTCCGTCAAAATTTCAAAAAATTTAATATTTCCTCCACCGTCAGATTGTTCCGTTAAAACTTCATACAAAATTTTCGAACCAGAACCTGACGTTTTTTTTGCTCCACAGGAAACCAAAACAAAAACCAGTACAACCAGAATTACTTTTTTCATCTACTATATTTTAAATTAAGTTTTTACTCTTTATAATCGTCAATGGCTCTTTGATATAAAGCTTCATATTTAGGCAGGATATTTACGATATCAAACTTTTTAGCCACTTCTAAAGCATTTGCTTTAAATTGTTTTAAAACAGTATCGTCTTTAAGAATTTTAATCGCATTTGCAGCCATTTCATCTACATTTCCCACATCACTTAAATATCCTGAAAAACCATCAAAATTAACTTCCGGCAAACCTCCTGAGTTACTCGAAATCACGGGAACTCCACAAGCCATTGCTTCTAAAGCCGCTAAACCAAAACTTTCTGTTTCTGACGGAAGTAAAAATAAATCAGTCAGACATAAAATTTTATCAATCTCATTACTGTTTCCAAAGAAAATTACCTTTTCGTAAATTCCCAGTTCCATACACAAAGCTTCCGCTTTTTCCTTTTCAGGACCATCACCAACCATCATTAATTTGGCAGGCATATCTTTCTGGATATTATAAAAAATCTTAATAATATCAGGAATACGTTTTACCTTTCTAAAGTTACTGATATGCGTGATAATGCGCTCATTTTCCTTTGCCATTACAGAGCGGTGACAAGGAGCCAGAGGATCTTTTCGCATTTTATCCAGTTCAATGAAATTCGGAATCACCCTGATTTTGTTCTTGATTTTGAACAATTTCAAAGTATCATCTTTCAAACTTTGAGAAACAGATGTCACATAATCTGATTTATTGATACTAAAAGTCACCGCAGGTTTATAAAACGGGTGATTTCCTACCAGTGTAATATCAGTTCCGTGAAGCGTAGTAATCATTGGAAGATTAATTCCTTCATTTTTAAGCATTTGCTTCGCCATATAACCCGCATAAGCGTGAGGAATAGCATAATGCACATGAAGAACTTCTATTTTATATAATTTCACCATATCAACCAGTTTGCTTGACAAAGCCAATTCGTAAGGCTGATAATGGAAAAGAGGATACTCAGGAACGTTTACTTCGTGATAATGAACATTAGGATTTAAAAGTGCCAGCCTAACCGGCTGACTATAAGTAATAAAGTGGATTTCGTGTCCGCGTCTGGCTAATTCAAGGCCTAGTTCTGTAGCAACTACACCACTTCCGCCAAATGTTGGATAACAAACTATTGCTATTTTCATGTATTAAATTTAATACTACGAAAGTACTCAAAAATAGCATTTAATCGAAGATTTCGATTGTTAGATTTTTGTGAATATTAGAGTTATCACATTATTAGATTGTTAGTCCTTAAACTTCGGGATTAAGTAATTATGCTATAGTATTCCTGTCATTCTGATCGAAGTCGGGGGTACTTTATACTTATAGCTAATAATTTACAATTTTTATAAGGAGCAGAAAAATTCATTTTCAAAAGTACCATTTGTCCCGCTGTCCGTTATATCTTTTATGCCGAACCCCGGCACAAAAGGATATCACTTCCATCGGGGCTAGATTTGAGGTTGTTGTTTTTATAAGAAAATCCTCTTCAATAACATATCCACACAAGTTTTCGACAAATTAACATTGCTTTTAGAGAATTAACCGTACTAATTTCTTTTATAGTTTCTGTCTAGTCCCTACAGGACATTTGGGTTGGGTTGCTATTTTTTATACCGACATATAACTCCTAACGGAGTATAATTTGAATGTTTTGAAAATTGTGCATCAATTTATTTCTATTAATTCATTTCCATAAATTAACTTTCTAAGAGAGCATACGTCGTAGAGGTTAAGTACTGGTAAAAAAATATAAGCCATGATAATTTGTCCCGTAGGGACTGAATATAATCCTACAATCAAAATACGAAGCGTAAAGTAATATATAGTCCCTACAGGACATTTGGGTTGGGTTGCTATTTTTTCTACCGACATATAACTCCTAACGGAGTATAATTTGAATGTTTTGAAAAATGTCCTTTCAATTTATTTCTATTAATCAATCAATTAACCTTCTATAGAGTATACCTCGGAGAGGTTAAATGTCGGTAGGAAAAAATATAAGGCCGTGATAATTTGCCCCGTGGGGACTGCATATAATCCTAATCAAAATATGAGGCATAAAGCAAACCTAACAGGTTTTAAAACCTGTCGGATTACATAAACTGTCTTTAAAAAATTATATATAGTCCCTACAGGACAAATTTGTGGTGTATCTTGTTTTTTTTCTATCCACATATAACTCCTAACGGAGTATAATTTGAATGTTTTGAAAAAATGCGCATCAATTCATTTCTATTACTTCATTTCCATAAATTAACCTTCTAAGAAAGTATACCTCGTAGAGGTTAAATGTTGGTAAAAAAATATAACGCCTTGATAATTTGTCCAGTAGGGACTGCAAATAATCCTACAATCAAATATGAGGCATAAAGTAAAAACGAAAGGTTTTGAAAAATGCTCATCAATTTATTTCAATTAATTCATTTCCATAAATTAACCCTCTAAGAGAGCATACCTCGTAGAGGTTAAATGTCGGTAGAAAAAAAATAACGCCGTGATAATTTGTCCCATAGGGACTGAATATAATACCATAATCAAAATATGAGGAAGTAAACCCAACAGATTTTAAAAACCTATGGGGTTTATCTCGATCATCTTTGTCAAAGTTCAAAACTTTGAGAATGATTTCCGTAAGCAACAGTGTATAAAAAATGGGACTATAATGCCTTTTATTTTTTTATTGACTTTAAAATATATAGTCCCTACGGGACAAATTGGGCGATACAATCTTTATTTCTACCTACATTTAACTCCTAACGGAGTAATTCGTAAAGTTCCAAGTATTGGCAATAAAAGGAATTTAATATCTTTTAGGAGTTAGCTTGTAAAGAGTATACGTTGGTAGAAAACACTTTTGATAAACAAAGAAATACCAAGTAGTGGTTAAATATTGGTAGAAAATAAAAGAGTAGGATTATCCAATTTTCCCGTAGGGAATACATATAAAATTCACGTAATCCTGACAATTTCGACGGAGGAAACATCACACTCGAAACTTGACAAAGAATGACAATTTTCTTTATGGAATATCTGGTGTTATTTCTCCTGCGTCGAAATTGACAAAATTATGGTAAATCCGGGTTTCACTATCCGTGCCAACATTTGACAAAGGTTTAAAACTTTGACAAAGATTTATAGCCGCGGCAGAACGCAGAAAAGGCATAAAATCTAAATTTTACGCCTCTTATATATATTTTTTAAGTTTTAAAATTAAATTCTCCTTTCAATTCCTCAGGTATTTCTTCTTTATTTTTAATTTTATTATAAACTTTCAAAGCTTTTTTCTTTCCATCTTCATCATTGTTTTGTTCTGCTATCTTTATCAGACTCAAAGAATAATGAATATTAAAATTATCATCATTTTTAAACTTAGACGCACATTCTTCAAAATGAAATATAGCTTCTATGTAATTTTTATTCAACGTTAAAAGTATTCCGTATAATAATTCTGTCTGATTTTTAATTTCAGAATTTCTTTTACCATACTTTTCAATTGAGATTTTAATATTTTCTAAACCTTTATCAACATCTCCAATCATTGGAGCGGTTAAAGCAAAACCATAATAACCTTCGGGATTATCAGGAAAAAAAGTTATCATCTCACTATATTTTTTCCTTGCCAAATCCACCTTTCCAAACATCAAACCAGTCATTGCCAAATTTTGTTTAAATTCTATTGATTTATTGTTCGCAAGACTATCTGCAATATAGTAATATCCTATAGCAAGATCATATTTATTTTGTAATCTTAAAGTATATCCAGCCCAAAAATAGGCATCGCATTATGTTGAATCTTTTTTAACAATATCTAAAAAAATCCTTGTTGATACATTTTGATATTTTTTGTATTGTAAAGTTCTAAATCCTAAATCATAAAGTTCTAATATTTTATCATCATTAGTTTCACAATATCTCTTTTGTCCTGCCATGTAATTTTACGAAAAAATTAAATTACAGATTAAAAATGTTATTAATAAAAATACTTCTTTCTTCATGTGTTTGTAGCTTCTAATTTTCTATAAAACTAATTATTTTATCCAAAATAATTTTCTTTTTTTTAACCACAAAAAAAGGCATAAAATCTAAATTTTACGCCTTTTCAAATATCTGTAAATTCTTCTTAGAAAAATCTGCTGTGCCAGCTATCGGCAGCAGGAACTTCCCAGGATTCGTTGTATTCTTCAATGTTGTTTACAAGGTTATTGAAAACAATCGTATTCTCTGAAACCGATTTATCTTTAACCATTTTCTTGAAATCAATTAATGGTTTATGAGCGATATGCTCACCTAGTTTAAAAGTCACGTTCATTTTATCTAACAAATCAACGTTGTATTTTTTCTCCAAACTCTGAATAAATTCCACCGAACTATCGATAGAACATCCTGTAGCCGGTTGCACATCCTGATTTACAGCCAAAATAATAAATCGGTTGTATTTTAGTTGATACGAAGCTTCTAAACTTGTTCCGTGTGCTGCCCAGCCTTCAACAAAAGCTTTCAGGTCAGTTTCTATTTCAGAAAATTCTTCCTCAGAAAATTTTCTATTGGATTGATAAATCCAGATTCTGGATTCACCAGGTAAATCTTCAAAAGGTATATACATTTTAATTTTAGATTTTAGATTGTTGATTTTAGATTTCTTGAAATGTTTCAGGTTTCAAGTTTCAGGTTAAAAACCTTTGTCGCTTTGCACCTTTGCCACTTTGAACCTAAGACTACAAGTCTTGCGCATTTGCAATTAACTCAGCGATATCCATCACTTTCACTTGTCCTTCTTTTTCCTGATGTTTGATACCATCGGTTAGCATCGTATTACAAAAAGGGCAACCCGCTGCAATAATATCCGGCTGAACTTCAAGTGCATCTTCTGTACGGAGTACGTTTACTTCTTTGTTTCCTGGTTCAGCATCTTTAAACATTTGTGCTCCACCTGCTCCACAACATAAACCGTTTGCTTTTGAACGCTTCATTTCGACTAATTCAACGTCTAACTTCTGAATTAAATCTCTTGGTGCTTCGTATACTTTGTTTGCTCTCCCTAAATAACAAGGATCGTGAAAAGTAATTTTCTTCCCTTTAAATTGTCCGCCTTCTACCGTTAATCTTCCATCGTCTATTAATGACTTCAAAAATTCAGTATGATGAATTACATCATATTGACCTCCCAGTTCAGGATATTCATTTTTTAAAGTATTAAAACAATGCGGACAAGCCGTTACTATTTTTTTAGCTTCATATGCATTTAAAACCTCAATATTCATCATGGCTTGCATTTGAAACAAAAATTCATTTCCGGCACGTTTTGCAGGATCTCCGGTACAACTCTCTTCTGTACCAAGAACCGCAAATGAAACATTGGTACGATTTAAAATTCGTACAAATGCCTTTGTTATTTTTTTTGCTCTATCATCAAAACTTCCTGCACAACCTACCCAAAACAAAACTTCTGGTTGTTTTCCTTCGGCGAGCATTTCTGCCATTGTTGGTACTACTAAACTTTCTGACATCTTCTTTTGTTGTTAAATCGGTTAATTGTTTATTTGGTTACTAGCACTCTTTACTATAACCTTCACTAAAAAACCTTATATATTTATTCATCAATTAAACGGTTAAACAAATAACCAATTCAACGATTAAACTATTTTCTAATTTTCATTTTTCCAATTCAATCTGTCTTGCTGATTGTATTGCCAGGGTGCTCCATTATTTTCGATATTGGTCATCATGGCATTTAGCGACATTGGCGCAGCACTTTGTTCCATCACTAAATAACGACGCATATCCATAATAATAGATAAAGGACTAATATTAACCGGACATTCTTCAACACAAGCGTTACATGACGTACATGCCCATAATTCTTCGGGAGTAATATAATCGTTTAATAATGTTTTGTTATCAGGAACAAAAACACCTTTATTAGTATCAATATTTTTTCCTACTTCCTGCAAACGATCTCTTGTGTCCATCATAATTTTACGAGGGGACAATTTTTTACCCGTTTGATTTGCCGGACATGCTGATGTACAACGACCACATTCTGTACAAGTATAAGCATTTAGCAATTGAACCCAGTTTAAATCATGAACATCACTTGCACCAAATTTAGAGGGTGCAGCATTTGCATCAACCGGAGCCGCTGCAAACGGATCTGCATTTGGATCCATCATTAATTTTACCTCTTGTGTAACCGATGCTAAATTATCAAACTTTCCTTGTGGATTTAAATTTGCAAAATAAGTATTAGGGAACGCTAAAAGAATGTGCAAATGTTTTGAAAAGTACAAATAGTTCATAAAAACTAAAATACCTGCAATATGTAACCACCAGAACACTTCAAACAATATCACGACCAATTCATTAGACATTCCGTTAAAGATGGGTGCAATAAACTGACTTACAGGAAAACTTCCTGCAGGATGAAATACTTTACCGGGAACGTGTTGCAAATGAAAATCAGCTGCATTCATCAATAAAAATAATGTCATTAATACCATCTCAAAATACAAGATGTAATTGGCATCACTTTTAGGAAAACCTTTTAAATCCGGATTAATAAAACGTTTTAATCGTATAATATTTCTTCTGATCCAGAAAACTGATACAGCTACAAGAACCAAAAGTGCCAATATTTCAAATGATGCAATTAAAATATCGTATACAACACCTAAATAAGGCGCAAAAATTCTGTGTGTACCAAATAAACCATCAATAATGATTTCAAGTAATTCGATATTTATAATTATAAAACCCAGATAAACGACAATATGTAATACGCCCGCTACAGGACGTTTCACCATTTTAGATTGTCCAAGCGCAATCAAAGCCATGTTTGCCCAACGTGCCTTTGGATTGTCTTTTCGATCTACATCGACTCCTAAATTAATGTTTCGGATAATTTTTTTTACACTCGTCGCAAAAAAACCAAAACCAGCTATCAGAAGTATAGCGAATAAAATATTGTCTAAATAACTCATTCTATAGTGTACTTAATTATTTTTTGTCAGTAGTTGTTGAGCTTGCATCTTCTGCAGGTGCAACATATGGCTTATTTTTCTTTCCGAAAAGAGAAACATTTACATAACGTGTTGGATAAAGGCGAACATCCTGTAATAATAACTCCAGCTCTTTTGAAGTTTTAGAAAGATTATTGTACAAGGCATCATCATTTAATAATTTACCTGCTGTGCCTTTTCCTGAGTTTAAGTTGCTCATGATACCATCAACTTTAGCCAAAGTTTTGTTTAGGTTTCTCACTGTTTTACCTAAATCAGCTTTGTTTAAAGAGTCAGATATTTTATTGAAGTTGCTTGACATTTTATTAAAGTTGGTCACAACTCCGTTAATCTGACCTTTATTAGTATCTAAAATAGTATTTAAACTTCCTGAAGCTCTGTGAAATTGCTCCATAGTCTGGCTTAATTCTGCTAATGATTTTTTTAGATTTTCCTGTCCTTGCTTGTCTAAAACATTATTTAAACCGGCAACCAGTGTATTAATGTTAAGAAGCATTAAATCTAATTTTTGCTGAATTGGCTCAATTTTACCTCCAAGAGATTCTGTTAGTCCTAATTCTACAGCAGCTTCAAGGGTTTGCCCTTCAACAGCAGGATCTTTATCTTCAAGATTAGGTAAAATCTTAATTTGTTTTCCTCCAATTAAACTTGGAGAATATAAAGATGCCTTACTTGTTTTTGAGATTGGAAAATCTGTTTTTAACTGAAGTTCTACTAATAATTTACCAGTTACTTCATTAATTGTGATTTTAGTTACTTTACCTACTGTAAGACCATTTATAGTTACAGGTGCAGATTGTGACAAATCCTCCACATTATTATATTCAACATATAATGTTTTGTAATTTGTAAAAAGGTCTTTGCCTTTTAAAAAACTATAGCCCCAAATAAATAATAAAATAGATGCGATGACTAATATAGCCGTTTTAATTTCTCTTGTTAGTTTCAAAATTCTAAGTGTTTGTACAAAATTAATATAAATATTCGAAGTAAGGACTATTATTTAATAGCGTCTTGAATATTGATTTTCTCTCCGTCTTTATTTGCAATTAGAAATGCGGCTCCATATCCTTTATTTTTAGCTTCTTCCAAATATTTTTTAGCCGTTTCATAATTGGAAGTTTCCTGATAGAAATATTTGTAAATGTTGTTTTCATACAACATTGTTACATTTTTCAATCCTTTAAAGTTTTTAGGCTCCAGTGGTGTTTTTTTAATGCTGGCAATAAGCTGAACTTTAAAAAAGATTCCTTTTGGAGCATTTTTAGCTGCCGCAGCGCTTTCCACCACCTTTGCTTTTACCGGCGTAGAGGTATCTTTTGCTGGTCTTGCCTCTGATGCTTCTGAAGCTCCGGAACCAAAATACTCTCTTTTATAACTGATAATTGCCTCGGCAATAGCTTTTGCAATATCATCCTGTCCTTCTTCAGAGTTTAAAATATTTCCTTCGGTAGGATTAGAGACAAATCCGGTTTCAATCAAAACTCTGGGCATATATGCTTTATGAAGTACCATAAATGGTGCTTGCTTTACTCCTCCTTGTCTTAGTTTTTTTCCGAGTTTTTCAAAATTATCTTCCACTTTACTGGCAAGTGAGATGCTATTATCTAAATACTCTTCCTGCATTAAGGTCATTCCAATCATTGATTCAGGCGAATTAGGATCGTAACCTTCATATTTACGTTTATAATCTTTCTCTAATGTAATTACGGAGTTCTCTTTTTTCGCAGCTTCAAGATTCGACGCTACTTTACTCAAACCCATTACATAGGTTTCTGTTCCGTCAGCAGCTGTATTTTTGTTGGCATTACAGTGAATTGAAACAAAAATATTCGAATTTGCTCTGTTCGCAATATTGGCTCTTTCTACCAAATCGATAAAAACATCTGTTTTACGAGTATAAATAACATTGATATTTGGACTTGCTTCTAAAATTTTACCAACTTTTAAAACAATAGCCAAAGCAATATTTTTTTCAATTCGTCCGCTATAAACAGCACCAAAGTCATGATCGCCATGCCCGGCATCCAGTGTTACCTTAAAAACATTTGACTGACTGTAGGCACAAAAAGACAATATCGTTAGAAAAAAAGTAAATATTACTTTAATTTTGTTAAATATATTCATAAATCTAAAAGTTAATTTTAATAAAACGTAACACCTATAATTTTTACAATTGATTATTTTTGACAAAAAATTATATGTAAGTTTGACATGTCAAAAAACAAGCCATAATTATACAAAAATAGCATTTAAACCTTTGCATACAAACTTATTTAATATCGTTTTATTATCATTTTTCCTATCATTAGGATGTGGTAATTTATATTCGCAAGAGATAAAAAACAAAAAGAAGCCGTTACCTGCTGCAAAACAAACAGATAAACCTAAAATTACTGTTGCAGAAAAAGCGCCGGCTCCTATTCTTGATACCATAAAGTTAGATACCGTTAAGCCTAAAAAGAATTTTTTAGATGCTGTTACGAAGTATAAAGCTAAGGATTATGCTAAATATGACAAGAAAGCAAGAACGCTGACTTTATACAATGAAGCGGAATTATACTATAAAGATGTCGAATTAAAATCCGGAATCATTGTATTAAACCTGGAAAAAGATGAAGTTTATGCCGGACGTATACGAGATTCCGCAGGAGTTTTAACGCAATATCCCAATTTTAAACAAGGTGCGAGTGAAGTTCAGCCCGATTCTATCCGATTTAATTTTAAAACTAAAAAGGCTTTAATTTATAATTCGAGAACTGAACAGGGAGAATTTAAAATCAAAGCTGCCGTTACCAAAAAAGAAAATGACTCCGTTTACTTTTTAAAAGGAGCGCGATTTACAACTTCAAAAGACATTGACAACCCCGAATATTATTTTCAGACTAATAAAGTGAAGTTTATTCCGGGGAAAAAAGTAATCACCGGATTAACGAATATGGTTATCGCCGATGTTCCTACTCCACTTGCTTTACCTTTTGCTTATTTCCCAATGAGTCAGGAAAAAAGTGTTTCGGGAATTATTATTCCAAGTTATAATGATTCGAACACCAGAGGTTTCTCGTTACAAAACGGAGGTTATTATTTCGCTTTAAGCGACAATTATGATTTAACCGTTTTAGGAGATTATTACACGAATGGTAGTTACGCGATGCGATTTGAATCGGCGTACGCAACCAGATATAAGTATAGGGGAAATATTAATATTCGTTATGAAAACCTGATTAACAGCGAACGTGGTTATCCTGATTATAGTAAAGAGAAAATCTATAACATTCAATGGTCACATTCAAAAGATACAAAATCAAATCCTAATTCAAGTTTTTCTGCGTCTGTGAATATGGGTAGTAGTAAATACTTCAAACGATCTATCAATCAGGCAAACGTGGGATCGAATTTAAATAACACTTTAAATTCATCTATCTCATACAATAAAACTTTTAATACAATCCCTCAGGCGCGTTTTTCATTAACTGCAACGCATTCACAAAACACGCAAACAGAGCAAATTCAAATGACTTTGCCGGCTTTACAAGCGAGTGTTGATCGTGTTTATCCGTTCGTAGGGAAAGACGGGGTTAAAAAAGGTTTTATAAAAAATATCAACTTACAATATAATCTAAGCGGTAAAAATAATTTCAACACGACCGATTCATTGTTTTTTAAACCTCAAATGTTTAAAGACGCACAAATTGGTATGCAGCATAGTATCCCGATTAGTACGAATTTTAAAATATTTAAATATTTTAGTGCCGGAGCATCTACTAATTATCAGGAAACCTGGGTTACAAAAACGGTTGACAGAAATTATGATACAGATCAGAGTAAGGTTGTCGATAAAACGGTAAACGGATTTGACGCTTACAGAACTTATAATTTCAGCACTAATTTAGGAACTACTATTTATGGTACTTTCAACTTTGGAGACGATAAAAGAATCCAGTCGATTCGTCACGTCATGAGACCCACTGTGACATATTCATACACGCCTAGTTTTGATCAGTACTACAACAATTATACTGTAGATGCTTCTGGAAGAATTTCTACTTATTCAAGATTTGACGGTGGTATTTTTGGCGCTCCCGGAAAAAGTAATTCTAATATCGTATCATTTGCTTTAAGCAACACTTTTGAAGCTAAGGTAAGAGACAGGGACAGCACAAAAACAGAACCTAAAAAAATCATGCTGTTGAACAATTTAAACTTCAGTACAAGTTATAATTTTGATGCTGACGGAAAAGAAACTTTAGCATGGCAACCGGTTCTTGTAAGTGGTGGAACTCAGCTTTTTGACAATAAGATGAATGTGAATTTTGGTGCTACTTTAGATCCATACGCGATTGACAATGGAGGGACAAGACTTAGCACTTACAATATTGACAACGGCGGAAGTTTATTCAGAATGACCAGTGCCAATGTAACTTTAAACTATTCGTTCTCCAATAAAGGCAGCGGCAAGGAAGAAAATAAGCAGAGTGAACGGAATGGTGGTCGTAAAGATGATTTATTCGGAACTAATACGGATTTAAATGACAGCAGGAACAGCCAGTTTGCAAACGAAAAAGACGAAGATAAAGAGGATGTGATTACGGAGTTTTTTAATTCTAAAATCCCGTGGGATATGACTTTGGCCTATTCGTTAACCTATTCGAATACAAAGCGTGATAATACTATTAGCGGAAACTCTATTATGATTTCGGCAAATATGGATATTACGCCTAAATGGAAAGGCGGGGTTTCTACCGGTTACGATTTCGTGCAAAAGGGTGTTACGTTTACCCAATTCCGTTTTGAAAGGGATTTATTAAGCTGGAGAATGGCTTTTAACTGGACTCCTCTTGGTGTCAACTCTAACTGGAATTTCTTTATTGGTATCAAATCCGGAATGCTTAGTGACATTAAATGGAATAAACGAAGTACTTCAAACCGATAAAAAACACCATTTAAACTTAAAAATTTTGGCAGTTATTATGAAATTAGATTTTCAGACTTAATCTTACTTTCATAATAGTATTAAATTATAATGCTTCAATAAATATTTCAAATCACTATATTATGAAAAAAATCATTTTTACAGACAAAGCACCGGCTCCTATTGGTCCATATAACCAGGCTGTATTATCAGGAAACACACTTTATGCTTCTGGTCAGATTGCTATAAACCCGGCTTCAGGAGAAATTATTACAGACAATATCACTGATGAAACTACGCAGGTAATGCAAAACATTGCTGCTATTTTAGAAGCTGCAAATATGACTTTTGAGAATATTGTTAAAGCTACTATCTTTATTATGGATATGAATAATTTTGCTGCAATAAACACTATTTACGGTTCTTATTTTGACGAAAAAACGGCTCCTGCCCGTGAAACTGTTCAGGTAGCATGTTTGCCTAAAAACGTAAATGTTGAAATTTCTATAATCGCTGTACAATAGCGTTTAAAAATAATTGTGCCGTTGCTTCATTTATTGCCAGCGGCACATTATGAACATCACAGATCCTGACCAGCATTTTGATGTCAACTTCATGGGCATTTGTTACTAAAGGATCTGTAAACATAAATACGATATTAATTTTGCCCTGTGCTACTTTAGCAGCAATTTGAGCATCACCACCCATAGAACACGGAAGCATTTTTTTTACTTTAAATCCGGATTTCTCTGCATTTCTTCCTAATATTCCTGTTGCAATAAGTTTTACTTTATCATGTTGAAGCATTATTCCGTTTTTAATTAAAAACTGAATCATATCTGCTTTCTTGTTATCATGAGCAATAATTGCAATTACAGTTTGTTTTTTCATGATTCAGCGATAAAAATATTGTATCAAATTTACATTAAAAAATGAAAGAATATAATTACAAGTCAATGAAAATCAAATATTTACCAATACAATAATAAAACACTTCAATTCTTTTTTTTTAGCAAATTAATAAGCAATAAAAAACCGTTTCAATAATGAAACGGTTTCTTATATATTTTAAAATGTAAAAATTCTATAATTGCAGTGCAACAGCATTTAGCAGTAACTGAGCCGAAGCTTCATTTGTGGCTAAAGGCACATTGTGTACGTCACAAACACGAATAAGCATATTAATATCGACTTCGTGGGCATGGCTTGCAAGCGGATCTTTAAAAAAGAAAACCATCTGTGTTTTACCTTCGGCTACACGCGCAGCAATTTGCGCATCACCTCCCATTGGTCCTGAAAGCATTCTCTTTACTTTAAATCCAGCATTTACTGCTTTACTTCCGGTAGTTCCTGTTGCAATCAGCCTGATATTTTCCTGAAGCAATAAAGTTTTGTTTTTGTTTAAAAACTGAACCATATCTGCCTTCTTACCGTCGTGAGCAATAATAGCAATTTCCATATCCTTTATTTATTGATTAGCAACATGATAAGCTATTAATCCGTCAATAGGTCTTCTTAAAACATTTCCTAATTGAAGTTCATACTTGTCAAATGTTTCCTGTAATTCATCTTTCAGATAAAAAGCGATAGAACCTACAAAATGAACCGGAAGTTCTTTACAATTATCAAACTGTTTGATATAGTTTTTTACAAAAGATTTCATCCCTTTAAAGATAATTTTTCTGCAAAATTCTGTGTCTTTATGTTTGATTAAAAATTTCGCGAAAGTCGCTAAATAAGCATTAGGATTGGGCTCTTTATATAATTTATTCTTGATAAAATCAGGATCTAAATCATATTCTTTTTCAAATTCAACTGCCAGTTCTTTAGGCATTTTATTGAAATAATACTTTCTGATTAATTCTTTTCCAAAAACGTTTCCGCTGCAGTCATCCATAACAATATATCCTAATGACTGTACTTTTTGATGCAATACTTTTCCATCAAAATAACTACAATTAGAACCTGTTCCTAAAATACTTACAATAGCTTCTTCACCTTTTGGGGTAGTTGCATAAACTGCTGCGTATGTATCTTCATGAACTTCAACAATGGCATTCACGAAATATTCCTGAAATATTTGCGAAAGCGCGGTTTTCATTCTGTCAGTTCCACAACCTGCTCCGTAGAAGAACAAATGTGTGGCATTTTTTTTATTTTGTAAGATATCAAAACGGTCGTTCAATCTTTCAAGGATATCCGGAGCGTCAAGAATTTCAGGATTTAATCCTAAAGTTTGTGTCGTGAATAATACTTTTCCATTATCATCAATTGCAATCCAATCGGCTTTAGTAGATCCACTATCAACTATTAATTTCATTTTATTTAGTTTTTGGATTAGTTTTCTTTAACCAAATAAAAAGTGTATTTTTTACATTAATTAAAGAGGTAACAAAATAAGAAAATCCCGTTACTTGACATAACGGGATTTTGCAAATATATATACTATTATTTCAAACCTGCAATATGCACAGATAAATCAATTAATTTTGAAGAATATCCATACTCATTATCGTACCAGGATACAAATTTGAAGAAAGTAGAGTTTAATCCAATTCCGGCAGTTGCATCAACGATTGAAGTTCTTTTATCAGAAATAAAATCCTGAGAAACAACCGCATCTTCAGTATATCCTAAAATACCTTTCATTGTAGTTTCAGAAGCTGTTTTCAAAACAGCAAGAATTTCCTCGTAAGTAGTTTCTTTAGCCACTTTTACAGTTAAATCTACTACAGAAACGTCAGCAGTAGGAACACGGAAAGACATTCCTGTTAATTTTCCATTTAAAGATGGAATTACTTTTCCGACAGCTTTTGCAGCTCCTGTAGAAGATGGGATGATGTTAATGCTTGCAGCACGTCCACCTCTCCAGTCTTTTCTTGAAGGACCATCAGCAGTCATTTGAGTTGAAGTTGTAGCGTGTACAGTTGTCATCAAAGCTTCTTCAATTCCGAAGTTATCGTGGATAACTTTAGCTAAAGGCGCTAAACAGTTTGTAGTACAAGAAGCGTTAGAAACTACTAAATCTGTAGCTTTTGCAGTTTCGTGGTTTACACCCATTACAAACATTGGAGCATCTGCAGAAGGTGCAGAAATAATTACTTTTTTAGCACCACCTTTAATGTGCTCATTTGCAGTTTCGATAGTGGTAAAAATACCAGTACATTCAGCAACTACATCAACATCAACCTCGTTCCATTTTAAGTCAGCCGGATTTCTTTCAGCAGTAATACGGATATTTCTTCCGTTTACGTAAAGCTTTCCTTCTTTAACTTCTACAGTTCCGTTGAAACGACCGTGAACTGAATCATATTTTAATAAATAAGCTAAGTGATCTACATCTAACAAGTCATTGATTGCAACAACTTCTACGTTATCTCTGTTGAAAGATTCTCTAAAAACGATTCTTCCGATACGTCCAAATCCGTTTATTCCTAATTTTACTTTTGACATTTTACTTAATTTTTTTGCTTTTGTTTTTATTACACTAATAATTAAAGTCTAATTTCCTCACAATAAACTTCTTTCCTTTTAAACTTTTTATTTATTATGTTGACATGATGTCAGACACTCTCAATAATTCTCTATCAATTTCTGATTTCCCTTTAATTGCTTGTTCAAGAGGCGTTAAAGCCACTTTATCAGCCTGAAGACCTACCATATAATTTGATTTACCTTCAATTAAGGATTCCACTGCTTTTACACCTAGACGGCTTGCTAAAACGCGGTCAAAACAAGATGGAGAACCACCGCGCTGCATGTGTCCTAAAACAGATACTCTTACATCGTACTCCGGTAAATTTGCTTCAACGTAATCCTTTAATTCAAAAACGTTTTTACCAATTTTATCCCCTTCGGCAATAACTACTATACTGGATGATTTTCCTGAAGCCTTACTTTTTTGAAGAGAGTCAAGTAATCTGTCTAAACCTAAATCTTCTTCAGGAATAAGAATTTCTTCTGCACCTGCACCAATTCCCGCATTAAGCGCAATATGACCGGCATCTCTACCCATAACCTCTACAAAAAATAAACGGTTATGTGAACTTGCAGTATCTCTGATTTTATCAATACAATCTACAACAGTATTCAAAGCGGTATCATACCCTAAAGTATGGCTTGTACCAAAAATATCATTATCAATTGTACCCGGAATCCCCATAACAGGAAAACCATATTCTGAATTAAATATCAATCCTCCGGTAAAACTTCCGTCACCACCTATTACTACAAGAGCATCAACTCCGGCTTTAATAAGATTATCGTGTGCTTTTTTTCTACCTTCCGGGGTTCTAAACTCAACCGAACGAGCTGATTTTAAGATCGTTCCACCTTTGTTTACAATATTATTTACGCTTCGGGGACCCATTTCTTTGAAATCACCTTCGATCATTCCCTGATACCCTCTATAAATTCCTATGCATTCTATATTATGATAAGCGCATGTTCGAACAACTGATCGTATTGCGGCATTCATTCCAGGTGAGTCTCCTCCCGATGTCAGAACACCAACTTTTTTTATTGTTTTTGGCATTATTTAAGTATTAAAGTGTAAAATTAGCAAACATTCACCACTTCTCGGGTTATGTTTATAATAAATTAATAAAATATGTTAAATTCAAACGTTTTCGTTAATAAGTTTTTCGATAGTAAAAAATTCATTTAAAATAATAAAAGGGTCTTTTTTTAATTAAATCCTTAAAATTAACAATACTTAAATGAAGTGTTATAAAAATTCAGGTTTACAATATGATTCGAAAATTAATGAGCCGCTAAATTTAGCATAAAAAAAACCATTCGATGCAACGAATGGTTTCTTTTAAATATTTTTAACAAAATTGACTAATAGTCATTGTCCGGAATTAATCCTTCATTATTGTTTTGTGGCGGTGGTTTTTTCTCTTCTTCCTTTTTCTCAGGTGCCTTTTTGTTTTTATCCGCATTCTTTTTATTAGAGAAATTTACAAAATCAGGATTTAGATACGAGTCCTGTAAATCATCCGAAGAACTTTTTACTGCTTTTTCTAATTTATGGTTTTTAAATAATTTATTGACCAGTTCACTAAAAGTATCAAAATCTACTTCATACGAAATACCAACTCCTTGCGTATAACCAATACCCTGTCCTATATAATTGATGTCATTTTCTTTATTGAATAAACGAAGATTCATTGATCCGTCTTCATTAACCCTGTACAACACTTCGATATCGCCAACAATTGCCGACTCGTTAACGCCTCCAATAGGAACTCCTAATTTTCCGTTTATCGTAATTCTTTCATTGACCTGCGATGTTATATTCGCCACAAACTGACCATCGGCTTCCTGACCGATTCGTTTATCTGCAGATATAAAATTCAAATCAATATTTATTTTATCATTGTCAGATTTGATGATTCCGCCTAATAAACTTGCTGCAGTTTCTGCAAATGTTCCTGACAAATCACTTTGATTAAATCCATCCGGACTCATAAATGATCCTGTTGAAAGTAAATACAAAGCTTGTGTCTGTCGAACATCTTTATCATCTAACTTGTATTGAATTTCAGATTTTAAAACGTTACTTACAGATGGAAACTGAATATCAAAATTAGGTTCAGGACTTGTTAAATCCCCTCTTAAACCAATTACAACTTCTACCGGTACTTTTTTATTGAACGATGAATTTTGCAATAATACGGCAGGATTGGCAGATGTTTTATAAACAGCCTCAAGATTCAATTGTGCTTTCATTGGGTTTCCCTCCCAAATAATAGAACCTCCTTTTTTTACCGCGAATTTTTTATCAATTAAACCGCCATATTTAAAATTATAAGTTCCTTCGTATGCCTGGAAATCTCCCCACATATTAAATTTACCCAGCGTATTTATCTTAAACAATAACGATCCGTATCCTTTTCCTTTCATACCATGTCCGGAATTTCTATCTAATATTACTTCAACCTCCGCATCTGGCGTAATATCAAAATCAAACTCTAATTCAAGACCGTTGTAGTTTTTGGTTTTTTCAACAATACCATTCGCTAAATTGTATTTCTCTTTGGGTGTAACAAAATGTATCCAACTGCTTTCTCCAACACTTTGGGCGTTATTAATTGGAATTTTAACCTCCGTTCCTTTCTCAGATTTAGCGTCTACTTTAATAAATAAACTTTCGGTAGGACCTTTTATACTTGCTGTACCATTAATAAATGCTGTACCAAAATAAGCCGCATCCTCACTATCTTTTGTATCAAGGGCTAATAAGCGTTTAGATGTAATGGTTAAATCCAGCTTCCAGTCGCTAAAATTATGATGTTCAATACTTCCGTTAAGTAAACCTTTAGTGTCATACTTAGTATCTGTTAATTGATTATTTCTGAATAAAAACTTCTCATCGGTTAAATCAATAACGGTTCGATCACTTAATTCATAATCCGTGTTAAGATATGGAACTGTCATTCCCGCTTTTTCAACATATAACCTTCCGTTGATTTCCGGTTTTTTCAGATTCCCCACAACTGCGGCATTTCCGGATACGGAACCTCTTACATTGGATAAAACATTACCTCCAATTGTTCCTAAAGTAGCCAGATTAAATCCTTCGAGTTTTAGATTTAAATCTAAAAAAGTTTCTTTGTTTTCAACAGCAAATGTACCGCTTGCCCTGAAAGATTCCGTAAATCCATTTTGTATGGACGAATTTATGGTGAATTTTTTAAAGCTTTCATCTCCTGAAATATCAAAATTCAGCGTTCCAAGATCTATTTTATTCAGGTTCAGATGATCAATTACAACAGATGCCGTGGGCTGATAAACATCTTTATTCTGCTTGTAATTTATATTTCCGTTCAAATTACCATTAAACACAAACTTGGAGTTTAATGGCGTAATTTTATTAATATCTACATCTTCAAAATTGAGGACTATATCCTTATAATCTTTTCCTTTTATGACCCCATTTAAATCAATTTTTTGATTTTCATGCGATAAAATAATATTATCAATCGTGAAATTTTTAAAGAACTGGTCGAATACAATTTGATTATCAGCCTGATCATTTTCATTTAAATACCATAAATAGTCTTTAAACTTCATTTCAGATTTCTTGATTCCTACTATATTATTTTTGTTTTTATCAATAGTATGATACAAATCCAGGTTAAAATAATCTTCTCCTTTTTCTCCTCCTTTAAACTCAGAGCGAACAAATAACGTATCTTTTGAGGTTACATTAATTAAGTTAAAATCACGAATTTTATAATAAGGCGTTTTGATACTGTCCAACTCCACAAAAGCATTGTAAAGCGGATTTTTATTATCAATACTAATCCTGATATTATCAAATGTATTTTTTGCCGCAGTAATTTTTTGCGATTTAAACCTGAATTTAAATTCTTGTAAATCCGAATCTATTTTACCACGAACTACCGTACTTGAATCTATATTAATTTCAGGATATAGCATTTCGACCACTTTATCATAAACATGAAAATTGAATCGTAAAAACTGTCCTTTATTAACTTTGTAAGGTTTATAATTGGTGTAAAGACTTCCCACAGAATTCATTACCAATTTTTCTAACTGAGCAAATTGAAATTTACCAACTATTTTACCATCTACAACATCTTTAGAATTAATGGTTATGGTTCGTAATCTGTCCGCATCAAAATTTGAGTTTACTAGAATTTCATCAAAAGCATAAGTCGCTTTTGGGTTTTGGAAAACAGCATCTCTAATGGAAACATTTCCCTGCAAATTTTCTATAGAATTTCCGGTAAGTTCCACAACGGCGTCCCCTCTAAATGTTGCGATAGAATCTTTTAGGAATTTTAGTTTTCGTAAATCGGCATTTTCTACATTAATATGAAAATCATAACGGCTTTCGCGTTTACTCAAATCTACTAATCCATCAAATGTCAAACTTAAATTAGGGTCGTTTATAGAAAGTTGTCCTTTATAATAAGGCAGCTTGAAGTTTCCGTTTACAACGATATTATTATAGGTGTATTTATTATATTCTAATTTTGCAATATCCCCTTTAATAATTGTATTTAGGTATTTCTCTGTAAAACCAACACCATCAACATCTAGATTTAAGGTTGTTCTGCCAATATCTTTACGATTCAGCAAAGCACCAACATTAAAATTATCTAAGATTATATTTCCGGAATACGAGGCTTTATCAATAAAATCCATATTCTTCATTTGCAAATCCGCCTGACCGTTCCCTATATCAGTAATCATTTTAAAGTTGGCTTCTAATTCGGTTGTAGAAACTTTTGTTTTACCAACAATATTAAACTTTCCAATTCTTTTAAGTTCCTTCGGAAGTTTTTTACCTAAAATCCCAGGCAAAATGACCACTAAATTATCATAACTTGAAATCAGTTTGTCAAACTTCCCTTCCATCGCAAATTTTTGAGTTTTGCTTCCCAGAAGGTTTTTAAAATTAAGTGTTCCGTTGATTTTTGAACCGTTCATATCACTCAATCTAAGATTTCTTAAATTAAGATTATTCAATGTTCCTTTTAGTTTTGTTTTGATTTTAAAGTGCTGGTTTTTACCCAATCCGTCATAAAAAAAACGGACATCATTTGATGCAATCGAAGCGGAATCCAGTGCAACATCAAACTTTACTTTATCAGTAAAGTGAAGAAAATCTTCAATCTTATAATTCAAAATAGCTTTACCGTAAATCCAGGATCTCTTGGTTTTTATGGCTAAATTTTCAACCTTAATCTGCTTCTTGGTATACGTTAGTTTTCCGGCAAAGTTAGACACATACAAACCACGATGATCTAAAAAAGAAAACCTGTGAATTATAGTGGTCACATCTGGTCCGTATAATTTAAAATCACTTATGTAAGCGTTCAGCTTTGTAAAGTCAAGAAACTTGGGTGTGGTTTTGTTTTCATCAATAACCGTAAAAATACCTTTGGATATATAAGCGTTTTTGGCAGTTAGTAAAAAGCGTTTTGTTGATTTCTTTTTTTTGCCGGTATCAAACAATTTAATAAACTTATTAATATTGTTTTCGTCTTCGTTTTTATAGGTTTTCAGATTAAAAATCATGCCTGTTAAACGAAGATCTCCAAAAATCAAATCGCCATCAAGCAATCTTTTTATACTTAAAATATCGGTGGTAATAATGTCTGAGTAGATTAATGTTTTCTTATGATGGTCTAAAATCAAAACTTTTTTAAGTTTTACACCGCCAAAAAGATTGATTGCTACACGGTCAACACTAATATTGGTTTTAAAATCTGTGTTTAAAGAAACCGTAACGTATCTTGCAATTTTTGTTTGTACTACAGGCAATGCCAATGTAATAGCAAGTACTAACAAAAGTAAAATCAACCCAATTAGGGTTCTTGAAATTATTTTCTTTACTTTTTTGATAGCTGCTTTTATTTTAGTTTTCTTTTAAATTTATTTTGAACAGACAAAGAACGACTGTTTTTGATAAAAATTCTTTAATTTTGGCTTCTCCTTAATATAAAAGAAAATCAAATATTTGATTTGTCAAATATAATTCAAAATTCGTGCCTTTATATGCAAAATTCAGAGGTTTTTATTCTTGCCATCGAAAGTTCCTGCGATGATACTGCCGCCGCGGTTTTACATAACGACAAAGTACTCTCAAATGTTGTGGCAAATCAGTTAATTCACAACCAATATGGTGGTGTAGTTCCAGAATTAGCTTCAAGAGCACATCAGCAAAATATTGTTCCGGTAATTGACGCCGCACTTCGCAAAGCAAATGTACAAAAAGATCAACTAACTGCAATTGCTTTTACGCAAGGTCCCGGTTTAATGGGTTCTTTATTGGTAGGCAGTTCGTTTAGTAAATCATTATCATTAGCGTTAAAAATTCCGTTAATTGCTGTTAATCACATGCATGCGCATATTTTAGCCCATTTTATTGACGAAGAAGGTTTTGATAAACCTGAATTTCCTTTTCTGGCGTTGACCATTAGTGGCGGACATACTCAAATTGTAAAAGTAAACGGTTTTTTTGACATGGAAATCATCGGTGAAACCACGGATGACGCTGTTGGAGAAGCTTTTGACAAGAGTGCGAAAATTTTGGGACTTCCCTATCCGGGCGGACCTTTGATTGATAAATATGCTCAATTAGGAAATCCGAAAGCTTTTGCTTTTACCAAACCAAAAGTTCCGGGACTAGATTTTAGTTTCTCCGGATTAAAAACGGCGATTTTATATTTTATTCAGAAGAAAAAACTGGAGAACCTCAATTTCATCGAAGAAAACCTGAATGATATTTGCGCTTCTATTCAATATACGATTATCGAAATTTTGATGGATAAATTGAAATTAGCCGTAAAAGAAACCGGAATCAAACAAATTGCGATTGGTGGAGGAGTTTCGGCAAATTCAGGAATCAGATCAAGATTAAAGGAAACTGAAGGGAAATACGGCTGGAAAACTTTTATCCCAAAATTCGAATACACAACAGATAACGCTGCAATGATTGGCATTGTAGGATATCAAAAATATTTATCAAGTCGTTTTGAAACTTCAGCAGTAGTTTCTAAAGCGCGAATTCAATTTTAATTATGCAATTATTTTACAATCCAGATATTGATCAGTCCACTGAAAGTTTTTTCTTTGATAAAGAGGAAAGCCGACATATTATAAAAGTTTTACGCAAGAAAGATTCGGATATTTTACATGTTACAAACGGTTTAGGTTTATTGTTTGAAACCGAAATTACGCTGGCTTCTGACAATAAATGTATTGTCAATGTTCTTTCTATTACAAAAGCCGACGAACCAAAATTCCGTTTGCATTTAGCTGTTGCGCCAACCAAAATGAACGATCGTTTTGAATGGTTTCTTGAAAAAGCTACCGAAATTGGGATTCAGGAAATTACGCCAATTATTTGTGACCGTTCTGAACGAAAAGTAATTAACAGAGAACGTTTTGAAAAGATTATTCTTTCGGCAATGAAACAATCTAACGAAACGTATTTGCCTAAATTAAACGAAGCAATCTCCTTTAAGGAATTTGTGAAACAAAAAAATGAAGGTTTACAATTGATCGCGCATTGCGAGGAAACGGATAAAAAATCGTTGAAGGATATTTTGAAACCTAATGAAAGCGTTACCATGCTTATTGGTCCTGAAGGTGATTTTTCTGAAAAGGAAATTGCACTGGCTTTAGACAATAGTTATCAGCCGGTTACTTTAGGTAATACGCGTTTACGCACAGAAACAGCTGCAATTGTAGCGTGTCATAGTGTTGTTTTTTTGAATGAAGGTTCTAATTAAAGTTTTACTTTGTCATCACGAGGAATAGTTTTTTTTCCGTTTTCTGTCATTTCGACGCAGGAGAAATCACACGCGGGATTCGACAAAGATTGACAAAATTCTGTACGGAGTTTCTAATGTGATTTCTCCTTCGTCGAAATGACAAAAGCTGGGTTCGACAAAGATTAAACACAATCTTGTCATTTCGACAAAGGAGAAATCACACGCGGGATTCAACAAAGATTGACAATTGTTAACGGAGTTTCATGTGTGATCTCTCCTTCGTCGAGATGACAAAAAGACCTATCATAAGTTGCACAAAAACATAAAATTGGTATGAAAAAAATATTTTACTTATTGTTACTTGTTTCTATTTCTTCTTTTTCACAAGAAATTGCTTTGCTAAAATACAGCGGTGGCGGCGATTGGTATGCAAATCCTACCTCATTACCTAACCTGATAAAGTTTTGTAATGCCAATATCAATACCAGAATAAAAGCAAAACCTTCAACGGTTGAACCAAGTAATCCTGATTTGCTTTCCTATCCTTTTGTGCATATGACGGGTCACGGAAATGTAGTTTTTAGTGATGCTGATGTAAGTAATCTTAGAAATTATTTAAACGGCGGTGGTTTTTTGCACATCGATGATAATTACGGAATGGATCAATATATCAGAAAAGAAATTAAAAAAATATTCCCAAATAATAATTTAGTCGAGATTCCGGCGAATCATGCCATATTTCAAAAACCATATCCTTTCCCTAACGGATTACCAAAAATTCACGAGCATGACGGAACACGCGCTCAGGCTTTTGGAATTTTTACAGACAATAAACTGGTTTTATTATATACGTATGAATGCGATCTAGGCGATGGCTGGGAAGATCCTGAAGTTCATAATGATACCGCTACTGCAAGGGACAAAGCCTTAAAAATGGGCGCCAATATTATCAATTATATTTTCACTAATTAAAACTTAAAAAGTGCAGCTTACTCACGAAGAAAATCAATTTCAAAGAAAAACGTTTCCGATAACATTAGTTTGTGATCACATTTATTTTCAGCAGAATATTGGTTCTCTCTTTAGAATTAGTGAAGCATTTGGGGTTGAAAATATTATTTTTCTCGGAAAAGACATTCCGCTAACGCCCCGTAAAATCAATAAAACTTCAAGAAGCACCCATCTTCATGTGCCTCATACTATAATTGAAGAAACAAGCGAACTTGCTGACTACTTAATTAAGAATAACTTTGAAATTATTGCGCTGGAAATTGCAAGCAATAGTAAACCCTTAAAAGAAGTTGTAATTCCTGACAATCAAAAAATTGCACTTTTAATAGGAAGTGAAATCGATGGAATCTCTGATGAACTTTTGAAAATTTCGAACCAAATTGTGCACATAAATATGTTCGGAAATAACTCGAGTATGAACGTCGTTCAAGCTGCAAGTATAGCTTTGTACGAATTTACTTCTTAATAAATAAACGTTAAATTTTTGTAAGAACTAGACGCTACAAGGGATTGTAAAATTCTCACAAAATAATTATTGTAAAAATTTTGTTACAATAATATTTTTGTTATAAAATTGCGGTATAAATAACCAAATTTAATATTTTATAACAAAAACCCAAATTATTATGAAAAATGTTCTTATTACCGCATTCGCAGCACTAGTGCTGTTTTCTTGTCAAAACGAATCTACAGAATCATCTGATTCAAATGTAAGTGCAATTGCGCATCGCGGATGTGCATCACAGGAAGTGTTAGAAGCTCAATTAAAAGCTGATCCAACTTTAGCCATCAGAATGAATGAAATTGACGCTTTTACAGAGAAAGCCATATTAAGTGGTAAACTGGTTAACGGAAAAGTTCAAATTCCTGTTGTAGTTAATGTATTGTACAGAACAACTGCAGAAAACATTTCGAATGCGCAAATTCAAACCCAAATCGATGTATTGAATAAAGATTTCAATGCATTAAACTCTGATTTTAATAGTGTACCAGCCCTATTTTCTGGTGTTAAAGCAAATGTTGGAATTTCATTTGTATTAGATCAGGTGATTAGAAAATCTACTACTAAAACATCATGGGGAACTAATGATGCAATGAAAAAAGTGGCTCAGGGAGGTTTAGCGCCAACTACGCCTACAACAAAACTTAATTTATGGGCCTGCACAATTGGTGGCGGAATATTAGGATATGCACAATTTCCTGGTGGAGCTTCGGCTACTGACGGAGTTGTAATTGATTCTAAATATTTTGGATTATCCGGTGCTGCAAATGCTCCGTTTAACTTAGGAAGAACTGGAACTCACGAAGTGGGACACTGGATGAATTTACGCCACATTTGGGGAGATGCAACTTGCGGAAGCGATTTAGTATCTGATACTCCTACTCACAATGAAGAAAATTATGGTGTTCCGGCTTATCCACATTATAGCACTTGCTCAGGAACTCCTGTAGAAATGACTATGAACTACATGGATTATGTTGATGACAACGCTATGTATATGTTCTCTAACGGACAAAAAAACAGAATGGCTGCGATCTTCGTTACCGGAGGTTCAAGAGCAGCTTTTGGAATCTAAAAAAACAGATTAAAATAAATAAATGGAAAAGCGGGATGATATCATCTCGCTTTTTTTTGTTTACACCCAAATTTCAAAAAGCTTTTTCCTATATTTATATTCTAAAATTAAATCATGATCACATCAAAAATTATTTCTAACGGAATATTAAGGGCTTTAGCAACAATATTAATTGTTGGCATTATTTTATATTTTTTATACGAAATACAAACTGTTATTGTTTACTTATGTATCTCATTGTTATTGTGTTTAATAGCAAATCCGTTAGTACAATTTTTAAAGACCAGATTAAAATTCAGTAACGCACTTGCGGCCACTACAACTTTAATTGTGTTTATATTAATGTTAGTAGGCTTTATATTTTTATTTGTTCCTTTAATTATATCGCAGGCTAATAATTTATCTTTATTAGATACTCATAGTTTACAACTGCAATTTATGGAAGCGGAGCGCAATGTCGAAGCCTATTTTAATGTGCAGCATTTAGATTTAAATAAAGTATTAAAGGATTCTAAGGTTACCTCAATTATAGATTTTAGCTATTTTACTGTTTTTTTAAATTCCATTTTAGGATTTTTAGCTAATATGGGTATGGGATTAGTATCTGTTTTCTTTATTACTTTTTTCTTTATTAAAGATCAGGATTCTTTTAAATTGAGTGCACGCAGAATTTTACCTGATAATAATGAAGATAAAATCATCAACTCTATTACTAAAATAAATCACTTTTTAACACGCTATTTTATTGGATTATTACTTCAATTAACGGTTGTATTTATTTTGTATTTAATTGTTTTAGTGATTTTTGGCAATAAAAATGCTTTTGTAATTGCCTTTTTGTGTGCCATTTTAAATATCATTCCTTATATAGGACCTATAATAGGAACTGTTTTAGCGGGAATTTTAACGATGATCAGTATGATTGGAAGTGATTTTCAAAGCGAAATCCTGCCAAGAACGATTTATGTAATTATAGGCTTTTTAGTCGTTCAGGCAATTGATAATAATATAAGTCAGCCCATAATTTCATCAAAAAGTGTAAATTCGCACCCGCTGGAAATATTCCTGATTACTTTAATTAGTGGAATTACTTTTGGGATTGTCGGGATGATTATTGCAATTCCTGTTTTTACAATGTTGAAAGTAATCCTGAAAGAATTTTTTCCTGAAAACAAAATTGTCTCCGTATTAACCGAAAGAATTTAGCATTGAATACTTCTATTTTAGATAAAAATATACAGGAATTTATAACTCAAAATAGTGGTGCATCAATTACTAAATTAGCACTTCAAAAAAATCCGTTTCCTGAAATGGACTGGATTCTAATCTTAAATCAGATTGAAGCAAAGTCTAAAGCAAAAGAAAAATTACCTACCTGGTTTTTGACCGAAAATATTATTTATCCAAGTAAAATTTCTGTGGAGCAAACCTCATCCGAAAAAACAGCGGCTTATAAAGCTTCTTTAATTTCGGGCGAAACTTTAATTGATCTTACAGGCGGTTTTGGCGTTGATGATTATTACTTTTCTAAGAAATTTAAAAATATTGCACATTGCGAAATAAACGAAGATTTATCTGCAATTGTAAGGCATAATTTTGAACAGCTTAAAGTAACCAATTGTACTTTTTATGCTGATGATTCTACGAATGTTTTAAATGAACAGGATCAAAAATGGGATTGGATTTATATTGATCCTTCGCGAAGAAATGATGCAAAAGGCAAAGTTTTCATGCTGAAGGATTGTTTACCGAATGTTCCTGATTTATTGGATTTTTATTTTGAAAAAGCTTCTTCTATATTAATAAAAACGGCTCCGTTATTAGACATTTCGGCAGGATTATCTGAACTTAAATTTGTAAAAAACATTCATATTATTGCGCTTGAAAATGAAGTAAAAGAATTACTTTTTGAAATTCACCATCATTATTCCGGCGACATCGCAATTAAAACGGCTAATATAGTAAAGGATAAAACGGAAACATTTGAATTTGTTTTGGGTGATGATTCCCTTTTTGCTTCCTATCATTTACCTCAGCGTTATATTTATGAGCCCAATTCGGCTATTATGAAATCCGGTGGTTTTGATGAAGTCAGTGCTGTTTTTGATATCAATAAACTGCATAAACATTCTCATTTATATACTTCTGATGCTTTAATTGATTTTCCCGGACGTCGTTTTGAAGTAACAAAAGTGATTCCCTACAGTAAAAATGAAATGAAAACGGAACTCGCTAATCAACAAGCAAATGTGACTACGAGAAATTTTCCGGACACGGTGGAAAACATACGAAAAAAATGGAAAATAAAAAATGGCGGGAATTTGTATTGTTTTTTTACAACTGATAAAAATGAGAACAAAATAGTTTTAATTTGCAGAAAAATTATATAAAATGAAACCACTATTTACCCTAACCTTTTTTTTATTAACCTTTACCGCTTTTGCCCAAAAACCATGTGAATATAGTGCAAATGTAACTGACTCAATTGGTACTTATAAAGTTACTAATGAATACCTGATGAGCGAAAAATACTTTGGCGGCACATTTGATTATATTTTCTTTTCGTTAGCAAAAACGGACGGAATGCCTACTTTAAATTTACAATTGATCCAGAAAAGCAAGGATTTTATAAAAGCGAATTGCTTTGATAAAAATTCGAAAGTTTTTTTACAATTAGAAAACGGAAAAATAGTAACACTAATCCATATGGACAGGGAAACCTGTGGTACGCTTATTCATGACGAGAAAGGTTTTGACAATCGTATCAATACGGGAATTTTTATGTTCATGAAAGAAAATTTCGAAGAACTAAAAAAATCTCCCATTTCGATTATGCGCATCAAATACCTGACAACTACTGAAGATTATATCGTAAAAAGGGAATTAACATCTGAGTTGAATGCCAAGGTTTATAACCCGAATACGTATTTCATGGAAAACATCAGATGTGTTGAATAATTAATCACATTTCCATTTCTGGTTGGAAACATTATCTTTTA
This sequence comes from Flavobacterium sp. FlaQc-47, assembly GCF_044006475.1. Classification (NCBI taxonomy): domain Bacteria; kingdom Pseudomonadati; phylum Bacteroidota; class Flavobacteriia; order Flavobacteriales; family Flavobacteriaceae; genus Flavobacterium; species Flavobacterium sp. FlaQc-47. The sequence continues at coordinate 23,512 of NZ_JBIPCQ010000008.1, read as the reverse complement.
AACCAGCTTTTAAATTATAATGCCACCACTCTGAATCAAATGAATTAAAGCCGTTTTTAATCATTATGCTTTTAAGATATTTTCTATTAGATTTTACTTCATTAGAAAGCATGGTATAATTATGACTGGCGCGAATACCAAAAAAGTCAAAAGGAGTTCCCATATCAACTTCTTTTCCATTTATATCGACTATTGAAATATCAACGGCTCCTCCTCTATTGTGGATGGAGCCTTTTTTGGGATCGGCAACATATTTGGGATTTGATACAATCTCCCACATTTTTTGCTGAATCGCTAAAGGTCTGTAACAATCGTATAATTTAATTTTAAAGCCTTTTTCCATAAAGACTTTGTTAGCTTTTATCAATGCCTGAACGGTTTTATATCGCAAAACACATTCGGCACAATCATACACTTTTGCTTTCAAAAAATTATCTTCGGTTGCATATTTCATATCGTAGATAAAATCGTTGCTGTAATCTTTTAAATTGACAAATGTAGTATCGGCAATTTCTTGTTTCACAGCACTTGTATAAACCTCATTTTGAGCGTTTACAGAAAATGTAAATAAAGTGATTGCGAACAATAGTAAAAACTGAATGTATGAAGTTGTGTTTCTTTTCATGGAGAAAGTAATTGTATCCTGTAAATATAAAGATAAAAATCTTTGTATAAAAAAGTCATGTTCTCTACTCTATTTAATCCTTTCAAAAACCTTCTAATCAAGTATTGATTACAATTCTGGTAATTTTCAATAAAAATTCTTTCGTTTCGTTTATATCAAAATGATTTTGTTTCATCCATTCAATTTGAAATTGAACCGGAAGGTATATCCCCCATTTTGAAACTTTTAATAATTCCGGATTTTTTTCTAATTCTTCTGTTATCATTTTATCAATAAGCTGAACGTTAGCACTTAAAAAATTTAGCTTAGATAAAAAGTCGTCTTTAGAAATGTAAATATTAAATGAACTTTCTGCTTCATCTAATCCGTTCTTTATGTCTAAAATATTAAAAAGAAATTCAAGTGTTGTGTTTATCTTTGTCCCGGTAAAGGTTGAAAAGACAAGTTTTTTCTCTGAAACTAATAATGGTCTTTCTGATTCGATATCTTTAATCGCAAAAGTTGCAAAATCGCTTCTCATTTCGTCTAATTCATCAGCAGATTCTTCATTTAGTTCAGCATACATTTCATCCTGATAAAGGATCTCAAACATTTTTTGTCTAATTACAGCATGAACCATTCCGCCACCGCCGGAAAATATTGGTTTTTTACCATCGTTTGTTCGTATAACCTCAATTTTTTTCGCCTTGACATCAACAAATACAATCTTCCATATTTTTGCTGCCAGTAAAATATTTTCATTTTCTATAATTTGTGGACTTAACGGAATTTCACCTATTTTAATACCTGCATTTACCACTTTAAAATTGTCTTCGATTGTAAATGCACTATAGAAATCTCTGTTATTTACGATTTTTTCGCCTTCAATTCCTATTATTACTTCGTCTCTCAATTTCTCCATCAAATCGATCTCGATTAAATGATTTAAGATTTTTTCTATATCAGAAATTTCAATGTCATTGAATGCAAAGTTTTTCTTTAAAAGTGTCACCAACTCCCTATATTGAATGCCGGAATGGCCTTTTGTAATCGACAATGCCTGATGTAATAAAAGGTCATAAGCGAGACTCATTGATTCTTTGGGTTCTATAAAACCTTGTTTGTACAAATGCCAACAGGCAAGTGATTGCAGTAAACTCCATTTATTTGTGGCATATAATAACAGAAAACTTTTGGCACCATCTCTTCGTCCGCTCCTTCCAATACGCTGGATTAAAGATGCAATACTGTATGTGGCATCAATTTGTACAACCTCATCAACAGCCCCTATATCAATACCAAGTTCTAAGGTTGAAGTACAGGAAATGCAAAAATTTTGATGGTTATTACTTTTAGCAAAAGATTCTATATGTTCTCTAACTTCTTTATCTACAGAGGAATGATGCGAAAAATAATTAACATGTCCTTTTGCCTTATCTGAAATTTTCTTTAATTCTACTGCAACAACTTCGGCAAGTCCGCGGCTATTAGGAAAAACAAGGACTTTGCGATCCTTAGTTTGCTGGTATAAATCATCTATAAGAGCGGAAGGCAAATCTTTCGCAACTTTTTCAAAATACCTGAAATTTGCTTCAATTTCTTTTGATGCACTGTCTTTTAAAACTGTTGTTTCTATAATATTACCTGCAAATTTCTTTACTTCGACATAATCTCCTAAAGTTGCCGAAAGACCAATTATCCTAAAGTTATTTTCATTTACATCTTGTAATCTGGACAAAAGAGATTTTAATTGTACGCCTCTCCCTGATCCGATAAAAGAATGAATCTCGTCAATAATTACAAATTTAAGATTCGAAAAAATATGTTTTACATTATAAGGTTTATTGACAAACATGGCTTCCAGAGATTCCGGTGTCATTAAAACGATTCCTGTTGGATATTTTATTAATTTTTCTTTTGAAGTTTTATTGGCTTCTCCGTGCCATTTGACAACATTGACTTCTAAATTTTTGCACAATTCCTCAACACGAAAAAACTGATCGTTTATTAAGGCAATAAGTGGAGAAATATACAAAACCTGAACGCCTCTTTCGTTAAAATTCACTTGAGATAAAACGGGTAAAAAAGCGGCTTCGGTTTTTCCTGATGCTGTTCTTGATACCAGAATATAATGCTTATCTGTGGTTAAAATTCTTGTAATTGCTGCATTTTGAATAGGACGTAATTGTTCCCATCGTTTATCACGAATGTATTTTCGGATGGGTTCTGATAATAGTTCGTACGACATTATATTTCTTCAATGCTATCGATTAAAACATTGTCTGGTCTTTCATCTGAAATTTCGATATCTCCAAATAATTTGGTTTTATCTAAATTTGGATTTTGTCTTAAAATATTTAGAATATTTAAGAAATCCCTAATTACCTCGCGGGGAGTTAAAAACTCAGACGCACCTGGTTTGTTGAACATTTCTTCCATGAAATTTTGTATATCATCTTCAGAAACATTTGTGGTGACTTTGTAATTGTAATCAAAAATTGCTTTTAGTTTTATAAGCAATACAAATACTTCATTATGATCGAGCGGCAATAATTTAATTACTGGCTGTGCAAAATCTCTAATTTCAGCGGTTTCAAACTTATTGCTTTCTAATCTTGATTTTAAAGCATGGTAGCTGAATAATCCTCTTCGTTCGTTTTCAAGAACTTCTTTTGTTCCGGCAAAATTGAAAAATAAATTACTCACTTTTCCCTGAAAACAATCATTGTAGATACTTAAAATCTTTTCGTAATTTTTCTCTCTCATTACAGATGTTGAAATTTTATACAGATTTATGGCTTCGTCGAGATTGATCATAAAACCGCTGTATCCCATACTTACAAACAGCTTGCAAAAGTTTTTAAGCATGTCATAATAGTTCAGGTCGTTTATAATTTCCCTTACTCCCAGATCTTGTTTTGCTTCGGTTTTTGTATGGTATTCGCCTTTAAGCCACTTTAGGGCATTTCGTCTTAATTGTTCATCATCTTTAATGTAACCTTCGTAATATTTCATTACAACGGTTCCAAAATCAAAACCTCCAACTTCTGAAATTTCGTTGATGGTTTTCATGATGTTATTCTGAATGAGGCTTAAATATTTTTCATCCCTGATATTTTCCAGCGCAATATTATTATCCTGAGCTGTTTTTGAAACTACTTGTTCTATCCATTTTTCCATCAAAGTAGGCAATGCTCCGCCTTCAGGTTTGGTCTGGATCGCAATATTATCCATAATAGCCGAATATAATGCAACGCCTTTCCCGTCATTAGAATAGAGCCTGTTATCCGGAGTAAAATCAGCATTTGTGACTACAAATTTTTGTTTTAAAGCAACAGTATTCAGTAAATGAAGCATGAATGATTTTCCGGATCCAAAATCACCAATCCAAAATTTCACCATACTATGACCGTTTTTTACATCTTCTAACGCGTTTACAAATGCGCTTATTTCCTCAGATCGTCCTACGGTAATATGCTGAACACCTATTTTGGGTACTACGCCTCCAATTAATGAGTTGATAATTGCTGTGGCTTCTTTTGGTTTAATATTCTCTATCATTTTGCTAGTATTCGGTTAAAATATGATTCGTTTATAATGTAAAATTCTTCGTCTTCTTCAATTAAAACATCGTCTAATGTTTCATAACAAATTTCATTGATGCTTTCTATCAGTTGATTTTTAAACATTCCTTTTGATCTTGCTACAATTTCAAAATCTGCCTGAAGAACAGATAGATTTGCTTTAGAAAAAAGGTCCAGAATTTCTTCCTGAATTTTAGAGAAATTTATTGATTCATCAAAAGGGCTTGTTTGAGGTTGTTGTGATTGAGGAATTATTTGCAATACCATTTCATTTACTTCGGGGGATTCAACTTCTGGTATTTCGTCCTCATCGCGCAAATATTCATTAAGCAGTTCTACGGTTCCGGAATGTTTATTATGAACTTCCTGAATTGCATTTCTGTCTAACTGTATTTTTTTTCTTTTGGCAGCATATACACGGGGAATCGATTTTAATGCTTTTTCTAAATTTTTATCATCTACAAATTCATTAATAATAATCTGAAAATCATTTAACTGATCGCTGGTTTTAAACAGGTTTTTTTGGACTGTTGTATTCAGTTGTTTATTATCAAATTTTACCGAATTGAGGTCGTAATAAATGTAGTAGATATACAAAGTAAGCGCAGCTTCTTTATCATTGTTTGCGATAAACTTTGAACCTTCGTAAAAAATATTTTCAACGGAAGGATTATTTTTGTTTTGATTTCCTAAATTTATAATCTCCTGAATAAATGTTTTTGAATCTTTTTTATATTGAATTGTCAATTGATCAAACTTGATTTTCCATCGCGTAGTATTTTGAATATTCAGTTCAAAATCAGTTTTTTCATCCGGCTCATTTATCGTTGGAAGATAAATTTGCATTATCTTTTTTAATTTTAAAATAACCCTGCTATTGTATTCTTCAATAATTTCAGCTGAAGTGTATTGTAAATCAACATTCAGTTTTCTTTTATGTCCGAAATTCTCTCGTACCACATTCTCGCAGTATTTAAAAATATTAGAGTGAAGTTCATTCACAATAGTTTCTAGCGAGTATTTGTAATTGCTGCTTCCTTTTCTGTAATTATAATGTTTACAGGCAATACTATCAGCGAGTTCATCGAGCTCTTTATTTAAGGAAGATGATTGTTTTTCATACTTTTCTTCGATCTTTTTAATTACGTATAAATAGAACTTGACAACCTCTAAACCACAAAATTCAATACTAAAAAAGTTGTTTTCAGGATTCCATAATTTATTCAGCAATCCTACATCCTGATCGCTTAAATCGAGCTTTGCTCTAAATTGTGCGCCTAATTTTAAATAATCGTATCCGGCATAATCATCATAATAATTTTCTTCTTTCCTGATTCTTTCAACATCTTTATGCAGACCATGTTCGAGTAATTTTTTAACCAGATTGGAAACACAATATGATTTTGTTTTAGGATGATAAACCCGTAATTCTTTTAATTGTTTTTCAAGCCGAATTGTATTCTTGTGAGTATCATATTCATTTAAAAGATCAAATAGCAAAATAAATGCATAGTTATTATTGCCGTCCAGATTTGTATAAATGCTGTTTAGAAAATTAAATTTATAGGTTTTATAAAAAACACGCTGCTGACTTGAAGCCGAATTAATCTCAGAATAGGAATATACGTTTTGATGCCCCCAATATGGTACGCTGGAGTTTCTTGATAAATTATTAGAAAGGCTGTAAGATTCGCCGGTAACATCAATAATTGAATCATCCATAGGTGCTGAAATTTTAAATAATTATAATAAGTCATCTATTATATCCGAAAAATCGAATTCGTGAATGAGCATAATTGTATGTCCGTCTTTTCTAAGATTTATGGCTTTTTCAACCTTTCTTCATAACATGAAAATGCCCACGCCGGGTTTCCATTGTCACCTACAATTAAATAATCTGTTTTTTTAGAAATGGTATCCGTAGGAATTCCTCCAAGTTTAATAATGTCTCTTTGAAGGTTTTCTCTGTTTCCCCTTTGTAAAACTCCGGTGATACAAAAAGTTTTTCCTTCAAAAGTAACATCGGGTTCGCTTGTACAAAGACCGGATATATTGACATCTACTGTTTTATCCTTTATTGTTTGTCTTACTTGGCTATCCTGAATAGTGACAAACTGATTAAAATAAGCCATTAAAATAGTTCTTTCTTCTTCATCAATTATATTATCTGATAAAACAGAAATAATGAGACTTCTAATTTCATCGTACGGATAATAAGTATTCAAATGTTCGTTTTCATTTAGCCAATTCTGAAGATCATAAATCTCTTTATCAGTGATAATTCCATCTGCTAAAATTCCGTGACAAATACCCTGTAAAATCTGTAGATCAGAAGTTATTGGGTTATAAAAATAATTATCGTTTTCATATTTTTGGCATAGCCAATACAAATCTTCTATGGTCTCTTTTAAAGGGATTTTATTTGAAATTGTATTTTCAATAATTGTCATGAATTCATTAAAAGGATTACGGTTTATTAATTCCTTGTGGGTTGTGACCCAGTTTTTTAGTTCGCTAATTTCATTTGCATTTATTTCATCGTCTAATTTAATTCCTATCAGAAAGCCCTTCAGTGAACTTATTGCTTTATCTGCCTGCGATTTTGCTGTATAAACCTTTAATAATTCCAGATTGGTACTTTCCATGTTTGAATATTTTTTTTTAGAAAAAACATATAATTTTAATCGCCAAAATTTATTGCCGCTTTTTAATTATAATTCTTGTGTGATGAATTTTTTATGTATTAATAGGAACAAATATTATTCTTTTAATTCTATTTTTTTTACGGAAAACCATAATTTGGCAACTAGTCAATAATATTCAAAAATATCATTACCAAATTATAATCAACTACGTATATATACCTGTTTTAATAAAAAGAGCCATTTGTCTATGATAAATGGCTCTTTATGCTATAATATATGTATCGTTTATTATAGCTATATAACAGAAAATAATATATGCTGTTTTTAAGACAGGATAATAAAAAACCCGCTCTGTAAAGCGGGTTCAGTTTGTATAAATTTCCTTATTTAATTAGTTAATCCTGATTAATAAATTTTAAATCCTGATTATAATTAGCAATTGCAATCAAAGCATTATAAATATACTTTATGACTAAAGCACCTCCATCACTATTGATTAAGTCAATATCATCTTCGGGTGTGTGATATTGTGGATGTCCGCCTGTATGGAATCCTATAACAGATATACCCGCTTTGTAAAATGAAATATGGTCTGATCCTCCCACTTCTCCAGCATGGATTACAGGATGGAGTCCGCTGGTATCTCCTAATTTTTTCATGAGTTCAACGCCGTCCGGAAAAGTTCCTGCACCGCCCATATAAATTTGTTTCTCAGTATTTAGCCTTCCTACCATGTCCATATTCAGCATTACTTTTACAGCTTCTTTTTTGACGGGCAAATTATTCACAAAATATTTAGAACCTAACAATCCTTCTTCTTCTCCGGTGAAGGAAACAAAAATGATACTTCTTTTTGGCTTAATAGAAGATTTTGACAATTCTTCTGCCATACAAAGCAATGCCGAAACTCCCGAAGCATTATCATCTGCGCCGTTATGAATTGCGATTACTTCCTTTTTTTTACTGCCTGATCCTTTTCCGCCCCAGCCCCAATGATCGTAATGTGCACCTATAACAATAAATTCATTTTTAAGATCTGGATCTGATCCTTCAATATATCCCACAACATTTTGAGTTGTAACAGTATCTGATTTGACTTTGTTGATGTCTTGTTTTACAAAAAGTTTAAAAGGCTGATAGTAATTTTCATTAAATTCTTTTAAACCGTATTTTTTAAAATATTTTTTAATGTAAGCTGCCGCATCGTTATTTCCTTTTGTACCGGGAAAACGTCCCTCCATTTTATCAGATGAAAGATATTTGTCGTGCTTGTAAAATGTTTTGGCATCAATACCCTTTTGTGCATTTATTGCAATACCTGAAAATAGTATACTGATGAAAAAAGCTTTTAATTTTAAGTGGTGAAAAGATTGCATTTTATTGTGACGAGTTTTTATATTATTTAAGTTCAAAAATTTTATTCATTACGATCCATTTTTCTCCGGGTTTTGATTCCGGTAAAGCTTTTTGAAATTGCCACATAAGTGTTTCCCATTCCTGCACTTTAGGATTTTCAGCGTCTGATTTTGCCTTTTTTTCAAACGAAAAATCAACATTTGCTTCTATAATCATAAACAAACGATCTCCTAAATTATAGATTTCAAGATTGGTAATTCCCGAAGCTTTAATGCTGTTTTTGATTTCAGGCCAAACGTTCTCGTGAAACTTTATATATTGATCAATTAAATCAGGGTCGTTTTTTAAATCTAAAGTAAGACAGTGTTTTTGCATAATTCCCTTTTGTAAATTAAAATGATTAGACAAGTTAGGAATTATTTTAAAACTTACTTAGTTCATTAAATCAAATGTGACATGTTTGATATATTTTCTGTTATAAGTATATAAAACATGAATTTTATGATCTGAGGTTTCAATAATTGCCGGATAACTGAATTCCCCCTCTTTCTGGTTTTCAAGATCAAATAGCTTGTTCCAGTTTATACCATCCTTTGAATATTCCACATCCAGAACATTTCGTCCGTTGAACCAGTCTTTTCCAATCTTAAGCGGATTATTTACCAATAAAAAAGATTTATTGGATAACGTTACGGCATCAACTCCTGAATTTGAATTTACTACATTGATACTATCCGTTTTCTGCCAGCTATTTCCATTATCTTCTGACCAGCTTGAAATCAGTTTATTATGTCTGCTTCGGGATAAAATCTGAATTTCTTTATCAGAGTGGACTAAAAATGTGGGCTGAATAATATCAAATTCCTTTTTATCATTAAGCGCAATTTTTTCCCACGAATCTGTAGCTTCAGTATATTTTTCTAAATGAACTCTCCATTTATTATCATCGATGCTTTCAGTACTGCTTCCGCATAAAATAGTGCCTGGAATTGTTTCAATGGGTTTGTTTCTAATGGGTCCCAGGATTCCGTCAGGAAGATATTTAGGTTTAGTCCAGGTATTTCCGTTATCTTTTGAAAGGATCATGGCGCCAAACCATTCTCTTGGATTTTTACCCACTTTATAAAACAGATATAAATTCCGGCTTTTGCTTTTAAATAAAACCGGATTCCAGCAAGGCAAGGTATCATTTTGCCTGATTAAAGGCGTAACAAGATTTTTTGGCGCAGACCATTTATTCTTTTGATATAAAGAAATATAAATACCAACATCTTTTGCGCCTTCATGTTTCCCTCCAAACCACGCAGCCATTAATTTATCAGGTTCAAGCTCGACTAATGTTGCGGCGTGACTATTTGCTGTAACAGGCTGATCTGTAACAAAGTTTTGTGTGATATGAACTGCTTTTGGTACTTGCTTTACTGACGAACAAGAAACAATCAGTCCAACTAATAAAAGCAACGAATAATTAAATTTTGAAATCATTTTGTATTGTAAAAGTTAAAGTGGTGAGCGTATTGTTTTTGCCTCTTTCGAAAAAGAAAAAAATCATGTATGTATGTATTAAAATTGCAAATCGTTTATCCGCCACGAATTCACGAATTATTGTTTATAAATTCGTGACGAACTATATTACTCATTATATTCTTTTTTTAAACCTGCTTTATGTCCTATAATGGCGTAATATAAAATAAAAGCATAGCAAGGCAGCAAAATCCAATATCCTTCGGTAGCGGCATTTGCGGTTGCGGCAACTTCGCTCATTCCCTGAGACAGCATATCTGCTTTGTTCATATCAACCAGTTTTCCGTATAACGGAGGAATAATTGCACCTCCTGAAATCGCCATAATCAATAATGCCGAAGCTGTTTTGGTAAATTTACCCAAGCCTTTTAAAGTCAAAGGCCATATGGCGGGCCAAACCAAAGCATTTGCAATTCCTAAAGCGGCAACAAATAGAATAGAGGTAAATCCGCTTGACGCTACAATGCAAAGCGAAAGCAAAATTCCTAAAACAGCACTTGCTCTTAATGCCAAAGCCTGCGTAATATATTTTGGAATCAAAAAGGCTCCAACACCATATGTTATGACCATTGCCAATAACGTAAATGTGGTAAAAAATTTAGCATCGCTCGCCGGAAATCCCAATGCAATACCATAAGCGATAATGGTATCTCCAGCAATAACCTCAACGCCCACGTACATAAAAAGCGTTAGAACTCCCAGCCATAAATGCGGAAACTGAAAAATACTTGTTTTTGTAGTTTCACCTTGTTTAGCTTCTTCAATAGGTTCAGCTTCAACGTCCGGCAAAGGGGCTTTTCTAATTAATATTCCTAAAATAAATAAAACAACCGCCATTGTGATGTAAGGCGCAACAACGCTGTCTGCCATTGTATCCAGTAATTGCGCTTTTTCGGCTGTAGTAACCACACTTAGTTTTTCTTTTATTTCATCTATTCCGGATAATAGGATTGATCCAAAAATAAGCGATCCCAAAGCACCTGCTATTTTATTACAAATTCCCATAATGGAGATTCTTTTTGCAGCGCTGTCAATGGGTCCTAAAATAGTAATGTAAGGGTTTGATGCTGTTTGCAATAAAGTCATTCCTGCACCCTGAATAAATATTCCGGTTAAAAACATCCAATAGGTTCTGGCTTCTGCGGCTGGAATGAATATTAAGGCACCAAATCCCATGATGAATAATCCTAAGGACATTCCTTTTTTATATCCTATTTTCCCTAAAATATACGAAGCCGGCAACGCCATTACTACAAAAGAAATATAGGATGCTGATGCCACTAAAAGTGATTGAGCCGATGTTAACTCATTAATGGTTTTCATAAATGGAATCAAAGCTCCGTTGATCCAGGTTACAAATCCAAAAACAAAAAATAGACTGGCTATAATTAAAATTGGAACTAATGTATTTTTATTCTTTTCAGAAGTTGGGGAAATTGTAGTGTTAACCATAATTTGTTGTATTTGATGATCTGACATTATTACATCTTAAAATAAAATCTGTATTGCCGTATCTGGTTAAAAGTAGTTTTGGTTTAAGTTTTAATTCATTTTATCGTCTTTAATTTTTAACGCATACAAAATAATCGCCACGAATTTCACGAAGCAGCACGAATTAATTAGCGAAAATTAGTGTAATTCGTGGCAAACATTTTAAATCATTATAATCTGTGACTATAAAAAATAATCGCCACAAATTTCACGAAGCAGCACGAATTAATTAGCGAAAATTAGTGTGATTCATAGCAAACATTTTAAATCATTATAATATGTGACTATAAAAAATAATCGCCACAAATTTCAAGAATCAGCACGAATTAATTAGCGAAAATTAGTGTAATTCGTGGCAAACATTTTAATCAATATAATCTGTGACTATAAAAAATAATCGACACGAATTAAATCGAAATTATCGTATAAAACAAAAGGAGAGTTACCTCTCCTTTTGTCAATTTTAAGTAACGAATCTCTTTATCTTTACTTACTTTTATTTTGTATCCCACCAAAGTTTCGTTCCTCCTGTATCAGGTCCGTTTAGTTTAACGATTCCATCTGTAACGGCATCTTTGTTAGAAGAATATTCGTTTGTTGTATAAATAATTCTTTTCATCAAACTTTTACCCACTCCGGCATCATTATTATCCGTGTTAAGTGGCGCATAAATTATTTTAGCATCACTTCGGCGTAAATCTGCCCAGGATTCCCAGGATTCAGGAAAAATAGCCAGGTATTTCTGAACCGCAATTTGAGTACGTTGGCTTGCAGCTGCCGCTGACCAGGCAACCGGTAATTTTACTGGTATATCCTGTAAATCTAAAGTTGGATAAACTGTTAATACATTTGGCAAAGTTGGCAATGTATTTCCTGCAATGTAAGCGTTTATTGCCGCAGCATCAGTAATTCCCCATTGTGCTAACGAAGCTCTGATACCTGCTTCATATAAACCTTGTGCAGTACCGCCCATATTCCATCCGTTCAAAGCACCTTCAGCTCTGCTGAAATAGTTTTCTGAAGCCATGAATACTTCAATGTTTTTAGTTTCACTAAGATTTCCTGCTGCACCATTACCCATAATGTCATTGTTAAAAGCAGAGAATTTAGTGGTTCCAAACTGATCTTCCAGACCACCAATAGGCTGACCACGATAAACACCGGTATCAATTTTAGAGAACCATTTAGCTAACCTAGGATCGTTATATCCTACAAGAATACTTTCCATAGAAGCTGTCATAGTATAACCCCAGCTGTTAACGATCATGTTCAAATTGTTTGGCGTAATGTTACTTGCTTTAAAGAAGGCACCTTGCTCATTTGTTTGCATAACTCCCGCAGCTACAGCAGCTTCGGCTTGTGTTTTTGCTTTTGCAGGCTGAATATCAGAAATTCTTAATGCTAAACGCAATCTTAAACTGTTTCCAAATACTCTCCAATTTGCCACATTACCAGCATACAAACGATCGTTAGGCTGAAATGAAGCCACTGTTACCATCGAAGAACCGCTTAATGTAGCATTTGCTTCGTCAAGTAATTTAAAGAAATCTTCGTAAATAAATTCTACGCTGTCATAAGGCACTTTTTCTTTTTTGTTACCTGCTTCTGTGTAAGGAATTGGCCCGTAAGCATCAACCATTTGGTTGTACATGAAAACTTTCCAGATTTTAAGAATTGCCAAAGCTTCGGCATTTCCTTCAGATGCTTTTATAGCATTGTTTAAAGCAGGTACAGCAACGGTGTAAAATCTTGTCCATCCACGTCCTTCGTAACCATTTACGAATGCATTTCTCTCTGTTCCATATCCGCAATTTAGATATTGAATAAAAGTCGAAGATAAAATTCCTGTTGCAATACCCCAGGTTCCCTGATCATCAACACCCGGTGATGAGTAAGATCCGTTGTGAATTCCGGCATAAAGCGCAGAGGCAAACGATGGTCCTGCCATTGTAGCATCTAACTGATCTTCGGTAAGCGAATTAGGATCGGTATTTATTTGATCAAAGTCGTTTGTACAACTTGAAAAAACAGAAACCAGTGCTAAAGCAACTCCCAATGTTTTTATTTTAAAACTATATTTCATGATGTCTCTTTTTTTAATTAAAATCCGAATTTAACATTTACTCCATAATCTCTCGTTGAAGGAATGTTGAAAGATTCGATACCTTGCAAGTTTCCTGTACCTGCACCCGCTTCAGGATCAAAATATTTAGCTTTGTTCACAAAGAAGAATAAATTTCTGCCCACTAATGAAAAATCAATATTTGTAAAACCTGAATTTGCCAAAATACGTTTTGGTAAAGAGTATCCAAAAACAAGTTCTCTTAATCTGATGTTTGTTGCATCATAAATAAAAGGTTCTGCAATAGGAGTTCTTTGCCCAATTGCTGTCCAGTATTGTTCTGCATTTATACTTGTGGTATTTTGAACATAAGTTCCTCCGCCAGTTGCAACAACACCGTCAACAACAATTCCGCCTTCTCTTCCTGCAAGAGTAACATCACTTACTCCTAAACCTGCCTGTCTTGCCTGAGTGTATGATATAACTTCACCACCAATTCTAAAATCAACAAGGAAACTTAAAGAGAAATCTTTGTATTTAAAGTTGTTTTTTAAACCTGCTGTCCAGTCCGGGTTAAAGTTTCCGGCACGAACATCAAAACTATTTGTCGCAAGCGGAATACCTGCACTGTTTACAATAATTTTTCCGTCAGGAGATCTTTGGAAACCTTTAATATATAAATCTCCATATTCACCACCCTGAATAACTTTACTTCTTACTAAACGTCCTTCGCCAAGTACTAATTCTTCTCTTCCTCCGTAAATAGATTTTACTTCAGATTTGTATTCAGCATAATTTGCCGTAATGTCCCAGGAGAAGTTTTCTGTTTGAACAGGAGTTGCAGTAAGTACAAGCTCGATACCATTATTTTGAATTTCCCCACCATTAACAACCGCTCTTGAAGTCGAAGAAGATTCCGGAGTATTGATGTAGAAAATCTGATCTTTTGTATTGGTTTTAAAATAAGTAAAATCTAATCCTAAACGGTTTTTGAAAAATTTAATATCAGCACCAAATTCAACTGAACTTGACATTTCCGGTCTTAAATTAGGGTTTGCAGCTGTTGTTTGAGAATACAGCATACCACCGTTACCACCAATATAAGATAATCTTGAACTTGTTTGATAAGGATCTGTATCGTTACCTACTTTTGCATACGAACCTCTTAATTTTGCAAAACTTACTACTTCCGGTAAAGTTACCATATCTGAAATAACGCCCGAAAGACCTACAGATGGATAAAAGAAAGATCTGTTTTCTGCCGGTAAAGTAGATGACCAGTCATTTCTTGCTGTTAAATCAAGGAACAAATAATTTCTGAATCCAATTTGTGAGAAACCATAAACGGAGTTAATTTGTTTTTCTGAAGATGTAGAAGTCGACTGAACCGTTGAAACATTTGATAAGGCAAAAAAGTTTCTTTTACTTAACACTCCTCCTGAATATAACGAAGAACTATTTTGTTGTAAAGTATTCGCTCCGGCATTAATTCCGATAGAGAAATCACCAAATTTTTCGTTGTATGAAAGTAACGCATCCGTATTGAATTCGCTTACTGTTTCATAAGATTCGCTGTAGGAACCCAGATTGTTGTTAAAAGCGATAGTAGCATATCTGTTTCTAACATTCTTGTTTGTCATTTGGTCTAAACCAGTTCTAACCTGTAAACTTATTGTATTTGTAAAATCATATTTAAGAGACGCAAGACCTATAAATCTGTTTCTTTTATCTTTACGTGAATCATCGCGCAAAGCAGACCAATATGGGTTTCCACCTGGAGCTCCGGCTTCGTCTAAGAAATAGTTCTGTTGCAATTGTCCTGCTGCATCTCTGTATTCAAAATCTTTGTATTCGCTGAATTTAATACTACGAGGCAATAAATAAGCAGATGTACCAATAGATTCTTCTCCTGTTCTCAATAAATTATCGATATCCTGAACGATGTAGTTTGTTTTTACATCTAATGACAATTTATCAGATATTTTACTTGTCAGTCTTAAGTTAAGATTGTGTCTGTTCAATTCATTTCCGCCTACGATACCTTGAGCAGTTGTATTTGTATAGGAGAAATAACCCTGAGCTTTTTCATTTCCTGTAGTAACAGTCAATGAATTTGCCAAATTATAACCTGTTTTGTAAAAATCAATTACGTTATCCGGTTGCGGGCTGTAACTTGTTGTTGCAGGTCCTGCATAATTAGGATTACGAACTAATTGCCAAGCGGGAACCTGACTTCCGTCCAGTTTTCCTCCCCAGCTTGAGCTTGAAGTCTGGTTGTAAGCACCTAAAGTTCCTTGTCCGTACTCATTTTGTAAATTCATCAAATTGTAAGCAGATGAAGCCATGAAGTTAGACGATACCGAAACTGAAGTTTTTCCTGATTTACCTGATTTTGTAGTTATAACGATAACACCATTACTTGCTCTTGTTCCGTAAAGTGCTGCTGCAGATGGTCCTTTAAGAACTGTCATCGAAGCAATATCTTCAGGATTAATGTTCGAAATACCGTCAGGCTGAGTGGTTCCTCCCGTATCGATATCCGGATTACCGGTTGTTGTACCATTACTGATAGGTACACCATCTACCACATACATTGGCTGATTGTTACCGGTAAGGGATCTGTTTCCTCTTAATGTAATTCTGGATGAACTTCCTACACCATTTGAAGTTGTTGAGAAGTTAAGACCCGCAACTTTACCTGAAAGTGAGTTGGCAACGTTTAATGATCTTGCTTCTGAAAGCTCATCGACTGAAATATTCTGAGCGGAATATGTGATGGCTTTCTTTTCTCTTTTAATACCAAGAGCGGTTACAACAACTTCCCCTAATTGCTGAGTCGCTGCGCCTAACGCTGCATTAATTGTAGTTTGTGTTCCTACCGAAATTTCTTTTGGAGCAGAACCTACATAAGTGAAAACCAAAACTGATGATTGATTGGGAACACTAATACTGTACTTACCATCAAAATCTGATGATGCACTCGTCTTGGTTCCTTTAACAACAACATTTGCACCCGGAATTGGAATTCCCGTTGTAGCATCTGTTATCGTTCCTTTTACTGTAGTCTGTGCCTGTGAGCTTTGGAATGCAAACAAGCAAAGAACAAACAGTAATTTTAGTACGTTCTTAGTCATATTTAGTTGTTTTTTTAGAGTTAATAACATGTTAAACTTAAGAATACATTTTGTTAACAGAATATTATTTCGACAAATGACAACTTTGAAAAGGTGTTGGGTAAACTTTAACACTTAAACCCGTAAAAAACTTATAATTTACAAACAAAACCCGCCTTATTTAGGCGGGTTTTTTATCAATTAATCTAATTGATTTCGATCTTTTATAAATACATTCTTTATTATATACTTAAAACATTAAATATAATTATTCATTTATCCCTATTTATTGCAAAACCTTAAATCCCGTTTTTTGCAGGTCAATTGAGTTTCCACCTACCATAACTTCAAAATCGCCCGGTTCCACTACATTTTTCATATCACGATTCCACAATGATAATTCATCTGCAGTTAATGTAAATTCAACTTTTTGAGTTTCTCCTTTTTTAATAAACAATCGTTTGAAACCTTTTAATGTTTTTCGTGGCGTTGTTACGCTGCTGTAAACGTCATTAATGTACAATTGAACCACCTCATCTCCATCAAAATTTCCAGTGTTTTTAACGTCTACGCTTACTTTTAATTCTCCATTGGTTTTGATTTCCTTTGAACTGATGGCAAGGTTTGAATAAACAAACGTTGTATAACTCAATCCGTAACCAAATGTATATAACGGATTTTCACTTTCAGCAACATATCTGTGAATCGCAGATGGTTTCTGGTTGTAATATATAGGTAACTGTCCCACAGATTTAGGAATCGTGATTGGCAATCTTCCTCCCGGATTGTAATTCCCGAATAATACATCGGCTACAGCCTTTCCTCCTGCTTCACCCGGAAACCAGGCTTCGACAAGTGCAGGAATATTTTCTGAGATCCAGTTTGTTGAAAGCGGACGACCGTTTAACAACACACAAACAACCGGAGTTCCTGTTTTCTGAATCGCTTCAATCAATTCCTGTTGCATTCCGTGTAAGTCTAAAGAAGCTACATCTCTGTTTTCCTCCACCAATTCGTTTGATTCTCCTAAAACTACAATGGCAACATCTGCTTTTTTAGCAATATCAATTGCCGGCTGAAAGTTTACTTTTTCAAGATTCCAACGCAAGTGCGCTCTGGCTCCCCAACCGCCTTCCCACATTTCTATGCGAACTTTGTATTTTTTACCTGCTTCAATATTTTTTGGAGTCGTTACCATACTTGTAGCACCTTTTGTCCAGTTGTCAATTACCAACTGATCGTCGATCCACATTCTGATTCCGTCATCTGAACTTAAACCCAACCAACCGTCAAATGATTTTTCTGACTGAATATATCCTGTCCATCGAATCGAGAAATCATCATCTGTAACGCCGTCTCCCGGAGACCACGGCCAGTCAAACTCTAACTGACTGTCAATACGGGTTAATGCCGGAGTTCCTTCAACGCTTCTGTTATTGAAATATTCGCCTTTTAATCCGTTTTGTGAGCCATCTGGCGTGAATAAATATTTTGACGGAATTATTTGTCCTTTTACAATTAACGAAACACCTTCTTCATATAATATATTTGTTTTCGCGCCCACAACTTGTTTTACGCCTTCGAGAACGGTTGTCCCTACTTTATTTTTTACCGAATATCCTCCTAATCTTGAAGCATCAGCGTTTGGACCAATAACAGCAATCGTTTGAATATCCTTTTTTAAAGGCAAAATATTATTGTCGTTTTTCAACAAAACAATAGATTTATGTCCGGCTTCTAGAGCGATATCCTGATTTTCTTTTGAATGAAAACGTTCTTTAATTAAATTTTTATCCGTGTACGGATTTTCAAATAATCCCAATAAAAACTTCAATCTTAAAACTCCTCCGGCAGCACGGTCAATTTGTGCCATTGTTAGTTTTTTCTCGTTTACCAATTCAATAAGACTTTGTTGCCAGAATTCATTTGTAAAATCATAAAACTGCATATCAACTCCTGCTGCAACTGCTTCTCTAATACTTTCTTTAGGTGAATCTGTAACATGATGCGTGGTTTGAAGGTATTTTATAGCCCCTAAATCTGACACTACAATTCCTTTAAAACCCCATTCTTTTCTTAAAACATCTGTCAATAACCAGTGATTGGCAGCACAAGGAATTCCGTCCAGTTCAGAGTAGGCACACATGGTTCCTAATGCGTTTCCTTTTGTAAATGCTTTTCGAAATGATGGCAAAAAATCTTCGCGCGCGCTGCGTTCTCCAACTAAAACAGGAGAAGAATTTCCTCCGGCCTGCGGAATCCCGTGCACGGCAAAATGTTTAGGTTCTGCAATTATCGAACGATCTGATTTGAAATCATCACCCTGCATTCCTTTAATCATCGAAGTTCCCAGTTCACCAACTAAATACACATCTTCACCAAAAGTTTCCGCAACTCTTCCCCAACGAGGTTCGCGTCCAACGTCAAGATTGGGTCCTAAACCAAAATGAACTCCGTGCGCTCTGGCTTCTGTACCAATAACTTTTCCCACTTTATCCAGAAGATTTGTATCCCACGTAGCTCCTAAACCTATATTCATTGGGAAAGCCGTACTGCCGTCATCTAAATAACCGTGAAGCATCTCGCACATAATAAGCGCAGGAATTCCCCATTTGTTCTTTTTAATTACCTCGCTTTGTAGCTCATTGATCATTTTTGCTGATCGAGGGTAAATATCGTGAATGGCTCCAATTCCCAGATTTCCTATTTTAAGATCTGATTTTGATTTAGAGAAATCTTCCTTTTCCTTAAAAAACTCCCCTTTGTACATGTCCATCTGGCGTACTTTTTCCTCCAGGCTCATTCGGCTTAATAAATCGGTTAGCCTTTCTTCAACGGGTAATTTTGGATCCTGGTACGGATATTTTTTTTGTGCGTAACCGTGGTTGTAAAAACCAACAGCCATTATGAAAATAATGGCTGTTTTTTTCATTCGTAATTGTAACATAGTAGTGTTGTTTTAATTTTGGATCACTTTTAGTAATTTTCCATTCACGAAATCATCGTGCGAAATAAAAAAGCTATTAAGTGGTTTTCCGTTTATTTCAATCGAATTGATTTTTCCATCATTATTGATTTGTCTTTCAATTACAATGCTTTCTTTTTTATAATACCTTGGATCTAATTTGATCGTGATTCTATGAAACATTGGTGCTGTAATGGTATAAACAGGATCTCCGGGCGATATTGGGTAAATTCCCATCATAGAATACACCAACCACGCCGACATTGTTCCGGTATCATCGTTTCCGGGTAATCCGTTTGGTTTGTTCCGGAAATATTCTCCAACCAGTTTTTTGACCATTTCCTGACTTTTCCATTCTTCGCCTTTTACATAATTAAATAGGTACGGATTTGCAATATCAGGTTCGTTTGCCATATCAAATTGCTTGGTATCAAACACTTTTTGCAATTGATCAGAAAAAGCTTTTTCACCGCCCATTAATTTGATTAATCCTTTCATATCATGTGGTACCATAAAATTATATTGCCACGCATTGCCTTCGATAAAACCAACATTCTCTTCAAAATTTGCTCCGGAGGCAGGATCAAAAGGTTCGTACCATTTTCCGTTAGGCAGTTTTGGTCGAAATAATTTTAAATCTTTGTCATATAATTTTTGGTACGAAAGTGAACGTTTTGCAAAACGCTTGTAATCATCTTTTTTACCTAAGGCTTTCGCCAAAAGTGAAATGGCATAATCTGACGTATTGTATTCCTGCGTGGTAGAAACCGGTCCACGATAATTAGTGGACAAATATCCTTTTTCAATATATTCTTTAAGTCCGGGACGTAACGGATTATTCTCTGTATCATCGGCTCCTTTTAACATGGCAAAGTAGGCTTTGTAAATATCAAAATCCTGAATTCCCTTTAAGCACGCATCGACAATAACGATACTTGCAGGATCTCCCACCATGGTAAATGTTTCTGTTGAATTTAATTCCCATTTGGGCAGCCAGCCATTTTCATCATACATTTCCAACATGCTTTTTATCATATCAGATTGTTGTTTGGGATAAACCAAAGACGTTAACGGATGCATGTTTCGATACGTATCCCACAATGAAAACGTCGTATAACGTGTTCCATCGGTTTTAGCAATCTTGGTTCTTTTTATTACCGGATATTCTCCGTTGACATCATTTAAAATGTTCGGATGAATTAAAGTGTGGTATAATGCTGTGTAAAAAATCGTATTGTCATCTTTTGAACCGCCTTCAACTAAAATTTTAGAAAGTTCTTCGTTCCATTCGTTATACGTTTCCTTGTAAACTGTTTCAAACGATTTGTTTCCGGTTTCTTTTTCTAAGTTTTCACGCGCGTTCGCAATACTCACATACGAAACGCCAATTTTAACCTCAACAACTTCTTCTTTATTGAACTTGTATGTAAAATAAGTTCCAATGCTGTCGCCAATAACCGTTTTAATGGTATTATCCATCATTCTGGTTTTGTCGTTATAGGTCATCCATTGTGCTTCGACACCTTCATATTTTGTTGGTTTTTTCCAAACGCCAAATTTATCCGCGGGTTTAGAAAACTTAGCCACAAAATAAACCGGATAGGCATCCTCAGGACTATTATAACAAAACGAGCCTACGGAACGCATTCCTTCAATTTCTGTAGGCGACACTACTTTTACCATCGCGCCTTCTTCATTTGTTAAACCTAAACCCAGATTCAGTAAAATATTAGATTGCCCTTTTGGGAACGTAAATTTGCTTACACCCACTCTTGTAGAGGCTGTAAACTCTGCTTTGATCTTATATTTATCAAGATTAACGCTATAATATGCTGCTTTAGCCACTTCGTTAGAATAAGTGGAACCGTATTTTAAATGATTCGTTTCTACTTTTCCTGTTGTGGGCATTAATAACAAAACGCCTAAATCCGGACAACCAACACCACTGATATTAACCTGACTGAATCCGGTTAAAAATGTATTCTCGTTCACATAAGGATTCGACAGCCACTGACTGTCTTTTTCCAACTTATTTTGCTTTCCGGCAACATTAAACGGACTAATACTTGCCATACCTCTTGGCGCAATTGGTCCGGGAAATGTTGCTCCATAATTGGATGTCCCAATAAACGGATTGACAAAATCTGCCGGTTCCTGTGAAAAAATACTGATGCTAAAAAACAGCATGTAAAAAAAACATGCTGTTTGTGTGGTAATCCTTTTATTAAAAATCATAATTAATGCTCTATCTGTTAATCGCTTCAATTTTTAAAGTCCACGCTTCTTTTGCCGGTAGATTATTTCTTAAATTTTCAGGAATTGTAACTTTAAACCCTTCTGTTTCTTTCGTCCACTTCAATGAAGTTTTAGAACCTAACATCGTGATTTTTGTTCCTTTTTTAGGATTAATCGATTTTACAACAATTTCAGCAGGAATTTTAGTTTCTCCTTCTTTGGCTAAATAAAACAAAAATACGTTTCCTGTTTTATTTTGTGTCATACAAATGTTATTTTCCTTAAAAGGTTCAATAGGTTTTGTGTCATAAATAGCGGTGCTGTTTACTTTCATCCAGTCGCCATAAGCTGCGAGTAAATCATAAGCACCTTGTTGCCATTCACCTTCAGGGCTTGGTGCAATATTCAATAATAAATTGCCACCTTTTGCTACCACATCAATCAACATATGAATACCTTGTCGCCCGGTTAAATAGGTAGCATCCGGAGTGTATGACCATCCGCCACCGGAGGTAATACAAGATTCCCAAGGGTAAGGCAATGTTTTTTCAGGAACCCTGTTTTCAGGAGTTAAATAGTTTTGGTTTTTACCGTGAACGGCTCTGTCAACAACAATTAATCCCGGTTGTTTTTGTCTTGCTTTTATAACTAATTCATCCATTTTAGGATCCTGATCAACTACTCTGTGTTTGATGAAACCATTTTTTGCTTCGTTTTCGGCAAACTTTTCATCATAGTTTTCTTTTAGGTTTTGCTGATCTCTTTTTCTAACCCATCCTCCATCTAACCATAAAATATCAATTTTACCGTAATCAGTTAATAATTCTAAAATTTGGTTGTGGGTGAAATCAACATATTTCTGCCATTTTTCAGGATATAAAGCCGGATCATAATTTACGTTTCTGTCGAATGGAGGAAAATAAGGATCCCAGTAATTCTCATTATGCCAGTCCGGTTTTGAGAAATACGCTCCAGTTGAAATATTTTCGGCTCTAAAAGCATTGAAAATTTCTTTTGCAATATTTGCTTTTGGGTTGGTGCTAAAAGCACATTCTTTGTCAGTTACCTTATAATCAGAATATTTAGTATCGTACATATTAAAACCATCATGGTGTTTTGTGGTAAAAACCATGTATTTCATTCCGGCATTTTTGGCTGCTTTTGCCCATCTTGCAGGATCAAATTTTACGGGATTGAATTTCTTTTTCAATCCTTCATATTCTTTTACGTATTCATTATAATTGCCCGGATTACTTCCTTTTTTACGTTCACACCATCCATAATCTTCCGGACAAATTGACCATGATTCTACGATTCCCCATTCGCTGTAAGTTCCCCAGTGCATTAATAATCCAAATTTTTTGCCTTGCCATTCGTCCAGGTTTTTCAGTACTAACGGATCTGTTTCCGGCACGTAACGCTCATCTTCATAAATTGCCTGCGAAAACATTTGAACTGAAAATAATATTGCTATTATGAATATTCCTCTTTTCATCTTTACTCTATTTTATGGTTTATTTTGTTTTAGTTTTTTAGTTTTTGGTTTGTGTATTTTTTTTAAACACATAGAGACATAGTTTTTCATAGCTTAAAAAAGGCGTTTCACTTGAAATAAAACACATAACTATGTTTAAGAAACTAGTTTCTTTTTAATATTCTTTTTTCAACTTGATCAAATTAATCTATGTTTCTATGTGTTTAAAACATTATGCCTAATCCAATCTTTGTCAAAGTTTCTACGCATTTTTGTCATTTCGACCAAAGGGAGAAATCACACGAGATGTGTTTAACACATAGCTATGTTTGAGAAACTAGTTTCTTTTTAATATTCTTTTTTCAACTTGATCAAATTAATCTATGTTTCTATGTGTTTAAAACATTATGCCTAATCCAATCTTTGTCAAAGTTTCTACGCATTTTTGTCATTTCGACC
>NZ_JBIPCQ010000007.1:0-283353 GCF_044006475.1 Flavobacterium sp. FlaQc-47 | reverse complement strand
TAACAACCTTAAGGTGGTTATTGCGGCGGGGCTCACCTCTTCCCATCCCGAACAGAGTAGTTAAGCCCGCCTGCGCAGATGGTACTGCAGTTATGTGGGAGAGTATGTCGTCGCCTTTCTTTTGAAAATCCTCATCATTTATTTGATGAGGATTTTTTTTGTTGGAAAAACTATTATTGATTAAGTTGCCTCGTGAAATACCTTTAAAAACCGTCTTAGCTTTCTATGGCAAAAATGGGATCCACTCCAATCACTCAAAAAGGAAATTAAGAGGTCTCAATTAGGCATGAATGTATTGATCAGATTAGAAAAAGAACTTAAGAAGATAAAAGAAAAGTATCATATTTAGATCTTTTTTAGTTCGAAAAATGCAATTGGATTTTTAGGTTATTCGTTAAAGGAACATCAACCAATTCTTTTAAAATCCATGATACTTGTTTACTTTGCTTTGGGAGATTGGATTAGGAATTGGTGGTTATAAAAATTGCTATAATTTATTAAGTTTATTTACCAGATAACTTATCGTTTGTGCAATACTTTCAGCAGGAATAGAGAAATCATTTTCTATCCAGTTTTTGATGACAGCAATACTTCCTTTTTCGCCAAATTGGTATGCCATTTCAGCAAAAGGCTTTACTTCGGCAGTAAGTTCTATTTGATTTTCAACTGGAAAATTAGTCCGAACACTTCTCAGGATTCGCGACAGAATTCCGCTTCCATCTGCTTTTGTAAACACAATTTTACTCATTTGCTTATCGCTTTCCAGTAACTGGCAGCTGAGCAGTATCACATCATCCATATTGGTGCTTTTACGCAAAACCGCTGAGAGTTTTTCAAAAACATCATCTTCTATTTCAAGAAGTATATCTAGCGGAATATTATAATGCCGATAAAATGTATTGCGGTTGACATCGGCTGTTTTACACAGTTCGGTTATGGTAATTTCGCTCAATTCCCTTTCGTTCAGCAAACTAAATAATGCCTCACGTAATATTTTTTTAGTATACTGAACCCTTCTGTCTTTTCTTAAATCCATCACAAATTATTTTATATACGCTACAAAAGCATTAGTTTTTGTTCGCTAATGTACACTAAAATCCTTTTTTGAAACAGCAAATATATTTTCTTTAATAGTTTTACGTAATAATCAAAAAGAACACAAAGTTAAATATTGAACATATTGTATAACAAATATAGCTTTTTGATCAAACTTTAAGAGGATTGAAAAGGACAATGTTAAATTAAAAAAAATGGAAAATAAGATATCACGAAAAAAAATACTTCTGACCGGTGCATCTGGAACTGTAGGATTTGAAACCTTGCAGCATCTGGTTCAGCATACGGATTATGAAATAACGGTTTTTGATTTAAAAACCAAAAATTCGGTAAAAAAACTGACTCCCTTTCGATCTCGTGTAGAGATTATATATGGTGACATCAGCAATAGGGAAGAAGTGCTAAAAGTTGCCCAAAATAAGGATGTAGCTATCCATTTGGCAGCGGTTATTCCACCTCTTGCAGATATAAATCCAGATATGGCTTACAGTGTCAATGTGAGAGGGACTGAAAATCTTATTTACGCTTTAGAAAAGAATTCACCGGATTGTTATTTGATTTTTAGTTCCAGTATTTCAGTTTATGGTGATCGGATGAAGAATCCTCAGATAAGTGTCAATGATATTTTGCAGCCCAGTCCCGGTGATCAGTATGGAGAAACAAAGGTGTTGTGTGAGTCGTTGATTGGAAAATCCAAATTATCATGGAGTATTTTTCGTCTGGCTGCAATTATGGGTAACCATAAGATATCCAAATTAATGTTTCATATGCCGCTGGATACACCAATGGAAATCTGCACTCCAAAAGATACGGGTAGAGCTTTTGCTAAAGCAATTGAAAACCAAAAAAAACTGGAGAAGCAAATATTCAATTTGGGAGGGGGAGAGGATTGTGTTATTACTTATGGATCTTTTCTAGACAAAATGTTTGCTGAATTTGGCTTAGGTGAAGCTTATTTTCCACAAAAGTCGTTTGCAGAGAAAAATTTTCACTGCGGGATTTTAAAAGATGGTGAAGATTTGGAAAATATTCTAGGTTTTCGACAGCAAAATTTGAACGATTATTTCGAGATGGTACGTCTGAAAATTCATCCTCTCCAAAAAAAAATTACCTTCATTTTTAAAAGTATTATAAAAAAATGGCTGCTTTCACAATCAGAACCCTACCAGGCGTTTAAAAAAGGGAATCTTAAAAAAATGAATCACTTTTTTAACCAATTAGAGAAAGAGAAGCTAGAAAAGGTTCTATTGTAAATCCTAAAAAAATATTACTTATGAAAATTAAAATGATAAGCTTGATAATACTTATAACAGTTAATTCAGCACTGTTTGCACAACATAATTTCAGCGTTGAAGTATCGGGCGTAAAACCCGGGAAAGGATCTGTTTTTTTTGGATTGTACGATAAAGAGAAAGGATTTCTTGATAATGAGTCACAGATTGCCACCGGAAAAGTAAAAGCTTCAGAAAATAAAGTAGTCTACACGTTCAAAAACCTACCGGATGGCAATTATGCTATTGCTGTTTATCAAGACTTGAATAACAACGGAAAATGTGATAGAAATATTATTGGTTATCCGACAGAAGGATTTGGATTTTCTAAAAATTATAAACCAAAACTCTCAGCACCCAATTTTGATGAGGTAAAAATTGCAATTAACCAGTATGCTAAAACCAGTATTGTGTTGATTACTAAATAGAAGACCCTTGCTCATGACTACATTAATATCTGTACAGGCTTGCTTTAAATTTTCTGTTTGGAATTGAAAAGGAGTTTAATACTTGTGTAATTTTTCGTAAAAGATATTCCATAACTTTTTCTGAGGTTATGGGTAAAATGGGATCAAGACTAAATGTTGTGGAAAACACAAAAGAGATTAGTAGTTAATTGAAGTTGCTAGTTTAATAATTCAATAAATAAATTGACTTTAAAAAGTTTAATCCCTACGGGATATTTTTTGGTTGATCTTCCGCGGTGGATGCTCATGCTGGCGGCCAGAATCTTGAAGCCTAATGTGAATGTTCTTCTTATATTTTTCATGCCGTAAAAATTAGCACTCATAAAGTTAGCTTTCAATAAGAAATTCTAAGTGCTATATCCTTCTTTTTTGCACTTTCTCATCAATACTGCCTAAGCTTTTAGTCGCGAAAAAGGCAGCAACTCCAGTTTATTTTGTAATATAAATTTTTGATAAAATTCAAGGAAATATTAATCAGGATGTCTTTGTTCTTACATTGTTTAATGTTGATGTGATGGAATTTGGTGGCGCAATGATGGTATTCAAAATGTGTCACAAAAAGTAGCGATAAAGAATAAAGAATGGAAACCCCGAAAGTTCTATAACTACACATTAAACTTCCACATCACTTGCAATTTAAATACGTTTCTTATCATTACTTTACTATCTTTAGCCAAAATCTGAAATATGCGAAAAATATTACTTTCACTGTTGTTACTTCCTTCTTTATTTCAAGCGCAAAATGCAGCTAGTGCCGATCCGGGATTTATTCCTGCTACGGTTTGGAATAATTATGAAAAACAAGTCAACGATATGGCGCTTCAGTCCGATGGCAAAATTGTCATTGAGGCTACCCAATATGATTACGATACGGGATGGACGCGAACCATAGAACGACTCAATGCAGACGGTTCGAGTGATGCTGCTTTTAAGATATTGACCGATAATACGGCAAATGGGCATAAATGTCTGATACTGATACAGTCCGATGGCAAAATTATATTGGGCTCCCAATTTACCGTAGCAGGTGTAATCAAACCTATGATTCGGCTGAACACCGACGGTAGTATTGATACAACCTTCGACACGCCAGCTTTGCCAACATCTTCTTATATCTACTGTTTGACCTTGTTGCCAGACGGGAAGTTACTGGTTGGAAATGACTCTTCTAAAAAACTGCTTCGCCTGACCGCAGATGGTGCTTTAGATACCACTTTTTATGATGAGCATCCCGAAATACAGTCTTGCAGGGCCGTATTGGTATTGCCTGATGGCAAGTTGATTGTAGCCGGCTCAATGTTAGATCCAGGAGGGGCGGTTACGTACTACCATATTGAAAAACTAAATGCCAACGGCACAATAGATCCAACATTTGATATCAGTACAAGTTTTATAGGTCGGAATGGTTATACGTCTTCATTGGCATTACAGCCTGACGGAAAAATACTAGTGGGCGGAAGGTTCGATACATGCGACGGAAACAATTCTAAGAGCTTAGCACGGCTGCACCCCGACGGAAGTTATGACAACACGTTTACATCTCCAATATATGACACAGAACCTGTGGTAAATGACATTTTGGTGCGACCTAACGGCAATATCCTGATTGGAGGTATTTTAGCGCGAGCAGTATTTATGGTATTGCTATGCTGTTACCAAACGGTTCAGTAACTTATTCTTTTTCGCCATCGACGGCTGGTACTAGCGTTAGGATTACAGAATACTCGGAGGTGCGCAGGGTCGTGCAGCAACCTAACGGTATGATTTTGCACTGCGGTGATTATGGAAATATTGGAGGTCAGTCTAATAAGACTAACATGATTCGCTTGCTAGGTACTGATAGCTACCTTGTAAACGGCTATACCCGACTTGACTTGCAAAATAATGGGTGTACCGATGCCGATCCCGGATTTCCGTACCTTAAGTACAAACTGGTGAACGGTACGAACCAAAGTTCTTATTATTCCAGTTCCAATGGTTACCATGGCGTCATGCTCAAAAATGGCACAAGTGTTATCACGCCTATACTTGATAATCCGACTTGGTTCAGCGTTTCGCCATCAAGTATCAGTCTGAATATGCCATCGGCAACGAATTATGCAAACCAGAATTTCTGTGTGACCGCAGTGGGAAGCCACCATGATTTGTCGGTTGTAATAGTGCCAATTGACAGAGCGAGACCAGGTTTTGATGCCTATTATAAAGTTTTGGTTAGGAACAATGGCAATCAAACGGCAACAGGTACTGTACGATTTACGTACAATGCCGCTACGGCGGAATATATCCAAAGTACCCCTTTGGCCGCAAGCGAAGGTTTTGGCTCGGTGACATGGAATGTTGAGGGTTTATTGCCGTTATCTGAAGTTAAATATATTGTAAAACTAAACTTAAACACCCCTACCGATACGCCACCACTAAATGCCAATGATGTATTGAAATTTTCAGCAGTGGCAAACATTGCTCAAGACGAAGTTGCGACAAATGATGAAGCGACATTGGAGCAAACGGTAGTAAATTCGTTTGATCCTAATGATAAGATTTGCCTCGGAGGTGACTATGTGCGTCCTGAACATGTAGGTGATTATATGTATTACCGCATCCGATTCGAGAATTTGGGTACGGCATCAGCGCAAAACATTAAGGTGACCGATATGATTGATACCCCTAAATTTGATATCGCTAGTTTGAGTCCAGTAGACGGTAGCCATCCTTTTACTACCCGCGTGATACAAGGTAATCAGGTCGAGTTTATGTTCAACAACATACAGCTTGGGTTTGCTGATGAGAATAATGATGGCTATTTGGTTTTTAAAATTCGTTCATTGAATTCGCTTACAGAAGGTGCTGTGCTAGAGAATACAGCTTCGATTTATTTTGACTACAATCTCCCTGTTGTGACAAATACTTCGGTCGTGAAGATGCAGAGGTCTTTGCATACTATATCATTTGAAACGATTAAATTGGCGCTTTATCCTGTTCCTGCGGGCGATATGGTATTCATAAGTATTCCCAAACAAGTTAATGTTCAGTCGGTAACAGTGTATAATCTTTTAGGGCAGTCGGTACTTGAAAATGTAAGACCCGGACCCGAAGGAGATGTGAATGTTACTAAACTTGCTAGTGGAAGCTATTTAATGCGGGTGAGAACGGAACTGGGCGATGGTGTGATGCGGTTTGTTAAAAAGTAGGATGCTGGGCATAGTTGTTGGTCCCTAAGGCATTTGCTCGTAAAGATAATGTGATCGAAAATAAAGAATAGCATTGAGTTATCCTAAAAAAGGTTGACTGAATTAATCACATAAAATTAATTAAATCGGAACAGAATTACTTTTGTTCCGATTTTTTTTTCCATTTTTTCAATTTCACTTTATTTTGTAAATGAGCTTGATTTGGAGTCAGCATATTGATTGTCTCGTCCTAAAATAAGTTGACTTATTTGGAGTTATAACAATTTTTTTAATGAAGAGAAATAAACAAAATTATCTTATTTTTTTACTAAACTTAGTACAACTGTTTTATTTTTCCATCTTTTACAATATACAACCCATCTTCACACATGATATATACATTAAATTTGGTTTTTTTAATATTTGTAAACCAACCTGGGAATTTATATTGTTTCAATGTTTTATCACCTATTAACTGCCCGTAATATCCATATTGTTTACTAGTTTTTTTATCTATTCCAGTTCCTGAAATATGTACCACTTTATCTTTTTGAACTATTTCTCTAGCTTCACTGCACAAATCTAAGTAAACCAACGTGTCCGTTTTATTCTTGCTTTTTTTATAAAGCTTCACGTTATCACTTTCATCATTAATTCCATATGGATAATCAACTATATCTCTTGTATATTCCGTTTCTGGTATCGTTTTTACATATATCCAGTCTTTCTTATAATCAGTCCCTTGAAATTTGTAGACTTTGTTTTCAACTGTACGAACATAAACTTGCTCCTTTGGATTTGAAATTACGTCCATTGGAAAAAATTTTCTAGTATCAAAAGTTATTGTTTCCCAAGAATTTCCAAAATCTTTTGAAATATGTATTCGAGAATAATCCGATTCGTGAATTCCTACCCAACTATCAATTCCAACAAGAATCTTTTTATCAGTAAAAGTTATATCTTTAAACATCAATGATGTTTTAATATTTTTCCAAGTTTTTGCGCCATTTGTCGAATATATTAATTCAAAATACTTACAGGCAATAATTGAGTCTTTTGAAATATCGGCAATATTATTAACATACCTATTTTCCTTTTTTGAAATTTTAGAAGTTGTATCACCTGTAGTTTTTACTATATCAGTTGTACTTTTAAAAGTATCTTTTGTAACTTCCAGTTTGTCTATTGTGTTCTTTTTACAACCAATTGCAAAAAACAATAAAACAAAATATATTCCGTATTGTCTTTTCATAAAAAAGCAGTTAACTTTATTTGTATAGCTAATATATCATTATTTTTAAAAGATAAAACTAATAAACATTATTCAAGATTTTTAAATCTTCTTGTAAATGGTTCGAATTCTGCACCATCAAGACCACTATAAATTTTAAAAGCCTGAGAAAATTTTATTTCTCAGGCTTTACATTTTTTTAGTAACGGCAAGAGAACGGGACTCGAACCCTTGTGATAAAAAAGTAAAAAACACATTAATTCTAAAAATTTCGAACTTACAGTTAGGCTTTGATTTAGTTATCATTTCATTTTTCAAAAAATAGTAATTTGCTATAAATCTTTGATTATTAATATGTATAACAGATTTTGATTTAGCAATGTTTCGAAGTCGAACCTTTAATTTTTTTAACGTTATCATAAGTTCTTGTTAAATTTAGATCAATCGATTGTGCACCCACTTTAACGCTAATGTCATAAAAACGCTATTATTTAAGTAGCTGCTGATTCTGAAACTCTGCGATTGTTAAGTTTTCGAGTGTACAATGTCTTCTGCAGGTGTTGTACAGTTTTCTATATAGTCAGTTATAGATTTTTCTGCTTTCTCTTTGGTCTTATATTTATTCTACTTTTAATGTTTTGAAAAAACTTTCTGCAACTGCGTTTTCATAGCAGTTGCCCTTTCGGCTCATGCTTTTGGTTATTTTATTTGCCTCTAATAGGTTAATAAATTCACGGCAGGTATACTGTATTCCCCGGTCTGAGTGAAAGATTAATTTCTGATTATGCTGCAGGCGACGATTTAGAAGAGCTTTAGTTAACTAAGCAATGCTGGTCTCTTTTGCTCTCATTGTTTCGCTGATCGACCAGCCGATCACTTTGCGGTCAAAAAGATCCATCACCACAGTGAGATAGATCCAGCCTTCCTCTGTGTCGATATAGGTCATATCAGAAACCCAGATTTCATTTATTCTGCCTGCTTTAAAAATCTGTTCCAATCTGTTTTCGACGGTTCTGCCGCTGAGGGATGGGTTAGTAGCCTTTTTTTATTTCGATTTTGCAATGCTTCTCAGGTGGTTTTCCTTCATGATCTGCCCGACAAATTTTCTGGAAGCTTTTATCCGGATAGTTTCTAATTCTTTGGCTATTCTCGGACTCCCGTATCGGCACTGGCTCCAGTGGTAGATTCTTATAATTTCGTTTATGATGAAGGCTTTTCGCTGTGCCCTTGCTGTGGGGGTTCTTTTTCTCCATCGGAAAAAACTGCTTTTGTGGATCTGAAAAATCCGGCACATCTTCTCAACGGGAAATATTTCTGCATTTTCTCTTATGAATTCATATTTCGTTCGCCACTCATAGAGAAGATATTTTTAAGCCTTTTTTAGGATGTCCCTTTCAATTTCCAGTTCTTTGATCTGTTTCCGAAGCTTCAGCAGTTCATTTTTATGGGATATTTCAGCTGGGGCATTTTTTGTGGTAAATTCGCCTTCCTGATAGAGCTTCTTCCAGTGCTGCAGGGTGCTTGTGCTGATATCGAGTTCTCTTGTCACGTCACAGACTCTTCCGCAGTGGATGCTCATGGTGGCGGCCAGAATCTTGAAGCCTAATGTGAATGTTCTTCTTGTATTTTTCATGCCGTAAAAATTAGCACTCATAAAGTTAGCTTTCAATAAGATTCTAAGTGCTATATCCTTTTTTTGCACTTTCTCGTCAATACTGCCTAAGCTTTTATTCGCAAATAACGTATCAACTCCACGCCGAAAAGTGGGATCAAGACTAAATGTTGTGCAAAAACATAAAAGAGATTAGTAGTTAATTGAAGTTGCTCGTTTAATAATTCAATAAATAAATTGGCTTTAAAAAGTTTAATCCCTACGGGATATTTTTCTGGTTGATTTTTATCCTACCAATATTAAACTCCTAACGGAGTAAAAAAAATATCCCGAAGAGATTACATTTATATACTGGATGATTTTTACCGCAAAGCAAGCAAAGTTTTTTATCGTAGAGTGTGTTGACAAACACAGAGTTCACAAAGCTTTGTGCTGAACTGGCTTTGTGAACTTTGTGTTTATATCCATCTTGCTTAGTAAAAAATATTTGAGTGCTCTGTGGTATTTTTTTTTCTCTCTCCACAGGTTTTCGTGTTGATCCAGGATTTGTAAATATTGAAAAAAGGCATAAAATAAAAAAAACCTGCGAATACTAGGATTTGCAGGTTTTACAAAGTTTTTTCGGGTTTTTGAAAAGATTGAAAAAGTGACCTTTTACTTCTTTTTCCCTTTTTGTGGGGAGAGCAGGATTCGAACCATAAGCCCGTAACCTGCGTATTTACTGCATTTTATATTTTTTTCTACCTAGTCTGCCACGATGTTGCCACTAAAATAAAAACGTTATATTTTTTCTTTCTTTTAATTTTTAATAGGCTGATTTTAAGTGGTTTATGAGTTTATGTTATTGAATCTATAATTAATTTTGAATAATAATGCAAAAGTACTGTATATTTTGATAAAAATAACTGTCTTATCGACAATTTGTAGTTTTTTTTATGTCAAGTATTTTTAAAGGTTTTGATGATCTTGTCAATTTTAAAATATTTAAATTTGAAATCTTCAATTAAAAAACAGTAAATAAAAGATATATCCAGTATACACTTGCAATAAATCAAGATCTCAATTAAATAGAAAAGAGCAAGTAGAAAAACTTACTCTTTTCATTTTCCTTTTTAAAATAGTTGCTATGATGTTATATACAACTTTAAAGGCATGTTTATGTGTTAATTTTGCACAGGCTTATAAATTAGGGAGAATTACGTTTCTGTTAAAATGCAAGTAACACATTGCCAAAGATATACTAAATAAATCATTAGTAAGGAAATAACTTACACAATTTGTAAATTTGTTTTTATTTTTACTTGACTTTCATCCGTTAGTGAATTTAGAAAGATAAGTCCTTTGCTTTCTAAAAATATAAGGACATCTAAAATTCTAGCCTGATTTTCTCGTTCTTGTGATTTGTTATAGCTACTAAAAATATTACTTGTCAATTCTTCTAAAGAGAATGTTTTGGTACTATTTTGAGCAAGTATTTTTAGTATTTCGTTATATAGTTCGAAGGGTAATTGCATAAATACTTTTCTAATTTGTGATTTTAATTTAAATTGATAAAATATAGCATAGCCATGATTTCTTCGGCTGTAATTTAAGTATAAAGCTTGTCAGATTTTTCGATTCGTATATATAAAGAACTGTGTCGAAATCTGAATATTTGATTCTGACGGTGAGACAGAACCGTAATTAATAAATATATAAAATGTATTGAAATTGTACTTCAAAG
The DNA here is from genome assembly GCF_044006475.1 of Flavobacterium sp. FlaQc-47. Lineage (NCBI taxonomy): Bacteria > Pseudomonadati > Bacteroidota > Flavobacteriia > Flavobacteriales > Flavobacteriaceae > Flavobacterium > Flavobacterium sp. FlaQc-47. The sequence continues at coordinate 272,826 of NZ_JBIPCQ010000007.1, read as the reverse complement.
TCCTTTGAAGTTAAATATCAGTATGAATCAACATAATTAAACAAGAAAGTACATATTTATATATTTAAATGCTAAATTTAGATGTATGGTTAACCAATGTTTTTTTAATCTAACTATTTTTTACCATAAATATATAAAAATAGCAATGTAGTTGTTACAATTGAAGGTTTTTTTCGATAGACTTACTTGTAGAAATTATAGCCCTTCCTTACTAATATAGATTTTTGTTATATAAGAAAATATATTATTATTATTATTATTATTATTAAAACTTATACTATTTTTTTTATTTAGTTTGTAAATTAGTGTTGCAATAAATTTGAAATATAGTAAATCAATCAATCGACATTAGTAATTGCCCTTTTCATAATGGAAGCATGAAATGAAAGTCTTGATCTTGAAGCTGTAAAAAAAGATTTGCATGAACTTATGAATGAATCGCAAGATTGATGGCCTGCAGATTTTGGTCATTATGAAGGTCTTTTTATTCGAATGGCATGGCAATAGCGCCGGAACTTATAGGGTACAAGACGGACGTGGTGGTGCGGGAGCTGGACAACAGCGTTTAGCTCCTCTTAATAGCTGGCCTGATGATGTAAGCCTTGATAAAGCCAGAAGATTGCTTTGGGCAATAAAACAAAAGCACGCACAAAAAATTTTCTGGGCTGACTTAATGATATTAACAGGTGATATTGCAATGGAATGAATGGTTTTAAACATTCGGTTTTGCGAGAGGCCAAGCTGACGTCTGGGAACCTGGATAACCATAGAAAAAAAACCTAACGTAATTTTTTTTATTCTGTATTGCGTTAGCAGTTTTCAGAATTACGACTGTTTAAATGATTTTTGAAATCAAGAGAGTTTTTAAAGCAAAAATACTATGCAAAATTTTGATTATATTATTATTGGAAGCGGACAAGCCGGTATTCCCTTAGCGTTCAGCCTATCAAAAGAAGGAACTGTTGCCATTATTGAAAAGGGTTTTTTAGGAGGAACATGTGTGAACAACGGTTGCATCCCGACAAAAGCTTATGTCGCCAGTGCCCGAAGGGTATGGGATGCTTTTCACGGAGACGATTTAGGAGTTGAAATTCCTGAAGGTACAAAAGCTAATCTCAAAAAGATTAAGGAACGAAAAGACGAGTTAGTGAATGAATCCCGCTCTAATATTCAAAGAGCAATTAAAAAAAACGAAAAAATCACCTTATATCATGGTGAAGCTCATTTTTTGAGCAACTATGAGGTTAAAGTTGGAGATACAATCCTGACAGCAAAAAAGATATTTATCAATGTAGGAGCAAGGGCGGTAGTTCCTGAAGAATATCGGGAAGTTCCTTTTTATACTAACGAAAACATTTTGGAAATTACTGACATTCCCCAACATTTAATCATTATTGGCGGAAGTTATATTGGTTTAGAATTTGCTCAGATTTTCAAAAGGTTTGGCAGTGAAGTCACGATTATAGAACGTAACAAACAATTGATCAACAGGGAAGATAAAACCGTAACCGATGTGGTGGCTGAAATCATGAAGGCAGAAGGTGTAGATGTTGTTTTTAATGCTAAAAATATTACTATAAAAGAAAACAACAAGGATGGCATAACTCTGAAAATCGATACTAAAGAATTAAAAGGATCGCATTTGTTATTAGCTATTGGTCGTTGCCCTAATACTGATACGCTGCAATTGCAGAATACCACTATCAAATTAGATGACAAAAATTATATAAAAGTCGACAATTATTGTCAAACAAATCTAGAAGGCATTTTTGCCATTGGAGATTGCAATGGAGAGGGCTCTTTTACACATACTTCCTACAATGATTTTCAAATAGTTGAAGATTTTCTTTTTAAGAAAAAGCAAAGAAAAATCAGTGATAGAATTACGACCTACGGATTATTTATTGATCCACCGCTAGGCAGAATTGGAATGACAAAGAAGGAAGCCATTGAAAAAGGATATGAAATTTTGGTAGCTTATCGCCCCATGACAAAAGTAAATCGTGCTAAAGAAAAAGCAGAGAAACAGGGTTTTATGGAAGCAATAATCGATGCAAAAACCAATTTATTTTTGGGTGCCTGTATCTTAGGAGTGGGGGGAGATGAAATCATAAATGGGATTACGAATTTAATGTATGCCAAAAAGCCTTATACAGTTTTGAGAGATTCGGTGCATATTCATCCCACTGTAAGCGAACTTATCCCAACGATGTTAGAAAATTTAAAACCAAGTGTTAAATAAAAAGTATTTTGATTCCAAACTTTCTACTCTTTTGGAGACAATAACCTGCTCTTATAAGGGATTATCTGTGGTGCAGTATTACTTATAAGAGTATTTTGTGTATATAATTTGCTTTCCGTTTTTGAGTCAGTTCTGCAAGAAATTATTATCCGTTTTTAGTACTTAATATTCGAGTTAGGAATCCTTATAGTGCTTAGAATTAGTTCTGTCGTATATTAGTAGTTTTATTTAAATTAGTTTTTAATTATTTTAAATATTGTGCATGTGGTAAAGAAATATAAAAAATTTGACAGAATTTTTAAAGAGAATGCCGTTAAGTTAAGTTATGAAAGAAGAACTATTAAAGAATTTGCAGAAGAACTTGGAATTCTGCCTTGTATACTAAGCAGATGGAGAAAGGAATATTTAAAATTTGGAACAGGAAGTTTTCCAGGATCAGGGTATGACAGGTACATCCTGAAAAGAAAAAAAGTTTTGAACTGGAGAAAGATTGTAAAGATTCAGAACTCAGATTTGAGATTTTAAAAAAAGGCACGCCGTATCTTTTTCAAGGAAAATTAGTTATTTACCAGTTTATTTATGACAATGAAAAAACATATCCAATTACAAAAATGTGCAAGGTTTTAGATGTTGGAGTTGGAAGGTATATTAATTGGAAGAAAAAAGGTATTTCGGAAAAACAAAAGGCGATAAAATTATTAAAAGAAGAAATCACTACAATATTTTTCAGTTTCAAAAAACTTTATGGCAGAAATAAAATTACTAAAGAACTTCACAAGCTCGGATATAAAATAAATGAAAGACATGTTTCTTTCTATATGAAACAGTTAGGATTACGTCGAATTCCAAAAAGGAAATTTAAAGTAACAACAGATTCTAAGCATAATTACTACACTGCTCCCAATATTTTAAATAGAAATTTTAAAGTAAATTCTCCCTCGAAAGTATGGGTTTCGGACATTACCTATATTCAGACAAAAAAAGGTTTTTTATATCTCACCATCATAATGGATTTATATGACCGAAAAATTATTGGCTGGAGCTTGAGTTCAGGTCTCTCAACTGAGAAGACCACTTTGGTGGCCTTGGAAATGGCTGTTTATACCCGTAAAGTTTCCAAATGGTCTGATTTTCCACTCCGACAGAGGAGTTCAGTATGCCAACGGAGATTTCACAAGCAAACTATATTCTTATAAAATTACAAGCAGTATGAGCCGTAAAGGTGATCATTTGGACAACGCTGTTTCTGAGTCTTTCTTTAGTTCTTTTAAACGCGAATTGATACATAAAAATAATTTGCGATCTGCAATACAATTAAAAGTTGATATTTTTGAATATATAGAAAACTGGTACAATAAAGTACGTCTTCATTCTGCCTTAAATTATAAATCTATAGAAGAGTTTAATAAATTAAACATGCGTGGTAATTGATATTCTGAAAAACGGAGACGATTTAAAATATGGTAAATGACAGAAATAAGAAAAAAATATGACATTGCTTTCAAAAAGAAAGCTGTTTTACTAAGTTATGAAAGAAATTGCGTAGGGAAATTAGAGAATGAACTTAATCTATATTCCGGTGCATTCGGCAAATGGCGTATGGAATATAAAAAGTACGGCATAGAAAGCTTTCAAGAAAAGGATTATTTAAAATTAAATCTCGAAGAACAAAAGATTCATAAGTTTGAAATAAAAATTAAAAAATCAGATTTAAAACTTGAAATTTTAAAAAGGGCTGGTAGGGCTCTTCATCTTGGAAAACGGACAATTTATAATTTCATGAAAGAGAATGAAAGACTATACTCGATCAGAATGATGTCTGAGGTTTTAGGCGTAAACAGAAGTTCTTATCGAAGATGGAGAAATCAATTTATAACGGAAAAGGAAAAAAGAAAAAATCTAATTAAGCAGGAAATAAATTCAATATTTTTTACTGCTAAACAGCGTTATGGAAGCGAGCGGATTACAGTGGCACTACGAAATTCGGGGTATATAATATCACGTCGGACAGTTAGAAAATATATGAACGAATTAGGTTTGACAATTTTAGTAAAAAACAATTAAAGTTTTGTACAATTCAGATGTAGAGAATAAAATTGGATTGTTATATTTTGTAATATTTTTTACATTCTTATAGGCAACATAGTATTTTTTGATAATCAATGATTGATATTAAACTCAAATAGTATATAAAAGTACAGTTATAACAAAAGGCATTGAAAATTATGTAAGTTAATTCTTTAGTGTGTCTTATTTTTGTATATCTTTGATAATGCGTTAGTTGCAATTACCAAAAACAGAATTATAATATTATATGCCTTTGCTAAATTAATGCGAAATAGGCCTTAATAGTTATCCATAACATCATGGCTACGATTTTAATAAATTTTAAGGCGAATGAAGAGAGCAAGTTTTTAAAACTTGCTCTTTTTATTTCATTAATAAACCTTAAAGAATTTATAAAATTTGGACAGTTTTACAATGAAATGTTTACTAGTACTGGGAATGCCCCTTTTATAATATTGCCCTTTCTGTGGACTATCCAAAGTTTCGAACCCAAGCTCGATAGAACTTGATTTTGCTGGATTCATATTTTTCAATATATCCATGTGCCATTCTGCCACAAAAATTAAGTGTGAATTTCTTTTTTAGATTTTATTTTTGTCCTGTTCAAAATTTGCTAATTCTTTGTTGACTTCTTCTAGTAACTGCTTTTCAGTTGGAAGATATAAATGATATTGGCTTGCAATAATATTTTTGTTGCTTTCTGGTAATGTGAATTTAACTACACCATCATTTTTATTAGCACAAAGTAATATTCCAATTGTAGGATTTTCATTTTCATTTTTTTCAATGCGGTCGTAGTAGTTAACATACATCTGTAATTGACCGATATCTTGGTGAGTAAGCTTATGTGTTTTGATTTCTATCAAAACAAAACATTGAAGTAATCTATTATAAAAAACCAAATCTACAAAAAACTCATCTCCATCAATATGAATTCTTTTTTGTCTTGCAACAAAAGAAAAGCCATTTCCTATTTCCAATAAAAACTCCTGAAGATGTGTTATGATGGCCTGTTCGAGATCTTTTTCATAATATGCAGCTTCTCGTTTTAAGCCTAAGAATTCCAAATACATGGGGTCTTTAATAATTTCTCGGGCATCTGAAGGTAACTTTTCATTTTTAGAAACTAACAAGACACTTTCTTTATCACTGCTCATTAAGAGGCGTTCATATAAACTGCTGTTTATTTGACGCTCCAATTGTCGAGACGTCCAATTATTTTTTACGCTTTCAGCAATGTAAAATTCTCTTTTTTCTTGGTTATCAATTGATAATAAGAACTTGTATTGTGTCCAGCTCAATTGTGTCCGCAGTGCGGACACAATTGGAAAAGTCCTGTAAAATTGACGATACCAGTTTAATTGGCGGTATGAAAATCCACTGCCGAACTCGGGTTGTAATTCTTCTGCAAGATATTTAATTAAATAAGTTCCATAATCGGCTCTTTCTTTTCCTTGTTGCTCTTCCTCGAAAATACGTTTTCCAATTGTCCAATACATTTTAGTTCTTTCACTATCAACAGCTTTAATTGCGTTCTCCCTTGAACTCGCAATTATTGCCTTTATATCAGGAATTATGGATTGGTTTTGAAGCATTTTTTTAAAGTACGGATGTTAGTTGTAGTTTGCAAACATACACAAAAGTAATAAAAATAGATAAAATCAAATAGATTGTTACTAACTGAATATAGCGGATAACTTGTTAAGTATTTGGTGATTAATTATTTGTGTTATTTTTAATCAGGATCAGAATGTCTTTTGGAAGTGTTGTAGAAATTATTGATATAACCAATCACTTTTTTTTCTTTTACCGATGCATAGTTTTTATGGTAAATTAATTTTGTTTACTTAGTGAAAAAAACTCTCAGAAACTACTGCAGAATACGAAAAATAAATTGTGCCGACATTATCGGCACAATTAGAAAATAGATCTCGGAAGAAACCTTGAAGAAAATAATATTTGAATTATGCATTTTAGATCTTTCTACAGATTAGCAATTTGTCGTGACAGCGTCACGACAATTAAGTTTGTCTCTCTTCTTAGCAATAATAGGTATGAGATTGTGCAAGTAAGACTTCGAAAGAGTATTTTTTATATTAAATATAGTCAAGATTGATATGTTATATATAATTCTTTTTAATATTCTTCACGACGAGGTTCGGGAAAATTTTAAAAATCAAATATATACCAGTCTTTTAGTATATTGATTTTAAAGGGTTATTTCTTTCTCTCAACACTGTTGAGAGTTTTGTATTGCCTAAGTATATTGATTTTGCCACAAAATTTTAGAATGAAGAATAACATTCAAACTGCCTTAACATTTTGGAACAAAATAGGTACCCTCTCCATTTTCATTAAAGTTAAAAAACTATAACTTCCCGTCGTTATTTTGTAATGTAGACTTATGTTAATTTAGTAAATTTATCTTCGGAATGGAATTTACTACCAGTTATGAAGAACAATCAGACTCCTAATCTACAGCTTCTTAAAGTCATTGTAGATGACGCACCACTGCCAATAGGCATCTATGAGGGAAATAATCTTGATATTATATTAGCAAACAAGTACATGATCAGTGCATATGGAAAGGGAGAGGATGTAATAGGAAAATCATATATGGAAGTCCTACCTGAACTTAAAGAGCAGGGAATTTTTGAGCAATTTTTGAATGTGCTTAGTACAGGAGAGCCCTTTATCGCTGTAGACCACAAACTAGATATTTTAATAGAAGGTAAACTTCAAACATTTTATTTTAATTACAATATTACGCCCGTTTATGATAATGAGGGAAAAATCTATGCTGTTATGAATACCGCTTTAGATGTTACAACACTTAATTTGGCACATAAACAAGTGAATGAAGCTCAGGAAAAGCTGCACCTTGCTGTTCAATCTGCCGATCTGGGCATTTTTGAAGTGAACCTGTTAAGCGACGAGGTCATAACGTCAGGAAGATTTGAAGAAATATGGGGATTAGAACCTCTTGGCATCCATACCCACGAAGAGCTAATAGGCAGAGTGTATTTGCTTGATAAGGAAGCAAGGGAACATGCCTACAGAAATGCGCAAGATACCAAACACCTAAATTACGAAGCAAGAGTTGTACACAATGATGAATCCTTACATTGGGTACGAATTAAAGGCACATTGGTTCCAGACACGAATGGGCAGATAAACACGGTTTTGGGCATTGTACAAGATATAACGCAGCAAAAGCAGTTTGCAGAAAAGCTAAAGGAACTGGTTAAAAAGAGAACTGAAGAGCTAAAACGTTCCAATGAAGATTTACTCCAGTTCGCTCATGTAGTAAGCCACGATTTAAAAGAGCCAGTAAGAAAGATTAAGATTTTTAACGAATTACTCAAAAATGAACTTGAGCCGGTATTGCCTGAAAAAGGAAAGCATTACATTGAAAAGGTTCAAAATGCCTCTGACCGGATTTTTATGATGATTGACGGTATATTGAATTATTCCGCTATGAATGCGTTGGGAAATCCAATTGAAAGTGTAAATTTAAACGCGATAATTGAAAGCATTACAACAGATCTAGAATTAGTAATCGAGCAGAAAAAGGCTAATCTTTCGATAGAGGAACTGCCAATAATTGAAGGTTCTCCAATTTTGATTCATCAATTATTTTACAACCTTATAAATAATTCACTGAAATTTTCAAAAGAAGATGTTACCCCAGAAATTGAGATAGGCGGCAGCAAATCGGGAAATGAAATTGTCATCTCTGTAAAAGACAATGGAATTGGAATTGATTCAAAACATACAACAGAAGTTTTCAATGCTTTTAAACGACTGCATCCCAAAGAAAAATATGAAGGAACAGGTCTTGGCCTTTCATTATGCCGAAAAATTGTAGAACGCCATCATGGCAGTATCGAGATAGTAGGTAAATCTGCTCAACTTGACGGCACAGTGATTAAGGTAACTTTGCCGCTAAAACAGCCAATAAAGTAGAGTGGAATAACTTTCTATTTATAACCATATTATTCTATTCTTCGGATAATCCTTGCAATAAACCAAACTAAACCCCTATGTTTTTTTAGAAAAAAAATGTAACTTAGTACTTAAATATTATATTCTAATTAAATTAACAGACAAGGACCCATAATTATTATTGAAGATGATGAGGATGATCAAGAGATTCTACAAGAGGTACTTGCTAAACTTGGTAATGTATCAGATGTGTTGGTAGTTAATCATTGTATCTAACATTTACAGAAAATCAGATATTTATATTAATATCGCATAAAAATTAAAACAGCCTTTGGGCTGTTTTTTTATTGGTCTCAGATCGGGGTTTAAAACCCTGCAATTTATTGCAGTACTTTAGTAATGCGAAAAAATATAATCTTTTGACTTTTTAGTATTGATAATAATTTTCAAAGCTGAGAGACTTTCAGTCTCTCGTCAAACAAACCTCTGCACTTTCAGTGCAGAGTGGTTTAGTTTATAATCCCTTAAATCGAAAAAAAATGAGCTCAAACCAGACTAGGTGTTACAGATGTGTTGATGATATTCGAAAGATGATAAAGTATGGAAAGACAAAGTCTGGCAATCAAAGATATATTTGCAGAAAATGCGGGAAAACCAGAGTTGAAAATTATGCATATCTGGCTTATAAGGAAGAGATAAACCAGAATATTATTCAATTAACTAAAGAGGGATTAGGTATAAGAAGCACGGCAAGAATACTGAAAATATCAGCCACGACATTATTGAAAAGAATCGTTTTAATTGCCAGAAATATTTCCAAACCAATTATCAGCAAAGGCAAAACTTATGAAGTCGATGAGCTGTGCACTTATATCAGACACAAGAAAAATTATATCTGGCTGGTTTATACCTTGGAAAAGAATTCTAAAACAGTTGTGAGTTTTAATGTTGGGAAACGAAGCAATAAAACGCTTAACCGTGTTCTGGAAACTTTGAAATTATCTGATGCTAAAAAGATAATTACGGACAGATTAAAAAACTATAGATATTTGATTGACGAGAAACTGCATTCGGTAAAACGTTTCGGGACAAACCATATTGAAAGGAAGAATTTGACACTCAGAACTCATCTGAAACGACTCAACCGCAGGACAATCTGCTTCAGTAAAAGTTTAGTCATTTTTACTGCTGTTTTGAAAATTTATTTTTGGACTTGATTGTTTAAATAGATAAATATCTTGTTGAATAATTTACCCTAACGAGACTTGAAACATTTTTCCTTGAAAATACAGGGCGTTTAGATTTTTTAAGAAATTGAAGTGGAATTTATCAAACGACAAAAAAGCCTTAAAAATCTTGATTTTCAGGCTTTTGCTTTAATCTTGTAGCCCTAACGGGACAATTCTCGAACCATTTTACACATGATTTACAAAAAATCAATATCATTAATTATTGAATTAAAAAGTCAGTCTTTAATTGAAAACGAGATAAGAAACAGGTTAATTCACATGAGAAATCATCGATAGAAGTATTTATAAAGTATTGGGTATATATACCTGTTTTTGTAAGTTTTACATTTTTTAATTCTTGATTATTATTTGTATCTATTTCATTTTTAATGTATTGTGTTTTTCTTGATTTATATTCATAAATTAAAAAGCTGAAACTACAGAAACAATGTGGTAAACCGTAAAAATCTTACAGAATTAATTTATTTATTTGAACAAATTAATTCTGACATAAATGAGAAAAAAAATAGTACTCCTAGCCTTGATTATTTCTTGTATGGCTAAGGCACAAAGCACCAAGATTCTATTTGAGTATGACCTCGCTGGGAATCAAAAGAAAAGATCACTATGTGTAAATTGTCCATCAACTAGTGGAAAAGAAGAAGCTCCTAAAGAAATAGAGGAGCTAACAGAAGAAGATTTACTAAAATTTTCGCAGGAAGATGTAATTTCTTATTATCCCAACCCTGTAAAAGAAGAGCTATATATTAAATGGGAATTTAATAATGAGAAATACGTAAGTACAATACAGGTTTTCTCTGTCTCGGGACAGCTTTTAAAAACTTATCAAACCACTTTAAACAACAATAGCCAAAATATTCCTTTTCAAAATTATTCAGCAGGTATATACGCAGTATTGCTTTATTACAGTAATGGCGATCAAAAATCTATTAAAATCATTAAAAAATAGTACATGAAACAATTTTACTTTTTACTCATTTTTTTTTCTCTAAGTTTATCTGTTAATGCGCAATCATTGACAGGCTCTTCAACTGAAGTGGGAATCTCAGATGGTCAATTATCTGTTTCTTTATCGGGAGCTGCCAATTATACAGTTCCAATTGCTGTACCACAGGGTATAAATGGCGTTGAGCCTAAAATTAATCTGCAATATAGCAGTCAGGGCGGGAACGGTGTTGCAGGATATGGCTGGAATATTGGTGGCGTTTCAGGAATTACACGTATTGCTTCTTCTAAATTTCATGATGGCGTAATCGATCCCGTGGATTTTGATTCTTTGGATAGATTTGCTTTGGACGGACAACGTTTAATACTTAAAACTGGAGTTTATGGTGCAGATGGTGCAGAGTATCAAACGGAGAATTTTTCTAATCTAAAAATAACATCCCATGGAGTTTCAGATGGGTCAAATTACGGTCCACAATATTTCAAAGTTGAATATCCTGATGGATCAATTTCTTTTTATGGAAATGATACAGGTTCCAAATCAATTCTGTCATGGTCAATCAGCACTTGGGAAAATTCAAAAGGTGTGAGGGTTAATTATTACTATACAACTTATAATAATGTATTAAATATTTCATCAATTAAATATGGATCATTATTAGATGGAAACCCTCCTAATGAAATTCAGTTTTTTTATGGCTCTAAAAAAAGACTTGAACAGAGTTATATAGCTGGTCATAGCATTTTAATGCATAATCTTTTAACTTCGATTAAAATATTTACAAATTCTATCGGTTATAGAAATTACACCTTTACTTATGATGAAACTTACAGAGATTATCAGCGTTTAATTAATATAACAGAGAAAAGTGGTGATAACTCTAAAAATTATAATCCAACTATTTTTACATATGGGGATCTTACCAATACAAGTAGCGTTAACCTGACACCAGCAACTTTAGATTTAAATAATATTGATTCTGAAAAAATGGGTAGTGTCTCCGGAGATTTTGATGGTGATGGAAATCCTGATATTATATTATACCCGAAAACAACGACTGATGCAAAGAAAAAATATTGGCTTTATAAAAACATTTTAGCCTCGGAATCTGTAGTAAACACAGGTTTACTACAAAATAGTGGTGCCTTTGAAGAGATATTTCCCAGCACAATTTTAAAAGGAAATGCTGCAACAGGTTTAAAACTTGAAACTAGACAGGGATGGACAGTCGTAAAATATGATAAAACGAGTGATTTGGCAACATTTTCAGTTAATTCCTCTCCAACATCCGCTTTTACAGAGCTAGATTATGAAAAGGTTTTTCAATTTTCAAAATTTAAAAGATATTATTTTTACAACTGTGACGGAGCTGATCCGTTACGAGTGGGATCACAGGCAAGATCTGATTCAACTTTAAATACTTCTTCGTTAAAAGAAGGAGTTGTGGAAAAAGATATTCCAAAAATATACATTAGCGGAGATTTCAATGGGGATGCCCTGACTGATATTGTAGTGATAGAAAAGCCATTTATATACCATATTTATAAAGATTGTGGTCTCACAACTCCTCAAACGTATGCTGGTGGCGTCTCCTATTTCGTAAATTTAGATAAAAGAATATCTTCTAATTTTGTAGATCGATCAGGAATCCTTACAGTAACGGAAAACAGTAAATACTATGTTGCCGATTTTGATGGAGACGGTATATCAGATCTTTATGTTTTCGATACCGGTTATATCAAAGTATATTCCTTAAACCAAAGCAACCAATTTGCTTTAATTTTTGAAAATCCAACAGTAGATTCCAGTATAGTACTTGATAAACAAATATTGCTAGGGGATTTTAACGGTGATGGAAAAACTGATTTTGTTATTCCCACTGCCTTAGATCAAGACAGCTGGATTTTTTACATTTCAACGGGTTTAAATTTTGGTAAAATAATTGGACCTATAGGGATAAAATACAATCAATCCCAGATCAAACATTATGATGATGTAACTGTTAATAATAATAGTTGGGTAAAAAGTTTAAATGAAAATACGTTTGTAGCCTTAGATATTAATGGAGATGGAAAAACTGATATTTTAAATCAGCAGAACTTTACCGTTGAAAGTGATGATACCGGAACTGCAAACAATAGACCTAAAGGGATGCCACAGATGACAAGATTTCAGATTGCACTGAATATGTCATCTACAACAAATATAATTAAATTTCTTCCTACTGTTAATTTTAATTTTAGTAATAACATTGTTAACAGATTTCCAATAGCAATATTTGCAAATTTGGATGATGGAAATAAAAGTCCCAAATATTCTTTAATATCCGGGAATAAAATATATAGTTTTTATACACCTTATAACAAGTTCGATGTTTTGCTGAATAAAATTACCACTGGTAATGGCGTCGCACAGATAATTACTTATAAGCCTTTAGATACCGCTTCACAGCAGGGGCAATATCCCGTTTATTATAATAGAAGTTATACAGAGAATTATCCAAATGTTGATATCCTGAATGATCCTAATTTTTTGGTCGTAAGTATGATCGAGAAAAAAAGTGCTACGAGTTATAAAAAGAAGCTTTTTCAATACTATGGGGCGGTATCTAATGTTGAAGGATTAGGTTTTTTAGGCTTCCGAGGCACAATGCAGACTAATTGGTTTGACGATGATTCTGTAGGATCAGTGGTATCAAATGTTTCAAAATTCGATATTAACAGAAGAGGTGCTAATAGCGATAATTATTCTGCACTGGGAATACTTTCGCCAGTTAGCGTGGTTCCAACTACATACATATCAAAATCTGAAATTAAGTACAATTTACCCGAAGATGCTTTACTAAGCAATAAAGTCTATAAATTAAAAACGAACTCATCTGAGGAATTTAATGGACTTACAGGTACAAGTACAAAAACTGAAACAGAATACAATGATTACAATAATCCTTTAAAAATCATAACAATTGCTAAGGAAGGACAGTCTGCTATACAGACCAACGTAATTGATCTTACTTATTATGACATTCCTGCATCATACTATATGGTGGATAGACCAAAGCGTAAAACAGTGAAAGCAACACTAGGGTCGGAAGTAATGAACAGTGAGGAATTGTATTATTATAATGAAGATGAACTCCTCTCAAAGGTAGAGAAGAAAGGCGAAGCATTTACCAATTATATTGTTCAGGACATTTCTTATGATTCTTTTGGAAATATTAAAAAGAAAATACTCACTGCTGGTGGTGATTCCAGAGAAACAAGTTTAGAATATGATCCAACTGGCAGATATCTAATAAAAAGTATTGATGTGGAGAACTTAGCCACCACATTTATATATAATCCAAATGGTACATTAAAATCAAAGACCAATCCTTTTCTTCAAACCACTGTGTACGAATATGATTCATGGTTTAAAAAAACAAAAGAGACCGATTATCTAGGATACTATATAACCTATAATTATGAAAATTCTAGGGGAAACACTATCATTAGAAAAATTGGTAGCGACGAAAGTGTAGAAGTTGAGAATTTTGATGACCTTGGCAGAAAAACAAGGACAGGGGTAAGAAATATAATGGGAACATACACTTATATTTCATATCTATATGATATTCATGACCGAACTTATAAAGTAAGTGAGCCCCATATTGGGGTTGACACAACTCCTACAGAATGGAACGAATCACAGTACGATGAATATGGAAGATTATCAAAGAGCATTGATTTTAAGGGTAAAACAACTGAAATCTCAAATCCTCCGGGACTTACTTCAACTGTAACAGATGGAACCAAAAATGAAACGTATGTAAAAAATGCTCTTGGTAAGGTTGTTTCCATGTCTGATGCTCCTTCAAACACTATTAATTACACGTATTATCCTAATGGTAATTTAAGTAAAATTAATTATGGAGGTTTAGAGACAACAATATTGCAAGATGGCTGGGGCAGAAAAAAACAACTGAAGGATCCTTCTGCAGGTATTTTTAAATATACTTACAATGATTTTGGAGATTTAACAATAGAAGAAAATCCTAACGGGATAACCACTTACAACTTGACCCCTCTTGGTAAGTTAGATACTAAAACAGTATATGGTGGTAACGGTACAACGAATTCAAAAACAATTTACAGCTACGATTCTGATAAATTGTTGATTAAAACGGAATACAAAGATCTTGCAAATGGGACAAATATCATTACCGATTTTAAATATGACGCTTCAAGAAGAATCAGCACAAAAACAGAAACTACTCAATACGCAAAATTTATAAAGAGATATAAGTATGACGCATTAGGAAGGCTGGAATATGAAAATTCAACCGCCAAAATTGGAAATGCTACTAGCAGTAATACTATCCGTAATACTTATCGTTATGGTGTGCATTACCAAATATTAGACAGCATCACCAACAATGTTGTCTGGCAGACAAATGAAGTTAACAGTAGAGGACAGCTTCTTAGTGCGCAGAGCGGACCTACTACCGTAACTAATAATTATGATAAAGCGCTTGCTTCAAAATTAAAATATGATCGTACAACATATTCAAATAATATTTTAACTTTAGATTACACCTATGATAGCAGGGAGAATTTAAAAACAAGTTCTAACAGTATGTTTGAATGGGATGAAAGTTTTGATTATGACAGTAAGGATCGTTTAACAAAATTTAATAATGATAAAGGAATACAGGAAACGCAAGGATATGATGACAAGGGAAGGATTACACAAAATAGTTTAGGAATTTATAATTATAATATACAAGATAAGCCGTATCAAAACAGTTCTGTAACAATTGAACCTGAGGCTAAAACATATTATGAAAATAGAGGAAGAATATATTTTGATGATATGGAATCGCAGAGAGGATGGTCACCAGATTATGACAATCAATTTAATTATGAAGGGGTAAGCTACAATGGGCAAAAAGCTTTGAAATTATCAACATCTGCGGATGATTACCAAAATAATGCGAAAGCTCATAAATTAGTTCAAATCGATAATGCAGTCGATACGCAATACACGTTCTCTGGATGGGTTAATACAAATAATCCAAAAGCGCAGATAACATTATTGGAATACGAAAGTGATGATCCTTTCCCATTTAAAAGTGAGGTTGTTAGTACCGAAACAAAAGCTGGATGGGTATATTTAGAGAAAAATGTGCTTGTCCCTAAAAATATAAAACAATTACAACTAGAATTAAATGCTATTGCAACACCAACTACGATTGGTTATGCTAGCTTTGATGATGTACAGATTGCTAAAACTAGTGCTGTATCTGCACAAAAAGAATTAAATATCACATATAATACATTTAAAAGTCCGGTAAGAATAGAAGAATTAGGTGTTGAAATATTAGATTTTGGTTATAATGATGACAATCAGAGAAGTACTATGTATTATGGCGGTATTCAATCGGAAAGATTAGAAAGACCACTACGTAAGCATTACTCTGCTGATGGCACTATGGAAATTAAAGAAAACAGAGCAACAGGAACTTATGATTTTGTTAGTTATATTGGTGGGGACGGATATTCTGCTCCCGCCGTAGTTAAAAGCGACGGGATTACACAAAATTATTTATATTTACAACGCGATAATCTGGGAAGTATTGTTGTTATAACAAGTGCCGACGGGGCAACAATTGAAACGCGTTTATATGATGCTTGGGGAAGTATTATAAGTATTGGTGGCGGAACAACTGGTACATTAGATAAATTAACTATTTTAGATAGAGGCTATACAGGGCATGAACACATTCAGAGTGTAGGTCTTATAAATATGAATGGTCGTTTATATGATCCTAAACTACGTAGATTTTTACAGCCAGATAACAATGTTCAGGATCCATTTAATAGTCAAAACTATAACCGTTATGCATATGTATTAAATAATCCACTGAAATATACAGATCAAACCGGAGAATTTTGGCAATATATTGCATACTTTCTTGCTGCTTATATTCAGGGTGGAGCGGCAAGTGGAGGAGAACTTAATCCTTTAAAATGGAACGGTAATACATGGATGAGTGTATTTTCTGCTGCAGGTACAGTATATGCCACAGGTGCTGCTAATACTTATATTGAAAAATATAATAATAAGCCACCTTTAGGTGCGAGTGCGACAAGTCCAGGGATTGATAATAAATATATACGTTCTTACAATTCGAATGAAGGAGCTAGTCTTTCAAGATATAACTACTCATCATTTGCTTATGCCGGAGTCGTGAGTGTAGGGCTAGTTGCCGATGATGTGACTGTTATTGGGGTTGCTGATGATGTATTGATTCCAGTTGCTTGGGGAACAGCAGCAACAGTTTTTGTATGGGATAATAGAGAAGTAATTAAAGATGATGCGAGGGAAATTGTTGATGCGATTCATCGATCTCTTGATCCAAGTGATTTTCATTACGTTACTTATACTAAAACCAGTTTAGATGGAAAATTAGTTTATGTGGGAAGATCAAGTGGGTATGGAACTCCTGAAAGTATTGTTAAAAGGAGAGATATAGATCATCATATTAAAGGTTACGGGACAGCCGAACTTTCCAGTTCATTACCAGCGACTATAGTGGGAGGATATGGAGCTCGTATTGATGACCCTGCTTATTGGGCAATTAGAGGTAGTGAACAAATACAAATTGAAAATTGGAGAAAAAAAGGGATGTCAGGAAATGGAATAAACGGTATAAGTCCAACCAATCAATTTATTAATAAATATTTAAGATATGGTATTGAACTACTGTATTAACTACGATTAAATTTAGATTTTATAAAATATGAAAATAGACAAATATCAAGTAGAGTCAACTAACTTATCAAAAGCAATTGACATTGCGATTAATATATTAAAAAAATTTCCTCCAAAAGGATGGGATGAAAAAACAGTATTGCACGTTGTTACTCATAGTCTTGAAATAAAAGGAAATGTATTAAATCCAGAAACTCAATTTCGAAATTTAAAGAGCTTAAAATACAGTATAGAAGCGGTATTTACTAAATTTCAAGAGATGCATGGAGTATTTGTAGAAGAATTTTGGAAAGAAATCAAAGCTCAAAATTTACCCTATCAAAGAGAAAATAAAATGTTGAAAATCTTAAAAAGAAAAAAGATTAATAATATTCATGAATATGATTTCGTAATTGATGTAATTGTTCCATACGAGCAAGAAGGTCTCATTAATCATGATGAAGTTGTATTATTGAATGATTTAATTGCACAATTTGAAAATCGTAAAAAGAAGTAGTTTAATCATATGAAGTTCGCATTAGCTCTATATACGTCAGCTGAAATAAAAAAAGAAACTAGATTTTTGGTGCATTTTTCAGATGATCTAGAAAAATCCTTCAATAATAAAAAATATGGAAATGATTTGATGGAAATTGTAATTATATGTGTAAGTCCAGTTTTTGAACAATTTTTTAAGCCACGAAAACCTAAATATACAAAAGATAAAAAGCATGTAAAAAGTGAAGGCTTCGAATATAACATTGAAAAATGCCTTGAATTTGATTTAAAACTCGATTTTGAAATATTCAAAAACTCTACAGAAATTGAAGCAAAAAGATATTTGTCATTGGAGATCTTAAAATCATTAGAAACCATTGAATCTATGAAATCGAAAATTAAAGATTTTGATTTATTAGCTTTTAGAAAAGATTTGGAAAATTATTTTAGTCTAATAGAATGTTAAATTTTAATAAAAAAAAAGCATTTTTGGAATATTCCAAAAGTGCTTTTTTTTAAGACATCTTGACTAAAAAGTTATTTTGATTGAAAATCAATTTTGAGCCTACTTCTTATAAGGAAAGTATACTTGTCTTTACCTTCGTTGAATATCGGTAATGTATCAGATGTATTGGTGGTTAATTATTGCATAAAACATTTATAGATTATCAATGATTTATATTAATATAGCATAAAAATTAAAACAGCCTTCGGGCTGTTTTTTTATTTTATAATCCCTTAAATCGAAAAAAATGAGCTCAAACCAGACTAGGTGTTACAGATGTGTTGATGATATTCGAAAGATGATAAAGTATGGAAATACCAAGTCTGGCAATCAAAGATATATTTGCAGAAAATGCGGGAAAACCAGAGTTGAAAATTATGCATATCTGGCTTATAAGGAAGAGATAAACCAGAATATTATTCAATTAACTAAAGAAGGATTAGGTATAAGAAGCACGGCCAGAATACTGAAAATATCAGCCACGACATTATTGAAAAGAATCGTTTTAATTGCCAGAAATATTTCCAAACCAATTATCAGCAAAGGCAAAACTTTGAAGTCGATGAGCTGTGCATTTATATCAGACACAAGAAAAATTATATCTGGCTGCTTTATGCCTTGGAAAAGAATTCTAAAACAGTTGTGAGTTTTAATGTTGGGAAACGAACCAATAAAACGCTTAACCGTGTTCTGGAAACTTTGAAATTATCTGATGCTAAAAAGATATTTACGGACAGATTAAAAAACTATAGATATTTGATTGACGAGAAACTGCATTCGGTAAACCGTTTCGGGACAAACCATATTGAAAGGAAGAATTTGACACTCAGAACTCATCTGAAACGACTCAACCGCAGGACAATCTGCTTCAGTAAAAGTTTAGTCATTTTTACTGCTGTTTTGAAAATTTATTTTTGGACTTGATTGTTTAAATAGATAAATATCTTGTTGAATAATTTACCCTAACGAGACTCGAACCATTTTTCCTTGAAAATACAGGGCGTTTAGATTTTTTAAGAAATTGAAGTGCAATTTATCAAACGACAAAAAAGCCTTAAAAATCTTGATTTTCAGGCTTTTGCTTTAATTTTGTAGCCCTAACGGGACAATTCTCGAACCATTTTGTGGATGATTTAAATAAAATAAATATCAAACAATATTAAATTATTCGGTTCAAATCCCATGAAGGTTACTAAAAGTATTGTTTTTAAAGACTTTTAAAAGGTTTTAGTCAACATTTAGTCAACAAGTTTGATTTATGGTGATTAAAACCTTTTTTATTTATCTTTTAAAAAAGTAAAGTTATGTGTTTTGTTAATAAAAAATAAATCTAAATTAGCTGTAAAATATTACAAGATATTTTTTGCAAAATTCAATAAGATTTAATTATAAAGTTGTTTAGACCATGAGAAAAATTAGTAAAGTAAGTATTGATGGGTTTTGGGGTGATAAAACCGTTAGTTTAGAATTTAATGAAGACATAAACTTTTTAATTGGTGTTAATGGTTCAGGAAAAACAACAATAATTAATTTAATAGCTGCTTCATTGAATGCTGATTTTGCTACATTAGATTGAAAATGGAATTGTTTTGAGACATACAAATAAATCTCTACTATGGCAAAGTTTAATAACAGACAAAAAAATTAAATTAGACAGTGAAGGTTATGGATTAGCGGTAATCTCAATCAAATACCATAAAAAAAACAATTATAATAAATTTGTAAATGAATATGACAATTATTTGATTTTAAAAAAACGTAATATAAAAGTCAAAATGTTTGACCCTGAATCTAATAAAGTTGAAATTGATGATTTTAAGATAATTCAGGCAATATATTAAGATAAAAGCAGTAAAGCCATTCCATAACACAGTGGCTTTTGATTTTATAGAGGTTTAAAGTGTACCAAACTGTTAAAATAGAATTTATGTTAGCCTGTATCTGCTAAGTAATCTCAATTAATTTGAAACATAGTAGTCAGAACATCCTCCCCCCTGTATCGGCTGTTTCAGTACTAAATTCCACGACTTAAACCTCAAATTACCTTCCCGCACTATAAAATTATGTACTTACACCAACCGATACCATCCGTGTTCCAAGTGAAAACTCTATAGTTTTTCAAATTCTACTGACCAGTGTGTCATTATAGTACTATTCCAAGTGCATCTTAATATTTTTTTAATAACTATCACATAAAGTTACCCAAAATCGGATAGCTTTGTGAAGCTTTTCGCATATATAAACAAGTTGTACAGCATTTAAGAAATGACATTAACAGATAAAGAAATACAAACTGATTACAAAAATCGAATTAACCGAGTTTTTGAGTTTATTGACCAAAATTTGGAATCGGACTTATCGTTAAATGCAGTTTCGGAAATTGCTTTTTTCTCACCATTTCATTTTCATCGAGTTTTCAAATTTGTTACCGAAGAAACTCTGCATGAATACGTAAAACGAAGAAGAATAGAAAAATCAGCATCTGATTTGTTACATAAGAACATAACAGCAACTGAAATAGCACATAAATATGGATTTAGTGATAATTCTTCCTATTCCAAAGCATTTAAAAAGCATTTTGGAGTAAGCCCGACTGAATTTAAAAACCAAAATCCAAATAGATTTAGCAAGATTCGTCAACTTAAAAGCAAGAATGGACAAGAATATCCTGACTATGAAAAATACATTTGCGTCATTAATAATCTTAAAAATTGGATAAAAATGAACGCAAAAATTGAAATTAAAGAAATGTCAAAAATGGATTTGGCTTATGTATCAAGTATTGGTCCTCATAACCTTGAAAATGCCTATGGAAAATTAATGCAATGGGCAACACCAAAAGGATTAATGAACGAACAAACAAAAATGATAACGGTTTATCACGACAGTTTTAAAGTTACTGAATCCAACAAAGTAAGGATGAGTGCTTCGATTTTACTTGACAAGGCAGTGGAAACAAATGGAGAAGTAGCAGTGACAACAATAGAAGCTGGAAGATTTATCGTTGGAAGGTTTGAAATTGGATTAAAGGAATTTGAAAAGTCGTGGACTGGATTATTTGTCTGGATGAACGAAAATGGATATAAGAAAGCTGACAAAGAGCCTTTTGAAATTTATTATAATAATTTTAATAAACATCCTGAAAAGAAAGCTATTGTTGACCTTTGCATTCCAATTCAATAAAAAACGCAGTACAACAATGGTCATAAGTAATTGCTTGTTTTCGCACCGCTCCCGCACGAATCCTTTCGTGTGACACAAAGTAAATCAACAAAGAATAATAAAACTATAACAAAAAAAAGCTTCAGATTTCTCTGAAGCTTTTGTCTTAGTAGAGGGAACAAGACTCGAACCTGTTAACGAAAAAAACAACTAAAATAAAAATAGCGTATAATAGTTTCGAACCTAAACTTGTTAGACTTTGATTTTGCTGGGTTTAAAGTTTTAAAAAATCCATGTGCCACGATTCTGCCACAAAAACTTAGACAGGTGAAATATCTTTAAAAAAACGCTTTAACTTTTTGTAGCAAAAAAGGTATCCACTCCACATGCACAATTCTCCTTTATGACCAAATTTAAGCTGTTTTTAATTACTGGTTATTTCTTTAAAAGAAATTGTAAATTCTGCATCAAGTAAAGCTTTATAATCTCGACAGAAGTCATCATAGGACTGCTTGGCAAGAACTTTTTTACCTGTGGAATATAAACTTCGGCACTTTATAACAATAGCCTCTTCATTAAGTGGATCGTACATTAAAATGATGTTTGCAATTACTTCAAGCACTCCGGGATTCTTTTGGTTTTTAGATAGAAGATCCAGTCCATCAATTAAACGATTCGAAATATCAACCTTATACATCTCCATCCATTCACTTTGAATATCCGGACAAAATTCGCCAACCGAGACGATATTTAAAAAATTAGAAATGCTTACTTTATCGTTTACATTATTTTTTATCTGGTCAAGAACTTTTATGACATAGGTGTAATCACAAAAAACTTTTTCTCCCAGGTTTATACTCCAATAATTGTTCTCACCGACCAATTCTACATCATCAATTTTTTCAAGTATCAACTTTAGTTTACTGATATTAACATTTTTGTTATTTCGAGCACTGCTTTCACTTTTGTCGTACCATAAATATTCAATCATTTTAAAGGAAGTAATTCCTTTTTCATTTTTTGATTTTGATAAAAGTATCAATAAAAAAAGCTGTTTCAGAGTGGGAGTAAACATTGAGGTAATATCACTTCCTTCCTTATCATAAACCTCAAAGCCTCCAAAAAGATAAATAGCCGAAATGACTTTTTTACTATTAATTTCGTTCTGCACATCTACCGAATCCACTGTAAAATCTTTTAATTCTGCCTTGCTATCTTTTACAGTTGTTTTTGTGTTTTTTTTCATTTTTCCCTTGTAAATAAAAAAACCAGCAAGCACTATTAGAATACCCAGAAAAGTTAATACGTAAGTTTTAATTGAAATTTCTTCATTTTGAAAAACTTCTGATGGAAGTAGTGGTGGAAAAGAAAGCGTATATAGTTTAACATTACCTTCTACTGATGTTAAAGCATATAAACTGGAATTGGCAGGATTTAAAAAAAAGCTGGCATTTGATTTTACATCAAGAAATTTATACGCAATAGAATCAGGAAATAAAGTCATTTTATACTCACTGATGCCAAATCTAGCAAGTTTCAAAGTGGTATTGTAATTGTTATTGTCATAAATTAGGCTGTAGAAGCTATTTGATTTAGCATCAATTACCATTTCTTCAACAGGCACAAATGCACTAGTATCTACATTGTCCTGTTTCCATAACTTTTGGACTTTATTTCCATCGAAGTCTACGGAATATAAATCATAGTAATACCGACTATTGGCAACCTGACTTCCTGATTTGCTACCAAACCCGCCGAAAATCAGAAATTTATCTTTGCTGAATATTCCAGACGAACTGAGATAACGTGGAGAAATTATACTTTGATTTTTTGTTTTAGTCCACACGGAAGTTTTAGAATCAAACTTTTGAAATGCATTTTTATATTCATAGTTACCATATCCGCCAAATGTAAGCAAGCTTCTATCCAATGGAGAAATCATTTTGACATGGTGCCAATAGCTTGTTTCGTGGCAATCTGCTGAACTATTGGACCAGCTTAAGGATTTAAAGTTGAACTTGTTGATTGAATTCTTATCAAAAGTATAAGACCATAGTTCATCTGTATATTCATTGTATATAAAAGAACTGCCCAAACACTGAAATGGTTTGTTTTTATATCTTAGAGTATCGATTAGTTTGTTTTGTAAATGATAAACATACACGGCCTTTTGGTCAATAAAAAACATACGCTTTCCTTGTATATCTTTTGCTGAACCCAAGTAGTTGCTAAAGGTGAATTTATCGGCGATGTTCCAGAATAAATGCTGGTCCAGTAACCAAGTAGGATTTTTAGCGACAGCCAAATCAGCATTTATTTCATCATAAACATTATTGTTTTTTAAGTGTTTACCTAAAATCCAGTTTCTTATTAGGTCATTGTCATTATATAGCTTAATATTCTTAAGACTCATGGGACAAACGTCGGTTGTAACAAAATTTTTGATATCGCTCTTACCAAACACAATTTCAAGATCATTTATAGTTTTAGATTGATGAATGTTTGCAGTTTTTTTAATACCGTTAATAGAAAGACAGACTGAGGATTTAACAGCATCAATATCTACTCTAAATTTAGTCCATCTGTCAGCTCCACCGTTCGGAATGTCTTTCCACTTGAAACTAATGACAATATCATTATTTACTACCAGCCAGAAATTTTGACTGTTAGGTTTGGGACCATCACCTAAATTAGCTACCAAATCAATATTAAGTTCTTTATTTGCTATTATTCTAAAAATACTGCCGTATAGACCATCTTTTTTTCGAAAATTTGATTCAAATTCCATTTTAAAATTATTATCAAATTGAATAGTTTTTTCAGGAGTGAGTGTTAGAGACGTTCGCTTGTCCTGTATTACTTCATGAGCTGAGAAGAACAGACCTTCCTCTAATTTGACTTGGCCAAAAGAAGAAGAAAAAATCAGTAAATTAAGGATCAATAGGGTAATTGTCTTCATTATATCTTGTAGAAAATGGTTTTGATAATTTGAACGAATATATAAAAATTGATATTAATTTAATTGAAGTTTTACATTAAAGCTAAGATTAATGATTTTTTAATTAAAAATTATTTGAATCTTACAAACTTAAAACTTAATTGTAAATAAAAACTCATAGTAAATCAAAGTAACTTTTTGTTAGGTGTGTGTGTTTAAAGTTTGAAAAAGATCCTAATCACATAAATGGTCATTAAATTTATTTATACTGCTATGAACATCCTATTAATTTAATTAGCGCATAACCAAGTTAGAATAAAAAGCAAATTTAAAATTCTGTTGGTACTATTTTATCTGAAACGAATATCATTTGCTGTTATAAAAAAATATTATTTTAATAATATTTTTATTCCATAAATTGGATACGCCAGAAATTTATCATTAAAACAATGAATATTAAGCTTAAATTAATATTTTATTTACTGATAATTATTAAAATTTTATGTGGTCTGTTCTTTATTTGTCGAATATTTAATGCCGGTTACTCTTATGCTGGCAGTTTCAGTCTCTACATCTTTTACAAGATCATGTTGGAACAAATAAAAAAAGCAATTAAATAAAACCATAATATGAATTTCAATCTTACTTCGATTTTAGACAGAAATACTGTTTTTGAAAATGTAGCCAGTACCCTCGAATATGAAGGCTTTGTAATCACTAAACGAGATCAAACCAGACCTTGGGGCGGATTTTTTGTCATTGATGAAAATCAGGCGATACCATTTGCAATTAAATTTTTTCCGCACCTGCAGCTTGGAGAAATTCAGGTAACCAATAAACTCAGTCCTAAGATTTTAGTTGTTGCGGCAAAACAGCGATTATCATGGCAATACCATTTCAGAAGATCAGAGATTTGGAAAGTTATATTTGGAGATGTAGGTGTAAAGACGAGTTTAACAGACGAAGAGGGGCCAATGTGGGTGTTGGCTGAAGGAACATTTGTAAAAATGGAAAAAGGTGATCGTCATCGTTTAATTGGTCTTAATGGATGGGGAATTGTTGCAGAAATATGGCAACATACTGATCCGGATAATCCCTCCGACGAGGAGGATATAGTTCGACTACAGGATGATTTCGGTAGAGAATAAATCATGCTCCTTTTTTTTTTTACTTTAGGTTTATGTTATTACATACTATAGCCTTAGTATAGTTTTTAAAATTATAACTCCCCAAATTTATTATAAATAATATTTGTTCCCCATTGAATTATGAATCAATTTTACTCTAAAATTAAAATAAGGCCGCAACTATATTTGCTGTGCTATTTTTTTATGCATTCACTATTTGCATTTGCACAAGTCTCAACCAATAACTGGTATGTCGGAAATACGCAGGCAGGTGAGTGGATTAAGTATAAAAAGGTTTGGCTATCAGCGGGTGATTATCGCTTTACCATGCAGGGTGTCGCAAGCGAAGATAACCAGAAGGTCCATCTTCAGGTTGGCGGTCAAACACTTAAAAGTGTCGTCATTGCTGCTAATTCCACTTTTTCGTTTGGATATACTCATCTTGGCCACGCAAGATTTAGCGAAGGATATTATGACATAAAGTTATTCTTTGATACAGGAAACGTAAACTGTGATATGATATTTATACGTAAGGACAGTAGTGATGATAACTCATTCACAGATAATGATATTCAATATGCGATAAGCAATAAGGAGGGAATGAAGATTGCTCCAATTGGTGCTCCTGACTTTTCTTCGGGTCTGCTGGTAGATGTGGGACAACAAAACGCTGATGATATATTTTGGGATAGAAATAAGCAGCGGTATTCGCAGGAACAGGTTTTTGCCTGGAACAAGCAGCAAATGTATGCCTATACGCCACCTTTTACTGATCAGGCTATGGACATTTGGGTATCTGAACTAGTTGCATCAAAAGCGAGTTATATTTTCATGCACGGCAGGGGGCAGAACGATTATAACAATGAAATTGATGACCGCGATTATGTAGGTGCAGACGGAAATTTTGACCCGCGTTATCTCACAAGATTTGTCTCGGCAGTAAACCGTTCTATTTATGCCAAAGATAATATAAAGTTAGCCTATTTTCAGGATAACGTTAATTATGCCAACGTTTATAAATCTAAGACAGGTTTAGTTGCAAAATGGGAAGATGTTGCTTTTCAGGAGTTTTTATGGAAGTATGCGTTTAAACCTTGGTATACTTATGTGCCAAAGGAAATGTTATATAAGCAGGCCAATGGTAAAGTTCCTGTTCAGATATGGACTGCCAATCTGAACAATTATGATTATGCAGTGCAGGGCAATGGAATTCTTGAATGTTTGGAATATATCAAACAAAAAATGATTTCCGAACTAAATCTTGAGCCAGCGTATATCTTGGACAAATCATTTTTTCAAAGAGATCCACGAACAAAACTCCTGGCAGATGGAATCCAAAGCTGGTTTGCATGGTCTGGCGGAATATCATCTATGAACACGTTCAATGATAAAAAATATGCCTTTACCGTTAACGGTAAAAGATATCCCTTAAAATTAACTTGGCAAAATGACTGGAATCCAGCAACCAACAGTGGCACTGCAGTAAGTCCTGAGAAAGGAGATTATCATAGCTCTGCGCTACTGCAGGACGGCACTGCAGCAATACGGCCCATTTTTGAACAAGGGGAACGGGAGAATGCCGAGTCATTAGTTCTTGAGAGCTGGAGTGATTGGAGGGAAGGCACAACGCTATATAGAAGCGAGCATCCCGAATATTTATGGCCCAATCAATACATTTCTATTTTACGCGAATATGCTGATCGAAATTCAGAATCAATTGTTTTGGAAGCAGAAGCCTGTGATGAATTTTATGACCTGTCGATTGGTAATTCGGGGGGCGCTTACAGAGTACATTGGTATGATAAGGGCGCTCAGGTAGATCTGGATATTTATAGACCTTTGCATAATTTGGTAACCAAGAGTAGTGTTGGTAAACCGGCAGCTTCTCTAATTAATTTTTCGGCAGGATTTCACGATCTATGGGGTTTTAATGCAACTGGAAATATTTACTGTCATGAAGTTGATGGTATTCCGATTGATTGGTCGACCATAGGCAGACCGTTACAGGTTATAGATTTATCAGTCGGTCGGTATTACGCATGGTCAATTACAAAAGACGGGAAAGTAATGAAAACGCAGCTACCGCAGGGCTGGGCAGATAGTGGATGCTCGGAATGGATTGATGTAACGGATGATAAGCCAATGAAAGATATTGATTTAAACCTTAAGCAAGTTTGGGCGGTTAATGCGCAAGGCGAAGTTTTTTATCGTGATTTGGATGGTGCAAATAAATGGACAGTGACTAGTGGAAAGCTAACCTCAATAACCGCAGATGATAATTTTGTATGGGGATTCAACCTTTCGGGTGAAATAGTTTGCAAATCATCTTATTCAAATACAGATTGGAAAGTAGTTCCTAATCCCTATAAACTTACAAAAATAGAAGCAGGAGGCGGAGAGGTGTGGGGCGTTGGCGCCGATCAGGAAATATACAGAATGGATGCATCGGGTGATGGAGTATGGCAATATGTTACCAAGGGCTCTAATGTATCAGTTGGATTTGAGTTTGCATGGATACTGGATCTATCAGGGGAATTTCAAAAATATAAACTGGAGGGATTTGAATCAAAAAGTGTATTTTCAGGAAAAGCGGATATAGATCCTATAAAGGATCCTAATACACCATTTGTTGTTATCGTATTTCCTAACCCATCTCATGGCAATTTTAATGTAAAGGTTTCTGGCTATTTAGGATCATCAATAGTTATTAGTCTTTATGATGCTGCCGGGAAGAGAATTATTAACGCTTTGCATTACAATTATGAACAGGACAAAGAATTTCAGATACGTATTGAACGAAACCTTGCTCAAGGGATATATTTTCTAGAAGTAAAAGGGGAAAAAATGAAACGAGTTATAAAACTGGTTATTAAATAACATTTTTTAAAACCGATTACCGTCAAGTCTCCTATAAAATAAAGCGGTAAGTTGCTTTCCGTATGGGACTCCGTTACACAAACGACGCTGCAAAAGAATTGCTACTTTTTTTTGAGCCTCAGTGAGCAGAAGGTACAGCAATATGTCGTGAACAGTTTCAGATTAATAGTCTAGCTGCTTCACGACTTTTTTTGTTTAATTTCAGACATACTTTAAAATTGCAAATGCAGAAAATTTTTAAAATACTTATTACGTATAATTGATACCATGATATATTGAGAGTAACGTAGGGATCTGTAAGAAAGTTTTTATCTATAATTGTGTTGTCTTGAAAAAAAGTGTATTATTTTAATTAATCTGGTTTTTTTATTGTTAAAAAATAAACATTAACTGAATATTAATAATTTATTTATCGAATATTATTACAATTTTAAGCCCCTTCACGGTTATTTGCAGTGTAATATTTTTGTTTTATAAGAACAAAAAATAGATTGCACCTCAAAAAAAAATTATTAATTGCTCTATCTTATGTTTAAAATTATGAATCGGAAATTAAATTATTGTATAAAAATCTTCATTTTGAGTATATTTTCTTCGTGCTTTGGTTACGCTCAAATCAATATAAAGGACAACAATAAAAAACAGAATTTAGAAAAATTTACAAAACATACCCTGTCTCCTGGTTTAATTATGGCTGGCTACCAAGGCTGGTTTAACACAGCAGATGACGGAGCAGAACGGGGATGGCGTCATCTGGCCAAGGAAGGTAAATTTGCCCCGGGACATAGTTCCGTTGATTTATGGCCAGATATGAGTGAATATACAAAACAGTATAACACTGATTTTCGTTATCAAGATGGTTCCGTGGCTACTATGTTCAGTTCTTATGATCAAAGTACCGTCGAACTTCACTTTAAGTGGATGAAAGATTACAAGATTGATGGGGTTTTTATGCAAAGGTTTGTAAATGAGATAAAATCGCCATCGGGAAAAAGACACTTTGACAATGTCTTACAATCCGCGACAAAAGCGGCCCTTAAGTTTGACCGTACAATTGCGATAATGTATGATATGTCAGGAATGAATGCTACAGGGGCAGAAGTAATTATCGAGGACTGGAAAAAACTGATGACACAATACGGGTACAATAAACGTTCAAAGTATCCGAATTACCTTTTTAATAATGGAAAACCTCTGGTGGCTATTTGGGGTGTGGGTTTCAATGATAAAAGAAATTATAACCTCGATGATGTCCAAAGAATAATTCAATTTCTAAAATCGGACGAAGGCGGAAATTGTTCTGTATTACTGGGGGTGCCAACTTATTGGAGAGAGCAGGGAAACGATTGTGTAAAAGATGAAAAAATGCACCAGATTATACAAATGGCCGATGTAGTGCATCCTTGGTTTGTGGCCCGTTTCAAGGAAGAAGGCTATGAGAAATTTAAACCTATAATAGGGAAAGATAAGGAGTGGTGTGATGCGCATAACTTAAAATATATGCCTGTTGTTTTTCCTGGATTTAGCTGGAATAATCTTTATCCGGACAGTAAAAATAGCTTTATAGCCAGAAATCACGGTGAATTTTTTTGGAAACAATTGCATGGCGCAATCTCACAGGGTGCCGAAATGATTTATGTGGCCATGTTTGATGAGATAGATGAGGGAACTGCAATATTTAAAACGGCCAAAAATGTGCCTGTGGGCCAAAGTAAATTTATTGCTGTTGATGCTGATCTTCAATCTGACTACTATTTATGGCTGACGGGAAAAGCAGGAGAAATTTTAAAAAAGAAATCCGAGCTACCACAAGAAAGACCTACGCAAAAAAGTGTAAGTAACTAAGTTGTAAATAGTTCATTTTCTGATTGTGTAATAACAAATTCCAGTACCAACAAACAACATTTTTTTTACCTATAAGATCCGTATTCTTACTAGTCAATACAGTCTTTAATACTCCGATTCCCAGAGAAATGGAATGTTTTTATATGCTCTTTTTTGTAGAAAATTTAAAGAAAAAATCGAAAAAAAATATCTAAATAATGTATAAAAGAACAATAAATGAAAATTAATTTAAAGAAGGGTTTCCTTATACAAATGGTAGCAGCGTCAATAATTTGCAATGCACAACATACCAAAAAAGCAGTTACTGCCAAGCAACCTATAGATTATGTTAATCCTTATATGGGAAATATCAGCCATCTATTGGTGCCCACTTACCCGACAGTTCATTTGCCAAATAGTTTTTTAAGAGTTTATCCCGAACGTCTGGATTTTACTAGCGTTACCCTGGGGGGACTGCCTGTTGTGGTGACGAGCCACAGAGGAAACTCCGCATTTAATATAAGTCCTTTTCAAGGCGCTGAATCGGAATTCAGGCCTGTTATAAATTACAGCTATGATGCAGAGAAGTTAACTCCATATTCCTATAGTGTAAATCTTGATCAGGCCCAAATACAAGTTGATTTTGGATTGTCGCATCAATCTGCGCAGTATAAGTTTCAGTTTGAGAAGGATTTACCGCCAAATTTGATTCTTAATTCAAAAAAAGGAGAGCTGCAATGGGACGGAAATTCGGTTTCCGGGTTTCAGGTAATTGACAATAACACAAAAGTATATTTGTATCTTCTTCCTGAGCAGTTGCCAAAAAGCATAGTAAATTTAAGTCACGGCGAAACAAAAGTATCAGCAACTGCCAAAGGTGATAATGCCTGTATCATACTGAAATACGGTCAGGGCATAAAACAGATAAATGTTCGTTATGGTATTTCATTTATTGATATAGAACATGCCAGAAAAAACATGGAGCGTGAAGTACTGGGCAGGTCTGTTGAGAATCTTCAGGCTGAAGGTCGTTCTCTTTGGAATGAAACCCTGGGAAAAATCAAAGTTCAGGGTGTTGAGGATAATGAAAAGACTATTTTCTATACCTCACTATACCGATGCTTTGAAAGGCCAGTGTGTATTTCCGAGCAAGGAAGTTATTACAGCGCTTTTGACGGTAAGGTTCATCAGGATAAAGGCAGACCATTTTATACTGATGACTGGATCTGGGATTCTTATCGTGCCCATCATCCCTTGCGAGTGTTAATAGACTCCAAAAAAGAGGAGGATATTTTAAACTCATTTGTCCTGATGTCCCAACAAATGGATCATTTGTGGCTTCCTACTTTTCCGGAAATAACAGGTGATAGTCGTAGAATGAACTCCAATCATGGGGTAGCTTCACTTATTGATGCTTATAGAAAAGGATTAAGGAATTTTGACTTTGCGAAAGCATATGAGGCTGCAAAAGGTGCAATTGTAGAGAAAACGCTTGCACCATGGTCAGGAAAGCCTGCAGGTGAGCTGGATTTGTTTTACAAAAAAAACGGATACATTCCTGCGCTGCGTGAGGGAGAGACTGAAACAATTCCCGAGGTAAACGTTTTTGAACGACGTCAGCCGGTTGCTGTGACTTTGGGCACCGCCTATGATCAGTGGTGTTTGTCACAGATGGCTCAGGAACTCGGAAAGACGCAGGACGCTGCGTTTTTTAAGAAAGCCTCACTCAATTACAGAAATATTTTTAATCCTGATACTGGTTTTTTTCACCCAAAAGATAAGGAAGGGAATTTTATTAAACCATTTGATTATGTGTTTTCCGGTGGTATGGGAGCAAGAGAATATTATGGAGAAAATAATGGATGGGTTTACCGTTGGGATGTTCAGCATAATATTCCTGATTTAATTCAGCTTATGGGAGGAAATGATTCTTTCGTAAACAATCTCGATACGATGTTCAGTACCCCCCTTGCAAAATCAAAATATGCTTTTTACGCACAATTGCCCGATCACACGGGAAATGTCGGGCAATTTTCGATGGCAAACGAACCTGCTCTACATATACCGTACTTATACAATTATGCGGGCCAACCGTGGAAAACCCAGAAATATATACGCAAATTATTAAAAGAATGGTTTCGTAATGACCTTATGGGGGTTCCAGGGGATGAAGATGGAGGAGGTATGTCTGCGTTTGTGGTTTTTTCACAATTGGGCTTTTACCCAGTTACCCCGGGACTACCTGTTTATACAATTGGAAGCCCGGTTTTTGAAAATGCTACTTTGGATCTAGGTGATGGCAAAGTATTTAAAGTGATAGCAAAAAATTATGCACCTGAGAACAAATACATACAGTCTGCATTGCTAAACGGAAAAAAATTAGACCGCCCGTGGTTTGCACATTCTGAAATTCAAACTGGTGGGGTGCTGGAGCTTACTATGGGGCCAAAAGCTAACAAAGCGTGGGGAAGCGAATCGGATCTTTATACGACATACATTTCCAGATTTGACAAATAAAATAAATGATAAAGCAATATTGCGCATTAAAATCTAAAGCCTATTGTGGTAAATGAAATTATACTATCTGTTTTTATATTCCATATAAAATAAAGAATTGATTGTGATATGAATGAATTATTGTCTAATTGCTGATTTTTATGAATTTTTAAAATCATAACAAGATAAAAGATCATCCAAAACGCACATTAATTAATTATTATTAAAATATTAATCAATTATTACAAATTAATTAATCCTCTTGCTTAATATTGCATCATGATTTCTTTTTGTACCGAATGGTTCAGTAAGATCAGGGTCGTAGATTCGTTTGCACAAAATTTAGAACCAATAATATATTTATTTAATAAAATGACACAGAGAAAAAATATAAAGTCAAGTAACTATCTCCGATCACTTAATATTGTTAAGTCAAAACTTTTCAAGATAACGGGTATAGTTGGAATCTTGCTTAGTAATACCATTGCGCTGGCGCAGTCAAAGCAGATTGATGAGAAATTTGATCAGCCGCTGATCAAACAGCAGGTAATTGGCAAAGGCCTTTTAAAGGTTGAGCAAGGAGTTTTAAAAAGTAAAGATGCCAGTGCTATATTTGGGGATAGCGGCATGGAAAATTACGAATTCAGTTTTAGGGCGCGTACTCCTGAGAAGGACAAAGAGGTACAGATATGGTCGGGTTTCAGGGCTTCCAACAGGAGTGACAAATATATTTTGGGACTTAGGGGAGGGATTCAAAACGATCTTTATCTGACCAGGTTGGGGTATATGGGAACTGATGATCACCTTGCATTAAGGCATCTGGATTTCCCCTTAGTACCGGGAAAATGGTATGATATTAAAGTCCAGGTTGTAGGAAACCGCATCAAGGTATTTCTTAACAATGCCGTATTGCCATGGATCGACATTAGGGATCCTTATACCGAATTTTCTCCGAAAGGTAAAGTTACACTAGGAGGAAGCTGGGTCTTAACTGAATTTGATGATTTGTCTATAAAACCACTAAACTCTGATTATTTTTCTGGCGACGCCGTTAAGGAATATGCCGTGAAAACGGAAGACAAAAATTTAAAAAGACAAACACAGAGGGCTGCTTATAAACCTATAGAGGTCAAAAGCATCGCGGGGGCCAGAACAAATGTTTCACTTGATGGTAATTGGCTCTTCAGCCCGGGATATGAAAGTACTTCTACTGCTCAAGCCGTGCAACCGACAACTTCAGATAGAGATTGGCATGTAATGACTGTGCCACAGTTTTGGAATCCAAATCGTGAATGGCTTCATGGTGAGAAATACAACACCGCAAGCAAAGGGGTATCGGATAACTACTATCAAAAAGAAATTGAACGTTGTGAGGGATACACCTTTAATTACCAAAAGACCGACGTTGCGTATTATCGTCAATGGATAGAATTGCCACAGAACATTACCGGTAAATACCTGGAATTAAATTTTGATGCTGTTTCAAAAGTTGGAGAAGTGTTTATTAATGGAAAAAAGTCATCGGAACCTCATATTGGGATGTTTGGTGAATTTAAGATTAATGCCAGTCCATTTCTACACCCGGGTAAAAACCTTATTGTGGTCAAAGTATCAAGAGATTTTGTAAAAGATATAAAAGATGCCGATGTAGTTACGGATGTGGCTGTAACGGTTCCTGTGACCAATAAAATGCTTAAGGATTTGGCACACGGATTTTATAATGATGACCCTGCGGGCATCTGGCAACCGGTATCACTTATAATTTCAGATCCACTTAGGATAACCGATGTATATATTAAACCTAAACTTACCGGTGCTGATGTAGAAATTACCGTTAAAAATAACAGTTCAAAACCACAGCAGTTCACAATTGGAACAGCAATTACAGAGGATAAAACGCAGAAAAGTTTATACAACGGTACGGATTTACAAGGAATTGTTTTGAAAGCGGGAGAAGAAAAAGTTTTTAAATACACTGTTTCGAACCTTAAACCGCTCCTATGGAGCCCTGCTACACCTAATTTGTACAATTTCAACTTTATTGTCAGTGCAGCTAATAAGGAAGTAGACCATCAGGTCATACAGTCAGGCTTCAGGACATTTGAGGCTAAAGGTGATTTCTTTTATCTCAACGGAAAAAAGTATTGGTTAAGAGGTGCGAATCATACCCCTATGTCACTGGCACCAAACGATGCAGCTTTAGCCAATCAGTTCAATAAACTAATGCATGATGGAAATATCGCTATTACCAGAACCCATACAGCGCCATATAACGAGCTATGGCTGGCCTCTTCGGATCAGAATGGGGTTGGTGTAAGTTATGAAGGTGCCTGGCCCTGGCTTATGATAAAGAGCAGTATGCCGGAACAGAAACTTATTGATCTTTGGAAAAACGAGTTTTATGATCTTATTAAAAAATACAGGAATCATCCTTCTATATTATTTTGGACAGTCAACAATGAAATGAAATTCTATGACAATGATCCGGATTTCGAACGTGCAAAGCTTAAAATGGGAATAATTTCAGACGTGGTTAAACATATGCGTGAGATTGATCCCACAAGGCCAATTTGTTTTGACTCGAATTACATGCGCAACGAGAAAAAATTTGGTAAAGAGTTTTTTAATACCATCGATGACGGCGACATTGATGACCATCACTGGTATATAAACTGGTATCATGGCTCTGTATTTTCTGAATTCAACGGCGAATGGCAGGCTAAGTTTAAGAACCCGGGCAGACCGTTAATTAGTCAGGAGTTCTCCACAGGTTATGCAAGTGAAACTGGTCATCCAACGCGTTTTTACACTTATATTCATCAGAATCCGGCAAGTTTGGTTGGAAATTATGCTTATGAATATGCGAATCCGGAATACTTTTTAAAGGCACAAACCTTCATTACAAAGGAATCTGCTGAGGCCGTAAGAAGAACTAATGAAAATGCGGCGGGTATATTACATTTTGCTGCCTTGACATGGTTTAAAAATATTTATGACGCCACAAAAATAACACCACACCCCAGTTATTTTGCAATGAAAAAAGCGTTGCAGCCTGTATTGGTATCTGCCGAATTATGGGGACGACATTTTTATGCAGGAGCGACACTACCGGCAAGAATTTATGTTGTGAACGACAGTGAAAGCGGAAATTCGCTTGGAGAAACGCAGCTCCAATGGTCCATAGTTGGGGATGATCTTAAGGTAATAGCCAATGGAAAAGAAACAATTGAGGCAGTTCCTTATTACGGTCGAAAATATATAACTCCGGTGATCGCTATTCCTTCTAAAATTGCTGGTGGCAGAGTCCAGGGTAAGCTGGTTTTGAAATTAACAGAAAAAGGAAAGTTGATCTCAGAGAACGATTATGACTTGTTAATCGCCGACAAGCAATGGATCAATGCGACGCAGTTCAAAGATAAAAATATTGAAATTCTGGACAGAAAGAATCTGATTTATGGTCTTGCTGATGCAGTAGGCCTGCCGTATAAAAAGATTGAAAATATTGATAAGGCATTGGCTGGAGCATCTTCTGTATTAATTCTGGCAGGACTGGATTCTTCCAACACGTCAGCAGATGAGATCAAACAGGTACAAGAATACCTGGGCAAGGGCGGTAAAGTATTATTACTGAATTCGGCAAAAATAGCGCAATCGATTTTCCCTTCTCAAATTCGAGGTATCATTGAGGACAATGGTGAAATTTTTTCAATGGAAGTTCCTGAATCATCTGTATTTGATGGTTTAGAACCACTGGACACCAGATATTTTAATAACAATAAAAGAGAAAATCCAGTAGTGCTGAAAGATGCCTTTAAAATTAGCAGGGGAGAAGATGTAGAAGCGCTCGCTGCTTATACTAAAATTCACGGATACCTGGAAGGTGATATATACCAACGTACTAAGAATCTGAATGAAATAAAGGGTTTTCCTATAGTTAAAATTAAAAGCAAAGGAACCGCTGTTTTATCAGAGGTTCTTTTGGAGAAAGGAACAACTGATCCGGTACCGGCAAAATTGTTTGTAAACATGATTGGGGATTTATTAAATCCTTAAAAAATGTAAAGATTTCTTTTTTATTGCAGATAGGCACTTAAGGATTTCAAATCACAGCGAGCAGATAGCTTTCAGGTTTGCAAAGTGTTTGATATAAGTGTTTATCTGAAAAAAGAACGTAAAGATTATAGCTAACTATCAACCAAAAACCAACCAAATATGAAACTAAAAATTCTCATGCTACTGGCCCTATGTTGTATGATTACTGGGGGCCATGCGCAGCAAACCTTTGTAACGGGAAAGGTTACGGATGCTGCGGGATTACCAATGCCGGGAACCAATATTACGCTTCACAATTCCAATTTAAGAGCGTCAACCGACGATAAAGGAAATTTTTCAATTGCAGTTGAAGATGCAAAAACGGCTGTCTTGACATTCTTTTTCATTGGATTTCTACCTCAGATTGTCAATGTAAACGGGCAGGCTTCTTTAAATATTACAATGTCTGAGGATGCCCAGGCACTGAAAGAAGTCGTTGTAACAGCATTGAACATTAACAGAAAAAGCAAGTCATTGGGTTACTCCCGACAAGGTGTGAATGTTGATGAAATGACGCAGGCCACTGACCCCAATATTGCCAATCTATTGGCAGGAAAAGTGGCAGGGCTTCAGGTGACTACCAGCGGTCAGTCAACAGGATCCACAAGGGTAGTAATCAGGGGAATTAACTCTTTAACGGGAAATAACCAGCCGTTATGGGTGGTAGACGGTGTTCCTATTGAAAATGGCGACGGTCAGAATGGAAACCTTGATTATGGAAATGGCGCAGCGAACCTAAATCCTAACGATATCGAAAATATTGAAGTTCTAAAAGGCCCTAATGCTGCTGCTCTTTATGGTTCAAGAGCGGCTAACGGTGCTATCTTGGTAACCTCCAAAAAAGGCAAGGCAACAGGAAAGTATTTTGGTATTTCGGTGAACTCCAATGTTATGATGCAGTCAATTTCACAATTTCCTGCTTATCAGAACGTCTATGGAGAAGGATCGAACGGCCGTCTGGCCTCGACAAGTCTGAATAGTCTGGATCCAGTTCTGGGAGTAGTACGAATGGGGACCAATAATGTGTCCTTTGGGGCACCAATGCTGGGACAGCCTTTTGCCACTTACGCCGGTACACTCAAAACCTATGACCCGCAACCCAACAATATCTCTGATCTCTATCAAACGGCCCTGACCAGTACGCAAAATATAGCTTTTGATAAATCAGATAAAACCTCAACGTTTCGCTTGTCTTACACACTAACTACTTCAGATGATGTAATCTATAAGCAAAATGTGAGAACCAAACAAAATATTGCAATCAATTCCTCCAAAGAATTCAAATCCTATTTTAAGTTGGATACCAGATTACAGTATACTAATGATATAGTTAAAAATAGAGTCTTTAGAAATATGGATATTAATAGTCCTATGAATTCCCATATTTATTTGACAAGAAGTACAGCAGTAAGTGACATGCTTCCATGGGCAGATGAAAACGGTAATGCCTTTAACTCGACCAATAATAATTCACTGGAAAACCCCTATTGGTTAATGAATGAAAATTACAATGAGGATAGAAGTAATCGTTTCATAGGCGCCATAACTGCTACTCTAGGAATTTTTCCGGGACTAAAATTCAGAGGTCAGATAGCTCCCGATATGACATTTGGAAACGGATTTGTTTATATCGAACGTGGAGGTACTAAGAACAGGTTCGGAAATTATCGAAATTTCACCACCAGTAACCAGACCTGGAATACTGAGGGGCTTTTTATGTACAATCAAAAGTTCAATCAGTTTTCCTTGATAGCAAATCTGGGTGGTAATCTGCGTTCAAGCAGAAATTATGGCACTGCTTCCTCGATTGCCTCACTGGCCGAGCAAAATAAAATGACGATAAGCAATACCAGTGGTATTGCCTTTACCCAGGAAAACTTGTTGAGATATCAGGTAAACTCTGTTTATGCCACAGCTACTCTGGGTTATCAGGATTTTTTGTTTTTGGATTTAACAGCCAGAAATGATTGGTCCTCTGCGCTGAGTAAAGAGAACCGTTCCTTCTTTTATCCTTCTGTTAGTGTAAGTTTTGTCTTTACAGATAAATTTAAAGTTCCTGGTGTTGATTTTGGAAAAATACGAACTTCATTTGCCCAGGTAGGAAATGACCCCAACCCATACAGTTTGTATTCTAATTTTAACAATGTGGGCAGCTTCCTGGGTATTGCGATGGCTGATTTTGATGACATTTACAGAAAGAATTCCCTTAAGCCTGAAATTACAACCTCTTCTGAGGTTGGGATTGAACTTAAGTTTTTAAAAGGTCGTCTATCTTTTGATGGTACGGCTTATGTATCAACCTCAAAGAATCAGTTATTTCAGTCTCAGCAGGCCAGGGAGACAGGTTTTACTTCATTTTTAGTAAATGCGGGGGAGATATATAATGAAGGTGTTGAATTGAGTCTTAATGCTGCGGTTGTAAAAACTAAGGATTTCAGCTGGAATTTATTGGCAAACTGGTCCAAAAACACCAATAAGGTTATCGAACTTTCCGATGGTATCCAGAGATTGCAGATGGGAGGAACACTTGGTATGACCGTTAATGCAGAAGTGGGGCAACCCATAGGGACGCTAAGAGGTAATGATACCTACCATGCCTCGACAGGTGAGATTATTATTAACCCGAGTAACGGAAGAACATATTTTGACCAGGATGTGTATCTGGGCAGTTTCCTTCCAAAATGGCTAGCTTCATTGGGCTCAACGATCAAATACAAAAATTTTGACCTGAATTTAAATTTCAACATGAGATGGGGCGGACAAATGTATTCTGCGAGCAATCACAAGGCCAACCAGTCCGGGAACACTATAGCCAGTCTTCAAGGAAGAGACGAGCAGCTCTACAGCAGTTTAGTTTTGGGAGAATCAGGAGATGAGCTTAAGGGATATACACAAATTGGAGGTTATCCCTATCCTGACGCCAATAGGGCTAAAGGTGTGGTCACAGAGGGAAATTATCCCTTATTGGATTCCAAGGGGCAAATAGTATACGATGCCAATGGCAGAATCATGCCGGGTGAAAAAGCACAGTTCTGGACTAACCCTCAAACTTATTGGAATTTTATGGACTCAAGAAATAGCTTTAATATTTTTGATTCTTCTTTTATCAAGTTAAATCAGGTAATTCTTGGTTATACGCTACCGACGAAGTGGCTTAACAAAAAGACATTTTTTCAGAATGCAAGGATTTCACTTGTAGGGCGTAATCTATGGACTATATATAGCAAAACACCAAGGGGCATAGATCCTGAATCCTCAAATACTACTGGTAATGCGCAGGGAATAGAAAGCGGCGGTTCGCTTCCTTATGCTACTTATGGTGTCGATTTTAAACTTTCATTTTAGAAAATAAAATAATATACTATGAAAAAAATTATATATACTATTCTAGCACTGGCTTTCCTTAGTTTTGAATCCTGCCAGACCGATTGGGACGAACTCAATAAAAATCCGAATCAATTAGAGAAACCGGCACCAGAGCTGGTAATGAACTACGTATTTCGTCAGAGTGTGGTACAAATGGCTAATAACAATATGAATTACTTATGGCCTTATGCCAATCAGATAACGATACAGGCATCTCGTTACAATACGCAGAATGACGGAAATTGGCAGAACCTGTATGTAAATGTTCTGGGTAACCTTACACAGTTAAAAAAATTATATGCCGGTGATCCTAATTATAACAATCGTTTACAAATTGCTACAATCTGGGAATGCTACATATATGCTTATCTAACAGGATTGCACGGTCCGGTTCCGATGTCCGAGGCAATGAGCAACAGTTCAAATATTAAATATGACAGTGAGAACGAGGTTTACACAGAGATCCTGGACAGGTTAAAGAAAGCTTCCGATGCCATAGATCTTAAAGGCGATAAATTAACGCTTGATCCGATATTGAGCGGCAGCAACGAGAAGTGGAAAAGATTTGCCAATTCGTTACGATTAAGGATTGCTTTGCGATGCCTAAAGAATGCTCCTGAAGCGGCAATACCTGCTATACAGGAGCTAATGCAGGACGAGCAGAATCTCATGACTTCAAACCTTGATAATCTAAGTCTGAAATTTGCAGCTGGTGATTCGAACGAATCTCCATATTATACAAGACTTGTCAGAAATACGGTAATCAACACGCAGTATCCAAAGATGAATTATTACCTGTTTACCTTTTTGCGATCGTACAAAGATCCGAGAATCGACGCCTATTTTGAGCGACCGGCAGAAAGCGATCGTTATACAATTACCGATACTTTAAGTCGTGCAGCAGATGATACCCTCAGTATAGTGACCTACAAAGCACCGCATATCGGTCAGGATAAAACCAATGCTCCATTACCACAGTGGGGACTCACGGGCACGAACCCATTATCGGGTATAGGTTTTAACAGTTATAGCAGTCTCAAGGGAACTATACTGGCAGATAATTACGCTTTTAAAATTATGGACTATTCAGAGGTCTGTTTTTTAAAAGCTGAAGTTGCTGAACTAGGTTTCGGAGGAAGTAAATCTGCAGATGACTATTACTACGATGGTATACGCTCCAGCCTAAATTCGTGGGCTATAACAGACAATCAGTTATACACGAACTATATAGCAAATAACGGTATCAAGTGGGATACACAAGGCAAAGGGTTTAATTATATTTTTGGTATTGTAAACTCAAGCATTCCCTCTGATAATTTGGCCAAAATTTATATTCAGAGGTGGCTTAACTATTACCCGGATGGTGCATTTGATGCATGGTGTCTGCAAAGGCAAACCCAGTCTTTGAACCTGCCGCCTATGACCCAATCGGGTAATCAGTTTTTAAGCAGTGATGTAACTGATATCCCCGATAGATGGGAATATCCTTTTTCGTCGAAGTCTTACAATAACGTAGGTTATTCCAATGCCGTGTCCTCTATTGGCGGAATTGACTATCCTAATGTGGTTTTAAATTTTGCTAAAACTCCTGTTCGTGTCAACTGGAAAGGGATTAGTGGATTTTATGATTTCTCGGCAGTGAGAAAACAATACGGGACTTCAATCGAAAGCCTTCAGGTACAAGATGTGCCCTACACTGTTGTTTCAAAATTTAAGAAAAAATAACAAATTAATTGCGTACTGATGAAAAGACATTTCACATATATAGCCTTTGGTCTTTGTTTACTAACCTCACTTTTTTCATGTGATAAGGACCCCGGCATTGATGACAATTTTTTAAATTATAAAATTGAAAAAATTCCCGCAACAAAAGATTATACCCTTGGGGCATTTTATATCAATTATGGAAATTTTAATCCTGCAATTTTGGAGGTTCCTAGTGTGGGCAAATATAATTTTACAAATGGCGTGCCTGCTCCAGCTGTTATGGCCAGCCATATACAACAGGCAGCAAAAGCCAAAATAAATTATTTTATTTTCTCACTGCGATCAGCAAACGGCAATCTTAGTAGTTACACTCAGGATTCTCTTCTTGTCAGGTCTTTCTTGAATGCGCCTGGCGGCGGTGATATGCATTTTGCGCTTTCTTATAACTTAAATATTGGTAGCAGTACGGCAGCTGGACAATTGCCAATTACCAATACTGCACCGATTGAAAACTTTCCTTCGTATCTCGAAGGGTTTTACAAGGATTTTGAGAGAATGACCAATTTTTTCAAACTGCCGAACTATCAGAAAGTAAATGACAAACCACTTATCATTATTACCCCTGCGCAGAATTTATCCTCGAAAGATAATCCGGCGCTCTATGCCGAGTTGAGAAGAAGAGTCAAAGCAAAGGGCTTTGATCTTTATATTGTGGGAATGCAGGACAGATGGTCACCCCCGCAACGTTTTTATTTTCGTTTTGAAAAGTGTGTGGATGCTATGTATGAAAGTAAAATGGTCGACACAGGGGATTCACCTGATCGAGTGTATCTATTTCCGCAGCTAGTTGATCAAAACTGGCAATATTGGAAAAGTTATTTAAAGGGAGTAAATATTGATTTTATTCCTTCCATTTCCCCTGGTTTTAATTACACGATCTTAAATCCATCAAGTAAAAACCTGCCTCTGGGAAGAAATGCAGGAGGCGCCAGCGAAGACGAAAAAGCCAATTTTTACCGTGATTTCTGCAATATCGCTAAAAAGAGTGCACCTGATAACGGACTTATATTTATTGATTCTTTCAATGAATGGAGGGTTGATTCTCAGATCGAATCTGCAGAAAGTTATGGAGACTTGTACCTGGATGTCACCAGACAGGAATTTAAATTAAACCCCTAAAAGAAAGGCAAAAATATACTGGCTGATTGCCCCGCTTTTTATAAATCGGTTTGGAGTGCCTGCTAGATTATAATAATGTTTGTTACTAACTAACCCAAAATAAAAATGAAAAAATCTATTTTAATTACCGCAATGTTTTTATGTGCCCTTTCTCAATCCAATGCTCAAGCTGTAATAGCCGATCGTGGTGAAGAACTAAAAGGATGGAGTGGAAAAACACCCGTTACATTGTCAGAGGATGCCAAGGAAGGAAAATATTCTCTGCAGTCCGAAGGTATAGGAGAATTTCGATTCAGGAAAGTATTTGAACCGGCCATCAACACTACTTTGGAGGGTAAGAGCGGCTTTATCGGTTTTTGGCTATTTGTCTCTGATGTGGAAGTTGTAAAAAAATCACCTGGATTTGTGGCGATTTCCAGCTCTGGAAAACTGGAACTTAATTCGCATCGTTTGAGTTTTAAAGACCTTGAGCTTAAAAATGGATGGAATAAAGTAATCCTGGAACTTAGCGAGCAATCCAATAAAGGTGGAGATTTTGATGCAACGCATTTCAATTACTTCATTCTATTTCAGAAAACCGATGTACCGGTAACATTTAAAATTGACAATATTCGTTTTGCCAAAGATAAAAAAGACCTGCAATAGTAATTGATTTACATAACTATTCAACATTTTATATCATGAAAAAATTAATAATTTTCGTATTGGTAATTTCGGGTATTTTATCGGGATGTGCTGAAACCGAACAACCTGCGAAGCAGACATCTTTAGCAGTGGGTAAGGACGCTTACGAGTATTTAAATACGGATGAAAAAGGAACAATCCCTGTTGTCTGTAACATAAACTGGTTTGCGACAAGTGACCAGTCCTGGTGTAAAGCAGTGAGGGCAGGTGATAATGTGGTAC
This sequence comes from Flavobacterium sp. FlaQc-47, assembly GCF_044006475.1. Taxonomy (NCBI): domain Bacteria; kingdom Pseudomonadati; phylum Bacteroidota; class Flavobacteriia; order Flavobacteriales; family Flavobacteriaceae; genus Flavobacterium; species Flavobacterium sp. FlaQc-47. The sequence continues at coordinate 228,967 of NZ_JBIPCQ010000007.1, read as the reverse complement.
TGACAATGGAAAAGAATACCACCGTTTTCAAGAGAACCGCAAAGATTTTGGTAAGTGCCAGCATTGGCGGTCTGAAAAGACCGGTCTCCATCACACAAAACGGTGATGTACCGACACTGATTGTCGAGCAGTCGGAATATAATTTTAAGGATCTCGGTGGTGAGGCAAACTTAAAAGTTACCAGCAATCTGGCGTGGAAGGCAAGCAGTGATTCAAAGACATGGTGCACCGTTACAAAAGCGGGAGACGGGGTAAAAATTGTTGTTAATTCAACTGCTCAAACAACAGCAAGACAAGCCAAAATTACAATTTCAGGAGAGGTTGTCGGTGTTGAGAAAATAGTGCTTATTAATCAGGAAGCGGCTGCATTCGGAGTGGACAAGTCCAATTTTGAATTTCCAATAGGAGCAGTAAGTGAGGAGGCAAATGTTACCTCAAGCACGCCTTGGAGCTTGACGGTAAGTGCACCGTGGATCAACGCTGTAAAAGATAATAATAAATTAAAGATAAGTGTACCGGCCAATAATGGCCCAGAGAGAACAGGTGAGATTATTATCACAGCTGGAACAGCTAGCGCTACCCTGTATCTGAAACAAAGCGGACTTGCGGGTCTTGAACTGGACAGACAAGCACTTATTGCCCTTTACAACTCCTTGAACGGTGCGGCTTGGAGCGGTGTTAAATGGAATATTGATAAACCTTTACTGGCCGGAGCGAATTTAACGGACTGGAACGGGGTTACAGTTACAAGTGTGGCAGGTGTCAATAGGGTTACCAATATTAATCTGGGAGACAGGAAACTAATAGGTATTGTCCCAACAGAGATTGGGTATTTATCTGAAATATTAAGCATTAACCTTAATCTGATAAACAATACAGACGGGAGGCTACCTGTTTCAATAGGAAATCTTACCAAATTACAGACACTGATAATGAGTCGAAGTAAACTTACTCAGATACCCGATGTAGTGTTCACCTTAAAGTCGCTTAAAACGTTAAATTTCCAATCCTCTACTACCCTTAGCGGTAGTATTCCTGAGGGCCTAGCTAATCTAACGGGACTCACTACACTGGAATTACAGAATTGTAATTTCACGGGAACGATTGCCCCTGGGATATTTGGAAAATTAATTCTTCTGAACTCCCTTAAGTTAAATGCAAACAAGCTTAAAGGAGAAATTCCTGAGGATATGAAATCGAACCTGAAGTGGAGTTCCTGGACTTCGGGTACCAATATCTGTCCCCAACAGGCAACTTTCGGATTTACAAATTGTCCATAAAAATAATAATTAGTTCATAGGACCAGTTATGCTGGTTCTTTGACCTGTCTTAAAAAAAGGAAGGGAGAAAGGTTATGAAAAATTTCAAAGTAAATACAAAAAGGCCGATTTGCATCTGGATGAAGTACATAATGCTGATGTGTTGCAACTCTTTAGTTTTGGGATGCAAGATGCAAAAGGCAACTGAGAAAACTGCAGAGAATCCTTTTATACGCAATATGTATACCGCTGATCCTTCTGCGCACGTTTGGAAGGATGGCAGATTATATGTATATCCTTCGCATGACGTAGATCCTCCACGTGGCTGCGATCTTATGGATCAATATCATGTTTTTTCCACAGATGATATGGTTCAATGGAAAGACCACGGTGAAATTCTGCGCGCTTCACAAGTTCCCTGGGGACGCAAAGAGGGAGGTTTTATGTGGGCGCCGGATTGCGCCTATAAAAATGGGATGTATTACTTCTACTTTCCTCATCCAAGTGGAACACAATGGAATAAAACATGGAAAGTTGGAATTGCCATCAGTAAAAAGCTCGCCAGCGATTTTAAAGTAGTGGGTTATCTTGAACTTGGGGATGATAATTATGCCATGATAGATCCTTGTGTTTTTATAGATGAGGATGGGCAGGCGTATTTTTACTACGGGGGTGGTGAGCGGTGTGCAGGCGGTAAATTAAAGGATAACATGAGCGAGATTGCTTCTCCGATGATCTTTATGGAGGGACTAAAAGACTTTCATGAAGCGACCTGGGTCTTTAAAAGGAAAGGAATTTATTATTTAACTTATGCAGACAACCATAGGCAAGGAAATAAGGGAGCCAACAGGCTAAGTTATGCAACCAGCACTAAGCCCTTGGGCCCTTGGACTTATAGAGGTGTGTACCTGGATTCTACGGGCTGCGATACAAGTCATGGTTCGGTTGTAGAATATAAGGGACAATGGTATGCTTTTTATCACAATAGTATACTTTCAGGCAGAGGCAATCTTCGCTCTATAGCGGTAGATAAGTTAAACTTTAATAAGGATGGGACGATCCAAAAAATTACGCAAACAGGGATAGTTCAACGTCAAGTTGAAGATAAAAAAAATTAATATAAATTTTTGAAGCTAAAAAAGAGAAACCTACTGCGCTTCACTGGCCCGATGTCTTGCCGGTGAGACAGAAAAATATTTTTCAACGAAATTAACTGCCTTTTTAGTAGGGTGTTAATTTTATCCACATAAAACATGTGTCGCAACTGTTGCAGGGCTATTGTCTACAAAATATTTTGGTTATGTGAAATTTGAGCTACAAGTACTAAACAAATGAAAAAATATAATTATAATAAAATATTAATAATGAAAGATTTCAAAAAATGTTTTTTTATTATACTGTTATTAATGATGACCGTAAGCTACGGCCAGCAAAAATCCAGTATTACCTTCAACGAAACCTTTGCTCCAAGTGAAAGTTTCGTGAAAGCTGCAGAAAAGCCATACAGAGATGATATATGTCTGAATGGCAGTTGGGAATTTCAACCAATTAAACTTGCCCCTTCATTTAAGGAGAGCATTGATCCGTGCCCGGATTTACCTCGGGCAGACAACAACAAATGGTCAAAGACCGCTGTGCGCATACCTTCTCCTTGGAACGTGAATAGTTTTGCTGATAAAAAATCAGAAGGCGGTGATTTCCGTACCTATCCAAGTTATCCAAAGGATTGGGAAGACATAAAAATGGGATGGCTAAGGAAAAAATTTACTGTTCCTGAAAGCTTTAAAGGCAAACGTATAATGCTTCACTTTGAAGCTCTCGCAGGTGATGCAGAGTTTATATTAAACGGAAAAGCAGTCGGGTCGCATTTTGGAATTTTCCTGCCTTTTGACATTGACATCACAGATGCTGTGCAGTTTAGTAAGGAAAATGAGTTGTTAATTGGAGTTAGAAAACCTTCCCTTTTTGATCAACGAAGCGATTTTGGAAGGCGAACCTATCAAGCAGGTTCTTTTTGGGGGCAGCATATAGTGGGCATATGGCAGGATGTTTACGTGGTATCAAAACCTCTTGTGAGCATTGAAGATGTATTTGTACAGCCGCTTGTAGACCAGAAAAAGCTGGAGGTTGAAGTAACTTTGGTTAACAAGTCACAAAAATCAGTTAGTTTAAATTTGGAGTCTGGTGCATTCAAATGGTTACTTAAAAAAGATGGGATGGGAATGCCGCTGCCAGGTTCCGATACAGAAAAAAAGGCATCGATTATATTTCCTGCGGCTACCGTTAAATTAAAGGCGCAAGAAACATTGAAAATTAAACTGGTCGCGGCTGTTAACGGTGAATTAAGTGAGTGGTCACCCGAGCAACCAGATTTATATGGATTAACAATTAATGCTAAAAGCAAAGACATTACCATTGATAGTAAGTATACCCGTTTTGGATGGAGACAAACGGCATTAAGAAATGGTAAGTTTTATTTGAACGGTAAAGCTGTTGTCATGAAAGGTGATTCCTGGCATTTTATGGGCATACCACAAATGACCAGACGCTATGCGTGGGCCTGGTACAAGGCTATTGGAGATGCTAATCTGAATGCTGTTCGTTTACACGCCCAACCGTATCCTTCCTTTTATTTGGATATGGCTGATGAAATGGGAATATTGGTACTTGACGAAACGGCAGTTTGGGCAAGTGACGGGGGACCTAAATTGAATTCAGATGCGTATTGGAAAGATTCTGAGACACATTTAAGAGAATTAATATTAAGAGATAGAAATCATCCAGCCGTAATAGGGTGGAGTGTTTCCAATGAAGTAATGCCAATTGTCAGAGGAGTTATGCGTAACCCGCCCGGTATGAAAGAAAAACTGGTGAGTTATTATGAAATTTGGGCATCAATATGCAGAGAAAATGACGTAACGCGTCCGTGGATATCTGCTGATGGCGAGGATGATGGTGAAGGAAAACTACCTGTTTATCTGGTTCATTATGGAGGTCTTGATGCAATGACAAGAGGAGAAAAAAGTACTAAACCTTGGGGAGTTGGAGAAGCTGGGAATGCGTATTACGGAACACCGGAGCAAGTTTCGGAATCTAACGGAGTACGTGCATATGAATCGTTTCAGGGACGAATGGAAGGTGTAGCGGCTTCATCCTATAAATCACTTGTTGCCCAGCGTGAAAGGAAAGCATCCTACCAAAGTGTTTTTAACTTAGTATGGTATGGACTAAAACCCCTTGCGTTAGGAAAGAAAAATTTAAGTGTTGCTCCTTCATTGGAAGAAGGAATTTATTTTACGCAATTTCAGGAGGGCAAACCTGGAGTACAACCAGAACGCTTAGGTCCATATTCTACAACGCTTAACCCCGGTTATGATACTTCTCTTCCACTTTATCAAACATGGCCTTTATTTGATGCAATTCGGGATGCTTCAGCGCAAACCCCGCTTGCTACAAAATGGGTATATGCCAGTCCGACATCAAAAGCAGATAAAATAGTAAAAAGCGTAACTTCTTTAAAAGTTGTTGCAGGTTCGGGAAGTGTTTTAAATTCAGAACTTAACAGAATTGGTGTTCCTACTGGCAGAATGGATAAAGAGGCAATCCCTGCTATATTATTTATTGATGGAGTGGTACCTCCTGATCAATCTTTAAAAGAGACCATTTCCAAAGTATTGCAAAAGGGAGGAAAAGTTGTGGTTTGGGGAGTAGGATCCCAAAAGCTGACCGAATTAAATAAACTCCTTCCAGCGCCAATTGAATTAACAAATCGCTCAGCATCATCTTTGTTACCTGCTACAGATCATGAAGTTATAAGTGGGCTATCAGCGGCGGACATGTATTTTTCGGAACTTATTCCGGCAGATATTGTTAAAAATGGATTAAGTGGTGCTTTGGTGAAAGAAAGTCAGGTGCTTTTAAAAATGAATGATACGGATTGGCTGAAATGGAACAAGCAGCCAGAATATGCCAAGACTGCTATGATTTTGCGTTCTGAATTGGAAAGCAAACCTGAGGGTGCGGTAATGATTTGCAAAAATATAGATAAAGGCCAACTTATTGTGACCACTTTGCCTGGGTCCCCGAGATTAGCCAAAGGAGAAAAAATGGTTAGAGAAATTTTGTCAAATATGGGAATTCCGCTCGAAACAAGTGCAAACGCCGGAAAACCCATGTCAAAGACAGGTGATTTAGTTAAAGTATTGGCAGCGGGAAGCTTTCCGGTAAATTCCATTGATGAAGCTGCAAAACTAAATGTGGTAAAACCCTCTGAAGTTGATAAGATTAAGGCAGATATACCTGTAAATGGAAAGCCGTGGAGGATTGTTTCGGTTGAAAATAATTTATTCGATTTTACAAAAGTAGATTTTGATGGGCCTAAGGAAAATACTGGTGCCTATTTAAGTTTTTGGATATCGAGTCCAAGGTCACTTCAGGATCTTTTAATCGAGCCGAATATTCCGGTTGTAAATTTCGAGGCTGCGGGAGATCAGGCAATACAGGTTTGGTTGAATGGAAAACTTGTTATTGAAAAGACAAACACGGGATCAGGTGACAATATTAAGGCGGTAGCAGAAGCACTTAAACTACAACAGGGCTGGAATCATTTTCTCATAAAAGTGGTGCGCGGTAAAGGCAAATGGCAATTTCATGGCCGATTCACAAGCAGTCAGCCGGCATTTCTTTCTGAGCTAGGTTCAGCCTTAGAGAAACCATAAAGAGTGTGATAACGATTTGAAAACTAATTCAAGCTTTGCTTGCTCACATTTCTTAAAAAAGATTTTTCTAATGAAAAGTAAAAAGGTTTCCATAAAGAATATTGCTGATGAACTTAAGATTTCTATCAGCACTGTTTCATTTATTTTAAATGGAAAGGCGCAAGAAATGCATATTTCCAACGAGCTTTCACAAAAGGTCTTGGAATATGCCAAATTGATCGATTATAAGCCCAATCATGTGGCTCAGAGCCTTCGCACAGGAAAATCCAGAAACCTGGTTTTTATGATGGAGGATATTTCGAATAATTTTTTTTCAAAAGTAGCAAGGATTTTTGAAGACATGATATTCAGTAAGGGATACAAGGTGATTTTTTGCAGTAATGCAAATGATGATAAAAAATCAAAGGAGTTAATTAATTTTTTCAAACTGAACCAGGTGGACGGATTCATTATTGTTCCTTCTCCCGGTTTGCAGAACACAATTGAAGAGTTGTTAAACGAGAACATACCGGTGGTGTTACTTGATCGTTTTTTTGAAGAACTGAAATGTTCCAGCATTGTTGTGGATAACCATCGCGCTGCACTGGAGGCAACACTGCATTTGGTTAAGAATCAATTTAAAAACATTGGATTTATTACCACAATTTCGGAACAGACTCAAATGAAAGACCGTCTATCAGGCTATGAGACAGCAATCATTGAAAGTGGTTTACAACCGAATGTACTGCGCGTTCCCTATGATGGAATATTTGACGGGAGCGCACAGAAATTAATTAAAAATTTTTTAGAACAGCCAAGTGGCCTGGATGCCGTTTTTTTTGCTACCAATTATCTTGCACAAAGCGGCCTGGAGGTATTTGATAACGGCTGGCGGAACAAACTGGGAATTATTGCATATGATGACAATGAAATGTTTAAGATTTCCGACATTTCAATTACAGCGGTATCACAACCGGTCTACGAAATATGTGTAAAACTTATGGAAATTATCTTTGAGTTGCTCGATAATAACAATGCTGATCATAATGATCAAAGATTAGTTTTACAGACCAAGTTGATAATACGAGAATCATCAATGACCAAGTAAAAAAAGTAGAAATAATTCAATGATCACTAGCCAACATTTGAAACAATTAATAAAGTAAAATGAGAAAAATATTAACGTTGGGAATGCTGCTTTTTGTTTTTAGTACAATTTTAGGGCAGAAAAAAACTTTTGATGTTGATTTGTGGCCAGAGGGGCTTCCCAACAGCAATGGTGTCGATAAGAGCCAGGTTTTTGATGATGCCAAAAAGAATTATAAACCATCTATAAGGGTGTACCTTCCAGATTCTTCTATTGCAACAGGACGCGCTGTTATAGCTTTTCCAGGGGGTGGTTATGATCATCTGGCACTGGAGCATGAGGGTTATGAGTGGGCTCCTTTTTTTAACAATATGGGAATTGCCCTTATTGTTGTTAAGTATCGTATGCCGCTGGGAAATCCCGAAGTTCCTTTCTCGGATGCTTCTAAGGCGATTGGTGTTGTCAAGGAAAATGCAAAACAATGGAATATAAATCCCAATGATGTTGGGGTAATGGGAAGTTCCGCAGGCGGTCATTTGGCCTCTACGGTATCTACTCACAGCGAGGCCATGCTTCGTCCTGCTTTTCAAATCCTTTTTTATCCAGTGATCTCCATGGAAAAAAGCATAGGACATGGGGGATCCCGTCTGAATTTACTGGGAAAGGAAGTGGCAGAAGATAAGCAGAAGTTTTATAGTAACGACCTCTGGGTAAATCGTTATTCGCCCAGGGCATTTGTTGCACTATCGGATGATGATCTGGAAGTAGAGCCTCTTAACGGGGTTAACTACTACGTAGCACTTAAAAAAAATCAGGTTCCCTCTTCACTTTATGTTTATCCCTCGGGCGGTCATGGATGGGGTTACAGTAAGACATCATTTGCCTATCATAAGGAAGTGCAGCAGGAACTTGGCAACTGGCTCCGTAGCTTTACAGCCCCGGGCAAAAATATAGTCCGAATCGCCTTTATTGGGGATAGTACTACATTTGGCAGTGGAATTCCAAATCGTTTAAACGATTCTTATCCATCTCAGTTGGGATCGTTGTTGGGCAGCGGTTACTGGGTGATGAATTTTGGGGCAGGCGGAAATACACTATTAAAAAAAGGTAATAATCCTTATATGAATGGACCCTCGTGGAAAGAAGCTTTAAATTTCAGTCCTGATATTGCTGTCATTTTGCTAGGTACCAATGATAGTAAGGCCAATAACTGGGAAAAGAAAGAAGGTTTTGAAGATGATTTGCAAACTATGATTGACTCTTTGCAAAGAATTTCTTCTCATCCTAAGATTTATATAGGATTCCCAATTAAGGCATATAGCCAGCGATTTGGTATAAGCGATACAACGATAACCGAGCAAATTATTCCCTTGATTAAAAAAGTAGCTACAAGAAATAAAATCGCTACCATTGATTTTCATTTAGTAACAGATGGACATCCGGATTTATTTGTAGACGAAATACATCCAAATGTGAAAGGTGCTGCTCTTCTTGCCAGGGCAGTTACCGATGTTATTGTCCAAGAAAAAAAACTGTCAGATAACAAATAATACGGCAATATTTTAACAGGAATTTATTCCTGTGAATACGAATAGCTAATAAACTATAACTAACACTATGAAAAGAAGAAAAATAAATACAAATTGGTATAACTTGATATTTTTGATTGTACTGCTCTTGGGACACAGGGGATTTGCCATTGTCAGACTACCCGCCCTGATTGCGGATCATTTAATTTTGCAACGCGATATATCTATTCCAGTTTGGGGATGGGGCAATCCGGGTGAGAAAATTTCTTTAGAATTTGATAAAAAAACATATCAGGCCGTTACGGACGCTAATGGTAATTGGTCTGTGAAAATGGATCGCCACAAAGCAGGAGGACCATATAAAATGGTAGTAAAAGGGGAAAGTAATACCATTACGGTTCAAGACATATTGATAGGGGACGTTTATCTTTGCTCGGGACAGTCCAATATGGAAAGAGGTATTGACAGAACTTTATACGCGGAGGATTATAAAAATTCGACCAATGATCAGATCCGCCAATTCAAAGTAGGTAAGCAGGCCTCCGATACGGTGCGCATCGATATTAAACTATATACGGGCTGGCAGGCTGCTTCACCGCAAACGTTAGGGAATTTCAGCGCTGTTGCCTATTTTTTTGCCAATACTTTACAGGAAAAGCTTAAGATACCAATAGGTATTATCAATACAAGTTATAGTGCTTCACTGGCTGAGGCTTGGATTAGCCGCGAGGGCCTCAAAGATTTCCCTGCATTTTACGACCAGCCAAAAAATAAGAGCGAACAATACAATCCGATGTTACTCTATAATGCGATGTTGGCTCCTCTGACCAATTTTGCCTTTAAAGGAGTTCTTTGGTATCAGGGAGAATTTAATGCAAACCGTGCCTATCAGTACAGAACACTTTTGCCCGCATTGATAACTGATTGGAGAGACAAATTTAAAAAACCCAAATTGCCTTTTATTATAATTCAGCTTCCTAATTATAACAAGGCAGTTGATGTTCCGCAGCAAAGTAATATAGCAGAGCTACGGGAAGCACAAGCTATGGCTTCAAGTACTTCTTTTACAGCCCTGGTTACTACAATTGATATTAACAGCAATGAGGATTTGCATCCTAAAGAAAAAAAACCAATCGGTTTCAGGTCAGCCTTGGCCGCTGAAAAACTTATCTATGGATTAAACGGTATTGTCACCGGTCCGATCTTTCGCTCCCAAACCATACAAGGAAATAAAATTATTTTGTCATTTGATAACACAGGTAGCGGACTAAAGGCATTAGGTACAGATCATTTAAAGTATTTCACTATCGCGGGAGAGGACAGGAAATTTGTAAATGCCAGTGCCGTTATAATAAATAACAATACTGTAGAAGTGAGCAGTGCAGAGGTAGCAAATCCTGTTTCGGTAAGATATGCATGGGCGGACAATCCACAAGGGGTGAACTTTTTCAACAAAGAAGGCTTTCCCGCGGCGCCTTTTAGAACAGATGATTGGCCCGGTATTACAAAACCAAAATGATAAGTAATGACTGCGACGCTTTGTTACAAAAAATTGTTTATTCAAGCCAATGTAGGCAGTAGCCTTAAATAAGATTCTCTATTAGACGTTACTGCGAATTTAAAATAGAACCTAATACAGGATAACTGTGTTAGGTTTTTTTATTTAATGATTGAACCGTCATTGAAAGTCTGAGAAAGCAAAGAGCTTCCATTTATAACTTTGAAATTTTGCTGAATCTCTTTTGAATTACCGATGAAAAAGTTCGTTCAAGAACGGTGTAGTTATATTTGAAATTGCTCAAAGTCCCGTACCTATTCTTGAAGAGAGAATAAATACGGGACAAATGGAGCAACCTAATTAACTAAAAAACATATGCCCGCTCAATAAAGCGGACTTTATTATTAAATACTAATTGAACTTCAAAATTGAGTTCAATATCTTTCCAACTAAAGTAATAGGTGGTTTTACCCATATTTATACCTCAGTGTGCCATACCTATTTTTACCTTGCAGTTATTTCTTACTTCCAGTCGTCTGTTCTAAAAGGGGCTACAGGAATTCCGGATAATCCAAAAATACTGGCTTCTGCATAATTTTTGTAGTCATATCTGACAGCTACCGGATCGGGCACTTTATCACTGGATACGGCAAGTCTTGCAGTTGCAGTTTCAATTTCGGCTTTTGCCGGATAAAAGACTTTATCGTCTCCGGCTATTTCAAATCCTTTTAAATCAGTCCACATTGGGCTAATACCGCGATCTGCGTTATTAAAGTTGATGTAAATCTTTTGCTCTTTTTTCTCCATTGATTTATAAACCGGAGGGATGTATCCAAAACCCTTGCGGCCATATGTAGCACCGAGCGCCCATAGAGCAAGCCTTTCACCAACGGTTTGTTTGTCCATTGGATGAATAAAAGTGGGATGACCAACATCCATTGTAGTGACCATTCCGGAGTTTGGTATGTCGTTCATATTTTGAAGTTGAACTTCACGGAGTCGGGCTGCTGAAGTGCCGTTTGCTCCTTCATAATTGAATGGTGCTATTTGGACGAAGTAAAATGGAAATTCCCCAATATTCCATTTGCTGCGTAAATCTTTAACAAAGGCAGGCATCAGCCTAGCATACAGGTCAGCATTTTTACAATTGCTTTCTCCCTGATACCATAAAAAGCCTTTAATAGCGAAATTGGTCAAGGGTGCAATTTTTGCATTATAATTTACGCATGGGGCAGTGCTAAGCTTTTTATCTATTGGGTCCTGGTTATCAAGAATAGAAAGATCTACTTCTTTGAAGGGCGCAATTGCCTCACGGCTCATCCAAGTTTCGACCATTGAACCTCCTAGAGAAGATACTATTATACCTACCGGAACATCCAGGACTTCTTGCACATATTGGGCAAAATAATAAGCTGTTGCACTGGTGTTGGCTACATTCTCAGGTGAATTGTCCAGCCATTTTCCCTGAATATCTTCAGAAGGTTTTTTACTTCCTTGTCTTACCCAGCTGCCATCTTTGGAGTCTGTGATAAACATTCTTATTGGCACTTTTGCCTTCGCCTTGCTAATTACAACATTTGCATCTTTCAGGGGCTGACGATCAAAGCCACGCATAGGCATTTCCATATTGGACTGCCCTGAGCAGAACCAAACTTCTCCTATAAGAATATTGTTGAGAATCAGTACTTCGCCATCAGAAATAGTGATCTGATAAGGTCCGCCTGCGACAGGTGTACTAATAGATAAAATCCAGTTCCCCTTCTTGTCTGAGGTTGTCGTATATGATTTTTTATCCCATGAGGTTTTTATTTTTATCTCGGTACTTTCCTTAGACCATCCCCATAATTTGGTTGTCGTTTTTTGCTGTAATACCATGTTATCAGCCAGCACCGATGGAAGTTTAATTTTTGCCTGAAGACTTGTAAAGATTAGCAGGAAGGCTATGAAATTTATTGATTTAAGATGTCTTGTTTTCATTATTTAAAGATATTTATTTTTATAATTGTTATTTTTTGTTGCGTTGGACTATATCAAAAATATGATGCGGTGTTAAATTATTTATTTAATTTTGGGAGTGAATTTACGGGCTTTACCCCTGTTCGGGTTGGTGTCATTGCCTTAATTGTTCCATCGGGGTTAAAATTCAGGTAATCAATACACGAGGTTCGCTGGTAGGGCCCGCCTGGGAAGACATCATAATGGTAAGCAAGATAATATTGTCCTTGCACCTCAATAACAGAACCGTGGGCCGTTTTTGAAATTGTGAATGTATCGTTGCCAGAAAAAAAATCTCCTTTGTACTCAAAAGGTCCGGAAATGTCATCAGCCATCCAATAGCGCAAGGAAGCGTAACCGCCACCGATGATATAAACCTTGCCTTTTCTTTCAAATACAAAAGGGCCCTCGTGAAATTTATCACCTAAGGAAAGTTCAACTTTCGAATTAGGTTCTATCTCAACCATGTTTTCTTTTAATGTAAATACAGCAGCATAGAACGGCGTATTGAGGCTCTTTCTTTCCGATATGATCAGATAATTCTTGCCTTTATAGAAAAAAACAGCAGGATCATACGCCTGGGGATAGCCATCGGGTTTTCTATAAAGACTTATTGGATTTAGGAACGGGCCGACAGGTGAGCTACTTTCTGCTACCCCAATATGATCACCTTGGGGAAAGTACAGGTAGAAATGACTGTTTTTTTCTGCAGCATCGGGTGCCCAAAATGGACCGCTCCATGTCGTTTGTGAACTTTTTAAGGCTACTCCGTGATCTGTCCAGTTGACCAGGTTATCTGAAGAAAATACGTGGTAGTCTTCCATATCCCATTTGCCTGGAATGTCCTTATCATGGGAACCGTAAATGTAAAACTTGCCATCACGCCATTGATGAATGGATGGGTCGGCAGTGAATGGATATTTTATTACAGGGTTCTGAGAGGTGCAAATAAAAGTAATAAAGAATGAAAATATCAAATAATTATTTTTTTTCATGGCAAATTTATTATTTTGGGTATTGGCAATTTAATTGATCTGGTTGGTAAACTACTTTTTTTACAATGGTTTAGTTTGCAAAGTTGTGTAAAACTTGTTGCTGTCTATGAATAATATGCGGCTTTCGGCTAGGCGAATATGTATAAAAAGCTACAATCAATATATAAACTTAGATTGATTTTATTTGGCTATGCTCTGTGTTTTTAAAAATGTACTTCGATATCCAACATTCCAATCCATAGATTATTACAGCGGGTCATTTGTGAACTAATTGAGTGCATTTAATTTTTTGAAGCTACAACTACCAGATAGGATAGTGAAGATTACTTAGGATTTGTTTTTTCATGATTTTTTTAAAATTGGTTTAAATAGTTAATAAGTAGCGCAAAAATAGGAGCACGCATTAATTTAAAATTAAAAAACAATTAATAGACCAAGGATTGGAGAAAAAATCAGCACTAATTTGAAATAGTCCTGCATGTACTTCATAAGTACAGCGCTATTTATTGTTTTCTTACTTTTTATTTTGGGCTGTTTTTTTATAGCTCCTGTACTTAATGAAATATCAAAGGACAACTGCAATTGAATTTGCTTTGTGGATGATGATCGGCTCTCACTTAGGATTTCTATGGTAATTTTAAATATTTCGAAATTTAGTCACGGATTATTTTATTAAAGAATTTACGAATTTAATAAATAAATGTTAATCTGAACCAATCGGTTCAGAATTTATATATATCTTTGCCCTATGTCAAGAAGTATTGCATTCATACCTGAAGAAAAATTGGAAAAGGCCATGAACGTGTTTTGGAGCAAAGGCTATACCGCTAGTTCTTTATCCGATCTTACCGAGGCCATGGCGATCAATAAAAGTAGCCTGTACAACAGTTTTGGAGATAAGTATAGCCTTTTTAAAGCATGTCTGAAGCATTACGGCAAGCTTGTTGAGCAGGATTATGCTTCTTCCATTGATGATCAGGCCAAACCAATTAAAAACCTGGAAAATATAATTGACGGGATTTTTAAAACTACCACTGAAAGAGCTTATTCCTGCATGGGTATCAAAACCTCCTTCGAACTGGCTTCAGATGATAAGGAAATAAGAGCCGTCATAAAGACCGGTCATGATAAAACAATCAGTCTTATACAATCTTTTATTAAGGAAGCCCAAAGTCAGGGTGACATAGCAGCAGTTCGGGATTCCCGCAATATGGCACATTTTATTTTTAATGCATTTGCTGGAATGCGCCAGTCCTTTGTGATATATGGAAGCAAAGAACTTGTAAAAGGTATGGCAGCAGAGTTAAAAGCATACCTGAAGGCATAAAATTTTTTTTTCACTAAATCTGAACCGATTGGTTCAAAATAAATATTTTAAAGATGGAACAACAAGTAGCAACAGAAGAGTCATTAGCAGGGAAAAGAATCGCAATCACAAATGTTTATTTTGAAAAGATAGATAATTGGGATCCTACGGTTTTGGACCTAATGTCAGATGATGTGCAATTTTTCTTCCCTAAGTCGGGAATAAGAAAAGGTAAAGAGGAGTGGGGTAAATTCGGAGAACTTTTCGGGAAATATTTAAAAAGTATCAAGCACGATATTCCCCAACTAAGACATATTGTGCAGGGAAATTTTGTAGTTGTGGAAGGGAGTGAACAAGGTGAGATGACTGATGGAACAAAATGGCCTGATGGCAAGATTTCCCAGGGACTGTTTTGTAATGTATTTGAGTTCAAAGGAGAGCTTATCACAAGGTTACATGTTTATGTAGATCCGGATTTTATTTCTGCTGATCAAGATCGGGTTAAGGCATTATTTGCAGAGTAGTTATCATAATTAAAATTGTTAATTGACTTACCTGTGCGGAAGAAGCACCAACAATGGTTTTAATTGCCAATCCATTGTCTGGTTTTTCTGCTTCAGGTTAAGGTTCACTAACCCAGTGAATGAGTTCAAAAAAATTTAAATTAATCTGAACCGATTGGTTCAGATTGTATAAGTATTAATAAATAAAAAAAGTAAAAAAGCAATGAGCATAACAAATAATAATTTGTTCGAACCTTTCATAATTGGAAAAACAAAATTGAACAACAAAATAATAATGGCACCGATGACAAGAGGCAGAGCGGACCATCAGACTCACTTACCTCATTTTGATATCGAAGGAACCTATTATCAGCAGAGAGCTACTGCAGGACTGATCATTTCAGAGGGAATCGCGGTGAGCAGTAAAGCCATAGGGTCCGTTAATATTCCGGGGTTATACAATCAGCAGCAAATAGCACAATGGAAAAAGATTACAGATAGGGTTCACCAAAGTGGAGGAAAAATTTTTGCACAGCTATGGCACGTCGGCCGTATCTCGCATCCGGACCTTTTAGATGGCAATTTCCCCGAAGCGCCCTCTGCAATTAATCCCAAACATTGGGCTTTTACACCAACGGGCATACAAAATACCGTTACACCGCGAGCATTGTCAGTTCAGGAAATTATACAAATTGAAGACAACTTTAAAAGCGCCGCATTAAATGCAATTGAAGCCGGGTTTGACGGAGTTGAAATACATGCAGCAAATAGCTATTTGTTTCACCAGTTTTTTGCTGACAGTTCCAACGAGCGTGAAGATCAATATGGGGGAAGCACTGAAAATAAAACACGTTTCCTTTTTGAAACACTTGATAAAATTGCCGGTGCTATCGGTTCGGAAAAAACAGGTATTCGCCTTAGCCCACTTTGGAGTGGAGCGGGTATTGAACTTGACGATGCCCTCAAGCATACCTTTGACGTGATTATATCAAAATTAAATAATTATGATCTGGCCTACCTGCATCTTACCGGTATTGGCAGTCTTAACCAAAATAATTATCCGAACCCTACAGACGAAATAATTGAAACAACTGGTAAATATCGTAAGATTTTTAGAGGCAGTATTATAATAAACGGTGGTTTTGATAAGACAAGTGCTCAGGTAGTTCTGAATCAGGATGTTGCCGATCTGGTATCATTTGGCGTTCCCTTTATCGCTAATCCCAATTTGGTGGAAAGGTTCAAAGATGATATAGCTCTGAGCAGCCCCGATACTGATACTTTCTACCAAGGTGGCACTAAGGGTTACATTGATTATCCTGTCCGATAATCAAAATATAAATCAGTGAATAAAATACGGTTTATAGTTCTTAGAAGAGCTGGGTATTCTATTTTAATACTTTCGAATTAATAGTGAAGTTAAGAAGTTGCAGATGTCCAATAAAACCAGAGTGGTCAATTATGAATAATGCCCGTAAAATAAATTTATAATTTCATATGATCTGTAAAAAAACTAATGTCTTTTGTCAAATTCAGTATTAAATTCTTTGTTAAAGGACAATAGAGTACATATATCTTGATGAGGCAATTTTTTTTAATTAATTTTGTACTTGCAAGTTGAAAGTGGATTACAAAAAACGCTTGCAAATAATAATTAGATATTGACATGGCAACGATAAAAACAAGGTCTACATGTCCGGTAGGATATTCACTGGATATATTTGGAGATAGATGGACCATTTTAATTTTAAGAGATATGATTTTTGCAGGAAAGTCATCTTATTTGGAGTTTATGAACTCCCCAGAAAAGATCTCGACCAATATGTTAGCTGATAGATTAAAATTTTTAGAATCTCAGTGTTTTGTATCTAAAAAAGAATCTCCTGTAAATAAATCTAAATTTATTTACACCCTTACCCAAAAAGCAATTGAGCTTTTGCCTATTATTGCTGAGATGATAATATGGGGAACAAAACATCATCCTGAAGGGCTTCCTACAGCTGTCTCCGAGGAATTGAAAAATAGTAAGACCGAAGTAATAGAAAGATATACGGACATGCTGCAACAAAAGCTGGAGAATTCCAAAGCGGAGTAGTCTTTGTCTAAGGCTTGAAGTACAGATATAATTTAAAAATTGCCCTTCTAACACCGAATTGTTGGCAGGGCAATCTTTTTATAGAGGGGTCAAATGGTGGAACAGCAACCAGTAGATTATTATGGGTCTCTAGCGCCTTATTACAACTTTAGATCGATAGGCTTTTGATTTTATTGTATGAAAACCAATAACGAATCAATTACTCCATTTTGGGTAACTAGAATGTCAGTTCCTGTAATTCTCTTGGGATTGTCTTTTGTTCCAAAGTTCCAATTGAATTTAATTATATTGTGATGCGTTTCTACAGATCCGTCAATAGTGAAATGATAGCCTGGATATTTGGCAAGTAAATTATCAATAAATTCGTTAAGGGCAACCCTTCCAACGACAATACCATTTGGATCGGTAAGCCTGAAATCGGTACTATATACTTTATCTATTAGCAGTTTTCTTTTTTGGCTATCGTACTCGCTCCAAATTGCGATGTGAGCGTTGGTCAAAATTGATGAATCTGCTATCTGCGCAGGTGTAACATTTACTCCAAAAGTAGTGTTGGTTTGAAATATATTAATTTTATTTCCATCAATATCCTTAATCATCGAGCAAAGCATTCCACCTTCAATAAGGTTCTGTTCGCGCCACACAAATTCGACGCCCTTTGCTTCCAGTTCTTTTGAGGCTTGCGCAAGATCATCTACTTGTAATACGATACTTTTATTTCCAATTGGAACTAAATGCGCTGGCGGGGCAGCAAAAAGTGCTTCAATTCTTTGACCGTCGGGCACGTGAAGAAGTTCAAGCTTTAAGCCATTACCTTCTATGATTGCAGCCTCTGCATCCCCTGCGGGAATTTTGAAAGTTGACCTGCTTAAAAGCTTAAAGCCAAATACAGTACTATACCAATCTATAGATTTGTCAAGGTCAGCCACAGTAAATGCGACGTTAAATAAAGAAAAGGATTCTAGTCCAGCTTTGTTTGGGATGTTATCTTTCATAATTGTACTATTTTTTTGGGCCTGTATATTATTGTTTAACAGTAGCAGAAGAGCTGTTAATCCCCAGATAAATGATCTTTGTTTATTCATAATTTAAGTTATTGGCAACAAAAACGGAAATATGCATATATCAATTAAATTATAAAGCACTTGTGTTTTGCAAGTGCAAATTTATATAAGTTATTGCAATATACAAGTACTTTTGAAAGTTTTTTTTATCAGATTGATTGGTAAATATTTTTTAGCGCATCATTAACAACTCACAAGCGGTAACTTTAAAAACAAATTCTAGTAATGAATGTCTTGGATTAAAATCTTGTTTTTTATTTAAAAATTATTCTAACAAAATTTTAACTTTTTGCATATGGGTTTTATATATTTTTGTACTTGCATTTTGCAAGTACTTTAGTTATTAAAAATTTAAAATTATGGAAAACACAACAAATAAATTATCAAATCCTAGTACAAATCGTAGGCTGGAGGGAAAAGTCGCTCTTATTACCGGTGGAAATAGTGGTATTGGTCTGGCCACCGCCAAAAGATTTGTCGCTGAGGGAGCTCATGTTTTTATTACAGGCCGAAGAGAGAAAGAACTAAATGAGGCAGTCGCTTTAATTGGTCATAATGTTACAGCCATTGTAGGGGATGTTTCTAAACTGGGGGATTTGGATCATATTTATGCGGTAATTAAATCAACCTTCAGGCATATCGATATCGTATTTGCCAATGCAGGTGTTGGTACTTTGGAACCCCTTGGAAGTATTACTGAGGAAGGATTCAATTATGCATTTGACGTAAATGTAAGAGGCACTTTATTTACTGTTCAAAAAGCCCTGCCATTATTAACAAAAGGAAGTTCAATTATTTTGACCGGTTCAACAACCGGAAGTGAAGGTAATCCTGCATTTAGTGTGTATGGTGCTACCAAGGCCGCCGTTCGCAATCTGGCAAGAAGCTGGGCTGTAGATTTAAAAGGATCAGGGATTCGTGTAAATGTGCTGTCCCCCGGGGCTACAAGCACTCCTGGGCTACTCAATGTACTTGAGTCTTCAGGATTCAAAGAGGAAGCTTTAAAGCAATTTGAAGATTTATCACCCCTTGGACGAGTGGGAGATCCTAGTGAAATTGCCGCGGTGGCATTGTTCCTTGCCTCTGATGATAGTAGTTACATGACTGGCGGTGAAATTTTTGTGGACGGCGGATCTGCTCAAATATAATTTAAAAAAGATTTTTATGAAAGTTATATTTACTTTGACCGTTCTGTCCATTATCGCTTGTAGTTCCTGTAGGGACGATAAATCCGGAAATAAAAAAAAGCAAATTCAAATGATAGAACAAACAAAAGAAAAGGCTAGGGTTTCAGCCGAGATTGCCATAGACCATATAGGTATTAATGTCCCTGATATTGATTCGGCAACTCTATTTCTAAAGGAAGCTTTTGGCGCAGTGGTAATTTACGAATCACACAGTAAAAAAGATGCCCCAATAGATTTAAGCGGAGTAGAAAGCACCTTAAATGTAGCACTTGGGACAAAAATATTTGCCGTTCGAATGATTAAAATTGGTAAAGGACCCAACATTGAATTGTTTGAAGTTCATACAGAAGGACAACGAGATGCCATCAAATCCAGTGATATTGGTTTGCAACATTTTGCTATTTACACCGATAGTATTTCAGCATCGGTTGAGAGATTTGTAAAAGCGGGCGGAAAGATACTCTCAAAACCTAACCCTATGCTTTTTCCTGAAGAAATGGGAGAACATAATTTTTTCGTTTACGGTATTACTCCCTGGGGAACATCAGTTGAATTTCTGACATATCCTGATAAAATGCCATATGAAAATGAAACCAAGCTTCGTCGATGGAAAGGTGGGAAATCTGATAAATAAAATAGGCTATTACTTATAAGATTAAAGATTAATAGATTTTTTGAAGTTTTAATGAAATTTTATTCATGAGTTAAGCATTAATTAATTATAAATTAATGCTTAACTCTAATTTTGAAGTTCTATTAAAAGCACTAGTTTAAATAGATCAAAGCAGGAAAAGTTACATTCCGACATCATTGTGATAAGAAGATAAGATCCGGATTTATAAGCTGTATCTTATTTGTTGTCAGTAAATGTTTAAAAACTTTTTAAGATTAAATTAAAGAATAAATTATAAAAAAAGATGTTAAGACCTTTTACACTTATTTTGGCATACTGCCTCTTCTCGTTAGCTTTTTCTATTGAAGCAATGACTGTACACCCATGCTATTTACTCAATAGATGGATTTGGGAAAAGTCAGTTGGAGGAACAGATAATCCATATGTATCAAATCCAAAAACGATTGGGTTTAATAAGGAAGTGGTTTTTACTTCACAAGGCAGAGTTATCACCTATAAGAATACTGTAGAAATCAGAAATAATCCATATCAAGTTGAAAAAGGTATCGGCTATGTTGATCATCTGGAACATGAACTTTTAAGTTTTGAAGGGACTACCTATATAATTGAGAATATTGACAATCACAATTTGACAATTCTCACAAATGATGCGAAGGCTGCCCGTACGATCTATAAAAGGTAAGTGAAAATATAACAAAACGGATTAAAGAATTATAAGCAATACTAAAATAGGCCAGGATGAAATACAGAAATATTTTATTGATCGATGATGATACCGATGATGCCTACATATTTATTGAAGCAGTCAATGCAGTAAAAGAATCCATTATTATCCAACATGAGCATAACCCATTAGTGGCACTGGAAAATTTAAAGTTTGCAGAAAAACTCCCAGACCTCATTTTGCTTGATTTCAATATGCCTTACTTAAATGGGAGGGAATTTTTATGCAGGTTGAAATGTGAAAGTAATCTTTGTTCCATTCCTGTAATATTGATTTCATCGCCTCCCGGGGAATTTGTAATTGATTTGCTGGAGAATAATCAAATTAGACAATATATTAGCAAGCCAAATAGTTTTAATGAATTAATAACTATTCTTAAAGCTATCTTAAAAGCGTAGCTGGAAATAGCTTTAAAAATTTATTATTGAAACCTATAATTTATTTTAATAGTATAATGTCCCTACCAACATATCATAATTTTAATTATCGTGGTTAGAATTTGTAATTCTAGTTGCATCCTCTTTCTATAAATTACTATTTTACTTTGGTCAATGGTGTATTCTCAAATTCTCAAATTGCTGTATTAGCATATAAATAAAATGTATTAAAAATTAATTGTCATTAAATTTTAGGATAATAATTATACATTTTTTAAATGGAGAGAGGATAATGAAGGATATGTGGTCTATAAATTCAGTTTTTTTTAAGACAGAGCCCATGGCAAAGAATTGTTAAAGTTTCTGAATCTTATAATCTAGTTCTTGTTTTTATCAATAAATGAACAGCAGCTCAACAGTTATAAATTTCCAGTTTATATCTCACGCCCAAAGGTCCCCGATTTAATATTAAGCATCAAAATCAAATAAATAAGATTTAAATGATTCAGGATTTACTAATGATAGGGTTCTTAAGGTCTTTAGTTTTGGAGACTAAGTTTATATGTATCATTACTTCAATTTTGCATCCTATTTTTATAAGTAAATTATTTGGTAATTAGTTTACATTTACACTGGTAATTAACCTGTATTAATTAATATTTATATGTTTGAGATTTTTGCTCAATACTTGCAAAGTAAAATAGAACTCAGTGATCAGGAACTAAAAATGATCAGGGAGGTCTGCGTGGTGCGAAAACTTAGAAGAAATCAATATCTGCTGCAAGAAGGGGATATTTGGCGTTATAACGCCTTTATAACCCAAGGATGTTTGAGAACCTATAGTGTAGATGACAAGTCAGTGGAGCATGTTCTTAATTTTGCTATTGAAAATTATTGGACCGGAGACAGGGAAAGTCTATTAGATGGCACGCCATCCCGCTTTAATATTGATGCCATAGAAGATAGTATTTTACTGTTAATCAACAAAGAAAATTTTGCCCGATTGATGAAAAGCATTCCGCAATTTCAGGATTTGGTAAATTTGATTTTTGAGCGAAGTTTGGTCGCAAGCCAAGATCGTATCAATAACAGTATCAGTCTTAATGCAGAAGAAAAATATTTTCGCTTTATAGAAAAACTGCCACAGATTGCACTTAGGGTTCCCCAGCACATGATTGCTTCCTTTTTGGGAATAACACCCGAAACACTCAGTAGAATAAGAAAACAGAGTTCAAAAAAATAATGTGAAACTTTAGATTGAAAAGAAATTCAAATTTAAACCCTTGATATATATCAAGTGATTTTTTATTTTATATCAATTGTTTAAAGCGTCATTGAAATTATTTTTGTATACTATTTTATATCAGAGCTGTAACAATTTTACTAGTACTATAATTTGATGGAAACGACAAAAACATCTGGGGTGTATATGGAAAGGAGCATTATTTATCAGGCATGGCTCTTACAGAACAGAAAGATTAGCGACCTTGTTCGAAAGCTTGATGATGAGGATTTAACAAAAGATGTTGCTTTTGGCAGAAACAGCGGACTTTATCTGTTGGGACATCTAATTGCAAGTAATGATCTTTTGCTGCCTCTTTTTGATTTTGGAGAAAAATTGTATCCCGAGTATGAGAAAATTTTCCTGTGCTGTCCTGACAAATGCGCTCAAAATTTTCCAACCGTCAAAGAGTTAAAATCGCATTGGTTTGCCTTAAATGAATACCTGAATTTGAAATTTGCCTCGATAAATGAAGAGCAAGGGATTATCGAGAGCGATAAATTTTGTCACCAATTAAAAACGATGCTAACTATTATAAATCATCAGTGTTATCACCTGGGACAGCTTGCTTTTCTTCTTTAATGAAATACAGTAAATAGTGGACCCTATAGTTTTGGGTTCAAATTTTCAAAACTATCCTGTCCGACGATTTTGCCACAAACCTATGGACGCCAAATTTTATAAAATTTCTTTTTTTTAAGTATTTGTAAAATTTCTTTTTTATGTTTTTTGGGCTATTGCTTTATGAAAGAGTAGAAAGTGCTAAACATAGGTATGCACATTTTGAAACACCAGGTATCAAAGATATAATAATATTGAAGTTACTTTTGTTCATTAGAACAATTTCAAAATTTAAATATATTAGGATGTATTTTATAAAATGAAAATGTCCTGTTGCTAAGCCCTTAACAATATTATTGCGATTTTTTTTTAAATCTACAGATCATAAAGTCTTTTGAGAAAAGGATTCAGACAATTAATACATTTAGTACAAGATGAATATATTTTAATTTGATCTGGTCTGGTGAATACTTCAATGCGGCTCTTAAAACACTTCTGGTCTGAATTAATCCAGACCAAAAGGTCCCAAGGAGAATTTTTTATTAACACATATTTGATATTATTTTTAAATAAGCGATAAAAGATATACAAGTGCCTAGGTTAAAGTAGCTGTGACACCTCCATCTACAATAATTGCAGTTCCGTAAATATAGGAAGCATCGTCGGAGGCCAAGAAAAGGGAGACTTTTGCAACTTCATCTGCTTGGCCGGCTCTATGTACCGGAATTGTAGCAATTACTTCCTTAATGCCAGATCCCTCAGTTTGAAAAAAATCCCTGTTAAGTGGAGTTTCGATTAGGCCTGGCGCCACGGCATTTACTCTGATCCCATAACCCGCATAATCCATTGTAAGCTGTTTTGTAAGTCCAAGTACTGCATGCTTTGAAGAGGTGTAAGCAACACCACCTGCTCCGGCAGCGTATGATCCAATAGATGCCATATTGACAATACTTCCTTGTTTTTTCTCAATCATGTGGGGAAGCACGCTATTACAGAGGATAAAAACAGCTCTTGCATTAACATTCATTAATTTATCCCATAACGTTAAAGGAGTGTCCAAAGATTTTGCAAATCCATCAAATACACCTGCTGTATTACACAAAATATCAATTCGGTTATGTTTTTGGATAATATTGGATATGGTTTCTTTTACAGCTTTTTCATCTGTAACGTCAAGCTGAAGGGCGTATCCCAGTCCTTTGGAGTTATGGATTTCCAGAATGACATCCTTTACAGCATCAATATTTGAATCTATTGCTATGACTTCAGCTCCTTCACTTGCAAATAATACAGCTTGAGCTTTGCCAATTCCTGATGCTGCTCCGGTGATTACGGCAATTTTGTTTTTCAGTTTCATTTTTTCATTTTTTAAATAATTATTTGAAAGAACGCAGTTTAAATGAAAATTTATCATGTGCTCTTTTTATTGTTTTACCTTAAGCACTCCAATTGGATATGCGCATGCTTTTTCCAATAGCAATCAAGACAGAAAAGGTCTTGCATGACACTTGAAAATTCAACTTAAAAGCCCGGTCAAATTGGGTCAGAAATAAGTGTAAAAGAAAAGTTCCATTAAGAAAGCTGTTTTAGATCGTGTTTTGTATGAGATCTAAAACAGCTTAATTATACTATGGATCATCGTGAAAAATTATATCAACATTTCATACCATTGAAATTTATCGCGGAGATGACTTTTATAAATCAGATTTGAAGCATACAAATGCTCCTACTCATTTAATCAGCAACCTCAGGAATAATTTCATCTTCACCTGATATGGTATAGATCAAGCCGTGTCTGTCTAAAATACGGACGTTATCCAGTACGCCTTTTAAGGCTGTCTGGAAATTCTCGCTGGCAAGATGGATGTCTATTGTTTCTTGATCTGCCCAGCCTTCTGCAAGGTTGATAATGGTCGGGTCAAGCATATCAAATGAAAAAGTATAAAAAACACAGCCTTCCAGTGCGCGTGTTTTTTCCAGGTGCGGTTTCACGTAATCAGTAAATATCTGAACGTCCTCAGGATGGATTTTATAAAAAGTATTTACCACAAATTTTGCTTTTTTCTTCATAATGTTATAATTAAAATTAATTTATTTAAATGGGAAGCGATCTATGTGAAGGCCTCTTTAAGTTTCGCCGGATCGTAGTATTCAGCCATATAGATTATTTTTCCATCGTTGAAGCCGAAATTGGAAATATATTTTTGTCTGTATATTTTTCCCGTGGCAGTGACTTTTACTTCAGCCTCATATGTGGCAAATAAAATGTCTGGATCGGTGGTCTCATAGATCATTGGGTTTTTAAATTCAAGGCCCGGTACCTGAGCAAGAAATTCTCCAATTGAATCTTTGATAATATTTTCCCCCTGAATTTTTATCGGTAATCCTGCTGACTCTGCATAGGGGTACTCGATGATAATATCTTGGTGGAGCAGATCTAGCGACTGGTCAATGTTTTTTGTTGCAGTTGCCAGATACTGCAGGACAAGAGAACTGTTGTTTGATTTTTTCATTTTTATATTTTGTTAAGGCCGGATAAGATTTTTACATGCTGCTGTTTTATTGCTATTTCAAAAAATTAAATCAATCTGATTTAAAGTATGAGCGTTATCCGGTAATTAATTTTACTTCTGCCTTTTACAAAACTAGGATTCATTCCACAGTTTCATCTTGACATTTATTAAGAAAATAATTGATTTTTGATAAGAAATTAATCAACTAACAATTTGACCAGGGTCTGCTCACAGGTGGCATTTGTAATCCATTTGTTAAACTTTGAAGTTTCTCTCCCTATGAGTTCCCAGTAAGAAGGCTGCAAGATATCAGTTGTGGTACGACGGGACATTTTGCCGATTGAAGGAACGTGGCAGTCTTTGGGATTTTTAAATATCTTAAATTACTTTTAAAGATTCACTTTCTATAAATCTTTTAGATTAAGGTAACGATATATTTTTGGTGAACTGCTCGAATGTATTTTGTGATTTTGAGAAAATTTTGTCCTAGATAAGGGCAGGACACTATAAGTAATTTAAAGTATTTATGGCATCATTGATAATTTCACTCCAGAAATTTTAGCTAAAAATATTTGAAAAGAAAAAAAAGAAGTAGAGCAGTCTACTATTGGAAAAAAGACAAAGAAATTGCGATAAGTCCAGAACAGCGGCCTTTAAAACTGTAATGTATACATGATATTTATACATTCTATCTTGATAAGAAATTTCATTGCTTAAAAAAGATATATTTTGAGTTTTAACCAATTTTTTATTTGCATTTAAAAGATTTACACCTAGTTTTGTTCTAGAGCAATGCTATTTCATTTTTGTAAAAGAATTTTCCTTTTTGAAAATTAGCAGTTCATCAAAATGGGGCAATCAGACAAAGCAAATGGTGCCTTCAGATGACAGCGCAACAGGTGAGTATCTAATCTGCATAGAAAGTATACAAGGGGGGAGTATTTACCAGTATTTATACATGAGCTGGAACATGCTAACCGCTCGAACATGGGGAGTTATTCTCAATAACGGTCAGATGGATCGATACGATATAAACCATGAGGTAACAGCTTATGACATAAAGCCCAAAATTGAAAATGGTATTGCCTTTGACATTACAGATATTATGGACATATGGTTACTGAACCTTACCAGGTAATTCCAGAAGCAATTACAACGCTTTTCTAGGGATGCATGATCATCTTAAATCACCGGATCCGGGCACTGGCGGTGGTAGATCAGCTTCTAGTTCTGGTGGGTCGGGTCATTGTTAGAAATGTCCTAAGTAAAAATTTATTATAATTAAAACATGAAAATATGAAATCGTATAAAATAATATTAGCACTGTTTATATCGTTCATCTCCAGTTTATCGGCTTTTTGTCAATCTAATATTTATAAAGAGCAAGTCTCGATTAAACTTCTACTGGATGAGACGTCAAGGGAGCGTGTCAAAAAAGAAAATGTGGATCTCCAAAGTTTTGTTGAGTCCCTTTATATCAATTCCAGTAAATTGTTTAACCAAACCCTCCCAGCGGTCAAAAAAGGAGACTATTATGTGTTAATTGACTCTGGAGATAGCACTTTGGAGAATAAGATTGTGAAAATCAGCGAATTAAAAAGTATATCGCTGGATAAAATCGACGAGCTGACCTATAAAAAGTCTGCTCTTTATGGGGCATTGTATGGAAATTACGCGCAATTGTTTGGTATTATATTAATTAAACTAAAAAAGTAAAATGTGGCGTTTTAGGATTTTAACAAAGTATTGAGTTATCTAAACTGTACTTTCAAAACATTATCAAATACGGCATGTGCCATACTAACAGCAAGCCAAACAGAAGAGGATTTTGTATTAAGGTGCGTCAATACTGCAATTTCGGGTAAATCGTTCAATTGAGGAAATTGTAAAAAAAGAATCTTTTTTTTACTGTGTTTTTTCCTCATTAATAAGCATTATATTTGCATTCCTGAATGCGGCTATGCGATTTATTCTGTAGTCTAAAATTTACCACAGCGGTAAATTAAAAATATCATTTTGCGGTAATGTATCAGATGTGTTGGTGGTTAATTATTGCATAAAACATTTACAGATTATCAATGATTTATATTAATATCGCATAAAAATTAAAACAGCCTTCGGGCTGTTTTTTTATTTTATAATCCCTTAAATCGAAAAAAATGAGCTCAAACCAGACTAGGTGTTATAGATGTGTTGATGATATTCGAAAGATGATAAAGTATGGAAAGACAAAGTCTGGCAATCAAAGATATATTTGCAGAACATGCGGGAAAACCAGAGTTGAAAATTATGCATATCTGGCTTATAAGGAAGAGATAAACCAGAATATTATTCAATTAACTAAAGAGGGATTAGGTATAAGAAGCACGGCAAGAATACTGAAAATATCAGCCACGACATTATTGAAAAGAATCGTTTTAATTGCCAGAAATATTTCCAAACCAATTATCAGCAAAGGCAAAACTTATGAAGTCGATGAGCTGTGCACTTATATCAGACATAAGAAAAATTATATCTGGCTGGTTTATACCTTGGAAAAGAATTCTAAAACAGTTGTGAGTTTTAATGTTGGGAAACGAAGCAATAAAACGCTTAACCGTGTTCTGGAAACTTTGAAATTATCTGATGCTAAAAAGATAATTACGGACAGATTAAAAAACTATAGATATTTGATTGACGAGAAACTGCATTCGGTAAAACGTTTCGGGACAAACCATATTGAAAGGAAGAATTTGACACTCAGAATTCATCTGAAACGACTCAACCGCAGGACAATCTGCTTCAGTAAAAGTTTAGTCATTTTTACTGCTGTTTTGAAAATTTATTTTTGGACTTGATTGTTTAAATAGATAAATATCTTGTTGAATAATTTACCCTAACGAGACTTGAAACATTTTTCCTTGAAAATACAGGGCGTTTAGATTTTTTAAGAAATTGAAGTGGAATTTATCAAACGACAAAAAAGCCTTAAAAATCTTGATTTTCAGGCTTTTGCTTTAATCTTGTAGCCCTAACGGGACAATTTTCGAACCATTTTTTGTATGATTTGAACAAATTAAACATATTGTGATGATAAATCTGAATGCTTTGGATGAATAATTTTATTCAAATTTTTGGAGATATACATTATCTAATTTTTATTTAAGAGTGATTATCAAGATGAAAAAATCTAGCTTCCATATTTTGCTTTTGATGTTTTACATGTTGATGTTTTACATGTTGATGTTTTTAGAACTAATTAAAATTAGTCCTAATGACACCTGGATTAGTCCTTATAAGTGAAAAAATATTTTTGTCTATTTTTTTAATTTCAATTTTCTCAATACTTCTTTTAATTGGAGCAGTTCCCTCAAAATAAGATTCTTTATCATCAATAAACAATCCAGCATGTACCATTTTTTCTTGTAAATTATCACTCACAAAATCTAAAAAATCTGATAGATTTTTGTTTTTTATTGTTATATGATTTTCAGTATTGCTGATTGATTGTATGCTTTCTACATTAGTACCATTGAAAAAGTTCATGCCAAATACGATTTCTAATATACTTTCTGGATCATATTTAATAAATCGATCATCTTTCCCTGTATAGTCAATTAGATGTGGCGTAATCAGAGAATGAGGTACATTCATATCATTTTTTGAAATTACAATTCGCCATTCATTTTCATATTGCCAATGTTTAATTTTTGTTGAGATATCAACTAACAAAGGAAGATGAAAACCAAGTTTGTTGACATCGATATGAAGTTTATCTTCTATATAATTAATTGGAAAAATAAGACAGTTTAGATCGTTTATATTATTAATAGATTCTAATAATTTTTGAGTATCAAATTTAATTCTAAATCCTGAGTCTGAAGAATAATGTCCCCACATCAAATTATTCATTTCGTCAGATGTCAAACAGATTGTTCCTAACTTTTGAGTTATTAGAGAAAAATGAAGATTTCTGAAAGCTGAAAATTTCGTTTCTTTATCTTTAACATATAGTTCTTTTAATTCTTCATCATTCAATTCGTTTTGAAAAAGAGGTTTGTAATCTTCAAAACTTAGATTATCGAAATTAAAAGATAGCGGATTACTGTCAGTTATATCGTTAAATTGATATGGATGCGAACAGTAAAATTTACTTTCCGTAATAGCTTGAAAACTGTAATTGCTTGGAGAATAAAATTTATGGAGTTCTACCGGAATAGGTGTTTCGTACTCTATTCTAATACCTTTATTTAGTTCGTATGGTTTTTCGCTGATGTAGGTTAAATTACCAAATTTTAGTTTTGCCATTAGTTTTTTTATCAACTAATTTATGCTAAATTTATTTACAATGAATTCTTAATAATTAAATTTTTTGAAATAGGTAATTATATGCATTTAAATAACCGCAAAAAACTAAATTATAAATATTAAGTAGTTATGAAAAACAATATATTCTTATTTTGTAAATTAATTACTCATTTGTTGATGGGAAAATAAAATAAGTTTCTGTTTGGTTAATTAATTTGAAGCAACTAAATGAACGGGAAAGGGACTCGAACCTTTTTGCAAAATAAAATAACTAAAATAAAAACAGTGTTTATTATAATAGTTTCGAACCTAAACTGCTTAAACTTTGATTTTGCTGAGCTATTAATTGTTCAGAATACGTAGTGCCATGATTTTGCTACAAAACTTAGATTGACAAAAAAACTGTAAAAATTAGCGTTAACTTTTTGTGGCAAATTTGAAGGCAGCTCCAGTGAAATTTAATACTTGTTACAACTTTATAAATCTATAACTATTATCAAATTTATCCTGTAATTTTTTCACGATGCTGCTTGCCCCAGGAATGCATGACGGTGATCAATTCAGATAGTGTATCACTGTAAGGTGTCAGCTCATACTCAACCGTTATTGGGCTTGTATCGCATACAGTACGTTTAACTAGACCATTCATTTCCATTTCTTTTAATTCTTTGGATAATATCCGTGAAGATATTCCAGCTTCTCTCGATAGTTCCCTGAATTTTAGTTTTCCTCCTCTCAATATAGAAATGAGAACAAGTTTCCATTTTCCGCCTACTACATGTAATGTATCCTGAAGCGTGAGTATAGCAATTTTACATTCCCGATCTGTTGCAGGTATTAAACAGTGATTCTTTTTTGCCATGATATTCTTTTTGTTACCGGTATCCTAAATGTAACTCAGTACAAAATTAGTGAATTTCCCAGTAGCTTTGCCAATAGAAAATCGAGTATAATTTATAATCTATTAAATACAAAATGATATGACAGCAATCATTAATGAAGAGAACAAGATCAATGCAGAGAACGTATTCCATAAGCATCTTTCGATGTTTACAGACGGCATGAGTAAACAAGACTATGCTAATTTGTTTACAGAAGATGCCGTACAAGAATATCCATATGCGCCCGCGCCTTTTGCTACAAAAATAGAAGGCCGTGAGGAAATTGCAGCGTACATAGAAAATGTAGTCAAAGGAGCTACCAATTGGAACTTCACTGATTTTAACTTCAGTGCAACTTACAACCCTGATGTTTTTTTTGTTGAGTTTCAGGGAAGCGCTGTGGTTACTTCAACTGGCAAAGAATACAATCAATTGTTCATCGCCCGTATAACAATGAGCGGTAATAAGATCGCTAATTTTAAGGAGTATTGGAATCCAGCTTGGATCTTAGATGCTTTTGTATAACAATTGACCTGATAGTTATAATAAAAAAAGACATTTACATTATTGTAAGTGTCTTTTTTATATATCATGAAATATTGCTTTTAAACACATGAGCAATGAGATAATAGAAAGATAGCTCAAGATTTCTCTGAAGTTTTTGTCGTTATAGTGGCAACACGACTCGAACCTGTTAATTAGAAAAAATAACTAAAATAAAATCGTATTCTAAAAGTTTCGAACCTAAACTCGGTAGGTCTTGATTTTGCTGAACTTCTAGTTTTTCAAAATAGACTGCGCCACGATTCTGCCACAAAACTTATATGGGTGAGATATCTTTAAAAACAACCTTAACTTTTTGTGGCAAAATGATATCCATTCCATTTTGTCTTGTGCCATGATTTTGCCATATAACTTAGACAGATGAAATATCTTTTAAAAACCGCCTTAATTTTTGTTGCAAAAAAGGTAGATACGGAAACTTATAAAGTTAACGATGAATAAAATTTGATAGTTATTTATTTTTTGAAAACTTATATGAAAGTTTTTCTGTTTGTCATTTTTTATTTTTATTATATCCTATGAAATTAAAAAAGGGTATTTATACTTGTTTTTTTATAAGGAAATCGAAATATATTTACTAGGTTAGTACATATAGATGATTATAAATCTTAAAAATTTTCAGCATTAGGATTTATTGTGATTTTTAAAATCTATATGTTGTTTTAATATAAAAAAGAGAACAATTCATCTTATTTCTGCTAGTATATGACATGTCCTGAAGATTCCATTTCTTTTTTTTCAATGCAGCCGAGATTAAGAAAATGCGCTGTGATAATTGGTGTTAATAAAACCGGAAGCCTACCTGTTCTTTCTGCGGCTGTTAAAGGAGCAGAGAAAGTCAAGGAATGGGCTGATTCTCAAGGTATAGAAAACTGTCTTATTACTGATAAAGAAAGTGCAGTTACTGTGAAGATGATTAAAAAAGCAATTTCGGATTTTGTCAATGAAAAGATTTATGACCAGCTGATTGTTTACTATTCTGGGCATGGTATTCTTAAAAGTGCAAGTGATGAGCAGTGGCTTTTATCTGAAGCTCCAGAAGACATCAATGAAGCGGTAAATGTTCAGCCTTCAAGATTGCTTTCCACCAGGTGCGGTATTCCTAATGTTGTCATTATTTCTGATGCATGCCGCTCACTGCCTAACAACCCTCTTGTTTCTGAAGTGTTTGGTTCTGTTATATTTCCAAATATTGTCCCAAATAATACCGATGTCAATGTCGATATGTTATACGCCACGAGTCCGGGAAACCCAGCTTTTGAGGCTGCAGAAGATGCAGCTGCAAAGAACTACAATGGTCTTTATACTATAGAGCTTTTAAAGGGACTTAACGGCGAGATTCCTAACATACTTACTGATTTTGCTACTGGACTAAATAAAAATCATAATGGGCTCGACAAAAATTACAAGATTGTTACAGCCTATGAATTATCGGAATACCTAAAAGATGCCGTACCAATTGCTGCTGGTAAGTTTGATGTATCCCTATCCCAAAGGCCAAAAGCTGAAATTACTTCACGAACACCTTGCTATCTTTCGCTTATTACAAACATTGGAAACACCTTAGTTGAAGAAACGAAGGATGGAAATAGTACTTCGCTTGAAGAAATGAAGGCTGGAAATGTGAAAATCCCAGATTTGATTGAGAGATATGGGCAAGCTATAGGGCCAGACCGTGATTTTCTAGATGCTATGTTCGATCGACCTTTTAAAACAGAGGCAGGTTCTAAAAATTCGCATGAAACTGAACCTCTTGAGGAACCAGAATCCCCTTTTGAAGATTACGAAAAAGAATCTGTTAAGCCTATTTTGCAGGCCTTAGATAAGACAAGCAAACAAATCGAAACCGGATTTACAATTGTCGGAATACCTTATGTAAATAAAAGTTTCGAGGGAGATGTAAATATTTTCAAAGAAAATGGCGCTGTACAAATTAGAATATACAGCCACAATAGATATAAGACATTCTTTTTAGATCTGCCGGCGGGAGGTATTATACCTTTGGCTATACTTCCTGGTTTTATAGGAACAGTCGTTTTTGACAAGGGAGAAATTTTAACTGTCAACTATAGCAGATCATTTATAGGTTTTCAGTCATTAAACGGGTTTACCGAGACGAATCCGGAAATCGAGGCAAGAAGGGCTCTAATAGCGGTAAAGTCCAAAGATGGTATTTTTAAGATTTCGGAAAATATTGAGGAACTCAGCCAATCAGCTAGTTATTTGAGACGTGAGAAAAGTCTTGATCCGACTCTGGGACTCTATGCTGCTTACGCCTATAGTCAGGCGGGTAAATTTAAGGATGTCCTTTCGATATATGAACATATGCAGCGAGAGCCTCAGCCGGTACTTTTTGATGTTGCTATGCTTAATGAGCTGTCTGCGAAAGAGCCTGATCCGCAAATAATAAATGCTGCTGCACCATTTTGCCCCATGCTTAATCAGGGCTGGTCTTATATGTCCATTAATCCGGATCATTATGACCCATTACTCATGGAAGTTTTCAAATTTCGTGTACCTGGGCTATGGACCACTTTTACCCCTAAAGGGGCTGCGTTAATAAGAGAAACATTTAAAGATATACACATATGAACCTAATTTTAATACACGGCAGGGACCAGCAAGGAAAAGATCCTTCGAAATTAAAAAAAGAGTGGATTGACACCTTAAAGATAGGATTAGCAAAAAACTCATTAGAGCTTCCTGAAGATGTCAATATTGTATTTCCTTTCTACGGAGATCTTTTGGATTCTTTTAGCAAGGATGTTACTAATCCAGGTTCGATAACCGGTGTTATCGCAAAAGGAAGCATAGCGGAAAAACAGCTGACATTCTATTTTGATATTTTAAGTGAGATTGCTTTAAATGCAAAAATTGACGATCATAAAATAAAAGAGACAAGTATTAGTATTCAAGAAAAGGGGCCATTAAATTGGGGATGGATACAGGCGATATTAAGGGCTCTTGATGCGTATAGCTCTTTTGGTGATACCTCTCTAGAAAAATTCACTTATGATGTATTTGTATACTTAACAATACCTGAAATACGAAGACAAATTAATGAATTTATTTTATCATCCATTAAAGAAGGACCAACTGTTATAGTGGGACATTCATTGGGTTCTGTCGTAGGGTATAATGTACTTCGGGAACTCAAAGGTAGTGATGTTAAAAAATACATTACTATTGGTTCGCCACTAGGATTAAAATCCATTAAGGCGCAATTAGATACGCCTCTAAGGATGCCATCATCAGTAACAGGCGGATGGTATAACGCATATGATGAACGAGATTTTGTCGCTTTGAATCCCTTGGATAAAAAGAATTTCAATATTTCGCCGTCAATTGTAAATTCTAATCATGTAAATAACCAAACTAAGAACCGACATGGAATTATCGGCTATCTTAATGATGCTGCTGTTGCTGGAGAAATACATAAATATTTGACATCCTCAGGCGAATAAAGCCTGATCCTAATAAGGAGTGAATAGCTGCAGAAATAAAAAGCATTTAGGAATTTCAATTTGTTGTTTACGCTCAGCCTCAAGAGTATAACCAAAATTTGTAGAAGTTGCAATTGATAGAAATACAATTAAAGACAAAGACGGCAGGCCAGTTAATTTTGCATTAGGCAGTTGATTCTAAAGTTCCGGACCTAAAAACTTGCAAAACCTTATTTCGTTATGTATGTGGATTTGTAAAGTATTCCGTGCCATGATTCCGCCACAAAACTAACAATGTTGACAATCGAGAAAATAAGTAACTTGACGACCTTAACTTTATGTGGAAAAAAAGTTATCCCCTCCATTTCAAGTTACTTCCCATATATTGTCAACTCAGTATGTTGAATTTTATGTTTTTGATCTTATTTAGTTATGAACGAACTTGTAATGTTTATTTTACTTAGATAGAAACAAATCCTATTATGTAGAAAACATTTGTTAAATTGCTCGAATTTGCTAATCAATTTAAAAACCTTTTTTATGGATATATTTAACCAAACTAATGCTCTTATTGACCTGTTTGGAAAGGAATTTATTATACCTCATTATCAAAGAGGTTATCGTTGGGAAGAACAGGAAGTAGAAGAATTACTTGATGATATATGGCACTTTCAAAAAACTTCAATCAATGGTGAATTTTATTGTTTACAGCCTATTGTTTTGCAAAAAAAGTATGAAAATATTTATCATGTTCTCGATGGACAGCAGAGACTAACGACACTTTATCTTATCCTAACGTTTTTAGAAGAAGCAAGACATGATTATGGTTATACACAAGAAATATTTAAGATTAAATATGAAACAAGATCTGATTGTCAGAAATTCATGGAAGATAAAAAGTTTACTGCCGGGATAGACGAAAGCAATATTGACTACCTTCATATAAGTAATGCTTACCAAATTATAAAGCAGTGGTTTTCTAAATCAAGTAGTGCAGGGGCTAGAGCAAAACTTGTCCCGATTTTAATGGATGAGAATTCTAAAAGTAATCGTAATGTTAGGGTTATATGGTATCAAACTGAAGAATCTGTAAATCCAATCGATATTTTTATTCGTCTGAACATAGGGAAAATACCATTGACAGATGCAGAGCTTATTAAAGCTCTTCTCTTGCAGAGTGATAGATACGATGAAAAGGAATTAAAATTTGTTGAAATGAAACTTTTTGAATTAGCATCGGAATGGGACAGGATAGAATATGCTCTTCAGGATGCTGATTTTTGGTATTTCTTAAATAATAATAGCAATACTAAACCAACACATATTGAATTCATATTGGATTTAACTGCAGATCTTATTTTAAGGGAAAAGCAGTATTTTGAAAAAAAACCGCATAAACATGCCACTTTTTTAATACTTTCAGCCTACCTACAAGATATACTTGAGAATGGGAATATTGGCAGGATAGAAGCAGTTACCAAGATATGGAAAATGGTTACAGATTATTTTGAATATTTTTATAATTGGTATAATGACAGGGTTCTATTTCATTATATAGGATATCTTATTACTCTTTCCTCGAGGCCGGCAAGTATGATAGACAGTCTTTTGCTCAAATCGAAGCAGTTATCAAAAAGCAAATTTACAGCTTACTTAGAAGAGTTGATAGGGGATCGTATTTTGATCAGTAAAAAACGAAAGGATTCAAAAGGCATCGAATTTATGATAGGTTTTGAAGATCTTGTTTATGAAAGTGCGGACCAGAAAAGTAATGATCGACAGGAAATAATGCGGATATTACTACTTCATAATGTTGATTCCTCTCTTCGTAGTGATAAAGAAAAAGCCAGATTTCCTTTTAATCTGTATAAACACACGCAATCAAATCAAAAATGGAGTTTAGAACATATACATGCTCAAAGATCTGCTTATATTACAAAAGATGAGGGGCAACGCAACTGGCTTGCAGATCATATAATTTCTTTTAGTAATCAGAATGATTTTGAGCTTTTACCAATAATAGAGAAAATGAGAGACTTACTTAATCTTGATATTATTGACAAAAATGATTTTGAAGCTATAGTTGAAGAAGTTTATAATTTAATCAACAAAAAGGCTGACATAGATCAGAACATTATCCACTCTATAAGCAACTTGTGTTTGGTAGACAGCCATACCAACAGCTACTTGAATAACTCTGTTTTTGATGTGAAGCGAGAAAAAATTAAACAAAGAGAAGTTACCGGACATTACATTCCAGTTTGTACCCGAAATATCTTTATGAAAGCCTACAGTGAATATCCGATGAGTAACGCTTACTGGACAGAGCATGACCGACAAAAGTATATAGATAACATGAAAAAAGTTTACAATTATTATACAGAAAAAATAGTTAAGGAAGATGCAATTTACATTTAAGCAATTACTCGAAAAATATAATGTTGTGATCCCACAGCTACAGAGAGATTATGCTCAGGGTCGCAAGAGTGAGGGAGATTTGAGAAAAGTATTCATATCAAATATCAAGTCTGTACTTAAGGATGACGGAACGCACCTAAACCTTGATTTTGTCTACGGTTATACAGAACTTGCAGGTAATCATAGAGAAGTCTTTATACCCCTTGACGGTCAGCAGCGTCTTACAACTCTGTGGCTAATCCATTGGTATTTGAGTCCCCGGTTTGAAGAAATAATAGGAGATGAAACATTATGGTTCTTAGATTCTGAAACCGCAGAATATCTTCAGAATTTTACCTACCAGACAAGAATTTCCTCAAAAAGGTTTTGTTCATGCCTTATTAGTGAGTCATTAAATGTAAATGGAGATGAAAAGCTAAGCGAAAAAATCAGTGACTCGTCATGGTATATGGCATCGTGGAATAATGATCCGACAATTAAATCTATGCTCACGATGCTTGATACTCTCCAACAGATTATCGAAGAGAAAGAAAATTCATGGAGCAATCTTCTTAGCGGAAGTATAACATTCGATTACATAGATATTAAATCAGAGGAATTCCGTTTGACAGATGAGTTGTATATAAAAATGAATTCAAGAGGTAAGCCACTTACTGACTTTGAAAATTTTAAAGCTTTATTCTCGGGTATACTCGCAGGAAAAAATACGGAATATGTTGCTGATAAGAAGACTTTTCAAAATGCAGAAGTTAGCTATCAGGATTATTTTGCCTTTAAAATTGACGGACAATGGTTGGATCTTTTTTGGTCTTATAGAAAAGATGTTTATATTAGTGTAGATGACTCTATATTGAATTTTCTTTATTATGTTTCTGAATTTTTGTTTTATCGTTATGATGGAGATGATGATATTTATGAAGGAATCTTGCCAAAACGGGATATAGATTTTCTTGCGAAAATTTTTTCTGTGAAAGAAAATATAGATTTTCTATTTAACTCATTGGATTTTTTGTCAGATTTAGAGGATGTGCAAGGCTTTTTTGATGCTTTATATGAGCATACTTCGACATTTGATAATTATAACAAAAATTATTTTTTAAGATGTCTTTCTAATATAGGTTTTGATGTCAAAGACAAAACGATTCTTTATGCAGTGCTTGCTTATGCAACAAAAATGGAGGTCAAAAATGTTGATGATGAATTCAAGGACTACTTACGTATTGTTAGAAACCTGCTAACAGCAGTCCGTCAGCCTAATCCTAAGAAAAGGATAGAATATATATCAAATCTTCGTATGCCAAATGTGGCGGACTACTGTATGTTTATAGATAGTTTTGTTGAAGCGATAGCAGCTGATTCTGACATTACAACCTACACTATTCTTTCAACTAATGAATTTTCAGGTTTTACAAAAGATAATATTGCAACAGAAATAACAAAAGCAGAGGTTATAAAAGGAAAACCAGAATTAAAGCCTATTATACATGCTCTTGAGGAGCATAAGCAGCTAGAGGGTAATACTGTCAATTTTAATTTTACCCAGGACAATACAAAAGAGAAAATTGAATCATTTTTACAAATTTGGTCATCAGATACTGACAGGGGACTGCTGGTTCGTGCTTTTTTGTCCAATGGAGATTATTCGGTAAAAACACATCAGCGTTCTTCAATTGGACCAGTGTGGTATTTCGGCAGCAAATCAAATTGGAGCAGAGTCTTGACAGCAAGCGAAAAAGATGAAAGGAAAAAAGTAACTGGCGTACTTGATAAATTCCTGACAACTTATCTAAAATCAGAAGGAGGAACTGTTAATGAAAAGCTTAATTATATAATTAGGCAATATCAAAGTGATGTGCGAGACTGGCGTTATTACTTTGTTAATTATCCAGCCATTACAAAAAATGGGCATGAAACACTGAATGTTTTTGCTTGGGGTGATGATAATGGTATTGAAGTTAATCAATTAGGAAATTCAGGTAAGCAGCCTTTACACTCTTACCACCTTAATTCTTATGAAATAGCAGTATCAAGCATATTTGCAGGGGACGATCGTGTAGTGCTTTATTATGGACGATTTACTGATTTTAGTCATATTAAGATTTTTGGAAAAATACGAATAGTAAGCACTAAGGTTGGTTGGTGGATTTATTGGCCTGAATCCATCAATGAAGATGAAAAAATTTTTGAAAAATATAACCTAAATATATCACTGAATGCAATGCTATTAAAGGAAAATAAAACACAAGACCGCATACAAATCGCTCAAAGTTTTATAAAAGATCTTTTGGATTCTAGTTTAGAATTTCTTGAATAATTATTTATAAAGAATAAGCAATTTTGCTGATTTTTTGCTTTTTCAAATATTAATAGTTTAGTTTGAAATTGCGACTGATGTCTACTTCTTAATAATCGATTTTAATCTATGACTTTTCAACAATTAAATAGGGACATTATATAAAGAGCGAACTATCAATGAATTAAACTAACTTGACTATTTGTTTATAAAGTAAAACGCAATAGTGATTTAAATTAATTATTTTTGCGTTAATTTATATATTAATTGAATTACAATTTTTGATGGCGCAGAAGAACATAGATACACCAATTAAGTTTACTTTTTCAGGACATGATACTTTTCATTGCAGGCACTTATGGTTAAAAAAAGGATATGATTTTATCAGGGAAGGAAATAAATTTACTGAGGATAATGCTGTTGTTAAATTAGGGGTTGGTAAGAACATGGTCTCAAGCATCATTTTCTGGATGAAAGCATTTGGGATTGTCGATAAAGATGGATTGTTAACTGATTTTGCAGATTATATTCTAGATGATAATGGGGCAGATCCATATATAGAAGATGAGGCTACACTTTGGCTATTACATTATCAATTGATAACTCAAAATGTTGCTTCTGCTTATAATTTAATCTTTAATGAATTTAGGAAAGAAAGAATAGAATTTACAAAGGATAATTTTATAGCTTTTGTGGTTCGGAAGGCAGAAGAACTCAATATTTCTCAAATCAATAAAAATACTGTATCGTCGGATTTTGAAGTCTTTGTGAAAATGTATATGCGTACGGATGCGCATAGCAAGGATCGGGAAGATACTTTTTCAGGACTGTTAACTGAGTTAAATATTATACAAGAAGAAAAAAGAAAGGTGGAGGATAAAATTGTGACTTTTTATTCTATTTCAGCTCAGGAGAAAAACGATATACCGGATGAAATTCTGCTTTTTACAATTTTAGATCACAATAATTTTGATAAATCAATCAGCCTGTTCACAATTGAACAGGAAAAAAATCAAGCCGGAAGTGTCTTTGCTGTTGGGAGAACAGACTTAATTAATAAAATAGAAAGTATTTCCTTAAATAAAAAATTTAAAAAATATGGTATAACATTTAATGATCATGCAGGAATCAAAGAATTACAATTTAAAACAAAGCCGAACAAATTTGAAATTTTAAAAGAATATTATGCCAAATAAATTCACAACATCTGTAAATATTATTCGTGATAAGGGGAAGGAACTTAATTATATTCCCACTCCTAATTCAAATCGTGTTGTGAATCAAATCGTAAATGATTTTAAAAAAGGCAACCGTTCTTTTAATATAATTGGTTCATATGGTACTGGAAAAAGTGCTTTTCTTTGGGCTTTTCAACAAAGCTTGTCTAATAATAAAAAGTATTTTGGCATACATCTTTTGCAAAAACCGACTATTGAATTTGTAAACATCGTTGGAGAGTTTAGGTCTATAATAGAAACCTTTGCTGATGTATTTGATGTTAAAAGTAAAAAAAACATTTCCGAAAATATATTTTCGGAAATATTTAATAAATATCACGAGCTAGGTGCAGAAAATTCTATATTATTTTTAGTTATTGACGAGTTCGGGAAGTTTTTGGAATATGCTTCACAGCATGAACCGGAAAAAGAACTGTACTTTATCCAACAATTAGCTGAGTTTGCAAATAATTCAGATTTGAACATTGTTTTGTTTACTACGATGCATCAAAATTTTGATGCTTATGCCTTGGCATTAAATCAGTCTCAAAAACAGGAGTGGACTAAAGTTAAGGGTCGTTTTAAGGACATAACTTTTAACGAACCTGTTGAACAGCTTTTGTTTTTAGCATCAGAACATTTAAGTGAAAGGCCTTCCACAAAAAAACATTCGAAAGAAATTGCAGGTACTGTCGACATATTGATAAAAACCAAAGCTTTTACTGTCAATGAAGATTATATAAATGAGATCGCGGAAAAATTATTTCCTTTAGATGTATTAGCTTCGTACATTTTAACATTGTCTTTGCAGAAATATGGGCAGAATGAAAGGTCATTGTTTTCATTTTTAGAATCTACAGATCATACAGGTCTATTTCAACATATACAGTCAAAAGAAGGATTTTATAATATTGCTGACGTATATGATTACTTAATTTTTAATTATTATTCTTTTTTAAATTCAAGATATAGTCCAGACTTTGGAGCCTGGAAATCAATAAAAACAGCATTGGAAAATGTTGAGAACACATTTGATGAAGATATTAATAATTATTCTAAGCTAATTAAGTCAATAGGACTCTTAAGTATAAATGGTCAAGCTGGAGGTATTTTAGACAAAAAGTTTTTAATAAATTATGCTGATAAATGTCTTTCAATAACCAACGCCGAGGTTTTAATTGAAAATTTAGAAAGGAAAAAGATCATTCTCTTTCGAAATTACAGTAATAGATTTGTACTTTTTGAGGGAACTGATTTGGACATTCCATCAGCTTTGATTGAAGCAGGCAGTAAAGTCGATGACATTACCGATGTAGTGACATTACTAAACAAGTATTATCCGCTTCCGCCCGTAATTGCTAAAAAAGTAATGTATGAAACTGGTACGCCACGTTTATTTGAATATAAAATTTCCTCACAACCTATAGATGATATACCAGAAGGTGAAATAGACGGATATGTAAATTTAATATTTAATGAGGATAATATCTTAAATGATGTTATTCAGCATTCTGCTAATAACAATGAGGCGGTGTTATATTGTTATTAT
Source organism: Flavobacterium sp. FlaQc-47 (assembly GCF_044006475.1). Classification (NCBI taxonomy): domain Bacteria; kingdom Pseudomonadati; phylum Bacteroidota; class Flavobacteriia; order Flavobacteriales; family Flavobacteriaceae; genus Flavobacterium; species Flavobacterium sp. FlaQc-47. The sequence continues at coordinate 187,009 of NZ_JBIPCQ010000007.1, read as the reverse complement.
AAAAACTCAAAATCAATAAAAGAATTATTATTTGAAATTGAGAAAACAGAAAGAGTAATCGCTGAAAACAACGAAGATAAAGTTGCAGTGCGTGAATTGAAGAACATAGTACTGCATCAGAAAAACCTGCTTACTCATAAGATATTGAATAATTTTTATGGAGATAATTCCGCAGTGGAGTGGGTTTTTAAAGGTGATATTGTAAATATTAGAGGAAAAAGAGAATTTAATAGTAGGTTGTCAAAAATATGTGATGAGGTCTATAATAAGACTCCTATATTTAATAATGAGTTAGTAAATAAGCATAAAATATCATCATCGATACATACAGCAAAAAAAAGCTATTTCAAAGCGTTAGTTAACAATTGGGATAAACCACAATTAGGTTTTCCATCTGATAAGTTTCCACCAGAAAAAACTATTTATTTATCCTTATTGGAAAATAATGATATAAGTTTATACACTGATCGATTAGATAATAATGAGCCAAATAATAAAAACCGATTTGATGAACTGTGGATTTATTCTCAAAGTTTTTTGGAAAGCGCCAAAGTATCAAAAAGAAAAATATCGGAGTTTAAGGAAATGTTAGGTCAGAAACCTTTCAAATTAAAACAAGGACTAATCGATTTCTGGTTGCCTTCTTTTTTGTTTTTAAAAAGAGATGATTTTGCATTGTTTGGTGATAATGGGTATATTCCATATATAAATGATGAAGTTTTGGATTTATTGGTTAAGAATCCAGAGCGATTTGAAATCAAAACCTTTGTTATAGAAGGTGTCAAACTTGATATTTTTAATAGTTATCGAGTATTTTTAAATCAGGATGCAAGGGATAAATTATCGAATACTAATTTTATTGAAACAATTAGGCCTTTTTTAACCTTCTATAAAAGTTTACCGGAGTACTCAAAGAATACAAAAAGATTAACAAAAGAAGGTATGAGGATTCGGGACGCTATTGCGTCTTCAAAGGATCCAGAACAAACATTTTTTGAGGACTTCCCTCGAGCACTTAATTATTCCATATCAAAAATTCAATCTTCAAGTGAAAATTTACAAAATTATAGTATCAAACTGCAAGATGCTGTAAAGGATTTACGAACATCTTACGATGAATTAATAAATAGGGTAGAGGATTTTATTCTTATTGACATAATTGGGGAGAAATTAGCTTTTGAAGATTATAAAAAGAATCTGCAAAGTCGATATAAAAAACTTAGAAGGCATTTGTTGTTGCCTCATCAGCGAGTTTTTATCCAACGTTTAGATTCTGAAATCGATGATAAAAAGGCATGGATTAATTCCTTAGTGCAGGCTCTTATTAGTAAAACTTTAGACAAGATAAATGATGCGCAGGAAATTGTTATCTATGACAAGTTCAAAGAAATGATCGTTGATTTGGATAGTTTGACAAATTTATCAAAATCTGATTTTAAAGAAGATAAAGAAGATGTCTTTGATTTACAGATCAATTCATTTTTTGATGGAATAAGTAAAAAAATGGTACGTTTACCTAAAAATAAAAAAGCCCAGATTGATGTTATTCAAGAAAATATGAAAAAGCAATTGTCCACAGATTCTACATTAAATATTGCTGCATTGACAAATCTTCTTAATGAAATTATAAAAAAATGAGTAAAGTAAGACATGTTTTGGGTATTTCGGGAGGTAAGGATAGTGCCGCTCTGGCGATATATATGAAAATGCATTATCCTAATTTAGACATAGAGTACTATACAGCAGATACAGGTAAGGAGTTGGAAGAAACTTATGAGCTAATAAAAAATCTAGAGGTTTTTTTAGGAAAAAAAATTATCCAGCTGAGAGGTTATGAGCTAAGTCCTGAAGATGCTTTTGATCATAAATTGAAAATGTTAGGTGGATTTCTGCCTTCTGCTCAAAATAGGTGGTGTACAAAATACCTTAAGTTAGATCCTTTTGAAAAATTTGTAGGAGACGATTTGGTTGTTTCATATGTTGGTATCAGAGGGGATGAAGATAGAGAGGGTTATATATCTAAAAAGACAAATATTCAATCTATATTTCCTTTTAGAAAAAATATCTGGAGCGAAGATGTAATAAGTAAGTTTTTATCCAATTCTAATATTGAAATTGTAAAAGATATCTTTAGCTCTTTAGCAATTAATGAAAAATCAGAAAGAATTTTAGAGATTATTAATTTAAAATTGTCACCAAATTTCAGCCAACGACAAAAATTAAATCAGCTATTGGATTTAGGAATTAAGGAATTCAATTATGCTGTGTTTAAATTTTTAAAAACTACTAATTATCCTTTGGCAACACAGGATGAATTTGAATTAGTCAATAATGAGGAAGATTTAGTTAGGGATGATATTTTTAAATTATTAGAAGAATCCGGTGTAGGTGTTCCTGCATATTATAAAGCTGTTGAATTTGAATTAGGAGAAAAAAAAGCAACTTATTCAAGAAGTCGTTCAGGATGTTATTTTTGTTTTTATCAGCAAAAAATTGAATGGATTTGGTTATATGAGCAGCATCCTGAAAAATTTGCACAGGCAATGGAGTATGAAAAAGATGGTTATAATTGGGTTCAGGATGAATCTTTGTCGGAACTTATAAGACCTGAAAGAATAGCTCAGATAAAAGAAAACTATATTAAGAAACTTGAAAGAAAAAGTAATTCAACATCACCATATTTACTGGATATACTATCAGAAGCTGAATCAGAAGGATGTGCAAGTTGCTTTATATAAATTATGGAAAACACCGAAAACACTCAAGAGGAATTAGATTCTTTAAGCTTCCATGTCGATGCAGGTTTAATTGATAGACTCGGAAGAGAACTTGTTGGTCGTTCTGAAACAGCAGTTTCTGAATTAGTTAAGAATTCATATGATGCCGACGCAAAAATTGTTGAAGTAAAATTTATCAATTCAAATATTATTGGTGGTACACTCAAGATCAGTGATAATGGGCTAGGAATGACTAGGGATCAGCTTCAAAAAGGATTTATGACAATTTCATCCTCGGATAAGGTTCATAATCCTATTTCTGAACGTTATGAAAGAAGAAAAGCTGGACGAAAAGGCATTGGTAGATTTGCAACTCATAGGCTAGGAAAAAAACTAACGATAATAACTCAAACTTTAAGCTCAGAAAAAGCACTTAAACTTACAATAAATTGGGAGGATTATGTTATTGACAAAGATCTTGCAAAAATAAAAAATCCCGTTGAAGAAATTGAGAAAACAAAATTAGAAGGAACTGAACTTATTATCGAGAATTTGCGGGAGTCTTGGACTCCCGGAGAAATTAAAAGAATTTATAGATATGTTTCTGACTTATTTCAGCCTGACTATTTATCAGATAGAAGTCGCGATTTAAATCTTGCAAAACAAGAAGATAGTACTTTTACTGTAAGTTTTAACGAAGAGATTGGTGGTATAGAAGTTTCAATTGCAAATCCAGATAAAATGATTTTTGAAAAATCATTGGCTGTTATTGAAGGATTTATAGATGCTGAAAATGATGGTTACTGTAGTGTATCGAGTAGCAGCCTAGAATTAGAACAGGATATAATTCCAATCTTTTATGATAAAAAAGAGATAGTACTTAAAGAAGAAAATGGTATTCAGGTTGAGGAAAAAGTAAATATTAAAAAGTATGGACAATTAAAAAATATTCATTTTAAAGTTTATTACTTTATATATAATAGAGAAATTTATTATACTAATATTAGCAAAACTGAATTAGCGAGTGTTCAGAAAATAGCTAAGGAACAAGGTGGGGTTAAGTTATATCGTAATGGTTTTCGCGTTCTGCCGTACGGTGAAAGGGGAAATGATTGGCTGGGAATTGATAAAAGATATTTTGATCAATCTGGAGAAACCAACATACCTGCTGGTAATCAAAACTTATTTGGTTTTGTCGAAATTATAGACCAGGAGGGAGATAATTTCGAAGAAACTGCTAGTAGAGAAGGAGTTCTTGAAAATGAGTCATACATTGAGCTTCGTGATTTTATATCGAAGTCTTTATATGCGGGCATAAATAGAATTAGAGGGCAAATCACAAAGAAAAAGATTGAAATTGAAAAGCAAAAAAGTTCAATAGGAGCTACTTCCGATTCTATACAAACTCCCTTTGAAAAGTTAGATGATTTACAGAATGAGATTAACGACTTGGTTAATGGAAATTTAAATGATGAACAGGCTTCAAAATTTAAAGCAAACATTAAACAATATGTTGAAGGTCTAAAACTTGATTTTCAAAAACTGTTGGATGAATTGGGTATGACAAGGGTTTTAGCAGGGCTTGGCTTAACTATCGGCGAATTCACTCATGAAGTTGTTCAATTTTCTCCTTCATTATATGGTGATTTAGACGTGATCACTGATCAACAATTGAATGCTGATGGTCTTTCATCGCTTGAAAATTTGAAAAGGACTATAAATTTATTTACAGCATATACATCATATTTTAACGCAACAGTTTCTGCAAATGTAAGTAGAGAATTAAAACCTCAAGAACTTGACATTGTAGTTACAAAATTTAAAAATGTTATTTCTTCCGATTTAAGAAAGTTGGAGATTGAGTTCTTATTTGAGCCCTACGGTTATAATTTTTTCACTGTACCAATGCACTCATCTGAATGGAGTTCAATTTTATTTAATTTGTATACCAACTCTAAGAAAGCAATAAAAAGGCGGAATATTGCAGGACAAATTAAAATAATAATTGGAAAAGAAGATCAGAGGATTTATTTGGAGTTCATGGATAATGGAGATGGTATTCCAGATGAAAATAAAAATAGAATATTTGATGCTTTTTTTACCACTTCTTCGCCTGCAGGCTTTGATGCGACACAAGATGAAAGATTAACGGGTACAGGATTAGGTCTAAAAATTGTAAAAGATATTGTCGAGACTTATGGAGGAGATATTGGAGTTATCGAACCAGAAAGTGACTATAGTACATGTATCAGAATTGAAATGCCTTTAGCAACAGAAAAACAAAAATCAGATTATGCCGTATAAATATTTGTACATCGACGATGTAAAAGATGGTAATGAAGTTGGTGTTATTAATGGACTTAAGAATGGAGGTCATTTAGAGGTGGATTTCATGCAGCCTAAGGAATGGGATGTAATGTTTACTAAAGATATATCTGACAAGCCGAATACGGATTATTTACCAGAAATTCTAACACAATATGATGGTTTAATATTAGATCTTCGTTTGTATGATAATGCAAATGATGATGGCTATACTGCTACTTACCGTGGATCTACAGTAGCTCAAGAAATAAGAACTTTAGTAAAGGAAAAAAGCATTTTAAAAGACATTCCTATTGTTTTAATTACAGCTAATGAAAATGTAGACACTTCTCTTGATGAAACGGGTAAAAATTTATTCGATGCTATAGTTAAAAGAAGTAATATAGGGAATTTCGAAAAATTACGGCTTAAATTAATAAGTCTTGCAAATGGTTACAGCTATTTAAATCAGGTGGAAAAGACATTAGATAAGATTCTAGCTTATGAAAGAATAGATACAATTGATTTTAGATTTCTTCAGGATTTTAGTGAAATTAAAGATCAACCTTCCCATGTAATTGCAAGGTTTTTAAGTAAATATATCCTGCAAAAACCCTCATTTTTAGTAGATGAATATTATTTGTCGGCCCGTCTTGGTGCTTCTATGAAGTCTGATGATTGGCAGAAGTTTAAAGAGACATATTTAATAGGTTTTAAGTACTCAGGGCCATTCTCAGATTATGAAGAAAGATGGTGGATGAATGATGTTGAAAGTTGGTGGGATGAAAATTTCAAAGATTATTTTTTGCGATCATTATCAGCAAAAGAAAGAGTTGAATTGTTAAACACAAAGTTTGAAATTAAATTACTGCCAATTGAAAAGACTTTTCGCTCTACTTCAGAAAAGTTCTGGACTGTTTGTAAGGTAACAAAAGCAGCAATTGATAACGTTGATGGTTTTATTATAGCAGGGCAGGATAATAATTTTCCTTGGCAAGAAAAAGAATATATAAGCAAAGATGAAGCATTGAGGCCAACTAATAAGGATTTATGGAAAGATATTGCAATGATTGATAAAGATCGTCTAGAAAAGTTAAAATCTTTATTAGCAGTAGCAGAACAAAGAATAAAAAAATAGGATGATAAAAAGTGACTTAGATTATTTAGCTAATTTACTCTATGAGAAAAAAATTTGTAGAGATATTGATCAAATTAATAAAACTGTAGGGCGGTTATTTAATGTTGATCATGCAGATGAACATAATTACAAAATTGTCGACTTTGAATTTATTAATATTGACAAAATTGGCAAAAGTATTCCAAAAGATGCTGATGATCTAACTATAAGATTTTCTATTTGTATAAACTTTAAAAAAAGTGTTGCTGATGTAATATGTGATCCTCTTGAAAAATTAGAGTTTAATATAGAGTTACTAGGATATATGTTAAATGATGATTTTCCAAATGGCACGAATTTGCATTCGTCTTGGCATCTTGATAGACATATTTTTGAAGGATTGGAAGAGGAGAATAAATATTCGCATCCACATTATCATTTTACATTTGGAGGGAATAAAATGAAGAATTTAGTTGGTACTTTTAATTATGGTCAAAGTCTGATTCTGCCGACACCAAGAATTGCTTATCCTCCAATGGATGCAATTTTAGGAATAGACTTTATAATTCAAAACTATTACCATAAAAATAAAGTCCGTGAAATTGTATCTGATTCAAAGTATATTGAGATAATTAGTAAAGCTCAAGAAAGATTGTGGAAACCGTATTACATGTCTATTTTTTCAAAATGGAATTGTGCGGTTTCCCCGAACATTGAAAATGAATTTAATTATAATAAATTACTTCCATTTTTACATTCAACGTAGATTTTTTCTAATAAACTGTATATATCTGATTCTGTATTCATTTTTCCTATTGAAATTCTTAAAGTTTGAAGGGACTCATTTTCTGTTAGTCCTAGAGCATTAAGTACGTGAGAAGGCTGAAGTAGAGCTGACGTGCAAGCAGAACCGTTACTGACTGCAATATTTTTGTTTTTTCCTATAAAAACATTAGCATCAAGACCAGGTATACAAATGCTAATTGTGTTATATAATTTATTAGTTTTACCTCCATTAATAAATGCCCCGTCAATTTTAAGAAGTTCAAATTCAAGCATATTGCAAAGCTTCGAAATAAAGACAGAATTAATATGCATCTCTTCTATTGCTATTTCACTTGCCTTGCCAAAGCCAACAATTGCAGGAACATTAAGTGTTCCGCTTCTTAAACCATTTTCATGCCCACCGCCATGATGTAAAGGTGCTATGTTTTTCCCTCCTACAGTTTTACTATTTAAATATAAAGCGCCAATTCCTCTAGCTCCATATATTTTATGAGAAGAAAAGCACATAATATCAATATTGTTATGTACTACATCTATTTCTATTTTTCCTACTGCTTGCGTTGCATCAGTCATAAACAATGCATTACTTCTTTTTACCAATTCACTAATTTCAAAAATCGGTTGAATAACTCCGGTTTCGTTATTTACCCACATAGTGCATACTAGCAATGTGTCGTCTTTAATATGTGCTTCCAGGTCTTTTAAATCTATAAGACCATCTTTATTAACTGGCAGGTAATCAACTTCAAATCCAATAGTTTCAAGATATTTGCAAGTATCTAGAACCGCATTATGTTCGGTGGAAACTGTGATAATGTGTTTTTTCTTATTAGTTGGATGTAACGCAAGTCCTTTTAATGCAATATTTATACTTTCAGTTGCTCCTGATGTCATAATTAATTCATTCGAATCAGATTTAATAAGCTGAGCAATTTTTTGTTTTGCTGATTCAATAGCTTTTTTAGAATTTATTCCAAAATTATGAGAGCTTGATGCGTTGCCAAATTCTGTGGTAAAGTACGGTAACATTGCATCTAAAACTCTCGGGTCAAGTGGTGTTGTCGAATTATTGTCTAAATAAATTATGTCATTGTTCATTTTGTAAAATTATATTTTTTACTCTATACTTAATTGTAGTTATTTAAATAATTTTAAAATCAATTCTCATTTTTCAGTCACGATCAACTATTTTAATTAAGCTTTAAAATTTGTAGATACAATGATACTAAACTCTAACATTACCAAATATGTTCCCTTTTTTAATGAAGAAAGTTTAAAACTGGAATGTAGGCAGCAAATGATTTTTTTGAATATGACATAGTAAAAGAAGCTTGATATGGTCCATGTATATTAGATGTCATCAATAATGAAAATCATAATTTTTCAATTTGTTTTTGTATTTTTTTATAAGTATCAACTAAGGACGGTATAATTTTAAGCATTGGTTCTATTTTGTTATTAATTTTAATCAGAAATGCTTTCCTGCTATCGGAATCTATAATAAAATTTGACTTTATAGCTGAGAGAGAAGTAAAAGTAGAAATGCTTGATTCATCTTCTAATTTAGAGCTTTCATAATAAAACAATAATTTATCAATTTCAGCTAAAGCCAATGGATATTTTTTCGAAGCAATATAAAGTGCAATGCGAAGATTACTTATTTCTGCATCTAAAAATTGAAATCCATTTTTATTTAAGTTTACAAACTGAGCAGTAAATGTTTCGGCCATATCAATCTGCTCTGAGCAAAGATCAAATTTTTCTAATTTTAGAAAATGCTGAGCTTTCAAACCATAGCAGAAAAACAGTTTCTCGACATAACGAAGTGGTTCTTTATTATAAAGAGTAAGAAAGATTTCAAGAGTCTGGTCAATCATCGTTATGAAAGTTGAATCAGTTATACTATTATCCACGGCATATAAATTGCAGTAATTAATATAAATTGTACCTATAAAATTTTCGTCTTTTTTCAGCTTTTCTTTTGCCATTTTAATAGCCAGATCAAAATATTTACTTGATTCCGAATATTTTTTTTCTAATTTATAAAGCAACGCAATTGTATTGTAAAGACTAGCAAGTTCAGAAACTATATTCTCCTGCAACCTGATTTTTCCGGATTTAATAATTATAAGTGCATTGTTACATGCAGTAAAAGCTTGTGTTATATCATTATTTTTTTTGTGTGCAACTGCCATATAATTTAAGACTCCTGCTTTATGAAAGTGGTAACTTTCATCAGATTCTAATTTAATGTCAATCAAATCAAGTGCAATTTTATAATATTTGATAGCAGTTTTGGGATCAATATTGGAATAGATCATCGCGGCCTTGCTGTAAAGGCTAATTCGCTCTTCAATTTTTAACTCCTGCTTAAAAACAGATTCGATAAACTCTAAGATCATCTTATATTCCCGAATATCTTCTAAATATCTAATATAAAAACTTGCTGTTTCAAAATTTTGGCGGATATCATAAGCCTTTTTGTAATATATTAATGCTTCTTTTTTATTCTGCAGTTTCAAGATATCTGCTTTTATTAGAAGTTTTCTTGCTAGATTTATTTCATCCTTTTCTAGATTATCATCTTTCAAATTTTCAAGAGCGAGATCCAAATTGTTTTGTTCAAAAACAAGCTTAAATATCAATTCAAAATTTTCCATTTCTGATATATTTTGCATTAAAGAATCATAATCTCTCCAAATTTGGTTCTTCTGTAGATTTAGTTGCTCGATCTGTACTCGTAATTCGATGATCTGCTTTTTGAAAATCACTTCATTCTCTGTTAAAAGTTCTTCCTTTTCTTTAATTACCTGATTCAATACTTTTATTTGATTGTTAAGCGTGTCAATTTGTAAAAAGGAACTTTTATTATATATCCCGTCTCTTATTCTCAAGTAATGATCTTTCCTTTTCTCTTGCAGGAAGGAAATTGTGAAATAATTTTCATCCTGATCAATTTTTGCATGACAATTACTGCATAACCAGATTCCGTTATTTAAATGTTTGCGTTGTTCATTTGTAAGATTCTCATCAAATCTTCGATCTTTAGATTTACGCGCACCCGAAATGTGAGCTGCCTGACCAGTTCTTACGTAGTCGCTTTGTGTTGAGTTCGGACCACTTGTAGGTTGTTCACAGATGCAGCACCTTTCACTAGCCATTTTTGCTAATGTTTTTTTTGTATTTTCAGTAAAATCTGGTTTTGTCATAATAGAAGTCAAAATTCAATTTTAGTTTAAAAAGATGTATTGATCGTAGTCAACCGAATCACTATCTTATAAATTTCTTACTAAATAACTCTATGATAATTGAAATGCAAAATCTTTGCCATAGCTGTGGAAAAAAATAATTGTCTGTTTTTACATTTTTCCAATTAAGATCCTGCTGTCTTCCTCGATTTGGAATTTGATGTAATTTCTGGTCTCTCTAGATATTAAATTTAACTTAAGGTATAAATAGGTATTATTACTTCTTTGTATACCACAGTTTTTTCAAGCTGAAAGATAATTTTTTATTCGTTATAAATCTAAAGTACTTTTTAGGTCTGTTTTAGAAATAATATCATATGAATATTTTGAAAGTGATCTTTTACCAATAGAATTTATATCTGCATATGTACCAATAATAACTCTTTTTAAAAAATTATCATCAATTCCTGAATGTGCTCCTAGAATCATTTTCAGCTCTTCGATTTTAGTTTTATTATAGTAAACCGATTTAAAAAGTAATTCCTGCGCAACATCTTTATGAAGATTATACAGTTCGTTTAAAAGAAACGTTTTGATGGAATTATTAATACACGTTTTTTCTTCTTCACTATCAGTTACGGAATTTAATACAATATGAAATGTCTCTGTATCAGGTACTATTTCTTCTATAGCATCATCAAGATATTTAATTTCAAACTGAAATCCATTCAGATGTTCTATAAAAGGATGTAAATGAGGCTCCATATAAAAATCTTTTGCTCCTTTTAAATTAGAGTTACATACATGACAGCTAGGGATTAAATTATATATGGATATTGATAGGAATGGATACTTTGATTTCGGGAAGAAGTGATCCAATTCTGGTCTTGTTTTTCCATGTTCATTATAGCTAGTATGTATATAGTTTCTATTACAGTAAGGACAGACTGTAATTCCTAACGCAAACGTAAGCTTATAAGCTCCCCAGGGCTCCCGTGATTCAATTAAATTATCGTAGCTAAATATTGAGGAAATTCTTTTATAGTACTCTTTCAAATTTATACCGAACTGATTTTTTAGGAGGGAGTACATGGATTTCAAAGTAGTAATAGTGATTCTATTATTGATAGATACAGGTTCAAACAAATTAGCGTTCAACAAATCATTTAGTTCAACAAAATGGTCATGATATTCCCTCATTCGCTCTTTTACAATATCTCGACCAACTATAAGTTCCGCTTTTCTATTGATTCTTTCTAAAATTTCATCAGTACTACCAAATGATAAAAACATCTGATATTGTGAAAGTAAAGGCATGTTATTTACAACGTTTGTTTGGTAATAATCAATTTCTGATTTTAGCTCGTTTGGCTTACCAATAATAATAGATTTTAGAATATTCTCATTATCTCTTAATCTAATATAATAGTTACGTTCAGCATTGGTTAAATTTGCATTTGCTGCCAATAAATTTAGATTTGTATAGCCTATAGAATTGATGAAATATTTCCAATGAAAAGCTACGATAGTATCCGATATGGCTCCTAGAAAAATCATGGGTTCTTAAGTTTTGAAATTTCTAATTCATGCCATTTTATTTGCGTTTCTGTAGATAATTCTTTCAATCGCATTTTCAATTCATCTTCCAACCTAAATCTTAATACAGGCTCTCCGATCATATCAATTCTTTGTTGGAATAATTCAACATCTTCACCAGTTATTTCTTTTATTTCTTTTAACAGATTTGTAATTTTTTTCTTTGCAAACTCACCTATTGAACCATTTGTCAAGAAGAATTGTTTGGTAAAAAGTTGATGAATATTTGCTCCAAATGATGACTCTTTGTTCATTTGTCTAGTTGGTGTACAATTGTCGTCTAAAAGAATCACATTTTCTTTTGGTAAATCTGAAATAAGAAATGGAGAATGTGATGTGAGAATCATCTGCACTTTGGTAGATTCAAACACCATAGAATTAAACCAAATGAGGTCATTTAAAAAGTTCTTTTGCCATTCTGGATGTAGATATAAATCACCTTCATCAATACAAATTAATAAACTCTTAGAGTTTCCTTTTATTTTTTCACTAACAGAGTATAGTTGAGAAAATAAGTTTAAATAGGCTCTCATACCTGAACTTAATCTTGACCAATCATGTGAGATCAAATCAGGATTGTTAAATACATCTTGTTTCCCTTGCATTAACATCTTGAAATCGTTACTAAAATCTACTAATATAGAGTTGCTATAACGTTCGATTTCTCCAAAATTATAACTTTTTGTCTCTAATTCTTGTAGTAAATCAATATATAAATTGTAATCCAATTCACTAATTTCTGCTATTTGAGACGAATTAAAGCCTTGAAGGAAATTTAAAATTTTAGGTTGTAAAGTAGCAATTGCTTCAGCAATATTGTCTTGTGTAGTAAGTTGAATAGTTTGCAAAAAAACGTCAACATTCACAGATTTTATAATTAAAAAACTAAATAAGTTAACTGTCAATCCATATTTAAATCTATTATAATTCGAAGTAGATTCTTGATAAATTGCTTTCCTATAACGTTTTAAAATACCTGAAATCTTATCTTCTTCTCGCTTAGAATTTTCAAGTTCAATAAATGAAATGGGGCTAAATATAAATCGAATCTTACGATCAGGATTGTTACCAGGATTTAATTTTTGCCAAGTATCAGAAAAAATGTGTGAGTCTAAAAATCTAATTTTATTTGATTGTAACTTATTCATTGCTTCAAATGAACAATTATTAACAGTACTATCTCCAAAAACGTAGTCTTTATTATCTGCAACATTCGAATAGAACATCGTGTCCCATTCACGAAAAGGGTCTATTTTTTCTAATGGAGTTCCTAAAATGTTAATCGATGAAGTTCTTAAGCTGTTATCCTCTGTTTTACCCCAAAAGTAAGGTTGATTATTCTTCTTGAAAATTAGTATGTAATTAGAGTTAAGTCTTTCTCTATTGCCTTTACTAATAGCAGTAAGTATAAAATCTATAACATTACTTTTACCAGATGAATTTTTTCCGATAATTGCCGAGATTTGAGAAATGTCTGTTGAATTGTTCGAGATGTCTAAATTAAAAAAATCTTTCAAATAATATTTATCATCAGCTTTAAATTTTAATATTCCATTTTCTTTTAGCAATGCAGCATCACCGTTAATCAAACTAATAGATAAGTCGTCTATAGTGCTGTCATATTCGACTTCATATTGATTTGAAAAATTAAAGCCCTTGTTGTGGATATTTCTAAATTTCTCAATCCATATATATAGTAATTCCATTAAAAATATTTATGTTTTAATTTTTTTTATTAGTTCCAAATAGATCAGTAGATGTTGATATAAAGAAAGTCACATTCGCTGGCTATTATTTTTACCTATTTTTTTCTATTGCATGAATCAAATTACTTTTCATAATTATTTACCTATAATTAATACCATCTCTAATCATAATCTGCGTTCGATAATTCGTGACAGGATAAAAAAAACATGATGTTAGAGAAAATCTGGTTAGTCCTTTTTGGTTTTAAAAATAAAGAATAAAATTTAGCTAATATTACGGTTTTCCGTAACCTAATTTAAAATAGAAAATAATTTTTAAATAGGAAAAGATCAGCATATAAACAACCATTTTAATTTTAAAAGGAAAAAGAATAAAAAATCAAACAGTTCTTTATTAGTTTGACAGAAATAAAATTTAAATGTAATCTATATAAAATTAAGCCCCCTTTACAATTGACTAATGTTTCAGCATTCGCTGATCTTTATTCGCAATAGTACGCTAAATAAATACGGATCACTTTTCGTTAAGAACAAACAATAAGATTTCAAATTATTTTATTCCTTGAATCCCTGCTATAGTTTTATTATTTCTTAGTGTTTGTTCACTGCTAAAGGTTGCAAAAACAAAAGATACCTTTAAACTTTTATAAACCAGTCCGGCAGTTAACTGGCCAAAAAGAAATTTACTGTCCTTAATACCTAAGTTTGCCTTATATACATCTGTTCCTATTATGCAACTTGTATTGCTATCAAAAAAGATCTTAATTGCGTCCTTATCAGCAGAACTTAAAGGGATTGTTGCGGCATCTACATAAAAATTCATCCCTATAGATCCGCTACCCGCCCAATCTTCTGTTTTTGAGCCCATGGCAGGTAAATCTGCTGTTCCTTTTAAAAATAATCGCGATAAGATATTTAAATTATAGTCATCATTTTTATAAAAAAGCCATGGATATTCAATATTCAGTACTGTGTTACCTCCGTAAGATACTAACTTTTGATAAGCTTCAGCAATTTGTTCTTCTTCAGTAGTATCAGCATTTGTATTACTGACCATTACACCTAGGCTAAGACGAAATAATTTCAAGAAACTTCCACCTCCTACTTCGGTATAAACTGCTCCGCTATTGCTCCCAAGAGTAACTCCTGCCTGCCCAAGGAAATTATTTCCCTCGCCGTATAAGAATTTCAGCAGGTTAGATGAATCGTTATCATCAGGAAATAAAACAAAATTTGGAGACTGTCCAGCTCCTATAATTTTTTGCAAATCTGAATCTCCTTTATCAGTTCTAAATCCGGAAAAGCCCTGTCCGAAAATTTGAAAAGTAAATAGTAGTGTGATAATAATAAGTAATCTTGCTTTCATAGGTGGTTTTATTTGGTTTTTACAAATTAAAAGTAGCTAGAATAATTTGTTAAGAATACAGTACTTATACCTGTTTTTAATAGGTTAAGTATTAAATTAATTGTAAATAATTTTTTTTGTCCCCTAATAAAGTAAAACTGTTGTGGATTAAATGTATTTCGCTCAATGTTTTGAACAAAAGCTTATAAGCTTATAATATGTTTTTTTAGACTTTCAGAAGATTTTGCACAAAAAGTGTACTTTAAAATTTAAATAAATACAATACCTATTAGATATTGCTATGAAAAAGTTTTAATCTGTGAGTAACTTCTTTCCATTTAAGTGTCTGCTCAAAATGAAACTGCCCTAGTTATAACATTAGGGCAGTTTTTTCAAACTTTGCTCTTTTTTGCTTATTTATCCTTTTTTTGAGTAATGGAAGGTTTTCTTTCATCAGTTTTAAAACTTCAATGTGATATTTAGAGTTTTTATTTTTAAGTCCTCTACATTGGATAATTTGGAGTTTAGAAAGTGATACTTCTATCGTTTCTATTGGAATGTTCTCAATGCGTGCCGAGAAGATGAGAGAATCTTTTTTTGTATAGTATTCATTTGTAAATATACAGTGCTTCAGATTATCTCCCTCTTCCATAAAATCCTGCACGTTTTTAAGTACTGAAATAGTCAGGTCTTTATCTTTAAAACACAGACCAAAAAACTCCTTTTTCTCTGCCTCGTAAATTTCCTGTGCAGACAGGATTTCAGTACGCATTTTCAAAAGATACTTTTTTATCTGCAATTCTCTTTTTTTAGCAACGAGCTTATCGTGCACTTCATTTAGATTTTTAGGACAGACAAAAGATGAACAGCTGAGGTCTTTTTTAAACCATCGAAGCAAGGTTATGTAATCTTCCCATATTTTATAATCTTCAATTTTGTATTTGTATTTCAGGCAGGTTTTAACTGCCTGCCAATTCTGTCTAATATTTTGCTCATGGGACATCAGATAGTAGGAAAGCAGGGAAGTCTGCGAGGATTTCAAAAGAGTTTCTGCAATAGAATCCTTTAAAAGAGAAACAAAGAGAATCTGCGGAGCGATATTGTAAAACCCTGTTTTAAATCCGTTTCTTTTTAAGACAGGCAGTACTTTAAAACTTGGATAAATCCTGTAGGGATTGATGCGATATTTAGGCGAGTTTTGAAAATCCTTAGGTCGGATTTCAAGTGCGGAATAGTACTGCCATGCATCGTATGCACCTGAAAATACGTTTGTACTTAAAGACATGGTGCGCACTTCACCTTTTGGGTTTATCCAATGCTGCATCACTTCCTTATGAAAATAGGAAGGCGCAGTATTCTTTTTCATATGCTTGTGAGAGCAGATGATACGCACAACCTGATACCCTGCACAGACATCTAATACCGCAGAGTATTCAATTTCTTTGAAATGCACCTGATTGCACCCCTGCATTTTGAGCCTGCCCTCGCAGGCGGTACATTTTATATATTTCTCGCAAGATTTACTCTGCAATTCAGGTTTCCAAGAGTGCGAACATTCAAGGCAGTGAAATTTTCCACGAGATAAAACGCCCCATTTAAGGAAAATGTTTTTTTCTGCCCAAGTTTGCATCTGTGATGTAATGGGTTTCAGGGTAGTGCTTAAATTGGAGATCTCTTTTTCTATAATGGTTTTCGGTATCATAAGTCAAAAAGTGTTAAGGTTTGTTGTTGAGCAGGTTTAGGAGTTTGTACATTTTCAGTTTTCTGAATGATGTTTTCAGAAACAGCAGGAGCAGAGGTGAATAAATCAGCCTCTGCAGGCTGATTTACCACAACTTTACAGCTGACAGGATCGGGAATTCCGATGCTGTCATCAGCATAATATTTGAGCGCCATATCGAATATTTCCTGATTGTCAAAGGCGCAGAATCCTGTTTTCTTGACCTCGCTCAAAATGTAATTGATACAGCTTTCAAGGTTTTTGGATGCTTTGCTGAAATTCTGCGCAAAGACGGTGTCGCCCTGCGCAGTATCATTCAGGTAATTTTCTATAACGGTTTTAAATTGTTCAGAAGCTTTCATAAGGAATGATTTAAGATTAAAAAGGTGTTCACTCAAAACTGTTTCTGTAAATGTCAAAACAGTACTCTTCAAAACAGAGCCAACACATAAAAGTGTAATGGGGAAGGCGATGCGTGTTTTTTACAGGCTCGCCAAGTGAATCCTCGATTTCTTCGCGGATGTTTTCCAAATCATCAAGATTTTCGATATAGAATTTTTTACAGTCTACATGGTATATAAATTCGGATATCATACCGCTCATGCATCCGCCATTCTGCAAATCCTCTAAAAAGGATTTGAGCTGTTCTTTTTTAGTCCCGTCATACGATCCTAGATTGGAAAGGATTATTTTATTGAATGCTTGGCAAACTTCAAACTCTGCGTATATTGATTTTTCTAAGGCTTTCATAACTCATTTTTTAGGCTTGTACATTATTTATGGGAGTATTAAAAAGGCAAGTCGTCGGGTTCTTTTTCAGAATTAGTTTTAGTTCCTGTACTTACCTGTGGGGTATCCTGTTCACTTTTCGCAAATGCAAGGATTTTAATATGGCTTGTGTGAAAGGTCAGAGAGCCGTGCGCCTGCCCATCATTTCCTATATACACATTCATACCAATGCGACCAAAGAGTTCCACTAGTGCGCCTTTTTTGAGCCACTGTGCTGTTTTGGAAGACAGCCAATAGGAGCAGTCGATGTAAGTGACAATTTTTTTCAGCTCTGTGCTGTCTTTTGGTTTGTAGCTGTCATTGACTGCTATGGTAAAGTTTACGACCTCACGGTTTTCTTTTAGTTTAAAAACTGAGGCATCTTTTACAATTCGTCCTGTAATTTCCATGATACTTGATTTTTAGTGAATACTTGTTTTCAAGTTCTCTTCCACCGTTTGCGCCAAATGAATTTTTTCAAAAGAAAAAACGGGAAAAAAGAAAGCAAAAAGCCAGTGTCCGGATAAGGAAGCCGGAGTGCTATAAGTCCCGAAGGGCGGCGAGAGCCGTTATGCGCATGCAGGTGACGGCGGGCACTACTTTAGCTGCCCTTTTAACCCGTTTTGAATGAAAATCACACTATACTTTTTGAGCCTTTTTGAGATTCCGGCCTAATATTAGTACCTTAGCAAGCAGTAAGAAATCGCGGCCGATGGAACCCCACCCCTATATCAGACTCTCAGCGCTTAATGACATGATCCATGATACGCTCAATTCGCGTTTTGCTGGACAGCGTTTCTGGGTATTGGCTGATATCACCAATCATTCCTATAAGGCAGATAAAAAGATCCATTATTTTGAGCTGGTCGAGAAAGCACAGAACGGCAATTGGATAACAGCCAAGATGATGGGTAAATCATGGGGAGGGGGAGCACTGCGAATTGAAGAATTTGAAAAAAATACAGGACAGGTCTTTACCAATAACCTGCATGTACTGGTGCAGGTAAGTGTGGATTACCACCCTTTGTACGGTTTATCAGTGAGTGTGCTTGATATTGACAGTAATTTTATGCTGGGAATACTTGAGCAGCAGCGAAATGCAACACTTGAGCGCCTGGTGAAGGAAAATGATTTTATCCAAAAAGAGGGAGATGGTTATTCCACATTTAACAGCCGATTAAAGCTTCCCGCTGTTATTCAGAAAGTAGCTGTCATCTCTTCGAGCAGCTCTGCCGGGAATGAAGATTTCCGCCATACCATGCAGCACAATGATTTTGGCTACGTTTTTCAGATCGATGATTATTATACTGTTGTACAGGGAGATAATAATGCAAAACTTTTCATGAATAAAATCATCGAGATTTATAATACAGGAATACCATATGACGCCGTTGTCATTAACAGGGGCGGCGGTTCGCAGTCCGATTTTCTGATCTTTGATAATTATAATATCGGAAGGGCTGTGGCTAAATTTCCAATACCGATCATAACGGGTATTGGACACCAGAAAAATGTCAGTATAACGGATCTGATGGCCCATACCCACACCAAAACACCAACCAAGGCAGCTGAGTTTATAATTGCCCATAACCGAAGTTTTGAGCAGGAGATCTTATCACTTCAGCAAAATATTGTCATAAAATCCCAGCAGCTTTTTCATGTTCATTACAAAGAACTCAGCGAACTTAAAAATGGTATTTCTCATAACGCGAGGAAACTGGTTCAGATTTATTCAGAAGAACTGGCAAAAACCAACCAGCGGATTATTAGCAGTTCAAGATCGGTTTTGTATGGACATCAAAAGAAGCTAATCCTGACTGCCCATCAGGTAGTTCAGAGCCCAAAAATGCTGCTGCAGCAGAAAAAAAATGATTTGACACATATCAAAAATTCTATAAAGAACACTGCTAATGATTATCTTCGCAGAGAGAAAGTTACTTTGGAGCATCACCTTAAAAGTATTCAGATGATGTCCCCCCAGAATATCCTTCGTAAAGGCTATGCAATTGTAAAGTTCAATGAAAAGATAATAAGCAGTGCAGACAATATTCAGGCTGGACAGGAGATAGAAGTGATCCTGAAAGACGCTAAACTAAAAAGCACCGTTAAAGAAAAAATACAATATGATGGAAGAGAAACTGACCTATGAGGCTGCCCTTTCTGAGCTGACAGCTATTTCGAAAGAAATTGAAAACGAAACGATCTCGGTTGATACTCTGGCTTCCAAAGTGAAAAGAGCATCGGAGCTTATTGAGTTCTGCCAGACCAAGCTTAAAAACACAGAAGCGGAAGTCGGCAAGATCATCAGCAGGATGGAAAACCCGGAAAACTAAATAAAAAAGAGATATACTATCGTAATTATTTCTTCGTTATGTAGCTATATAACCCGAATACATGAGAATACTTAACATAAAAAGTTTAAATATTCAATTATATATGCCTCTTACTTTATAAGTCCCATTATATCTGTAATGGGACTTTTTTCTGTCATTATACTGCGGATAAAGTTTTCTCTTTATAATTTTCAAAATACTTAATCATTTATAAAATCATTTTGTTTCTAGGCAGATTAATCTCATGTTCCTGCGGATATGGTGCCCGATGGGTCATACTCACATCTTCACGAATCTGCTGGTGTGCTTTATACTGATTATCACTTGCATTGGAGTAACGCGGATCGGGGATGAATGGCATTTTTTCCATCTTTAGGATGGTTATCGTTGGAAAGTGATAATCTACTTCCACATTTCCCAACAGCAGATAACATCCTCCTCCCTGAAATGGGTATTTTGCCAGACTGTCGGTAAAATGCGCTGTATCAAAAAACTCCCCATGAGCATCTATCCAGGTCCCAAAATACATGGCACCCATTTTAGTCGGGACATGTTTTCGGGATATCAGGTAAGCGAGCATACGTACCGTCTTTTTGTGATGTTTTAATAAATCTTTAGCCAGGACATCACCTCTGAATTTAGTTTTCAGTAAATCAAAAGGAGAGCATGAGACAGGAAAACTCAATAATTCAATTTCATCAAATGCATCTTCAAATTCCGAGCGTTCCAATTTCGGAAGTTCATATTCTTTGACAGGTTCTTGGATGAGCATGAGATTTCTGTTTTCAGGCTTGAAGTTAATCAGAATCAGCCTTGCGATTACCAGCAGCTGATTCTTTGTCTTTCCGGTAAAACGGAAAGCCCCTATAAAGATCAGGATCTGAATGCCTTCAATACCAATTGGAATACGATTGATAAAATCTTCAAGGGATTTGTAATTTCCATTTTTTTCACGCTCGGTCTGTATCATAAAAGCTATTTTGGATTCCAGACTCTGAAGGTGCATAAAACCCAGATACACATCTGTTCCATATAACGTTGTTTCGAACTCGCTTTTATTCACGCATGGATTGTGCACTGAAGCGCCTGACATCTTTGCTTCATGAACGTATACTTCGGTTCTGTAAAAACCACCCTGATTGTTTATGACCGCTACCATAATTTCAACGGGATAATACACTTTCAAATAGAGACTCTGATAACTCTCCACGGCATAAGATGCGGAATGTGCCTTGCAGAAAGAATAACCCGCAAAAGATTCTATCTGGCGGTATATTTCTTCACTAAGCCTGAGCGGATGGCCTTTTTCAGCACAGCAGGCAAAGAAATTATCTTTTACTTTCTGCAGCGCCGATTTTGAACGTCCTTTTCCCGACATTGCACGGCGCAGTATATCTCCATCAGCTGCAGGAAGTCCTCCATAATGCAGTGCAATTTTAATTACGTCTTCCTGATAGACCATGATACCGTATGTTTCTCCCAGTTGCTGCTCAAAGACAGGGTGGAAGTATTCAAACTTATCCGGATGATTATGACGGAAAATATATTCCTTCATCATGCCGGACTGTGCTACGCCTGGCCGTATGATGGAAGAGGCTGCAACAAGGGTTTTGTAATTATCACAATTTAAACGGCGAAGCAGCCCCCGCATAGCCGGGCTTTCGATGTAGAAACAGCCGATGGTTGTACCCAGTGCTAAGAACTCATTGCACCTGGTCTCATTTTTTGAAATAGCAGTATCACGGATGTTAAGCCTGATGCCCCGGTTTTTTTCAATCAGTTTCACGCTGTCATCAATGTGCCCGATACCGCGCTGGCTGAGAATATCGAATTTTTCCAGCCCAATGTCTTCTGCAATATGCATATCAAAAAGCACAATTGGAAAACCTTTAGGAGGCATTTCCAGAGGCGTATAATTGGTAATGGGTTCCTCGGAGATGAGTATACCGCAGGAATGCATACTTCTCTGGTTGGGATACTTCTCTAGAAGCATGCCATATTGCTGCACCTGTTTTACGACCTTATTTGTGGCATGAAGTTCCATGGGGTTTTTAGCCAATGCATCGAGTTCTTCTTTTGGAAGCCCAAAAACTTTGCCTACTTCACGAAATATGGAGCGGTATTTAAATTCAACATTTGTGCCGCAGAA
The DNA here is from genome assembly GCF_044006475.1 of Flavobacterium sp. FlaQc-47. NCBI lineage: Bacteria > Pseudomonadati > Bacteroidota > Flavobacteriia > Flavobacteriales > Flavobacteriaceae > Flavobacterium > Flavobacterium sp. FlaQc-47. The sequence continues at coordinate 165,280 of NZ_JBIPCQ010000007.1, read as the reverse complement.
AGCGACGTGCTCATATCCATAACGTGAAAAAATATACTCTAAAATCGTATCGCGTTCTTTCCAGCTCCAGTCAATGTCAAAATCGGGCGGGCTTTTACGGTTGAGGTTTAAAAAACGTTCAAAATACAAGTCAAGTTCCAATGGGCAGATATCTGTAATACCCAAGCAATAGGCAATGATGCTGTTGGCACCACTGCCACGTCCAATATGAAGGAACCCTTGTGAATTACTGAAGCGTATAATATCCCAAGTAATTAAAAAGTAACCGCTGAACTCCAGCTGATCAATTACTTTGAGTTCTTTGAACATACGGGATTTTGCTTCTGCATTATTTTTTCCATAGCGCCACTCCAAACCCTTCTTTGCCAGAGTGGTGAGCAGGTTCATATCATCTTTTCGGTTATTGGTATAAAATTTCTTGTTTTTGGGAGTCTTAAAGTCAAATTCAAAATTGCACTGCTCGATAATTTTTTCCGTGTTTGCGATAATTTCGGGATACTGCCCATAGCAGGATGAGATTCTTTGTATATTGACCATCACTTCTGAATCTCTGCAGAAATCCAAAGGGGTAAGTTTAGATAAAATAACATTCAGGTCAATGGCCCGAAGAATCTTGTGCAGTTCGTATTCCTTTTTGTTTCTAAAGGTTACAGGCTGGAGGATAACCATTTTTTCCTGCCTGTTTTTCCACTCGGACAGAATGAGCTTTTGCAGCTGTTCGGGACGAATGCCGATATATTCATTTTCTTTTAAAGCGGAGGGCGCATTTTCCAAAGGATAGATGATAAAAACATGGTCAAAATCCGGAGCAGAGAGCGGCAGAGTGGTATTGTCAAAATTATGGCGGGTCAGAAAGCGGTTCATTTCAGCCAGCCCATCTGCATTTTTAGCCAGTCCGATGTAACGCAGCTGATTTTCACTGCGGAACTCCATTCCTATAACAGGCTTGATACCTGCAATATTACAGCCTTTTATAAAATCGTAAATTCCAGTTACCGTATTAATATCTGTAAGTGCCATAGCATTAACACCGCAGTTTATCGCATGCTGGATTAATTCCTCAAGGGGAATGGTGCCATATCGCAGGGAATGAAAGGAATGGCAGTTGAGGTACATAACTAGGGTTTACGTTTTAAAATTTCATTTTTAGTATTAGGCTTGAATGAAGCTCCGGCGCATCGCATTACCGCATCAAAGCCATAACGGCTTTTCATTTTGTCCATAGCCTGATAGAGTGCCAGCATTTCTTCGGTATCCTGAAAAAGATCGATCTGGTAAGTTCCGCGAACCAGTCCGCTGAACCGAACTCCGATAAGACGAAGGCGCATTCGGCGCTGGTATAATTTGTCAAAGAGTTCAGTCACGGTTTTAGTGAGAATATGATCGGCAGATGTATACTGAACGCGGCATTGTTTGGTTTCAGTGTCAAAATTAGCATAGCGTATTTTAATGGTAACCGTCGAAGCCAGCCACTGTTCTGACCGGAGTTGAAAAGCCAGTTTTTCCACCATTCCCAGGATTACTCTTTTTAGTTTATCAATATCAATAGTATCCTGAGTGAAAGTATGCTCTGTGGATATGGATTTTCTCTCAGTGTAGGGTTCAACAGGATTATTATCAATGCCGTTGGATTTTTTCCATAATTCAATTCCGTTCTTTCCGATCATCTGCTGGAGTACCTCACATGGCATTTTAGAAAGGGTTTCAATAGTTCTGATCCCTATCCTTGACAAGAGCTGAAAAGTTTTATCCCCAACCATTGGTATTTTTTGGACAGACAGCGGATTTAAAAACTGCTGCACCATTTCTGGGGGAATCTGCAGGTTCTGCTTTTGTTTGCCTTCCCCTGTACCGATTTTGGAAACGGTTTTATTAATTGAAAGGGCAAATGTAAGTGGGAGACCTGTTTCCTTTGTAATGGTCTGGGCAAGTTCATTTGTCCACTTATAGCTTCCATGGAATTTATCCATGCCGGTAATGTCCAGATAAAATTCATCTATGCTGGCTTTTTCCACCACGGGAGCTTTTTCCTGAATAATTTCCGTGATGCTATGAGAAAGCTGAGAGTATAATTCCATATCTCCTTTCATTACCTTAGCCTGAGGACAGAGACGAAGCGCCATCTGTATGGGCATTGCGGATCGGACGCCAAAGCGGCGTGCTTCGTAAGAGCAAGATGCTACAACCCCTCTGTCTCCGCCTCCAATAATAATCGGTATGCCGTTTAATTCTGAATTTGTGAGCCTTTCGCATGACACGAAAAACGTATTCATATCAATATGTACAACCGATCTTTCCATAATCTTCTCATTTTTATACAAGTCAAAATTAGTATAGATCGTAACATTAAATAGGTATTAATATGTTCTAATTTATAACAAAAAGTGTTAATCAATATTTTCTGACGCTATGAATACCCGTAAAAACTGAAATGCTGTAGAAATTAACCTAAAAGAAAAAATGTAAAGTATTTATTTTTTAATGTGTTTTTTCTTAATTAAGGAATTTAGGAATCTTTTTTTATGATTAAATGAGACAGCGCAGGATTATTAATTAAACGCTCCATTTCGGCATGCATAATATCCTGAACGTCCTGTTTAATCTGCATGTAATTTCGCTGTACCATGATACTGTCAATTTTACGGATTATGGGAATGTCCTGATAATTATCCTGTTCTTTTTTAAGCGCATCATGATTGTTTATAATTTCGGAATGAAAAGTTTTCAGCTCGATTTTACAATCAGGATTGTCGGCTACAATCCCAACAAATTCCCCGGAACTTAAAGAGGAAATTTTGGAAGGGGGTACGGCAGATTCCAACTGTTTGGAACGGCTGATTGAAGTGTCTGCACTATTGATTGAAAGGCTTTCACGATCCTGCATAATTTTTCCAAATCGTTCGGAAAGCTGTTTGGCTGTATCACCGGTGACCTGACCGCTTATGATGTTTCCGGTAATATTTAAGATCACATCCGCCTGTTCGCGTCCATAGTCTTTTCTAAGCTGGCTGAAGTCCTGAATTCCCAAACAGGTCGCTACTTTATTGCTTCTTGCCGTTGCAATTAAGCTGTCCATATTGTTAAGATAAATTGTTGGAAATTCATCAAATATCAGACTGCTTTTGAGTTTTCCTTTTTGGTTGACCTGCTTGATTAAGCGGCTTACGTAAAGTGATAAAACAGCGCCGTAAGTTTGTATTTTCTGAGGGTTATTTCCCATGGATACAATCTTAGGCTCAAGCGGGTTATTGATGTCCAAAGTAAAGTCATTGCCTGAAAGTACATAGTAAAGCTGCGGGGAAGAGAGCCTTGCCATGGAAATTTTGGCAGAGGCAATCTGACCCTCAAGCTGCTCACTGACATCCTTAAGGTAAGCGCTGAGAAATGGATTGATCAGCACTTCAATCTCTTTTTCTGTTCTCAGCAGTGTAAAGAGACTGTCGTAATCCAGCTGCATGAGTTCAATAACGTGCGGAAGGGTGCAGAATTCCCCGTCATTATATTTTCGTAAATACCATATTATAGCAGTCAGAAAATTGATAGGGGATTCCACAAAAAAGTCACCCTGTTTTTTAATCCATTCCCGGTTGAGTCCAAGCAGAATAGTTCTTGCTGATTCTGCTGCATCGGTTATGTCGGTCATCGATTCAGGATACAGAGGGTTGCACCTGTGGGTGCGGCTTAAATCATCGAAATTAATCATGTAAAATTTGGGTTCAACTGCATAAAGATGCCGGTATTTCAGCCAGGTATTATAGGCAATGATCGTCAGGTCAGCGAATTTAAAATCGTAAACGAACATGCTGAATCCCTTTTGAATATGCTGGGTAATAACATGGCGAATTACAAAATAAGATTTTCCGGAACCGGGTGTTCCCGGAACGAGAAGCGATCGAAAAGGATTGATAATATTAATCCAGCTGTTTCGTACTTTATCTTTTAAATGGTAACGAGCCGGAAGGTTAACGGAGTATTCGTTTTTTATAAGCCTTTCTTCCTGTGGGAAAGTTTCATTTTCTTTGTTGAAAATATCTTTATGATTTAATTTTCTACTGATAATTCTTGAGAGAAGCGTACCTCCGGAAAGTATCATCAGATATCCTATCGAAGTGGATATAATATAACCTAAAATTTTAAAAACAGGACTAAGAACTGTCAGCAGAAACAGGTAACTGATAAAATACAAAATCAGTCCTGCCAGGATGTAATATAATGCCGTTTTGAATTGCAGCTTTTCATCTTTTTTTCCTTTTGCACCGAGTAATGAAATGAGCAGTAAACCCAAGGCAAAAAACTTTGTTTTATGAAAATTACTGAAAATCCCTGTATTGTAAATGTTGTGTAAAATCTTATCGCTAAATGGGCTGACCAATTCCCAATATTTAAAAACCGAATAACCGAAATAATAGAAGTGAATACTCAAAAGCATTATGCTTATGAGCCTTGTCATATCTAAAATTTTTCTAAGTGCCTGATCATTTTCTCCTGTCTGCATAGCCATGGCTTTAGTGTTTAATTAATTGTCGGATTGTCCTTTTCTTTTTCTTTTTTTTCGTCTGCCTTTTAAACTGGCGGGAATATATTCAGATGCATATTCAGGCTGTAAAACGCTGTCAATTATATTTTGTAATTCAAGCTCAGAAATAAAAGCAGGATTTTTAGTTCCTTGTTCCTTCTGTATTTTGTTTTCATAATTATTTCCGTCAGGTTTTACCCTTACATTACCGCACCTTTCCAGCATTGCTTTTGCTGCATACTGAACCCCCAAAACGCTGCCATTAAAAACGCATTTAGTAGTATGGTCTACATATGTAATTCCATAAATCAAACGTTGAGAGCTTTGTCTGTAAATTACAGCGATACCTTCTTTGAGTAATTTTTTTTCCAGCTCGTCAAGGTTTATATTGCTGTTTTTTAAAAATGCCATATCAATACTGTTTCGGACTCTTTTCATGTCAGGAATCCGGTTTTTTTTATTGGCTTCAAATTTTTGTTCAAGAGCCTTCAAAGTAGGCCTGAAATGAAAGCTGCTTGCTTTTATAGGAACTCCGATTGGTTTTTTGTCAGCATTAATAATCTGGTATAAAAGTCCTTTGTGAAGAAACATTTTAGAATCCTCTTTTCCCTGCAGAACAGAAACATTGTACAGGTTCAATACTGCATTTAATTCTCCAAGGGTGGTAAATTTATAATGCGGTATTACAGCATTTAAAATACCCGCGATTGCTTTTTTTGAATCTGAGGTGCCATAATTGATTTTAAGAACATTCACTGGTTTTAAATCTATTGCGGTTGTCTTTTTTTTACTTTCTGCACGTACTAAATTAAATTGTGTTTCAATTTCTTTTCGTGCTGTTTCCGACTGATTTTTTCCAATGTTCTGCATGTTAATTCTGCTGCCGTCTGCTTTTACTTTTATGGAGACAATATGGATGTGCGGATGTCCGGCATCATGGTGCTGATAAACTAAATATGGCTGATCCCCAAAACCAATTTTATCCATATAAGTATCGGCAATTTCCATGAGTTTTTCTTTTGATAACTCTTTTTCTGAAGGGTCAAAATTGAGCGATATATGCACACTGTTTCGGGTAACATTTTCATTGAGTTCAAGCTGTTTTAAAAGCATCTTTAATTTTAGATTCAAACTCATTTCATCTACGTCCATTGGATAATTTCCTTCCCCGATACACTTGGCTACACCCGTCAAAACTTTGTTCTCATTGTAATTAAAAATAGCTCTGATCGAGCGCCCTGTATTTATGACTGCAACCATTTTTCAGAGAGATTTTCGATGTGTTTTTTAATCTTATCTATGGAATTAAAGAGTAGTTTTTTCTCAATTTCATAAACTGTAATCCAATGTTTAAATTCTGAAATCTGTACAATGGTGTGAAGCTTTTTAACTGTCTGATTGAAATTGTTTCCAATGCCATTTAAATCCTTTCTGAGCAGTATTAGTTCACTCATTAATTCATCGAGTGATTCGTTTCGGTATTTCAAAACGAGGGGTTTCTGCAGCAGATTTTTTCTTGCATAATCGCTCAGTTTACGGCAGGTTGATTTGTTAAACTGCTTCTGCAATATTTCATATTCGGCGCTAGTCAGTCTTAGATGGAGCCATCTTGTTCTGTTTTTCTTTTCTTCTTTCATCGCTTATCTCTTTCATTTCACAAATTATTTTCCTTTTGGTTTCACCGCCAACGAGTTCCGAGTAAAAAGGCGGCAAGATATCGGTTGTGATACAACCGGACATCTTGCAGATTACAGGAACGTGGTAATCCTTTAGTGCATTTAAAATACGTTGTAAAAAATAATAGTCCTTAAAAAAATTCTTGTAACCAATTGCATTAATGCAAGTTGCGGAAGTATTTATCCTTAAGGTTTTATAATGACACGAAGTTATTTAAGTCTATGTAATAAAGCATATCATAAGTAAATTATGCTTATGATGCATTGCTCGGTGATCCTTAACTTTATTCTTTGATTTATTAATTTAAACGGTGAAATTATGATTACGAAAAATGAAGTTGCCAAGGTTTTTGATACGGTTTTAAGTATCCCTGGCATGAGTGAGATGGTGAAGTTTGATTTGAAAATTTCACGTAAAAATGTTCTGTTGTTAAGTCACTTTATTGAACAGGGATTACTGCTTGAAAAAGATGAATCCAGCCTGATAGGAAGCATGTCTGAAGATGGTTTTACAGATCTTAAGAATTTGTCGCAGGAATGTTTGCAGAAAGCAGGTTTGGTGGAGCTGAACCAAAAACTTTTGAGTCTAAGTGAAGCTTGTAAATCATAGCAACATTTAGTTAATTGATTCAAGTGCTTTATAGATCCAATGTATTTATAAAGCACTTTTAAATTGTAAAATGAAACCAAGTATAAAAATGGCTCGTTTTTGAAAACTATTGGCTTGTTTTTGATGTCTTAAATCGGAATCAACTGATTTACATTTGCTTAAGATTTTATTCTGATCTGTATATTAATTAAAACGCATGATTATGGAACTGAAAACACGAGCTAAAAATATAACAATAGAAGTAATCTGCCTTTTGTATATATTGTTGTTTATATATGCAGGACTAAGTAAAATTTTAGATTTTCATAATTTCAGGATCCAACTTGGGCAATCTCCAATTTTAAGCCCATTAGCAGGCTGGGTTTCAATTCTAATTCCTCTAATAGAATTCGCAATCGCAATACTGTTAATCTTTAAACAAACAAGATTTTTGGGGTTATTGGCTTCTTTTATTCTGATGGGTTTATTTTCTTTTTATATCTATATAATTCTCAATTACAGCTCGTTTATTCCTTGTTCATGTGGAGGAATTTTGGAGAAAATGAAATGGGGTGATCATCTGATATTTAACTTGGTTTTTGTAGTTATGGCGGGATTGGCATTTTTGATTCTGCCTGTATCTCTACATAACATATTTATAAACATAAAGTCACGTTTGGGTTTACTTTCGATTTCAGTTGTACTGAGTGGTATTGTAATGTTTACTTTGTTTAATTTTTCTGATACTGTTACCCATTATAAGAATCGATTCATCAGAAGGTTTCCTCAGCATACAGCTCAGGAAATCTACCAGATAGATTTGAGCTACAACTCCTATTATTTTGCCGGCACAGGAAATGGAAAATTATATCTGGGTAATTATACAGCTCCTTTTCAGGTAATGGTTTTGGATACTGCATCAAGAATAAAAAGAAACTTTCATATTTCTTTACGACGAAAAAATCTTCCATTTACAGGACCAAAAATTAAAGTCCTAAACAATGATTTTTTTGTTTTTGAAGGTACAGTCCCCTACGTTTTTAAAGGAAGTACCAAGAATTGGAACGCCGATCTTAGAATTAATAGTGGCTACCTTTTTTCACATGCCCAGCCCATGGACTCAACAAATTTGGCAGTTAGGTACCTAGTGCCAAAAAGTGGAGAAAGTGCAATTGGGAATTTGGATTTAAATGATACACTTAAATCAAAATTTGACACTTCGCTATTACAAAAGCAATTTGACGGGATATTTGATACAGACGGCACTTTGCTTTTCAATGAGCAAATAAAAAAAATAGTCTATGTATACTACTATCGAAACGAATATATGGTCATTAGACCGCAATTAAAAATAAACTTCCGCGGAAGTACAATCGATACTGTGCGGATCGCCAGAATTGACTTAATCCAATATAAAAACAGTAAGTTGAAGACTTTTGCAAAACCGCCACTAATGGTTAATAAAATCGCAGCTACTTATGGGGAAATGCTTTATATAAATTCTACACTTCCGGGTTTGTACGAATCTGAAAAACTATGGAAAACGGCAAGTATTGTTGATGTATATAATCTAAATGACAAAACCTACCGTTCTAGTTTTCCTATCTACGATATAGGGGGGAAGAAAGTAAAAAGTATTATTATTTATGGGAGCTTTTTATATGCATTAATTGATCATACATTACTATGTTACAAACTTCGAAGTCGTATTGCGCAAAATCATGCAATAAAGCAGCAATAAATAAAAATATATCGGCCGATGTCAGGGGAGAGATCGAAAACCTGTCAAAAGAGTAGATCATAACCATATAAAAACTTTAATTATGAAAACAAATTTTTCTAAAAGATTTATGGTGCCTCTGGCAGTCATAATCTTAGGTGGAGCAGGTGCTTTTGCAACTACTTCCATGAGCACTAATAAAGCTGTTGAAGAAAGAATGGGCTATCGCTATCTTTCTGAACAGGAGCCTTGTCACGAGGAAAACGAATGTTCAACAGTGAACAATAACGTAATTTGTACATCGACGGTAGGCAGTCACCAGTTGTTTGACCAGCAAAGTCCAAACTCTTGTGATGTTCCGCTTTACAAAATTCAGAATTAGCTTAAACAATTTTAAATAATTTTTTTAGTGACAATGCTGTTTTCGTTTGAAAACAGCATTGTTTTTTAGAGTGACTCCATCCATTTCGCTAATGGTTCGTCTTTTAAAAAATGTCCGAACCATGCCGCTCTTTTTTTAGTTAAATCATATTGATTTTCCGGCTTGGAAAATACATGGTTCTCATTTGGATAAACTAAAAGAATATGTTCTTTTTGGAGTCTTCGCAGAGCAAGGTAAAATTCATTACTTTGAACAGGATTTACCTGTGTGTCTGCTTTACCCGTGTATGCAAGTAAAGGTGTTGATATGTTTGCTGCGTGCATTACAGGAGAATTGTTCTGATAGTTATCATAATCTTCAAAAAGGTTATTTCCCATTCGCATTTGAAAATATTCAAACCGCCATGCCTCGGGTTTGTAATTTGCTTTATTGTAACTTAGATAATAACTGTTGAAATTAGTAACCGCTGCGCCTGCTATCGCTGCTGCAAATATTTTGGTCTGGGTAATAATGAAATCAGTTTCATATCCACCAAAAGAATGCCCCATCAGGCCTATTTTTTTCTCATTGACAGGATAGTTTTTTACAATTGCATTCACAGCGGACGTTACACAGTCCAGGGCAGAAAAACCAGTATTGCCAATTTCAAAATCGATGTCAGGAAAAAGAACAAAATAACCATCATTGGTATAATTTGAGACATTAATCGAACAGCCATTAAGATTTGATGGATTAGTATATACATTTAGCTGATTGGTTTGTTTTTCATAAATATTTACGATCATCGGATAATTTTCCGCGACATCAAAATTTGCCGGATAATAAAGCACCGCGTTTAGTGTATTGCCTTTTGAATTTTTGTAAGTAATTAATTTTGACCTTCCCCAAGAATATTGGTTATGTTGTGGATTGGTCTGAAGGACTGTCCTGGTTGATTTTTGATTACTCACCAACAAAGAGGGAGGAGCGTTAAATTTTTCTTTTACATATAAAAAAGTATTACTGTTTTTCGCCTTTACAATACTGTGCACCAAAGCACTGTCATACACAATGCGCTGAATTTTTCTCTCGGAGTCTAAATACGAGAATCCAGTATAAGTGTTATTACTTTTTTTTACATTCAGAATTAGATCTTCGCCGGGCAGGACAATTTGTTCTTTGGAGACAAAGTTTCCTCTGATACCCAATTTGGGATTCACTAATCTGTAGATTTGCTGATTTTCTTTTCCGAAGGTAATGCGACGGGATTTGCCCGTTTGGGTATTAAATTCCCAAATATCAAACTGGTCGTATAAAAACACTGTTTGATCGTTGTTGGTCCATCCTGCGCAACCGAATGAATTGGGCGTTTCGGCCATCTGTTCCGTGTAGTCAGCAAATGATCCGGCACTATTTTGACTAATATTGGTGTGTTTCTGATTTTTAAATGAGTATAGCCACCAATCCTGATTTTTAAAGTAGAGAAAATACTTGCCCATTGGAGAAAAGTATACTGACTTTATAGCTGCGGATTGTTTTTCCAGAAAAGGAATTTTTATACCGGTTTGTGTATTAAACAGCCAATATGTTAAGTCCGGAGCCTGTTTAAAATACGGTTTGTTTTCGTCCTGATCATAGACCAGTGCCCAGCTCTGATTAGGATTTATTAAAGCTTGAGAATGAATTTCATCACCAATTAAACGAACTGTATTTTTTCCTGGCTTCCAAACTGCTATTCTGGACTGGTCTTTTGTGGCTCCAAACGAGTTCCTTTCCGGAAATAAGTCCTTGTCTTTGGCATTCCAAATTTCTATACTGTCCTTGTTTTGTACTAGAGGTGAACTGTCTTTTTTCTTTAGGGAAAAAAAAATGCTTTGCTGATCATCGGAGAAAACAAGTGTGTTGTCAAATCGCGCATCCAATGCCATATCTTTGGGCCAGTTGGAAATCTTTTGGTTGTTACATTCAAGGAGTTTTTTCATCAACAGATCATATAAGAAAAGTGTTTCATAACTTTTTTCCTCGACTGAATATCCAGCAAAAAGAATTGACTTACCATTTGGATGCCATTTGATAATTGGGTATGATAGTGAATGATCAGAACTTATAAAAGTTTCTTTGTTTTGTTTTTTGAAATCTAGAATAAAAAGTGAATTAAAAGGAAATGAAGTTACATATGCCAGCTTTGAAGTATCGGGGCTAAGTTTGTAATAGGTAACATTTTCTATACTGCGTTTTATATTTCCATTATAATCAGAGATATGAAGCGCAATCTTACCATTGCCGAGATTTTCTTTCAATACAATATTCCCATCTGCAGCATAGAACTGACTGATGTTATCAAATTTTACTATGACTCCAGTGTCCAGATTCAAAACCTGAAATTTATTACCTCTGAGGAGACAACCAAAATGATTTTCATTTAAAAATACACCCTGGACTCCTTTAGGAAAACAAAATTTTTTCGGTGAAATTGTATTCTTCACAAATAAGGTGTCATTTGATGATTCATAAGCGAGATTGTAACTTATCCAATATGCATTATTTGCAATATTAATTGTTGTTAACTTGCTCCACAGTTGGTAATCCTCCTGCGTCACTTTTTTAAGTTTTTTAATCTGCCCCAGTACAGGGCAGATTGTCAAAAGCAAAAAAATACTAATTCGAAGGCTTTTGCTGATGTATAGTCGTGTTTTCATTAATAACCTGTATTTTGCGGAATTAAGTTTTTGTTTAGCAGCAATTCTGACTCGGGCAGTGGTAACTGCGCTTTATAGGAACTCCAACCTGGTTTAACAGAAGGTAATGCCGTATCCAAAGCGTTGAACCGTTTTAAATCAAAAAATCGATGTCCAAATTCGCAGAAAAATTCCAGTTGTCTTTCCTTTAGGATTGCTTCTAGTATTTCGCTTTGAGAAATGGCCGTGGTATTTAAAAGACCAGCAGTATTTCTAATAACATTCAAATCTTCTTTACTACCTATAAGATCACCAGCATGCGCACGTGCTTCAGCCCTAATGAGGTACATTTCACTTAGTCTTAGTAAAACGGAATATTCGGTAGAAGCAGAGGTTATTTTACTTTTATACTTGGAGGAATAATACCAAGTTGCACCTTCTTTAGTAACAGAGGCTATCCAGCTTAATTTCCTTTTGTCTGCTGTTGTAAAAGTGTTTACCAGTGTTGTAGTTAAGGCGGATAACGGGGGTGGTCCAACAGTAAAGACAAATGTCTGTGCTTCCAGCGAATTCCCTGTAGCTGTATTGGGCGAGAACTGCCATATGGTAGCTGTACTTTCCTTTAAAAAAGTTTTATTCAAATTACTCTCAACGGAATACAAGGCTGTATTATTTAATACAGCGGAAGCTTCATTGGAAGCCTCATCCCATTGTTGCGTATAGAGATAAACCCTTGAAAGCAATGCCCTTGCTGAAAATTTATTAGGTCTTGTGCGGTCTGGACTTTTGTATGTTCCAGGCAATAGGGCTACAGCAAGGTTTAAATCTTCAATGCAGTTCCCATAGACTGCATTTGCAGGTTCCTTCGAAATCATACTGTTCTTTTGGTAATCTGTTGTTCTGATATATGGTATACTCCCAAAAAGATTTGCCAGGTAGAAATGGATAAGTGCCCTTGTAAAGAGAGCTTCGCCTTTTAACTGATCACGGTCTGTACTGAGCAGATTCGCAGAGTTTGCCACACCTTCTAAAATTGCGTTAGCTCCATATATTTGATTGTAGCTATTATTCCAAAGTGATTTTATACTGGAATTGGATGGCAGCACAATGCCATTATAAAAATCTGTAGTTCCTTCCTGCGGATTTCCATAAAACGCTAATTCGTCGGTATAATTTCCCATTAAATTTGAGAGACCGAAAGCATATCCAGTAAAAAGACCGCTATCGCGCATTTTTGCATAAACTTGTGTCATGGCTGCATTTGCAGTAGTTTTATCTTCGTAAACACTATTTGCGGTTAATTGTGAATTTGGAAGTTCGACATCTATAAAATTATCACAGCTCAGAAAAATGCTAAATAAGATTAATGCAGACAAAATCATTTGAAACTTATCCAATACTGTATAAGTTGTACCCTGATATAATTTTAATAACGGATTAAATTTTTTCATAATTTTAATTATTAGGTTAAAAATTGAATTGAAGTCCAGCGGCAAACACTTTTAATGGAGGGAGGTATCCTACTGCTGTAAATTCCGGATCTGGTCCGTTATATTTTGTGAAAGTCAAAAGATTCTGGCCCTCAAAGAAGATCCGGCACTTAAAATCCTTTAGGGGAATATCGTAAGAGATTGAGATGTTCTTAAGGCGGATAAAAGAAGTATCACTGATTGGACCGTCACTTTCTGCATAATTGCCATATGCAGTTGTAGCTTTAGAATTTGTACCACTTGTAAAAATTTGATATGCGTTTGTGTTTCCCGGTTCTTTCCAACGGTCGGCAATTTCAGCAAGCTGATTTGTCTGTGATCCGGGTATTCCAAAATAAGAAGTGGCACTATAATTTTTTTGTTTGGCAAATTGAAGCAGGAAATCAAGGTTCCAGTTCTTATATCGTAATGTATTCTGTAAACCTCCGTAGTATTGAGGACTAAGATCGATTATTGCTTTTTTATCATCCAGGGAAGTGAGTGAGCCATCTTTGTTTATATCTTCGAAATTATAGATGCCGGTGTTTGGATCAACGCCAGTATAATGATATACCTTTCTAATATTAAGAGGCTTGCCTATAACCAGAGTGTTGGCATAAGTTGATCCGGTTAGATTTGGAAATTCCAGCAATTTAGTTTTTGCAAAAGTTAGATTGAAGCTGCTTGTCCAGTTCCACTCATTATTTTGTAAATTTACAGTGCGTAAACTCAGTTCTATTCCTTTGTTTTGAACTGTTGCATTTAGATTTGCCTGAATAGATGTAAATCCGGTTGTACCAGGCAATGGAATGCCTGTAAGTTGATTAGATGATCTGTTTTCATAATAACTAGAAGTAAGAAATATTCTATCTGCCAAGAAACCTACTTCTAATGCGGCTTCCAGTTTTTTATTGGTTTCCCATCCAAATTCGGGATTAAATAATCGGCTTGGCTGTAATCCTGAAATGCCTCCATATTTACTTCCTGAAATGCTGTAAGTATCCATATATTGATAATCGCCTATTTGGTCACTACCGGTTGTCCCATAACTTGCCCTTAGTTTCCCAAAACTTAAAAAGGAGCTGTTTTTAAAGAGGTTTTCCCTTGAAAATAACCATGCCGCTCCAACAGCTCCAAAGTTGGCAAACTGATTTCCGGGACCAAAACGGCTAGAGCCATCTCTTCGACCCGTCAGGTTTATTATATAACGCTCTTTAAAATTATAGTTGATACGCGCAAAAAATGCCTGATATTTATAGACTGTCTGATCGGTCTGCAGGATTGATATGGTTGTTGCTGAAGACAGGTTATTTATAAGGCTATTACTGGCAAAACCGGAAGCATACTGAACCAATAAATTGGCCTGCTGTGATTGGAACGTACCGCCGGCCAGTGCATTTACTGTACTTGAACCAAATGATTTTGACCAATTAAGCTGAGGTTCTATTATCCATGATTTGCGCTCAAAATCGCCAACAATCAATGTTGAATTTTCAGGGCCAAAACCTGATGAAGGGTTAAATCTTGTCGAAGGATTTGTTGTATTTTCCCTATTGATTAAATTGGTATAGCCGATGTTTGTTTGGAGCTTTACATTCTCCAAAAGGTCATAAGACAGCAGCATATTGGCCATAAGATCATTGGTTAAGGCCTTATATTTTCCTGTAAGGTTTCGAAGTGGATTGGAATACGTATTGTTTTCCCAATTCAGGCTTCCATCAGCATTATATAGCGCAGGCGCATTGGGAGCAATAGCAATTGTCTCCCGCATCAGGTCAACACGAGGCTGATTATTATCCTGTAGTGTATACCCAAAAGTGATGTTGGCCTTGAATCTTTTGTTCTCAGATTGGTGATTGACATTCACGTGAAAATTTCCCTTTTTGTACCTAAAGCTTTGGGGGAGGATTGTCCCTTGGTAATTGTAATTACCACTTACTAAAAACTGGGTTTGTGCAGATCCGCCAGAAAGTGAAGCTTGTAGATTATTTATCTCGGCAGTACCTCCAAGAATTTCTTTTTGCCAGTTGGTATATCTTTTCTGATCCCATGTTCCATTTACGTCATAGGCAGAAGACGGGATTGCTTTAATGCCATCATTGTTATAAGCTTCCTTACGCATCTGTATGTACTGTTCAGTATTCATGAGATCCATAAAATGGGTAACAGTTGCGGCTCCGGTATAAACTTTGGCCGAAAATTTTGTTTTACCTGCCTTCCCGCTTTTTGTTGTGATCAGCACAACACCATTTGCACCTCTGGATCCGTAAATAGCAGTTGCATCTGCATCCTTTAGGACCTCGACGCTTTCTATCTGATCAGGGTTTATACTATTGAGCGGATTGGGCTGCGTTGGCAATACCGCAGAAGGTGTCCCAGAGCCAATAGGATCTGAGGAGTAGGGTACACCGTCAATGATATATAAAGGATTATTTGCATTGAGCCGGAGACTATTTTGTCCCCTAATTTTAATATCAAATCCTCCACCAGGCGTTCCCGTTGTCTGGGTAACAAATACGCCTGGCATACGTCCCTGCATTGTCGCCAGTATATTTGTTACTGGCTGGTTTTCTATATCCTTGGCAGTAATTCTAGCTATATTTCCCGTACGCTCACTCTCTTTTACCGTGTAGTAACCGGCGTTGATCCTAACTTCCTGTAAAGTGGTTGTTTCAGATATTAGGGTAATGTCAATTTTAGTACGGCCGTTGACTGCTAATATTGCTGTTTTAAAACCAATAAAAGAAACGACAAGTGTATCATTTGCCGATGCAGAAAGAGAATATTGTCCGTTGTAATCGGTTATGGCCGATGTATTTGTTCTGTTTTTGACAAGAATACTTACTCCGGGTAAAGGAACAGATCCATCAGTAACGATTCCTTGAATCTGATGTTGTTGGGAAGATGGGGTGAAATTCCGATTTAAACTTTTAGCGGATAAGGATGAAAAAGACAAAAGACTTCCTAAAAAAATTAGGCAATAAAGAGCTCCTCCATCCTTATAAAATGAAAAATTATTCATAATATTGGGATTGGTTAGTTAAATATGATTTGATTAGCTACGGTCCTCTATGGTTGTTTGGCGACGAAATAGAGGGCCATTTTTTTGTGATTAAATAAACGGCTTACTAATCACAACGAAGATTTTTAGTTCACAGGCAAAAAAATTAAAGGTTCGACTTTTCGTGATTCGAAATTTAAAATGATGCAAATTGGCTAAGAAAATATAAGAGAGTAAAAAAAAGGCATGGAACTCATCTTACTGAACAGAGGTACTGGCGGCACCAACCACAATAAGTGAGCCCACGCCAATGACGTGAGCATCTTACTTATCCTCTCGTGGTTTTAAAAACGCCAGTTTTCTGTTCGAGATTCAAAGCGAATGCTTCAAATTTTTTTATATGAAGAATCGCAAAAATACATTACTTTACTGTAATGATGTAACAAATGTAATAAATTTTTTAACGTGGTAATATATTACCACGTTAAATTCTTCGAATTTAAGCAAATTGCCTAAAATAAAGGCTATGATCAACGAAAACACTAAAAAGGAATTCATCATCCAATTCGGTACTCAGCTAGGGCAAATAAAAAAGGACAAAGGTTTAAGTTACAGAAAAATTGCTGAAAATTGTGATCTAGACGCTAGCTTTATAAGTAAGATTGAGAAAGGTACGGAAAATATAACTTTAGAAACTATACTTAATTTGTCCTACGGACTGAAAATTCAACCAAAAGAACTTTTTGAATTTAAAGTGGATTTAGAAAAAGAATAGTCACATTTCTATTATCACTTCTTTAAATTTATTCAAATTTAAAGTTATTCCATCTTTTGAGATTAAGATTCATTTGATGATTTATAAATAGAGATTGGAAGTGCTGGAATGTTAATATCTGCGATGAATTTTATGGACAAAGTTCGCGATAGAACTTTAGAGCTAGAAGAGATACTAAATAGACTAGCTGAATCTTGAAAATGATTTATACAAGAGTAAACAGCCTAAATTTTTGGTGGTATTTTTTTATCTTTTGTAGGTCTTTATTCAACGATCGAAAGCACAAAATAATATTTAATTATGGGATTGAAAGTTAGCACAATTGCCGCATTATCTGGTAACATTGAAAGGGATTATTATTTATATATACTAGACTATTATAATTGGGATGAACCTATCTCAAATACTTTGCGGAATAGCTTTGATAAGATAGCAAAATTTGCTGCAGAAAACGAGGCGGTAGTAATTCAGGGAATTCCTGAAAGTCACTTTTATAATGAATTATTTTCTTGGGAAAGTATTAATGGAATTGATCCTTCGGAAATTCTTCCTGCACTTATGATTACAACATTACATCCTAAATATTTCTTAGATGCCCATAATAATCAGCTTGAAGGTGGAATTCCGGAAGATAAGTTAATTTTTATCGAACTTAAAAAAGTTTGTCAGACACCAAACGATGTGATTAATATTATTCAAAAAATAATGATTGACATAAAGAATAAAAAGGAAATCAAAGATTTTAAAATTAAGGCCGAGTACAAAAAAGGCATTGGAAAGAAAATTAATGATTGCTTAATTTTAGAACCTAACATCGGCGGATTAGGATTGAATATTAATAAAATAATTGACGGTTTTCTCTAAAGAATTTAATATTAAACTCTTCTAAATCAGTAATAAAAATGCCCTCGAAAATTAGAGGGCACTAAGGCAGAAAATTACTTCTTAGACTCCTCAATAGAAACTTTTCTAAACTCTTTTAAAAGTTTTTCGATTTCTAAAGTTGACTTACGAGCTCTTGCTCCGGCAGCTTTTACACCTTTTTCAACTAGCGAATTTGATTCGGCTTTAAAAATTTCAATTTCAGTGCTGATTTTTACGATTAGATCTTTCATAATATTTTTTTAATTACTTGGCAAAAGTATATCTTTATATTGAATACTTTTAGCTTCAAAGCAAACAATAAATAATTATTCATTCATTATTTATCCTATCAATAAAATATGCTGTAGGCATTCCCGTTCTAGTCTTAAATGCTTTGGCAAACTGTTGGGTGCTGCTAAATCCTGCCTCTTCTGCTAAAGCGGTATTTGTATATTTTCTAATTCTTTTATCTTCTTTTAGAAGTTTTATTAAATAATCTATTTTTAGGTCATTTATAAATTCTACAAAACCTTTTTCTTTATAATGAAGTAGAATTTTGGAAAGGTACTTAGAATTTGTATTAAGGGAAATTGCGACTGTAGCTAGTCGTAAGTTTTTGCGTAAAAATTTTTTCTCTTTTGCAAACTGATCCAGCTTTTTGAGCACATGTATAACAGTCTCATTGGGTATATCCATCATGTCTGACTTTTTATTTTTGACAGTATGGTCAGCTTGTGAATTAAGCATTACCTCCTCATACTTTCTCTTATATATATAGTGATTTTTATAATTGCGATATGTTAGAAATAGAGTTGCCATAAATAGCAATAAAATTATAGTGATAAATAGGATATCATAATATCTGGCCCTATTTAGTTGTTGGGTAATCTGATCCTTTTCAACCAGTAGTTCTTTAGTATCATATTGTTTATGTAAGTTGGTAACCAAATATTTATAAGTCTCTTGCAACAAAGAGTCTGCACTAATGAGCTGATCGATATAGTATAATTGTTTTTTTACATTACCAGTGCCTTTATAATATTTAATTAGTAACTCATAAACTTCTATCTGATCAGGTCTTAAATATTTTTTTTTATTAAAAATTTTATCCACTTTGAAAAAGTAAGACAGTGCTATTGCTTTTTTTTCTAGCGCCCAATAGTTCTTACCCAGATAAAAATATCCAACAGATTCGTTTGCAAAATCTTTCTTTTCTGCAATTATTCTAGTGGAGGATTCAATTTTTTTTATTGAAGAGCCATGATTTTGTTTAAAGAACTCGTTGATTCCCTCAGATTGATTAAAGTATGGATCTAAATCCGACAATTCCAATCTTTTACTTTCGGATAATCCAGTAGTATTGGTCCTTGATGACATATCGTAATCTCCGATTTTTGTGTAACAAAGGGCCAGCGAATGAAGGGTTGTTAAATAAGCAATTGAATTCCTATCTCTGAAGTAAGCAGCACACTCACTAAATAGGGAAATAGCCTCATCATAAAAGCCCAGATAATATTTAATTTGAGCAATTTGATGTTTGACTTTAAATTTTAGATAACTATCGGCAGTTCTGGAAATGTAATTATTTGCAATAATGTAGTTATCAAAGGCATTTTTATATTCTTTTTGCCCATAGTAAACAATCCCTTTTGAAAGATATGCTGACCCCATTAATGCATTCTCACCACTCTTTTTGGCAGTATAAACCATGCTGTCAGCATAAACTAGTTTAAATTTTGCCTTAGATTGATGCAAAAAATTCTGATAAGCATAGACAAGTTCATCAAAATTTTGTTCTTTTCTTGATTTCTTAAGATAGGCCAAAGTATATAATCTAGCTTTTGCGCTGTCATTTTTAAATTGGAAAATTTTATCATCCAGATATTTATATGACTTGTTTTTTAAAGAATCTGAAATTTTATATACGCTTTGTTGCGCAGTACCTAATTTAAATGCGAATATGAATATTACGGCAAGAATATGATTTTTCATGTATTAATACTTTATTAATTAATTATTAATTTTTGAAGGAAATATCTTTATTATGAAAGGTAGTATTGATGATAAATTCGCTCAAGAAACTCAATCAAAAATAGCGTAAAGTATTGAATTTTAAACACTTAACAGTGTTAAATTCTGATACCGTTTTCAAGGAAATCACCATGTGGTTTTCCTTGAAAGTAATAAGTGTTTGTTTGTAGGAAATTTTGTGTCTGTTTAGATTTGTTTTGAATTCAATAGCAAATTATTTGACATGGTGCCAAATAAAAGTTCTGTTAATCTGGATGAAACGAACTGAGAAGAAATTCTCCCTCACCTTCAAACTAATAAATTATGAAAAATTTTATATTATCTATTACCTTCCCCATTGTACTATTTTCCTGTTCAACTGATGAGTTATCAACACCAGAGAAGACACTAATTCCACAAATAGACCAGAACAATGACACATTGTACCAAATGCCATCTTCCAACCCTTTTGATAAGCTGGGAGTGGTTTTTTGCAATAAACGGAAATTGTTTAATGAATTTGATGTTAATCTCAGTTCAGAGAAAGATATAAAGGATGAAATTAAATTGCTTTTCAAAAATTCGAGGCCAGATCAAATAACAGGTTTAGCGCCTGATCCGTTGAAAAAACTTTTAAAAGTTATAGAAAATTCGTCACTGAGCGTAAGGGGAAAGTCAGATTTAAAAAATTATATCATTTATCTATCAAATATACAGGGAGAAAGATATGATATGGTTTACAGTTTTATAGTGTCTTATGTAGCTGCAATATTAAATGCCTCCGATTTGAATACTATGGAAAAGAAAGTAATTTTAAAAGTTTGCTCGATATCAAAGTATTCTCTTTACTACGAGGCAAGTAGGCGGGATCGTGATTGGGAAACTGCAGTAACAAACAGAAGGACACGTATGACACCCAATAAGATCGAGCTTACCTTAATTTGTTTGGCAGTTATGCTTGAGAGACTTCTATAGGTTAATTGACTATTACAAGCTACGAAATGAAACTACAGATCATTTTTTATTCAATATTGATCCTATTTAATTTGGTTAGTCTCTATTTCATTATAGATCTTTTCAGCTATGATGAAATAGCCGGCTACCTCTTAAATGGCAAAAAAAAGACATGCCCATTACGTGCATTGGCTTATATGCTATACATTACTAGTTTACTCAATCTTTATTTTTTATCACTTACATTGATAAAAAAACGGTTTAGAGCTTCATAGTAAACTGCTGTAATATTTGTATTACTGTAATATAAAGAGCATGATTAAAGATTTATTAAATGCTAATCTGGACAAACTTCCTTTTGAAGGTCTAGATGTGAATATCATTAAAAGATATATTATTGAGAGTTCTGAAGAAGAATCTTTCGTGGCAAAAAATTTATCAATTCTACTAGTTAGATCAGGCCGTTTTAAAATTAAGTTGCAGAAGAATATAAAGGATTTATCTTCCAGGGATCTCATTATAATTCCTAAAGATTCTTATTGTACCGTACTTGAAGTGCATAATAAACTCCAACTGTTTATAATGACAATTTCTTCAGAATTTGCCATTAAAAATTTCCTAAAAAAAGAGCTAGTAGATTCCTTTCATTTTTTTCTTAGGAATGAACCTGTACAGTATGTGTTGGAAGAAAGAGAATTTTTAGTGCTCTCACTTATTTACAGATTGATTTATTTTGTAAACAAAGATTACAAGGAATCTGATTTTGATGCTGAGCTGAAGCGTATTAGTCTGAATTTGTTTTTGTATGAATTGAAAATGATCTACTCAAAATATTCAGATGATACTACCGCAAATTTTAATAAAAATGAAAGTCAGGTTATCCGTTTCCTTACGATATTATCTATACACTACAAAAAACAGCACCATGTAAGATTTTATGCAGGTGCCTTGCATGTAACTGCAGGTCATTTAAGTAAAATCGTTCGAAATGTGACGGGTAAAAGCGTGAAGATCCTAATAATAGAATCGCTTATAAATGAGGCTAAAATTTTACTGCTGGACTCACAACTCACAATTGCAGAAATTGCAGACGAACTGGAATTTAGAAGCGTGTCAATTTTTTGCATATTTTTTAAAAAGCATACATCATTTTCGCCTACTGAATACAGGTCGAATACTATTGATAGGTTTAAAGATCAATAGTATTCACTACTATTAATTGTAAATCAACGTTAGTATGGAAAATAATATATATCCGTTTGAATGGCTGGAAACAATAATATTTAAAACCTTAAGTCCTAAATTAAACAATGCAATATCGCTATCTGCAGACAATTTATACGATATATCTGAAGATGTAGTTACTGAATCTCATAAAGTACAAATGCATATAAAAAACGAGATATTTTCGCTTAAAAAGAAAAGGCAAATCCGTCTAACTGTTCGAAAATACCACTCTACATTAATATTTCTTTTGGATAATATAATGGACAGAAGAAATAACGACACGTTTCAGTCAGCGCAATTACTCTCTACAATTGATATTATAATTAGCAGTCTGGATGAACTGCTTTCCTTTATTGAGGCTCGTTTTTCATACTTTCTTAGTTTGGATGAAAGAGTTCCTGTAACTTACTTAATTGTTTCCAGAAGGGAACTGCAGTTAAAGCTTAACAGAATAAAATCAATCGAGCTAAGGAATGAATTCGATAAGATATCTATGAGTAATATAATCGCTGAACTGACTTCAATAATTGAAGTTAGTAATAATATAAAATTTACATATCGACAAATCCTGTATTTGAGAGACATACTGAAAAGCCTCGAACTGCTTGACTATTCAATTGTACCAACTTCAATATTTTCTGCATTAGATGAGTTACTTGTAAGTAAAAATTTTAATTCGTTGAGCTACATAACAAATATTACTGAGAGACTTACAAATAGTATGAAGCCTGATTTATCCCTTTCTGCAAAGCTTAGCACTTTGCTTCTGTACTATAAAGATTTTAACCACTTGTATTCCAATGAGAGAATTACTCTGGATCCAGGACTGCAGAATATCAAAGATGTATTAGATAAATGGTTTAAATTCGAAATAGAATTTTTGAATAATAAGATTGAATTAGAGCATGGTTTAATCACAGGTGCAGGTAACAGTGGTGAGCAAGTGGAAAAGGAAAAAGATAATAAAATTGAATGTATATTATCAACTGACCAAATGGGACTGATTATAAGAGCAACTGATGAGGCAAGAATTGTCAAGGCGAAATCAATGACTCTGGTTTTTAAAACTATAGTGCCTTATTTATCAACTCCACACAAAAAAAGCCTGTCTTATCAATCCGTTAGAAGCAAATCGTATAATGCTGAGGAAAAAGACAAGGAAATTGCAATTCAAACTTTAGAAAAAATCATTAAAAAAATAAGAACATACTAAATTATACAGCAAAAAATACTCTCTTACTATCAATGTTTACAGTATTTGTCCGGGGTACAAAGGGTACAGTAAAAAAGTTGTACTTGTAGAAAAGCCATTCTAATCGTTCCTTTGACTTGTAGAATAAATCATATCCAATTTTAAGATAATGATTTACATAGACGAGATGAATGTTGAATGATAAATGATGATGACTATGTTTACAAATGTTTCATGGCGCAGCTACCTCGCTGCCGTGGGTATATTACTATTGATTTGGTATTTGGTATTAATACTAAAATTTTACAGTAAGGATTTAAGGGAACTTTTTTCGGGAGATAAGAAATTCAAATTTCCTGCATTAAAAAAAACTTCTAGAAACGAATTAGAAGACAGAAGAGAACAAAAATCGTTGTCTTCCTCTTTTTCAGAATCGTTTGATACTTTAGAAGATGCCGAAGAACTCTCCACTCGTATAGTGCAGGCAGTAGAAGAAAGCTCTCAAATGAACTTATCAAAAGAACAATTTCAAAATTACCTTAAAATGGTACTGGAAGGGTACCCATACGTGAAGATCTCCTCTTTACGTGAAAACATAAATAATCTAATAGTCTCTGAAAGCGAAAAGCACCCGCAGTTCTATTTAACGTTTGCCGAAGCGGATACGCTGTGGGAAGAGACTATTTCCTAAAATTCAGCGGAGGAATAATCCCTGTTCTCTCTGGTGCGGTATGGCTTTATGTGACAGGAAATAGAGTTGCAACGGCGATATTCCTCTGCTTTTTAAAATTGATATAAACTTTAAAAATGATGTGTGATGAGAAAATGCTGGTGGAAATTAAAGGAATTAGACGAAGAAAAAGTAATGTCATATTGCATTCTTGCATTGATGTTAGTATACGAGACGAGAATTTATGCGCAGGATGGTGTAGCCGGAATTAACGAGGCGAACCAAAAAGTAAGGAGTTATTTTGATGCAGGTACAGAACTTATGTATGCTGTTGGTGCTATACTGGGTCTTATAGGAGCGGTTAAGGTTTATCAGAAATGGAATGCGGGAGATCCTGATACAGGTAAAGTAGCCGCCGCCTGGTTCGGCAGCTGTGTGTTTCTAGTTGTGGTAGCCACAGTAATTAAATCCTTCTTCGGGGTTTAAAGACAAGATCTTATGAGTAACAGTGTTTACCAGATCAACAAAGGAATCAATCAGAGTATAGAATTTAAAGGCTTGAAGGCTCAGTACATATGGTATTTGGGAGGAGGTGTTGTATCGCTTATGATTCTTTTTGCAGTGATGTACATTATTGGTCTGCCTTCATTATTGTGTGTTGGTTTTATCGGGACTGCAGGTACATTTCTTGTTTTTAAAATATACAAATTGAGTAACCAGTACGGAGAATACGGCATGATGAAGGCGCTAGCCAAAAAGCAGGTTCCAAAATGTATAAAAGTTTACAGTAGGGCTATTTTTATAAAGATGTAGCTACAGAACGTTAATGTTGAAAATGAAGAGGAGATGGAGAATAGGATGGAAGATTTACTGCCAATTATGGCAGTGGAGCATGACTGTATTTTATCAAAGCAGGGCGATGTAACAATTGTGTTTAAGGCAGAGCTGCCTGAGATTTTTACTTTGTCTGACCAGGAATATGAAGCTTTTCATCAGTCCTGGATAAAAGCAATAAAAGTGCTTCCTAAATTCTGTGTTTTTCACAAGCAGGACTGGTTTTTAGAAAAGAGCCACAAAGCTGATTTTACAAGTGATGACAGCAGTTTTTTAACCCGGAGCAGTGAGCGGTTTTTTAATGAAAGACCATTTTTGGAACATTCCTGTTACATCATGCTGACTAAGAAACCACAGGGAAGAAAGAATTCAAGTTCGCTTTTCTCAAATCTACTTAGGCGTTCGATAGTACCGGAGGAAACTTTGAAAGCACAGCTGTTGCAGGATTTTATTGACAGTACAGGCCAGTTTAAAAGAATTATGGAAGACAGCGGTTTTGTCAAGCTTACCCGACTAAAAAATGATGCACTTAAAAGTGAAAGCAGAAAATTGGGACTGATTGAAAAGTACTGTTTTTTATCAGAGAAGGAAGATTCATTTGTTTTTAAGGATATCAAATTTGATGAAGGTTTAGCTGTCGGCGATAAACACTGCCAGCTTTTCACACTTGGGGATGCGGCGGATCTACCAGCGTTGTGTGGTTCTCGAATTAACTTTGACCGTTATTCCACCGATAAAACCAAATTCAGTGTTGGTTTTGCATCCACTCTCGGACAGCTTTTATCCTGCAATCATATTTATAATCAATATCTGTTTATAGAAGATGCCCAAAAAACTATTCAAAAATTGGAAAGCAAAAGATTAAGGCTTCAGTCTTTATCGGCATACAGCAGGGAGAACATGATTGCCAGGGATGCGACGAATGATTTTTTGAACGAAGCGGTATCCCAGCAGAGACTTCCGGTCAAAGCACATTTTAATGTCTTGGCTTGGAGTACAGACAAAGAAGAACTGAAGGATATTAAAAACAAAGTATCATCAGCATTAGCTCAGATGGATGCGGCGGCCAAGCAGGAGACAGTAGGTGCTCCGCAGATTTTCTGGGCAGGTATGCCGGGAAACGCGGCTGATTTTCCGATGAATGATACTTTTGACACTTTCACTGAGCAGGCAGTATGTTTTTTGAATATGGAGACAGGTTACAGGTCTTCACTCAGTCCTGTTGGTGTGAGACTTGGAGACCGTCTAACGGGAAAACCTGTTCATGTGGATATCAGCGATGAACCTGTAAAAATGGGTATCTGTACCAACCGGAATAAATTTATACTCGGACCCTCGGGAAGCGGTAAATCATTTTTTACTAACCATATGGTGAGAAGTTATTACGAGCAGGGAACCCACATCGTACTGGTAGATGTAGGTCACAGTTATAAAGGGCTTTGCGATATGGTCAATGGATATTATTTTACTTACGATGAGAAGAACCCGATCCGCTTTAATCCTTTTTATATATCGGAAGGAGATACTCTGGACACCGAGAAAAAAGAAAGCATTAAAACACTGCTTCTGGCACTGTGGAAAAAAGACGATGAAACCTTTAATCGATGCGAGTATGTAGCTTTATCAAATGGGCTTCAGCTGTATTATGAAAAACTAGAGTTGAACTCCAATCTCTTTCCATGCTTCAACAGCTTTTATGAATTCCTGAAAGATGATTTTGTAAAGATACTCGAAGGCGATAAGGTAAAAGAAAAGGATTTTGACGTAAACAATTTTCTATATGTACTACGGCCATATTACAAAGGAGGAGAGTTTGATTATCTATTAAATGCTACAGAGAATCTGGAACTCTTAAAGGAAAGGTTTATCGTATTTGAACTGGATAATATCAAGGATCATCCGATTCTATTTCCTGTGGTAACGATCATTATCATGGAAGTTTTTATCAGCAAAATGAGAAAGCTTAAAGGCATTCGTAAGATGATCCTGATTGAAGAAGCATGGAAAGCGATTGCTAAAGAAGGGATGTCCGAATATATTAAGTATTTGTTCAAGACTGTGCGGAAATTCTTTGGAGAAGCTATCGTAGTCACTCAGGAGGTTGAAGATATTATTTCATCGCCAGTTGTCAAACAGGCCATAATCAATAACAGTGACTGCAAGATCCTGCTGGATCAAAGTAAATATCAAAATAAATTTGATCAGATACAGGAACTTCTGGGACTTACTGATAAAGAGAAAGCACTTGTTCTGTCAGTTAATAAAGCTAATGATCCTGATAAGAAATATAAGGAAGTGTTTATTTCGCTGGGAAGTATGCTTTCAAAAGTGTATCGAACAGAAGTTTCACTTGAGGAATATCTGGCCTATACCACTGAGGAAAGCGAGAAAGTGAAAATGAATGCTTATGCCCAAAAGTTTGGAGGCGACATCAAAAAAGGAATCGCAGCTATGGCGCAGGATATGAGAAACGGAAATTAAATGAAAAGGGAAAATGAAAAAAAGAATAATTACGTGCATAATCTGCCTGATGCTAATCAGCACGTCGGCAAGGCCGGCAGAAAAGACAGCTGCACTGCCGATACTGGAAATTGTAAAAGAGGTCACCAAAAAAGTTATTAAAGCAATTGACCTTAGGATTCAGAAACTTCAGAACAAAACGATCTGGCTTCAGAATGCCCAGAAGCAGTTAGAGAATGTACTCTCTAAGTTAAAGCTGGATGAAATTTCGGACTGGACTAAAAAGCAGAAAGATTTATATAAAGGCTATTACGAAGAACTGGCAAAAGTAAAATCTATTATTACCTATTACCAGAGGATAAAAGATATTACCAAGAAACAGACAAGACTGGTACAGGAATATGAAAGAGCCTGGAATTTATTCAAACAGGATACTCATTTTAAAGACAATGAAATCCAATATATGGAGCGTGTTTATTCGGGCATTTTGGAAGAAAGCGTGAAGAATATGGATCAGATCTTTTTAATACTGGATTCTTTCAGCACGCAGATGAGCGATCTGAAAAGACTCGAAATCATTAATAAAGCTGCCGATCAGATTGATGTCAATTACGATGATCTCACGCTTTTTAATCAGCAGAATGTAATGCTCAGTCTTCAGAGAGCCAAAACAGAGGCAGATGTAAATCAGGTCAAACAATTTTACGGAATTCCGTAATTCAATAAAAATATCATGAAAAAACTAATTCTAGTATTGTTGGTAGCGTTCGTTTCCCAACAAGGAATTCAGGCACAGGTCAAGCAGAGAAAGGAACTGCTTTTGCAGATTGTTGCTCTTCAGGTTTATATTGATTATGCCAAGAAAGGATATTCAGTTGTGTCTAAGGGACTGAATTTTATTGGAGATGCAAAAAGGGGAGAAGTGAATCTTCATGGTGATTACTTTACTTCTCTACTGAAGATTAATCCCAAGGTTAAAAATTATTATAAGACAGCTGAGATTCTCTCCATGCAGTTTAAAATAATGAAAATCTATAAAAGGACATACGCCGAACTTAAGGGAAATGATCTGTTTCACGGAAACGAACTGGATTTCATAGAACGTTCTTTTGAGAGACTTCTTGAGAACTGCAGCGATACCCTTGACCAGCTTTTGATTATTACTACTGATTCCAAACTGGAGCTTAAAGACGACCAGAGGATCGAGCGTATTGATGCGCTCCACAAAATGATGCTGAAGGATTATAATTTCTGTTTGTCTTTCAGCAATGAAACGAAACTTCTGTCTTTATCAAAGACCCGTGAAAAAGGAGATGCCCACAAAACAGGAGCTATCTACGGATTATAAAATAAAAAGCTATGAAAAAAATATTGATTTTAATATTGACAGTTTCTATGGCAATTGCTTCCAACAAAGCAAATGCACAGTCAGCGGAAATCCAGCAGCTCATCTTAAATATTGAGAAACTATCCCAGTTTAAAAAGATTCTAAGCGATATGAAAAAGGGTTATGAACTGCTCTCGGGGGGCTATAAAACAGTCAAGGATATGACCGAGGGAAATTTCAGCCTGCATAAAACTTTTCTGGATGCCCTTATGCAGGTGAGTCCTGTTGTAAGGAACTATAAAAGAGTAGGGGATATCATAAATTTTCAGATGCTTCTGATGAAGGAAAGCAAAAATGGACTGAATCGGTTTGTAAAAAGCGGCACCTTTAGCGAAAAGGAAATCCACTATTTTGAAAAAGTGTATGGAAATATTCTGAGCCAGAGTTTAAGAAACCTGGATGAACTGACAATGGTTGTAACAGCAGATAAACTAAGGATGTCGGATGATGAAAGGCTCCAGGCAGTAGATGATATTTATCTCCAGATGCAGGATAAGCTTTTGTTTCTCAGAAACTTTAATGCAACATCAAATGTGCTGGCGCTGCAAAGAGCAAAAGAAGCGAAGGATGTTTATGCTTCCAAAGAACTTCAGGAACTAAAAAACTAAAGTGATGAACATTTTTAAATCTTGCAAAACGGTTCTTTTCATAACCGTCGCATTTCTAATGCCTTTTTTTATCCATGCACAAGGACTTGGAGATAATATGCAGAGCCTTCACTCTGTTTTGGAACAGTTGTATGATGAAATGATGCCCTTATGCAGTAATCTTTTAGCGGTAGGCCAGGGAATAGCCGGATTCGGGACAATTTGGTACATCGCTTCGCGGGTATGGAGGCATATTGCCAACGCAGAGCCGATTGATTTTTATCCGTTGTTCAGGCCTTTTGTGATTGGATTCTGTATTATGATTTTCCCTTCGGTATTAACTTTAATCAATGGAGTAATGAAACCCACAGTTACAGCAACTGCTGCTATGGTTACAGGATCCAATAATGCGGTTGCAGTCCTTCTCAAAGAGAAAGAAAAAGCCATCAAAGAGACTGACCCCTGGAAAATGTATGTGGGTGTTGCAGGAACAGGGGATAGGGATAAATGGTATAAGTACACCCATGATGAAGATCCGTCCAATGAGAGCATTCTGGCCGGAATCGGCAACGATGTCAAATTTGCAATGGAAAAAGCTTCCTATAACTTTCGAAATTCTGTCAAGGAATTTATGAGTGAAGTACTGAGGGTTTTATTTGAAGCTGCGGCATTGTGTATTGATACGCTCAGGACGTTTCAATTGGTGGTGCTGTCTATTTTGGGACCTCTTGTATTTGGAATAGCGGTTTTTGATGGCTTTCAGCATACACTCACGGTATGGCTGGCAAGATATATTAATATTTATCTCTGGCTTCCTGTTGCCAATATTTTCGGAAGCATCATTGGGAAAATTCAGGAACTGATGCTAAAACTGGATATTTCGCAGGTGCAGGCAACAGGGGACACCTTTTTCAGCCGAACCGATATGTCTTACTTGATTTTTATGATTATCGGAATCATAGGATATTTTACCGTTCCATCGGTCGCTAACTATATAGTCCACGCTGCCGGAGGAGGCGCCTTAGGCCAGAAAGTTACCGGACTTTTCAGTAATTCAAGCATTTCAGTAGTTTCCAAAACATCAATGGGCGCTGGTATGGTACTGGATTCAATGGGAAATGCGGCAGGGCGAATGTCCCAAAGCATGTCATCATCAGCCGGGAGCGCTCCATATTTTGAAGAGAAAGGAAATTATATGAGCGACAGGCTTAAAGGGAATTCAAAATAATCAAAAAAAATCTGCTCATGTTTACCAAAATGAAAAATATAGATACTGCTTTTAGGTATGTAAGAGGGTTTACGATGCTGGTTATTGTGGGATGTATTATGATATGCTGTTATACACTTTACAAAAGTTTTGAGTCGGTAACCCAGATGCAGGATAAGGTTTATATACTGGCAAATGGGAAAGCGCTCGAAGCTTACGCGTCGGAGAGAAAAGATAATGTACCTGTAGAAGCAAGAGATCATGTAAAGACCTTTCACAAGTTTTTCTTTACCCTTGATCCCGATGATAAAGTAATTAAAACCAATGTTACAAAAGCGCTTTATATGGCTGATGACAGTGCCAAACGGATTTATGATGACCTGAAAGAAAATGGCTTTTACTCCGGAATTATATCGGGGAATATCAGCCAGACTATTCAGATTGACAGTATTTCGATAGATACGCGTGATTATCCATACCGCTTTAAATGTTTTGCAAAACAGAATATTATACGAACGACAAGTATTCTGAAAAGAAACCTTGTAACAGAGGGAAGTCTTCGAAATGTTTCAAGAAGCGATAATAATCCACACGGTTTTTTAATTGAACGCTTCAATACCATCGAAAACAAAGATCTAACGGTTGAGAACAGAAAATAGAAGGCTATGAAATCATTATTCAAAAAACAGCAAACTCCTTTTGTGTATCATAGGTATTATCATTCTGCACAGACGAAATGGGCTCAGAAAATGGATGTACTCGTAAACGGTCTTTCCAAAAGAAAGCTGCTATGCCTGCTGGTTTTATTTTCCATATTGACTGGGAGTTACCTTGTCTATAACATTTATGTAGCGTTTTCAAAAAGTGATTTTCCAACAGCTCAAAAGACAGCTGTCATTTCAAAAATTAAGATTACCAATTTTAAAAAGTAAAGTCATGGAACATAAAACAATATCAATCAAAGAATCCAAAAAGCGAAAAACGCTTTTGGTTCTGCCCCTTATAACACTTCCTTTCATCACTATTCTATTTTACACTTTGGGAGGAGGTAGAATGGAAGCGATGGGAGGTAAAAATGAAATTAAAAAGGGATTTAATTTTAATCTGCCTCTTCCAAAATTTAAAGAAGATTCAGCGCTTGATAAAATGAGTTATTATGATCAGGCAGCAGTAGATTCTATTAAACTTCAGGAACAGATTAAAAAAGATCCTAATTATTCCAATCAAAAAATAGTACAAGAATCTATAGGAGAGTTTTCAGATACTGATTTTGAAGCACAACAATTTCAAAAAAACAGAACTGGTTTTAATTCGTCTTCTTTTCAGAATAAAAACGAGCAGAAAGTTTACGAAAAACTGCAGGCACTTCAAAAAGCAATCAGCCAACCTGCAATAACCGATAATTACGGTCAGGACATGAGAGAGTTTGAAAACTACGGCTCATCAAAAGTTGTTTCCGATGAGGTAAAGAACTTAGAGCAAATGATGAGCAAGATGGGAGAATCACAGGAGCCTGACCCGGAACTCAAACAGCTTGGAGGGATGCTTGAGAACATACTGGATATTCAGCATCCATCGCGTGTGCAGGAAAGAATAAAACAGTCTTCAGACAATAAAAAAGGAAAAATCTTTACGGTTAACCGTAAAAAAGAAGAAGATAATACAACATCGCTTCAGCCGGATAAAACTGCTCTGAGTTTTCAAAATAGCAATTCCTTTTATACTGCTGATGAGAATCTGGAGCAGGAGGAGCAGCAAAATTCAATAGGGGCTGTAATCCACGAGACTCAGACTATTGTTAACGGATCTGTGTTGAAGCTCCGACTGAGCAGTGATATATCTCTGCAAGGTACTTTGATTCCAAAAAATACATTTTTATACGGAATAGCCTCTTTAAAAGGGGAGAGGCTGGAAGTAAAAATCAACAACATTCAGTTTCGAAATTCAATTTTTCCGGTAGAATTAACGGTTTATGATATGGACGGTATTGACGGGATTTATATTCCAGGTGCTATCAACAGGGATGTTGCCAAGGCTTCTGCCGATCGTTCTATTCAGACCTTAGGGCTTACCGGAGTTACAGATTCCTGGGAAGCGCAGGCAGCTGGAATGGGAATTGAAGCGGCGAAAAGCCTGATGAGTAAAAAAGTGAAACTGATTAAAGTGGTTGTTAAAGCCGGCTATCAGGTACTGCTGTATGATGAGAAACAAAAGAATATGAATAATTAAAAAATTTAAAGATGAAAATTAGAAATTGGACTTTTATGTTATGCTGTTTGCTGACAATGCTGTCAGGCCATGCGCAGTTTGTGAATGAAAAAATTGGTTTGAATCAACAAGAGTTTAAAAATCTTCACATAGGATATTCGAAAACTACCAGTATCGTTTTTCCATATGCTATTAAAAGCATCGATAAAGGAAGCTCTGATGTATTGGTACAGAAAGCCAAAGGAGTGGAGAATATACTGCTCGTAAAAGCTGCTAAACAGTATTTTTTCCAGACCAATCTAACAATTGTCACTTCCGATGCCCGATTGTACGTATTTGTCCTAAATTATGATGAAGACTGTCCTGATTTAAATATAAAAGCGCAAAACGCCGTTGCAGCCAGTAATGATATTTTGTTTTCAGTGGAGAATGAGAATCAGAAAAAAATAGAACAGATCGCTTCACTTGCCTTATCAAAGAAGAAAAAGACCAGCGGTATAAAAAAGTCAAAATTTAAAATAAAACTGGAAGTAAACAGTATTTATATCCATCAGGATGTTTTTTATCTGAGGGTTGTCTTTGAAAACAAATCCAATATTAACTACGATATTGATCAGTTCCGTTTTTTTATCAGAGACCAGAGAAAATCAAAACGCACGGCAACACAGGAAATAGAAATCCTGCCACTTTATACGACTTCTTCATCTACCGTGATTCCTTATAAATCAGAAGTGATAAAGGTCTATGCATTGGAAAAATTTACTATCCCTGAGAATAAGTATCTCACACTTCAGATGATTGAAAAGAGCGGAGGAAGGCATTTAGAGGTTAATGTTAGTAGTAATCTGACTGATAAAGTATCCCCAATCCTCGAATTCGCGCCCTGATAACTTTTAAACTTTAAAATGTATTATGATAATAAATATTGCCGATGCTGAAATGCTGTCGTCGTATGCTGAAGAAATGGCTTCTTACGGCCATCGTTATGCAGCTTTTTCTCCGGATCAGATAACTGATTACGATACGATTGAGTTTTTCAGGACCTCATTTGATGCTCAGGAATACTGCTTTGAGATGACTAATGATGTGGACTATTTTAAGAGTATGCCAATTGAATTACTCATAGATGACTTAAACACACTTATACAGAGCGGAATTGATACTTCATTTAATGAGGCACTTGATCTTACTGCATTTGCCCGATTGGAAAGAGAGAAAAAGGAATTATTAGAAAATAACTTAAATATAAACATAATGAATCAGAAAAATTTAGAATACCTAAAAGACCAGTTAAAATATACTGGATTTGGAGAAACTTTCGATGCTGAACTGAAAGAAAACATGCTTAAAGGAGACAAGGATTTTAAAATTATGCACACTGGCATTATGAATAATGGTGTTCCAAACAAAGATACCTTGACCGTTGAATTAAACTTCAAGAAGTCAGACCAGAGTGATATGTATTTTTTTAATTCCTATCATGTGAATCTGCAGAAAGAGGAAAATAAACATGGACTGGAGCAGACTTTTTATATTAATAATAACAGCAGTAACATTACGCTCAAAGAAGCTTATAATTTAATGGAAGGCCGCTCTGTAAATAAAGACCTGAAAACAAGGGAAGGTGAAGTTTATAACGCTTGGCTGAAATTAAATTTCAAACAAAGCGACGACAATTCAAACTTCAAATTGGATCATTACCACCAAAATTACGGTTACGATCTTGAAGCAAGTCTTGAAAAACATTCAATAAAAGAACTCAATACTCCAAAGTACAAAGAAGATCTTATTAACTCGCTTAAAAAAGGAAACCTGCAGTCTGCCACTTTTGTAGTTGCTGGAGTGGAAAGTAAAATGTATGTGGAGGCAAATCCGCAATTTAAAACGGTGAATGTATACGACGGAAATTTGGAGCGAATTAATCATCGTGAAAGTAAAGACCAGAAAAAGGCAGAGTCAAATGACAAAAATAAAAGCCAAAAGCAGGAAAATGCGGGTGATTCTCCTGAGTCGCAGAAGAATTCGAACGACCGTAAAAAAAAAGTTGGTAAGTCTATTTAGCTGTATATAAATACTAAAATTAATGGTTATGGATTTTCACCATGTCAATAGAATAGAGACTGAAGCTTTAGAATGGAATTCCAAAGAAGACAGACTTAGGAAATTGTTTAAGTCAAGTCCCTTAATTGAGAAGTCTCTTTTAAAAGAGAAATTGAAATGGTGTGAAAATATGCTGGTAAAGTATAGAAAGAACAATCACTTGGAAGAACGTTCTGCTTTGCAGATAATCAAAAATGAACGGAGTAATTTAATAAAGCTGGTTTACCCCAGTAGATCTGGGCAGATTTTTTATAAACTGATGAATTTACTAATCTTTGAAAAAGTAAATGCCAAAATTCTAATCAGTGCTGAATTAAAAAGCAATAGATCTCTTAAAGTTAAGCTGAAACAGGCTGGATTTAATGATGCTCTTAATAAAGCAGAACGTTATATGAGACTGGGGCAGACAAAATTTACTGTTCCGGTCTCTTATTATCTTAATGAAAACGAAAGAATTGATCACGCTATTCAATTTAAAAAAGATGAATTGGGTTATTATCAATTTGAAGGTTTTAAAACCAGTCTTCATGATAAATCAAAGTCGAGTGAAAACAGGCATCACTATTTTTCTGCTGATGAGGTAAGTACTTTTAATGCAAAGCAGTCTTATGATTTATTGTCAGGAAGGGCAGTGCTCACTGATGGGACCTGGAAACAATTCGATTTTAATGATAGAGATGCCGATGGTAATTACCGAATAAAAGAGTTTCCTGAGGTCTATGGATATAATATAGAAAAGGCTTTATCGCAGCTGCCATTAAAGATTTCGGATCAGTTAGGATTTACCTCATTAATTATTTCACTCAAAGAGGGCAGGAGGGAAGAAGCATTACTATTAAGGGATGGCGTGGAGCAAAAAGTATTTATTGAGGCAAATCCCCAGTACAAATCTTTAAATATTTATAATGAAAGTTTAAAGAAAATGACTTTAGCCGCTCCGAAGGACACTGTAAAGAACGGAGTTGTAAAATTACAGAGAAAGAAAGTTGAATCACAGCCCTTAAAAATCACCAGAGGTAAAGGTAAAAGTATTTAAAAGGAAATAATGGAAAGCTTAAAACTATTATCAAGATTTTTTGAGTCAATTGAAAAAGATTTTAGGATTGGAAGTACGCATATTGCAATTTTTGCTGCTCTAGTTCAATTCTGGATAGAAAGGGGAATGGTAAATCCAATTCAGGCCTACAGCATAGAAATTCAAAAAATTGCTAAGATAATGTCACCGAAGACCTATCATAAGTGCATGCGTGAACTCGATAATTATGGATATCTCTTGTATGTCCCAACCAAAAATAAAAATAGAAGAAGCAGCATCTATTTTCATTTATAAAGATAAATAAAGACCTGTCATGGAAGAAATTGTAACAAAGGAAGATCTACGGCAGTTTGGTCTTCTATTAATGGACAAGATACACGATATATTTAGAGAAATAAATTTTCAACAAAAAGAATCATTGGATCCCGAGTGGTTAAAAAGTAAAGCTGTCCGAAAGCTGCTGGATATTTCAGCGGGTTCAGTTCAGAATATGAGAATGACACAGAAAGTCCGATTTAAAAAGGTTCTTGGCTCTTACTATTATAATAAAGAAGATCTGCTAAAACTTTTCAAAGATGAATCAAACTAATAATAAAGTTGAAGAACAAATCATAGATCACTTATCCATTTACATGGATGATCCAAAACTCAATGTTTGGCATTTGGCTCTTTTAGCTGCAATTCTAAGTTTGGGTATTAGGCAAGGGGAGACGAAGAGGATTAAAGTCAGCCGAAGTAAACTTATGCAACTCTCGCACATTAATACATTACCCACGTATCATAAATATTTTAAACAACTTCAGGAGTTAGGCTATATTAAATATAGTGCGTCCTATCACCCAGGCTATAAAAGTGAAGTTGAAATAAATGAAAATAGCTTATCTCAAGAATTCTGAGGTAACCTATTTTTTTTACACTTAATTGTAAGTTGGATTCAAACTTTAAGATGAAGTTACATTATACTTCTTTTTAATTGCTTCAATTTCTTTCTCTAATCTGCTGAGAAACGCTAAATCTGATTTTGAAATTTTAGGTGTGACTTTATTCAGTTTTTTGTTTAAAAGAGACATCTCGCGTCCTATTTTAGCCTGTTCGGTAATTGCGTATGCCTCAATTTAACAGATGCATACCTGAGTAGTTCCTTTACAACTCTTTCACTGATTAATTCGGCTGGATTAATCTTATCGTTTTTACTGTTTTTTTTATCTATCCTTAAAAGCTTGAAAAATAATAGCAATGTTATTGTAGAAAGCCTCCAAAGAAATGTTTATGTGCAATGATGCTGTGATTATACTGGATACCAATTCCTATTTTTTCATTTTTCATGATATTTATAGATTAAATTAATTTTGGTAATATCTTACGTCCCAATTGACAATGATCTGTCTGATGCATCTCTTTTTAGTAAGAAAATGATTTAATGGAAGATCTTATTTAATTGCATATAAATTAAATTCGATTGCAAAAAATAAGCATGCCGACAAAAATGGAATGGAAGGTAAGTTTTTCCAAAGCTCCATTTTTCCTGGCAAATCCAAGGGGCTTTTTTTTAGACAGGTCGTATTTTCAAAAATACACTTCAGAAAATTTAATACGGTCTCTTTTCATGCCGTATTTATCTGTGAATTTAAAAAACACCTGCAAATATTTTAGTTGGTGATAAAAGCAATTGGATAATACATAAAACCTCAATCCAGGCAATGGATTGAGGTTTTATTGTAAAAATCTGTATTAGGGCTTGCCGATTACCTTAATTCGGGTAACGGTAAGATTTCCATATTTTGTAAGGTCTTCCTTAGACCATTCAAATTCTTTTCCTTGAGGTCTTTTATCGAAATCCCAGTCCATAGTTTCCTTGACGTAAACGTATAATCCCAAGGTATTTTCACTTTCGGTCTTTTTCCTCAATTCTTCCCTGCTTATGAAACGGAAGGAGAAAAAAGATGGATAATCCACATTTCCTGTCACCAGTTTTATTTCCGGCTTTATTTCCTTTAGCAGGTCTTTTAATGGCCTGTTGATGAACTGCTGCTCGTTTGTCTTTAATTTATAGGCATCGGAAGGAGTTTGTACCATTTGTTGAGCTTTGCAGCCTGTGCTCAATAAGATCACGAAAAGGGATATGATTCTGATTGTGTTTTTCATATTTTTTATTTTATTAGCATGGGACATAGGAATAGGTTCCATTTGGGTTTTTCTGTATTTTTATTCTGGCGAATTTGCCGTCAGGCCCCAGTTTCATTAGCGTGATTCCTGCATTGTTCTGATCCAGAACCGACCCGATGGCTGCTGTCTTGGAATCAATAGAATTACCAATTTCTGAAGTTATATTGAAGATCGGATTAAATATAGCATCTGGAAATTCAGGCGGATAATTCGGCGATAAATCTGGGGGGAACTGCTTTACAAAAGCCTGTGCTTGTGCCAGATTGTTAACGACTATAGCATAGGTTTCCCCTCCAGTAATTATAAATGAAGTGGAGAAGGCAGTATTTTTTGTGTTAAGGGTCACAGCGGCATAAATATCGCCTGAGGACAATGCAGTGTTGTTGGGATGGTTGTGGATTGCGGCAAAAGCTCCTGCAAGACTTTCGTTTACCGAGACGCCGTTTGGACTTCCGTTAGTTCTGATAGCCGAATTGGTGTAAGTACCGGATGCACCCGGTGTTCCCAAAGTGATACTGTGTTCGTTTCCGTTAGCAGCACCTGCAGCTGCAACAGCATCTCTCGCGCTGGCAAATCCTGCATTTGCAGCCACACCGCTCGCTTTCACTGCTGCTGCACAGGGATCAATAGGGGGATAGGGATAGCCGTTGGGCCAAAGCGGGCCAGATATTCCCGGCATGTATCCTGGAGGAAGATTCCCTCCTGGTAGCGAGGTATAGTCAGGATACCATACCCAATTGCTGCAGGTTGTGTAAGGGCCAACCGTCACATAATAGGTGCAAACCAGTCTGTTGGTAGTGCTTGGTTCGGCACTGTAATTGTGAAGGCCTGAGAATTCGCCGTTATCAAATTCAGCTGAGTACGCAATGCTGTTGTCATTTTTTTGGATTGTGATATATCCAGAAAATTTTGAACCTAAAGTAAGGATGTCAAAGGTTTTGTCATCATTATTGAAAGCATTGTCTTTTGTGGTGTAGACGATAGCGAAAACCTTATAGCTACTGTCAGCATTTTTGATAAGCAGTAGACGCATGTAGGTTTTGAAATCTTCGTCTTGCACAACATTGGCAGTGGCTCCCTCCGCTAATTTCAGAGGCACTTCAATTGCCTGTTCTCCATTGTTGTGCAGTATTATAGCATTTTCCCAGCTGATGGTTTTTGCATATTTTAGGGCTTCTAGGGAAGTGGGATTGCTTTCGAGCCATTCCCTTGCATCAGATACGGCCGAATCCTGTTCTAATTTTCCAATTTCATCATTCTGACAGCAGGCAAAGAATACTGCGGTGCCCAGTGCAAGGAACGTAATGGATTTACGTATTGTTTTTTTCATAAATTTCCAGAGGATTACTAATTATATTTAAATCGTGAACCTGCTCTGATTTCTGTTTCTATTGTTGGATTACGTTGGCCATGCGTACAATATTATATAGAATAATGAAATCAGGAGTGTTTAACACTGATCAAAATTAATAATAAATTCTTACAAATAATATGGTTTTTGATTGTTATTTATAATTATTTTAAATAGTTGAAATAATTTGCTTATTACGAGTGTTTTAAGATGCTAGTGAAATTAGGAAAAACTAACTGTGTATTTACAAATGATCTACATTAAGGTATATTATGTCCATGACAATTCCGAAAAATTGATCTTACCTTTGGATAGCAAAGTAATAAATCATTTATATGTCAATGTATAGTGGTGATCCTTACCTTAATGTTCGGCATTTTTTAATTTTAGCAGCAATTTTATGCCTGGGGTACAAATAAGGGCAGGGTAGGAGGATTCAAGTCAGCGGCAGTAAGATTATGAAGTTTTCGCATGTGATGATTCTGCCAACTTATAAAAAGTACTTTAAGCAGTTGTAGCATTTGGGATATATTAAATAAAACCCATGTTATCATCCGGGTTATAAAAGTGCAGTTAAACTTTTTAAAAAAAGGTTATCCCAAAATATTTGAAATAACCTCTTTTAAGTTTAAAAACGTTTTGAAATTATTTATCAAGAAGAAATATTGTACTTCTTTTTGATGGCTTGTATTTCTTTTTCCAATCTGTCTAGAACCTCTAAGTCTGGTTTAGACATTCTTGCTGAGGTTTTATTCAGCTTTTTATTTAGCAAAGACATCTCGCGTCCTATTGTAGCCTGTTCGGTTATAGCATAGGCTTCAGTCTGTTTAACAGATGCATGTCCGAGGAGTTCTTTTACAACGTTTATTGGTACATTATTGTTTAAGGTAACGGTGCTTCCAAAAGTTCTTCTAGCCATATGCGTATTAAGAGTAAATGGAAAACCACACAGAATTGCAATCTCCTTAAGATACTCGTTCATTTTCTGGTTGGAAGAAACTGGCAGCACTGTTCCACGCTGTACACAAAGCGGGTGATCTTTATATTTCTCAATTATTTTAAGTGCCTGAGGTAGAAGCGGGACATTCGTGGTCGAATTTGTTTTCTGCCTTTCCGACATTATCCACAGGTTTCCGTCAATTCCGTTTTTGATATCTGCCCTATTAAGCTGGTAAGCGTCAATGTACGCCAGTCCAGTGTAGCACTGGAAAACAAATACATCTCTCACTACATTGAGCCTGTCTGTGGTAAAATAATGTCTTTCCAATTCATATAATTCCTGAGTTGAAAGAGGTTTTTTTACGAGCTTTGTTTTTCTTCCTTTAAAGTTTTTAAAAGGATCTTTTAGGATTATCTCCTTGTCAATCGCACGAATTACTATTTTTTTGAAATTAGCTATGTACTTAAGCGTAGTGTTATTGCTGCAATCTCGAACTGTTCTAAGGTAGAACTCAAAATCTTTTACAAATTCAAGATTTAAATCCGCAAATTCCATGTCATCTTTTTTAAACTTAAATTTAATAAAAGCTGCTAAATGATTTTTGGTAATGGTAAATCGTTGAAGAGTACCTCTGGCATATCCTTTACCGAGAAGTGCTGTCATTTGGTCATTGTGCTTTTGAAATTCTTCCAACACTTTAACTCTTGGTGTTACTCTTCCTAATACGTAATCCATAACTTTTTCAGTAGTTAATGGTTTACCAGTGTTTAGAATTTCTGTTTTGATTTCATGAATCTTAAAAGTCAATGAATCCAAAAAGTAATTTAAAGATTTGGCATCTTCTTTAGTGCCGACTGCACGTTCTGTTTTTTGGTCCCATCGCTCGACGTCCCATTTTCGCTTTGTTGATGTTTCCTTAGTATTTCCGTCAACGGTTATTCTAAGGTGAACTGCTCTAATTTTACTTCCTTTGTGGGCGGTTTTTAAAAAAAATGCCATCCCAAAACTGTTCTCTAACATAATTCAGTTTTTTAGATTAATAAATGTAGAATTACAGCATCAAAAAAACAAGTCGTTAACCTCCTTAATCCCTGTGTTTACAATTGTTCAGTAGCAAATCTGTGGCAAAATTTTCTCATGGATTTTTTGCCACGATTTTGCCATAGAAATTTTGAGCGGTTTTAAAAAATTTGAAAAGCAGTATAAAATAAAAAAACCTGCGAATCCTAGGATTTGCAGGTTTTACCACGTTTTTTATGGGTTTTTGAAAAGATTGAAAAAGTGACCTTTTTACTTCTTTTACCCTTTTTGTGGGGAGAGCAGGATTCGAACCTGCGAAGTTTTCACAGCAGATTTACAGTCTGCCCTCGTTGGCCGCTTGAGTATCTCCCCGAAGCTTGTATTAATGCGCTTTGTTTTGCTAAGCGGTTGCAAATATATAAACGTTTTTGATGTTTACAAACAAAAATCGCAGTTAATTTTAAGTTATTTTTGAATTAATTTTTAAATCATTGGAATTGAATAAAATAAAAAAATATACAATAGCCTTTTTTTTTATTTATTTTCAAAAGTAGGATTTTTCTTTTGTCAGTTCAAGTGATTTTACTCTAAAATTGCAGGATTTCTTTCTCGTAAATCAACCACTTTTTTGTGCAAGAATAAAAACATAGCTGACAAAATATGATCAATTCATATTATTTTGAAATCGAATTATCTTAAACTTTTAAATTAAAAATTTACATCAGGATTAAATTATTGTTAGAATAGCTTATTTTTAGGCTGTTTTTAGTTTTATCTGGTAAAAGACGGGTACTATTTTAACTTTTTAATTTTTCAATCTTTAAAGCCCCCATAAAAGTGTCTTTGTGTTTAATTGTGATTATAAGTATATCAAATAAATTTTTATAAATGTTAATAAACAAAAAAATCTCCACTAGGGAGATTTTTTTATATATTCTGAAAATTGATATTATTGAGCTAGAAGCTCTACTATTTTTGCTTTTAATTCAGGACCTCTTAAGTCTTGAGCAACAACTTTTCCTGATGCGTCAAGAATAAAAGTTGCCGGAATAGATTCAACTCCATATTGTTTTGCAATAGGTTCATCCCAAAATTTTAAGTTCGAAACATGAGTCCATGTTAAACCATCTTTAGCGATAGCTTCTGTCCACTTGCTTTTTTCTTTATCTAATGAAACACCAATAATATTCAATCCTTTTGAGTGTAGTTCTTTATAGATCGCTACAACATTAGGATTTTCCTTTCTGCATGGTCCGCACCATGAAGCCCAGAAATCTACAATAGTTACTTTGCCTAAGCTTTCTTTAAGCGAAACTACTTTTCCTTCCGGATTAGGAGCTGAGAAATCTGCTCTTCAGTTAGGGCTACCAACAGGAGCTGCTGACGCACCAACTGCAGGCATTTTTGCTTGACCTAGTTTTGCTTTAATTTCTTTTCCTGGAGTGCTGTTTTTCAAAGACTCATCTAAAGCATTGTATAAGCTTTCAGTCTTTTTGATATCAGCAGTAGGATCAGCAACCATACTTTGAATAATCAAAGCAGAGATGTAAGCTTTTGGATGACTTTCAGCATAAGCTAAATATTTCTTTTTAGAGTTAGCCTGAACTTCAGTTTGAAGTGTCATGTATTGTTTCATCAAACCATTGATAGTTGCAGTATCCTGAGCTTGTTGAGCTTGTTGCATTTTCTGCGTATTTTTTTTCTGGAAATCAACTAAACTTTTTTGAGTTTTTGTTAAATCCTCGTTGAATTTCACATACTCATCATTGTTATAAGTTCCGGAAACTTTAGATTTATGGATGCTATCTTTGTCAATTGCAATATTAATTTCTCCAGTTTCTAATATAAAAGGAATTGGTCCGTTAGCACCTTGAAGGATTAATGTATGAAAAGCCGGCTCAGTTACTTTTCCTTTTATTTCAAATTTACCGTTTTCAACTTTTACTGTATCAAGAGATACTGCCATTTTAGTAGTAGGATCCTGACCTTGAAGAATGATTGTTTTTCCGTTTTCAATTCCTGTTGCAGTTCCAGTAATTAGGTATTCTCCGTCTTTAACTTTGCTGCATGAAATAATCGCTACAGAAGCGGTTAGTAAAAAAAGTATTTTTTTCATTATAAAAAATTAATTAGTTAATTGATTTGTGCAACAAAAGTATCTAAAAATATAAAACTTACAGAATTTTGTAACCTAAAATTTTGTTATAGTTTTTTTTAGTCTAATTCGCATCTAATCAGTGTGTTTGTTGGTGTGATTTGATTTAAAACTCTTAATTATATTGTTATTATGAATATAAATAGATAATTTACTAATTTATACGCATAAAAAAAGCACCCTTATACAGGAGTGCTTTTGTAAATATTTTGGTATAAAACTATTCTTGATTCGTTTTCTTTCTCCATGTAAAAGAGTTCAAAATGTGTCTTTTTGCGAATCTTCCAGGAGAATCAGCGTTTACCATTTTCACGTAAGTAGCTTTAGGAACACTAATGTATTCGTAAACACTTCCGTTAGAAAAATCGATGATTAAACGGCCTTCAACAAATTTATAATCAGTAATTGCCGAAGTTGCGATAGTCTCTGTATATTCCGGTAAATTAGCTTTAATCGTTTCAGGATTAATACTTACCAAAAAGTGATATGCCTCAATTATAGCTTTACTTTTCTCTTCTGCTTCTTTCAAACCTGCATCATCACCTTGAAATTTATCAGGATGAGATTCTTTCATCGCATTACGATAGATCGTTTTTAAATCTTTCAACTCTGCAGTTTTGTCTACGTTTAGTAACTTGCGGTATTCAACTATTTTTTTCATAAATAAGGTAACTACTTGTCTATTAGTTTGAAATTGAAATTAATTGTTCAAAAAGACAAATTTTTTGCAAAGGTACACTTTTTTTTAACTTTTTACTTTTGAAGTAAAAAATATTCGAAAAATATCTAAAATATTGATTCTGAATGCAGGGAAGAAGGTTTCTTGTTTGTTTAGAATAATAATGAGCTATTTCCCGCTATCCGTTCCAATCTTTTGTGCTGAACCCCATCACAAAAGGATTTCCACTTCTATCGGGGCTAGGGCTTTAGTTTTTACAAGATATTTAGTTTTAAAAAGTACTTAATCTAAAATTTTTGTATTAATCTAGCTTTGCGACTCTGGGACTTTGCGCGAAATTGTCAATGCTAAGTTTAACAATGCTTAAAATTTAATTTCGCAAAGCACGCAAGTTTTTTAATTAAGTAGTCTGTCTATATAAAAAAGAAAAGTTCGCAAAGCTTTGTGTTAGTAAGCTTTGCGAACTTTGCGAAAAATCTTAGCGCTCTTAGTGGTTAAACTCTAATTTCAAACCTGAAACCTGAAACCTGAAACAAATCTTACTTATCCTCAGGCTTCTGATTCGCTTTATGAAAATTCTTAGACTTCTTTGGATATTTATTAAAACTAATATCACTCGGATTTTCAATAACCGACTTAATGGTAATCAAATCACCCACAGCGTGATTAGCATGTGCGATT
Organism: Flavobacterium sp. FlaQc-47; assembly: GCF_044006475.1. Taxonomy (NCBI): domain Bacteria; kingdom Pseudomonadati; phylum Bacteroidota; class Flavobacteriia; order Flavobacteriales; family Flavobacteriaceae; genus Flavobacterium; species Flavobacterium sp. FlaQc-47. The sequence goes on along the minus strand of NZ_JBIPCQ010000007.1, from coordinate 120,767 downwards.
TTATAATCTAAAAGATATTCACCACAAAAATAATTATTGTTTTCATCTTTCTCCATGATGCCGGTATAAACCCCTTTTTGCAACATTTTTTCTTGTGAATCCTTAGACATGACTTTATTATTTTAAAATTAAAGGTACAAAGTTAATCAATTTATGTTTGTTTTAGGGAGTTCTTGACAATCTCAGTATATTTGCACATGCAAAAAAATTTCAAGCCACATCCTAATTCCTTCAAAAATACATTTTGTGTTTTTAATGAAGTACTTTCAAATGAAATTGAAGGTTTAAAGAAACAGTTTGAAAGCAAAGCCGGAAGTACCTATTATTATACTGAAGCCGGAATGTACCGTGTTTCGAATCACTGGGGAAGACTTGCCAACAGCAAATGGCGTTTGGTTGCACGTGAACCGGAAACCGAATCAAAAACAAAAATAGGATTTGCCAACTGGAACGAGTTTTATCCTGATAATGCCGAAGAAAAACTATATTACATAGAAGCCAATTTTGGAAATAATACCGTAACGTATCAGCATAAAAAGAATCCGCAGTACGATGGAAAACCGGTTTTAAGAACCAGTTTTGAAACCACAAAACGTATCAAACAAATTAGGAATTTACAGCAATTAACATCATGGGCTAAACATTTTGATTATGATGATATAGATGATTTACGAAAGCAAATTATCAACGAACTGATTTATACAGACAAAACTTTAGACGAAATTAAAAGAGAAATATAATGGGACGCAACAACGAGAGGAATATCAAAAAGCACAACGACAAATTGCACAAAGCCCAAAACAAAGTAAAACAGGCTGAAGTCGCACGTAAAGAAAAACTAAAAGAAATTATCAAAAAGTTCAACGAAGACAAAGCGCAGGAATAAAAAGGTTTCAAGTTTTCTTTGTTTCAGGTTTCAAGTTATGCTCAGCAACTTGAAACCTGAAACCTGAAACAAAAATAACAAAATAATAAATATGAAATTCGAAGATTTAAAAGTAAGCGTACAGGAGATTATAGATTTAATCGCTGCAAAAAACAATAGAGAAGCCAATAACAAATTGCTTGAAGTAAACGAAACATTGGACGAAATACTGGATCATGCAGAAGAAGATGAAGATTTAAGAGAAATCAGCAGATATCAGGTTCTATTGAATCAATTGCATGTTAAAATAAACGGCGAAGAGCAGGTTGATGGAGAATAAATGCTTTTGTGATACAGACATGTTGTTTAAAGATTGCTGTGGATTATATCTTGAAAACAATCAGAAAGCACCAACAGCTTTAAGTTTGATGCGTTCGAGATATTCGGCGTATGCCACTCATAATGCGGATTATCTAATGGAAACTACCTATATTTCTGAAAGAAAATATTACTCAAAAGCCGAAATATTAAAATGGGCAACCAGTAATAAATGGCAGAAACTGGAGATTTTAAGTTCATCCGAAACTACAGTAGAGTTTAAAGCCTACTTTTTGGATTCAAATAATCAGCCTCGAATACATTACGAGTTTTCGACTTTTAGATTCGAAAATAATGCATGGTATTACGTTGACGGAAAGTTTGAATAATCGATATTATTCTTGCCAATATCAGTTAATTTAATTCAAATACTTTAACTAAAAATTAATAAACGTTTCTATTTTCATAATTCTAAAATAGCGTAATTTTAGAATTATGAAAAACGAATTTAAAAAAGGTTTTTATTTTAAGACGTACGAAGCCCCATTTCAGTCTCCGTTTGAAAAACTTTTTGGCATTTTCAAAGAGCTAATCACCCATACTTCGGGCGATTTTGATGAAGCTATAGACTGGCTTCGGGAGTTGGACAAAGAATATAAACTGACCGACGAGAACTACACAATCGATGATTTTATCGAAGATTTAAAAAAGAAAGGTTACATAAAAGACGAGGTTAAAGAGGATGGAACCGGCGGTTTCGGAATCACTGCTAAAACAGAACGCGCCATTCGTCAACAAGCATTGGACCAAATTTTCGGAAACTTGAAACGTTCCGGAAACGGAAATCACAAAACAAAACATGCCGGAAATGGTGATGAACACACAGGAGAATTCCGCGGATTTAATTTTGGCGATGGATTAGAACGTATTTCATTGACCGAAAGTTTACGAAATGCACAAATCAACAACGGTGTAGAAAGTTTCATGCTGACCGAAAATGACTTGGTTGTCGAAGAAACCCAATTCAAAGCCCAAATGAGTACGGTTTTAATGATCGACATCAGCCACAGTATGATTTTGTACGGCGAGGACCGAATCACACCTGCGAAAAAAGTAGCGATGGCTTTAGCCGAATTGATCACAACACGTTATCCAAAAGATACACTTGATATTCTGGTTTTTGGTAACGATGCCTGGACAATCCCAATTAAGGATTTGCCTTATTTACAAGTTGGTCCGTATCATACAAATACAGTTGCAGGTTTGCAATTGGCAATGGATATTTTACGCAGAAAGCGAAATACGAACAAACAAATTTTCATGATCACCGACGGAAAACCAAGTTGTGTACGCGAACGCGATGGCTCGTATTATATGAACAGTAATGGACTTGACGAATATATTGTCGATAAATGTTACACACAAGCACAACAAGCTAGAAAATTACATATTCCGATTACGACATTCATGATCGCAAACGATCCGTATTTGCAGCGTTTTGTCAATCATTTTACCGAGGCCAACCAGGGGAAAGCATTTTACACCGGACTAAAAGGTTTAGGCGAAATGATTTTTGAAGATTATGAGACGAATAGGAAGAAAAGGGTTAGATAGTTTTTAGTCTCAGTTTTCAGTTGTCACGCTGAGCGGAGTCGAAGCGCTTTTACACACAACGCATATCACAGAGGCGCACCGCACTGCCTCTCATACAAAGAGACGACACAATCTTTTACCGTTTACAAAACAATAAAATAACAACATACATATATTTCATAAAATGGAAATAAAGAACATAAACACATTAGGTCAATTAAAAGCCGCTGGATATAAAACTATAAGTATCAAAGATGAATTAAGAAATAATCTACGTGAGAAAATCAAATCCGGAAAACCCGTTTTTGAAGGCGTTCATGGTTTCGAAAATACTGTAATTCCAGAGTTGGAACGTGCTATTTTATCTCGTCATAATATTAACTTATTAGGATTGCGCGGACAGGCAAAAACACGTTTGGCACGTAAAATGGTTGAGTTGTTAGATGAATACATTCCGTTTGTAGCGGGCTCAGAAATTAATGATGATCCGTTGAATCCAATTTCTCGTTTTGCAAAAGATTTAATCGTAGAAAAAGGTGATGAAACTCCAATCTCGTGGTTGCACAGAAGCGAACGTTTCTTTGAGAAATTAGCCACTCCGGACGTAACCGTTGCCGATTTAATTGGAGATGTTGATCCAATAAAAGCAGCCAATTTAAAATTATCATATGCAGATGATCGCGTAATTCACTTCGGGATGATCCCCAGAGCGAATCGCTGTATTTTTGTAATCAACGAATTACCAGATTTACAGGCAAGAATTCAGGTTGCCTTGTTTAATATTTTGCAGGAAGGCGATATCCAGATTAGAGGATTTAAACTAAGAATGCCATTGGATATGCAATTTATATTCACGGCTAATCCTGAAGATTATACCAATCGTGGAAGTATTGTAACACCTTTAAAAGATAGAATTGGATCTCAAATCCTGACGCATTATCCTGAAACTGTCGCTATTGCAAGAACAATTACAGAACAGGAAGCAAAGTTAGACGAAACACAACACAAATTAGTTCATGTGCCAGGTTTAGCCAAAGACATTTTAGAACAAATAAGTTTTGAAGCGCGTGACAGCGAATACATCGATAATAAAAGCGGCGTAAGTGCCAGAATGAGTATTACAGCTTTTGAGAATTTAATGAGCACCGCAGAACGTCGTGCATTAAAATCAGGAGTTGATAAAACAACTTTACGTTTGTCTGATTTTATCGGAATTATTCCGGCGATTACAGGTAAAGTAGAATTAGTTTACGAAGGAGAGCAGGAGGGGGCTGCTGCAGTTGCACAGAATTTAATAGGTTCAGCAATTAAAACGTTGTTTCCAACACTTTTGCCCAAAATAGAAAAGCTTGAAAAGCCAGACGCAAAAACACCATACTCAGATTTGATAGAATGGTTTTTTGCTGAAAGTGGTTTCGAATTATTAGATGATGCTACAGATGAAGAGTATAAAAAAATCCTTGACGAAGTAACGCCATTGGATATTATATTGAAAAAATACCAACCTCAGTTAGATAAAAATGATCAATATTTTTTCAAGGAATTTATTTTATGGGGATTAGTCGAATATAAAAAATTAAGCAAAGACCGCTTTGCACAAGGACATCAGTTTAAAGATATGTACGGAAGTTATATCAGTAAATTGTAATTCAACACCTTCTTAGTCAAATCCGACATGTTGTAGCGAATCAGTAAAATCAGTGTCTGAATTTGACGCGGATAAAATAGATTTACTTCGTGAAAAACGCTGATAAAAACGGATTTGATTTGACAACATTGCACCAAACCCGACAGGTTTTAGAACCTGTCGGGTTTATTGTTACTAAAAACCCCATTACCAGTTTAATTTCGTCTACCTTGCTCCGTTGGCTGTATTTGCAGTTTTTCCCAAAAAAAAATGGAAAATAGTTTCGAAGATTTGATTTCGAGTTATATTGAGAATAAAGTGGGTATATCAGAGGATTTTTTAAGCCCTCAATTAGCAAATCATCTAAAACAAAACCTGATTAATTTAAACGAAAATAGTTTATTGCTTGCTGCCGGAATTGGAAATTCAGAAAAACTATCTTATGATGGTGCCATCAGAAGCGATTCTATTTATTGGCTCGATAAAAAGCATAATGATGTATTCGAAAACGAGTTCTTTGCTCAAATCGATGCCTTTATTATTTACCTTAATGAAAGTTGTTACACCGGAATCACCGGTTATGAATTTCATTATTCGTTATACGAAACGGGCGATTTTTATCTCAAACATTTAGATCAGTTCAAAAACAATCCAAGCCGAAAATATTCCATGATTAGTTATCTTAACAGTAATTGGCAGGAAAGTGACGGAGGCGAATTAATGATTCATCAGGAAAACAACAATCAGAAAATTGCACCAACTCAGGGCAAAACGGTATTCTTTAAAAGCAATGAATTAGTGCATGAAGTTCTAGTAACTCAAAATACAAGAATGAGTATTACAGGCTGGCTTAAAAGTGATTGATTTTTTTTAAAGATTTAAAAATTAGAATTTTAACGCAAAGAACGCAAAGATTTTTATCAATAGTAAGTTTAGGAAATAAAAAGTTGCAAAGCTAGATTAACACCAAGCTTTGTGAACTTTGTGTTTGTCAACACCTCTACTATAAAAAACTTTGCATGTTTTGCAGTAAAAAAAATAAAACCAAAAGACTTTAAATACTATTTTTGTTCAAAATTCTATCCTATGCTGTTTCTTGTTTTAAGTATTTTTTGTAGTGTAATTGTTGGCGTAATTTTCAAAATAACCCGTAAATACAATAGCAATCCAATTCAGATTGTTGCAATCAATTATCTAACTGCTTTAGCGCTTTGTTACTTTACTTTTAGTCCTAATCTGGCAGAAGTTAATCCAAATGCACCCTGGAATATTTATATCGCAATCGGAGTTTTATTACCTTTTGTACTCTTGTCTTTGGTTGCTTCCATTAGACATATGGGAATCGTAAAAACCGATGCAGCACAAAGATTATCGCTATTTATACCCATAATTGCTGCCTGGCTTATTTTCAAGGAAGAATTTAATTCGTATAAAGTTATTGGACTTCTAATAGGATTTCTGGCTTTGTTATTTATTCTGCGAAAACAATCTGATAATACCCAAAACAAGTGGTTTTTTCCCACTGCAGTATTCATAGGTTTTGGAGTAATTGATATTCTCTTCAAGCAAATTGCAGTTTATACTACTTTACCTTATCCTACGTCTTTATTTGTTGTTTTTTGCATTTCTCTGGCGGTTGCAATTTTAATTTCGATTTATGAAATGACAACTAAAAAAACCAAATTAGAACCTAAAAATATTCTTTTCGGAATTTTGGTTGGTATTTTTAATTTTGGAAATATTCTATTTTACTTAAAAGCACATAAGGCTTTCGCCGAAAATCCATCAACGGTTTTTGCCGGAATGAATATGGGAGTAATCATTTTAGGTAGTCTCGTTGGCTTGCTGTTTTTTAAAGAAAAATTATCCAAAATTAATTTCATAGGTATCTTTTTAGCCTTAATTTCTATTGTTTTTATAGTTATTTCGCAATTTAAATAATTTTTTTTAAGTCTTAATCTGTTAATTTACAGCTGTTTTTGCATTATCTTATTATTATACTGAAAATAAACTCTACTAATTCTATAGAATTTAAGAAATATATTTATAGATTTGCAGTAACAATGAAAAACTATAGTCTAAATATCATCCCGTTCATGTGCAGCTTCACGATGTGTTGCATGATGGACTATGCGATGAGATGGCGTTAATAGAGAAAGTACTTGTTAGTTATTTTTTTTTTTAGCCTTTCATGCACCATGAAAGGCTTTTTTTAGAAATAGTAAAAAATAAATGAAATGAGATCCAACAGAAATACCAACATAATGATGCAATACTGCTTAATGAAAATTCCATGTTGCAGGTGTAAATTATAATAAACAACAGCTTTTGAAATAGGAGCTTTTAAAAACGATACCAAATAACCCAAATTAAAAAAAATATATATCATGAGTGCAGAATTAATTAAACAGAATCCCTTTCAATCCATGATTGATCGTTTCAATATTGCTGCTGACATTCTAAATTTAAATGAATCGATCAGACAAAAACTACAACGACCTGAAAAACAGATCGTCGTTAATTTTTCTATCACGTTAGATAGCGGAACAGAGCAAAATTTTGAAGGATATCGTGTTATTCACAATACGGCGTTAGGACCATCAAAAGGAGGAATTCGTTATGATACAGGCGTAAATCTTGATGAAGTAAAAGCACTTGCTGCCTGGATGACCTGGAAATCAGCCGTAACAGGAATTCCGTTTGGAGGAGCAAAAGGCGGAATCATTTGTGATCCCAGAAAACTTTCTAAAACCGAATTAGAAAAAATTACCAGAGCGTATACAAAAGCTTTAGCAGATATTTTTGGACCTGAAAAAGATGTTCCTGCTCCGGATATGGGAACTGGTCCTGACGAAATGGGCTGGCTAATGGATGAATTTTCAATAGTTCACGGCAAAACAATTCATGCCGTTGTAACCGGAAAACATTTGCATTCAGGAGGATCTTTGGGCAGAGTAGAAGCAACAGGAAGAGGCGTGAGTATTATTACATTATTGGCACTTCAAAAATTAAAACTAAGACCTGCAAGATCTACCGTTGCGATTCAGGGTTTTGGAAACGTAGGATTACATTCGGCTTTGTTTTTGTTCGAAAAAGGATTAAAAGTTGTCGCTGTTAGTGATGTTTCCGAAGCTTTTTACAATCCGGAAGGACTTAATATCCCGGAACTGATTTTATATTATAATCTCAATAATAGAAGCATCAAAGGATATCCAAATTCAGTTGCGATCAAACACGAAGACTTATTATTGCTGGAAGTTGATGTATTAATTCCTGCTGCAAAAGAAGATGTTATTACACAAAAAAATGCAAATGATATTCGTGCAAAAATTATAGTCGAAGGCGCAAACGGACCCGTTTCATCAGATGCTGATGCGATATTGCATACTAACAATGTTTTAGTGGTTCCTGATATTTTAGCCAATGCGGGAGGCGTTACGGTTTCTTATTTTGAGTGGCTTCAAAATTCCCTTTTAGAGTCATGGAGAATTCAACAGATTAATACCCGTTTGGAGGATATATTAGAAAAAGGTTTTGAAACTGTTTTTAGAGTTGCAGCAAAACACAACGTAACGCCACGTATTGCCGCGTACATTATCGCTTTACAAAAAGTAGCCGATACTCAGGCTGTAAAAGAAGTAGCATTAGAGGAACCGAAATTTAAGCAGAATTAAAAATTAGGTTTTTAGAATACAAAGACTGTTTTCATTGATTACTATTATTTTCAAAAGAGAAGGTATTAATCGATGAAAATATCTTTGTTTTAAGTTTATAGTAATTTGCTGTATGACGTGAAAAATTATTAAACACATAGAAACATAGATTTTATGAGAAATAAAGGATACAAAAAAGAAATACATTTTCTATGTGTTAAAAATAATTGTTGCAGTGTTTACAGTAAAATGTATTTGAGTTTTTTATAATCAAAAAAGTAATTTTTAAAATGGAACATATTAATTTTCTAGCTTTTGCAATGCCCGCTTTTTTTCTATTCTTATTTTTAGAATATAAAATAGCGCAACGCAAAAAGAGACCGGAAATTTTTAATTATGAAAGTTCGGTTTCAAATATTAGCATTGGTATTGCGGAGCGATTAATCAATTTATTTATTGCCGCAAGTTTCTATCAATTGTATTATTTGATTTATGACAACTATAGAATTTTTGATATTCCGAGTAGTGTTTTTGTTTGGTTTGCCCTAATTCTTGCAACTGATTTTGTCTGGTATTGGTACCATAGATTAGGACATGAAGTCAATTTTTTCTGGGCGGCGCATATTGTACATCATCATAGTGAAGAATTTAATTTTACCGCAGCAGCCAGGATTACTACTTTTCAGGCAATTGTCAGAACCGGTTTTTGGTGCGTACTTCCGTTCGTTGGTTTTCATCCGTCAATGGTGATTACAATGTTGATTGTTCACGGCGCTTATTCGTTTTTTACGCACACACAAGTTATTGGTCGGATAAAATGGCTTGAATATGTTTTGGTAACGCCATCAGTTCACGGTGTTCATCATGCATCTGACGAAAAATATCTGGATAAAAATTACGGTGATATGTTCACCTTTTGGGATCGGCTTTTTGGAACTTTTCAGGCAGAGGAAGAAAAGCCAAAATACGGATTAACACATCCGTTAAAAAGTTATAGTTTCCTGTGGCAGCATTTTCATTATTACTTCGAAATTTACGAATTATGGAAACGCTCCGTAGGTTTTCGCGCCAAATGGAAAGCCGTTTTTGGAAGTCCCGCCCACATGGATCAGGATATTCGTCCCATATTAGAAAAACGTTTTTTACAGGATAAAACGAATCCGCATCAAAGGCTCCGGTTTAAAAATTATCTCTATATACAATTAGGAATTTCTACTTTATTTCTAACTGCTTTTACCTACTATTTTGACTACTTAAATGTCGTTGATAAGATTGTTGTATTATTAATTATCCTGATAACATTAGTCAATTGCGGTGCTTTGTTAGAACAGCGAAAATGGATTTATTATCTTGAATATGGACGTATTTTCATTTTTACAACCTACTTTTTATATCAGGAAAATCTAATTTCGTTTTTCTTTGTTCCGCTTGCTATAATGATTTTTGCGGAGCAGTTGTTTTCATTAAGTAGGCGATATCAAAATGTAGTGCTGCAATTGGAATCTTCAGAATAAAATGGTCCACAGATTATGCGGATTAAACGGATTATCACAGATTTTATTATTAGAAATTGTATAATATGGGAACAGAATAAAGGTTGAAAATGATAGCCACGAATTCACGAATCAAATACTCATTGTCAATAATAATAATAATAATAATTCGTGAATTCGTGGCTTTTGACCCTTTTGGTATTTTAAAGTCCCATCGGGACGCCATATTTATAGAAAATTTTATGTCGATTCCATAAAACCCCAGCGGGGTGACATAATTTATACCCTGACATCAAATATATCGCTCCGCTGGAGCTTTGTCTCTCTTGTGTATGAATTTTGCTATAAACATACCGCGCCGCTGGAGCTTTGATTCTCTTCGCGCATAAATTTTGCTATAAACATATCGCTCTGCTGGAGCTTTGTCTCTCTTGTGCATGAATTTTGCTATTAACATACCGCCCCCGCTGGAGCTGACTATTGAAACGTAAAAATTTGATTTTAGAATAAACATAAAAAATGACATCCACGAATTCACGAATTATTTATCCACAATCTGGATGCGAAAATTCGTGAATTCGTGGCGATTTATGTCACACATTAAAAAATCTGTGTAAACCCGTTTAATCCGCTCAATCCGTGGGCAAAAAAAATTATATCGTTTTTCACGAATTCTTTTTTATCAATTTACAGCATAAAAAATTAGCGAAAATTTGTGTAATTCGTGGCATACCTTAAGACTCTACATAAAATAATCTGTTTCAATCTGTTTAATCCGCTCAATCCGTGGGCAAAAAAAATTATATCGTTTTTTACGAGTTCTTTTTTATCAATTTACAGCATAAAAAATTAGCGAAAATTTGTGTAATTCGTGGCAAACCTTTTGACTTAATACGCTAAATAAAATAATCTGTGTAAACCAGTTCAATCCGTTTAAATCCGCGGCCAAAAAAATAATTTAAATAGTTTTAATCGCCATAATCTTCTCTTCAAAAGTATCCTTAAAATCAGATTTGCTTTTGATTCTTGTTTTATACGTATAGATTGTAGCTACAGAAAGTTCCAGGAATTCTGCCATTTGGCTGCTATCCTGAATCCCTAATCTGTACAAAGCAAAAATGCGCAATTCGGTATTTAAAAGTTCTCCTTTTTTAACGACACATTTATGATCGTTTGGGAATAAATGATTAAAATCAGTCACAAAAGTGGGGAATAATTTCAGGAAGATTTCATCAAACTGATGAAAGAGATTTTCTCGTTCTTCCTTTACATTATAACGCTTTAAACTCGCGATAACTTCATCTGTTTTTTTGGTAATGATTTTATGAAGCGTGCTTTTTTGCAGATGATCTATTTTGTTTATAAAAGCCGAAGTTGCCTTAATAAAATACGTAATATATTCCTCTTTAATCTTATTCGCTTCGCTTAAACTAATGTTCATTTCCTGAAGTTGCGCGTACGACGAAGCCATTATTTTTCGGGCTTTATTTTTTTCCTTTAATTGTTTGAAAATAATAATCGAAAACAAAATAATAATCAAGGTTAAAATCGTCAATAGAATAATAATCCTTTCCAGTTTATCATTTTTCTCCTTTACATTGTTCAATTGCGCCTTTTCTATAATAGGTAAAATCGATGAAATTTCGATTTTACGATGCCTTGCATTATAAAAGGTCGCATCGTCCATGGCAATATTAATATACTCATTTGCCTTGTCCAGAAACCCCATTTTAAAAAGTTCATTGGCTAAATTTCTAAGCGCAACAGTTTCCTTTGTCGCATTTTTAACATCGGCAATAGCCGCAAGAGCAAGATACTGAATCGCCTTTTTTGTATATCCTCTTTCAGAATAAATATAGCCTAAACTAGAAGTCGCGATTCCGTAATAATCCGCCGGTAAATTGTAGTTGTTAATCCAGTAACTAAATGCAAATTCGGCACCACGCCAATCTTGTTGTTTAAGGCGTTTTAAGCTTTCTGCTGCCCAATATTCGTTTGTATTTGTACCAATTAATTCTAGTGCCTTTTGCAGGAAATGATTTCCCTGCTGCACATAATGAATATTAAAACGCTGGTCTTTATTATAATCGGCAAGATCATAATAGGCGCGTGCTTTGATGGAATAAAATTCGAATTTGTTTTTGAGATCCAGTTTTTTATCATCAATAACATTCAAAGTATCAATTGCTTCTTTAAAAAGTCCGGACGAAAGCAGCACAAAACCTTCTTTAATCCTGCTTTTAGATAAATATTCAGGTTTTTTAAGCACTATTGCTTTGAATTTTGCCTGTTCTAAATAATAATAAGCCGAGTCGTATTTGAAAGATTTATATTCTTCAAACAACAACATATAATTATCATAAAGCTGTTCGTTGTTTTGGCTCAAAGTAAACTTGGAAACGTTTTTCTTTAAAGTTTCAATTTTACGATACTTCTGTTTTAAGTAAATATCCTTTTTCAGGAGCACTTTATCTAATTCTTCAAGAACAGGATTTGTCTCTTTTGCAGAGAGTGAAAAACCTGCAATGAAAAAATATAGAATTACTATTCTTCGCATGTTTTGGTTTGGTTAGGGTAGAAAAAATGTTTTAGTTCAGTGTGGGTTAATTCGGTTTTTAATTCAAAAATAGTTCAAGAGCTGATGATTGGCAACTTTTAAATATTGGGTAGCTTCTTTCGTAATATACATTAAGGAAAGGAAATTATAGCGTGAAAATGGTTTGTGAATGTTAAAAGTGGTCTAGTGACTTGCAATTATACAATAAAAACTATTCAAATATATAGATAGTGAAAAAATAATCTCGTTTATATTAGATATTGTCATTTTAACCATTATTTAATTGTCATTTTCATCTCAACAAAACCTTGATTTTTTAAATTACGAAAACGTAATAGTAAATTGGTTTTCAGTTCTTTAAACTTTTAAAAAGGCGAATTATATCTTGATTTTTCACAGATGTTTTTTTTTAGATTTATTTAACATCTAGTTTCGTGCTGTTCTTTTAGAAGAATAAAAACTAACAAAAACCAAAATTTATGAGAAGTAAAAGTATTTACTGGTTAGCTGTTTTGATGTGCATATTTGCGATTTCCTGCGATAGTACAGAAGACGGAAGCTACGTTGATCCAATTACCATTTATGAGAAAGTAAATGGAAATTGGGGATTAACAAATTTGAAGATGGTCGATGAATTTGCAAAGGCAAATAAGATCGAACCAAGCGAAGAAAACTTGAGTACTTATTTTAACTACGAGGATTTTAAAATCAAATTCAATGTAGATGAAAAAAATAATCCAACAAGTTATGAAGTCACAGGCAATGTTCCTCCTTTATTCGCCCCAAAAGGATTCTGGCAGTTAAGCTCAGATTTTCAGCCCACAAAAGCAGGAAATGCTATCAGGATTTATTTGTATAGCGATGCTCAGAAAACTCAAAAAACAGATGAACTCAGATTAACATCGGTTCCGGGGAAAAACGAAGAAATGGAAATTCAGTTGGTTCGCAGTTCCGGAGGAAGCCCATTTGTGTCTTACGTGTTTAAATTAAATGCTATTAATTAAAAAGTAATATGAAATCGCCATGTTTCTAAATAACAAACCGGAACAAAGGATGGCGATACCATTTGCTTTAAAAAACAAATATGATATACACATGAAAAAATTTATATATACAGTTTTACTTGCCCTTTTTATGGCTCCTAATTTTATGCAGGCACAAGAAAGTGCGGGAGCTGTGGGCGCTATGTCATCGTTTCCGGTGGTATACAAATATGATGAAAAAGTGACGTGGTATTTTGATATGTCAGCGAGTACGTTTGCTGAGAACGAAGATCTATATATGTGGATCTGGTCACCATCTGAGCCGGATGCAGGAAATTTTGATAACTCATCTGACTTTGCCAAACTAACGCACGTAAAAGATAAAATCTGGAGTTTTACTTTGACTCCAACAGAATATTTTTCTAAAACTCCGGCAGAAATTGCAGCGAGTGTAGGATTTTGGTTCCGTTTAAAAAATAAAAACGGGTCAAAACAAAGTGAAGTGGGAAATATGCCCTATACAGATTTTACAACATTTTACACGGCAAACGAGCTCATCAGGTCTTATCCTGCAAAGCCAACAATTGACAAAGGTGTAAGTATTTTGTTTAATGCCAATTTAGCTCCAGGATTTGCAGGTGCAACGAGTGTTCATATGCACAGCGGACTAAACGACTGGGATCTTAAACAAGAATACCAATCGTGGTTGCCTGAAATTGCGGCGAAAACAAAAATGAAAGATTTAGGAAACGGTTTTTATAAAATAGATTTAGTTCCAAAGGACTATTATAATGCACCGGACGGTTATGTTATGGAAAATTTAGTTTTCCTGATGGTAAAAGATGATTGGGCAGGAACAACTCCGGATCAGGTTCTATTTGCCGGAGCTTTTGTACCGCCACCACCACCGGTTTTTACCTTTTTTCCTTTGCAGATTAGTCAGAAAGATTTTCTTGGAATGTCCAGAAAAAACAATGAATCCGGTGTGAATAAATTGCTTTACACGATTACAGCCGGTAGCAAAGTAATTTCAGGCGAGTTTTCCGGTGGAACGGCAGAGATTAAAGGATTTGTTAATCTGGTTTCAGAACTTAACGGGATTCCGAATTTAAATGAAATTCATGTTTTGGTAAAAGACAATAAAGACAAAACAATTTCGGATACTACCATCCCGCTTAAAACTTTAGACAAATAATTCACTATCAAATTAAAATATCAATTCTAATGGAATCGGCATAATTCATAATGTGGTTATAACCAATAATGATTATGCGAATTACATATGACCGATAAAAAAAACAATAAATAACTACATATGAATAGTAAAAATAAAAAAATAGTCCTGCATCACATGTGGACTACTAAAAATGTGGTATTCATGCTTTTCATGCTTTTTCTTTCGGCAGGAATATTTGCTCAGGAAAAAAAGCAGGTAACAGGTAACGTTTATGATAATACAGGATCTGCATTACCGGGAGCGACAGTTCTTGAAGCAGGAACCAGAAATGCAACTACCACAGATTTTGACGGTAAATTTGTTATATCTGTAGCCTTAGGAGGTGCTATTGAAGTTTCATTCATTGGTTCAACCACTCAAAAAGTACAGATTACGGCGGCAACAAAACCTAATTTAGACGTTCGTTTACAAAATGACGGTTACATGCTTGCTGAGGTTCAGGTAGTTTCTGTAGGTTACGGAACGCAAAAAAAATCAGATTTAACGGGAGCGATTTCTAGTTTAAAATCAGATGATTTAGTAAAAGGAACAATCTCTTCTACAGAACAGGTTTTACAAGGAAAAGTAGCGGGATTAAATATCATTCGCCCATCCGGAGATCCGGCTGCGGGTTCTACAATTCGCTTGCGCGGAGGAACTTCCCTAACTGCAAGTAATAGTCCGCTGATTGTGGTTGACGGAATTGCGGGAGTTGATATTAATATTGTTCAGCCATCTGATATTAAATCAGTTGATGTTCTTAAAGATGCTTCGGCGACAGCCATATACGGATCAAGAGGAGCAAACGGAGTTATTATTATTACCACAAAATCAGGTACAAAAGGAGTTTCGGTTACGTACAGCGGTTTATCAAGCGTGGGTTATGTAACAGATAATTTAGATCTTTTGTCAGCCAATCAATGGAGAGGTTACGTTCGCAGTACAGGAAATACGGATGCTGTTGATTACGGCGGAAATACAAACTGGCAAAAAGCGTTACAGCAAACGGCTATTTCGCAGTCACATACTTTAAGTATTAATTCAGGAAAAGCAGATAGTGGTTTCAGAACGTCACTTTCGTATTTAAATAATGAAGGTGTGATCAAAAAAACGGGTCTTGAAAGATTGAGCGGAAACATCAATGCCTATCAATATCTGGGAGATAATAAAGAGGTGAAATTTGACATGGGTTTATTTGCCAATGTTGACAAATGGCACCCAATGGATTATAGAATTTTTGAACGTTCTTATAATTTAAATCCAACAATTCCGGTATATGATGCTAACGGAAATTTCTCCTCTGTAGCAGGAAATATTTATGAAAATCCCGTTGAAATTTTAACGAACAGAACCGTTGATAACGAAAGACACAGATTATTAGGCTATTTTAAAACCGAAGTGAAATTTGCAAAAGATTTTCTTGCGGTTGCGAATATATCTTATGAACATAATGCGGTAAAAGGAGCCACTTACAAACCAAGTTATGCGGTTATGGAAGGAGTGACTGAAAACGGTTATGCTCAAAGAACCTATGCTGAATATGCAAATGCACAAGGCGAACTTTATGTAAACTATAATAAAGTGATCGACAAACATACGATTGGCGCACTTGCAGGATATTCGTATTTAGAAAATATCTATGAAGGTTTTGGCGCACAACGAAGTGGTTTTGTAACCGATGCTTTTAGTTATAACAATCTTGGTGCGGGTTACAATTATCGTTTAGGCGATGTGTATTCGTATAAAGGCAAATCAAATTTAGTTTCCTTTTATGCCCGTGCAAATTATGCTTATGATGGTAAATATTTACTGACCGGAACAGTGAGACGTGATGGTTCAAGCCGTTTTGGAGAAAACAATAAATGGGGAACATTCCCATCAGCTTCTGCAGCATGGAAAGTTTCCAGCGAAGAGTTTATGAGTGGTACAAAAAGCTGGTTAGACAATCTTAAAGTGAGAGTGGGTTACGGAGTTACAGGAAATCAGGACGGAATTGGGGAATATAAATCACTTTCGATTTTAGGAGTCGGTAATGATAGTTACTATGATCCTGCAACAGGAACGTGGAGTTTAGCTTATTCGCCAAAACAAAACCCAAATCCTGACTTAAAATGGGAATCAACAAGACAATTAAATGTTGGTTTAGATTTTAGTCTGTTCAACAGAATTACTGGTTCATTTGAATATTACGTAAAAAATACCGACGATTTATTATACACTTACGAAGTGCCTCAACCGCCTTATTTAGTGGGAACAATGTTAGCAAATGTGGGGGAAATGTCAAACAAAGGAGTTGAACTTACTTTGAATGCCGATATTATAAAAGGCGATAAATTTTCCTGGAATGCGAATTTGACATTAGGACACAACATTCAAAAAATAGAAAAATTATCAAATCCTACTTATAAAACCGATGTTATTTACAGCGGATCTCTTCACGGATTAGCAGGAATGTCTGGACAATATTCTCAAATTATTGCCGAAGGATATCCAGTTGGAACTTTCTGGGGTTTCAAAAATGCAGGACTTGATGAAAATGGTAAAATTCAGTACTATAATGCAGCCGGAAGTGTAGTGGCAGAAAGTAATTTAGTGGATGCTGATAAAAGAGATTTAGGAAATATTCAGCCTGATTTAACAATGGGTCTTGGAATGAATTTTACTTATGGCAACTTTGATTTAGGCGTTTCAGGATATGGAATGTTTGGTCAAAAAGCTTTAAACGCAACCAACATGATGCTGAATGATCCTAACAGATTACCAACGTTCAATGTTCCGGATGATTTCCTGAATAGCGGCATCACATCTGCACCTAAATATTCAGATTACTGGATCGAAGATGCTTCTTTCTTCAGGCTTCAAACCGTTTCCGTAGGATATACTTTGCCTTTAAAATACAAAAGTTCTAAACTTAGAATATATCTTATGGGAGAGAATCTGGCCGTATTTACAAGCTATAAAGGCGTAGATCCTGAAATTGGTTTAAATGCACAAGACGGAATAAATCAAACAGGCGTAATGGATTTAACCGGATTAGCAGCTCCGGGAATTGACAGATATAATAATTATCCTCGTCCAACAACGATTTCTGTAGGATTAAATTTTACGCTGAATAACTAAGCGATTAACTCAAAAATATATAAAATGAAAATCAAAATAACTGCAGCACTATTAGTTAGCATGCTTTTTACGATATCATGTACCAATTTAAATGAAGATTTATATGATAAAGTTGAAGATGGAAATTTTGGAAATACTCCAAAAGAAGTTGATGCATTAGTGGGAGGAGCCTATTCATCATTAAGAGGATTTGCTGACGGAATATCAAATAATTATCCAACAAGTGAGTATGTTTTCTTTTTGAATGAAACTGCTTCAGATGAAGCTACAATCCCAACAAGAGGAACAAACTGGTACGACGGAGGTCAATATCAGGATGTACAAAAACATATCTGGAAAGCAGATAACCGTTTGATTCTTTCGTCATGGCGTTACAATTATACCGGAATTGCCAAGATCAATTCGATCCTTTATCAAGTGGATAAATCATCGTTGACAGATGCTGCAAAAGCACCAATTTATGCCGAATTAAAATCATTGAGAGCCTATTATTACTACAATCTTTTAGATGCATTTGGGAATGTGCCAATCGTAGTAAATTTTGAAGATACCTCTTTGCCATCCAATTCTACCAGAAAACAAGTGTATGATTTTGTCGAGAAAGAATTACTGGACGCGATTCCGCATTTAACATCAAATGTGGTGTATTCTAAATTAACAAAAAACGTAGCCTATTCATTATTGGCCAGATTATATCTTAATTCTGAAGCTTTTATAGGGACAGCGCGTTGGCAGGATTGTATTAATATGTGTCAGAAAGTGACGGGATATACTTTAACGCCTGATTTCTTTGCCAATTTTGCAACAGAAAATCAAAAGTCACCAGAGATTATTTTCGCAATTCCGTACGATTCAAAAGCAGGAACATTAGGTAATTATATGAACTCAATGTCATGCCATTATCTTCATAAATTAACAATTTCGGCTTCGGGAAATGATTATCCGTGGAGTGGAAACGGAATGTGCGCACAACCTGGCGTTTATTCGGCTTTTGCAGCAACAGATAAAAGAAGAAAATGTATGGTTGCCGGTGATCAGATTAATGCAGCAACCGGACAAGTTATTGTAATGGATAACGGAGAACCTTTAACTTATACAGAAACAGTTACAAGTGTGGCTGATGCCAAAGAAAATCAAGGAGTCCGTTTAGGAAAATACGAAATGAAAGCCGGAGAACAATGGGAACGTGATCACGATTTTGTATTAATTCGTTATGCCGAAATCCTGATGATGCAAGCGGAATGTTACGTTCGTTTAGGATCTGCTGATTTAGCGAAACCTTTTATTCAGCAAATTACAGCACGTGCGGGAGAAGAAATGCCAACAACAATCGACCTTAATTTTATAGATAAAGAATTGCTGAAGGAATTTACATTTGAAGGAAGAAGAAGAACTGATAATATCCGTTTTGGAACCTATTTTCTTCCTTGGTGGGAAAAAGGAGCAACGGAGAAATACAGAGCAATTTTCCCAATTCCGAGTACAGTTTTAACCACAAATAAAAATTTGGTACAAAATCCTGGGTACTAAATTGTTGAATGTCAGTCTTCCGTGTTGGTTAGTCGTGGAAGGCTGACATATTTTTTATGTAAATGAGGGTATAAATTAAAAATTGAGAATTAAAAATTAAAAATCATTCAATCATGGGCAAAAGAAAAATCTGCCAGATCTGCAGAATCTGCGCGAGAAAAAATTAGCCACAGATAAAAGTATTAAAATGATTAAAAAAGTTTCACGCAGATTTTACAGATTAAGCAGATCTAATTTTGATGTATTTGAATAAATCCGATTGTAACATTTCTAGTAAAAAACATTTGATCAGTAGCAAAAAAAAAATCTGCCAGATCTGCAAAATCTGCGTGAGAAAAAATTAGCACAGATTAAAAGATTAAAAAAGTTTCACGCAGATTTTACTCATTAAAGCAGATTAATTTTGATTAAAAAAATAAAAACATCTGCAAAATCTGCTTAAATCATTTTAAATCTGCGTGAAATAATTTTAGCCAAAGATTTTCAGATTAAAACGATTAAAAAATCTGTGATAATCTTTTAAGCAGTGTCAAAAAAAATCAGCTCAATCTGCCAAATCTTCGTGAGAAAATTCAATGGCAGAAAAATAAAAACAAATAATACATCAATATGAAAAGATCTATCACATTATTGTTTTTTGGGATCATGAATATTTTAGTCATTGCAGGTTGTAGCAGCGACGATAAAAATTCAGATCAGCCCACAGAACCAGAAACAATTCAGCCTGTTGCGATTGAAAAAACAAATAGCACCAAAATTTACGTTCATTATATGCCCTGGTTTGAAACCAATGAAAGTAGCGCCGATAAAAAATGGGGATATCACTGGACAATGGCAAACAAAAATCCAAACAACACAGGCGCAAACAATCGCAGAGAAATTGCGTCCTATTATTATCCGCTAATTGGTCCCTATCATTCAGGTGATAAAAATGTGATCGAAAATCATTTATTATTGATGAAATATTCCGGAATCGATGGAGTTTTAATCGATTGGTACGGCACTTATGATGTCAACGATTACAGAATGGTAAAAGAAAACACAGAACAGCTTATCGCCATGCTGGACAAAGTTGGTTTAGAATATGCCATAGTTTACGAAGATAGAATTTTGACGAATGTAGTAAATGCCGGAAAAGCAATATCTGTTACCAGCGCAGCAAAAACCGACTTGGCTTATATGGAGAAAAATTATTTTGATGATAAAAATTACATCAAAGTAAACGGGAAACCATTGTTGCTGAATTTTGGACCAATTGTATTGCAAACTCCAGCCGAATGGACAAACGTTTTTAATACGTTAACCACAAAACCTACTTTTTTAACGCTTTGGGATCAATCAGTAGAAGCAGGAGAAAATGCTTCAGGCGAATATGCCTGGGTGTATAAAAACAGTACGTATCTCACTAATTTTTATACCAATACAAAACCAAAATTAGCTGTTGCAATGGGAAGTGCTTATCCCGGATTTAAAGATTTTTATGCCGAAGGCGGCGGTGGAGCAGCAATTGGCTGGACAATAGAACATAACAGTGGGGCAACTCTTGATGAAACACTTTCTCTGGCTAAAAATGAAAATATAAACTTCCTGCAATTAATCACCTGGAACGACTTTGGCGAAGGAACAATGTTTGAACCAACGGTAGAATTCGGTTATAGCTATATTGAAAAAGTAAAAGCATTTGCAGGTGTAAAAAGTACCGAAACTGTTTTTCCTGATATCAGTAAAATGTATAATCTGAGAACAGAAAAGAAAGGCAATGCCGATGCCCAAAAACAATTAGATCAGGCTTTTAATTATTTTGTTTCCATGCAGCCAGCAAAAGCAAAACAGTTACTAAACGAAATTAAATAAGAGTTGTAATTAATACAATTAAATAATGAAAAACATAAAATATAGATACTGTTTAATCGCTTTAGCGTTGATATTGATTTACGCTTGCAGTTCTGGTACTAAAAAAACATACAAAATAAGTTCTCCCGGAAAAAATACCGAACTAGTTTTTGAATTAACTGCTTCCGGTCAGCCGCAATATAGTTTTACTGCTAACGGAAAATCCGTTATAGAACCCTCTTTATTAGGATTTGAATTTAAAGGAATCCAAAAAATGACAGATGGTTTTGAAGTGGTTTCCACCGAAGAAAAAGCAGCGGATGAAACATGGGAACAACCGTGGGGAGAATTCAAAAAAGTGAGAGATCACCATAACGAATTAATTGTTCATTTGAAAGAATCCAAAGGCGAGGAGCGTCTGGTTGATATTATTTTCAGGATTTTTGATGATGGTGCAGGATTTCGATATGAATTCCCAAAACAACCCCATTTAGATAAGGTAGAAATATCAAATGAGATCACTCAATTCACGTTTAAATCAAATAATGATGTTTGGTGGATTCCCGTCCATCGTGAAAACAGTTATTATGAAAGTACGTATCGCAAAACGCCAACAAGTAAAACCGATACGATAAATACTCCGGCGACTTTTGAAACCAAAGAAAAATTATTTGTGGCAATTCACGAAGCCAACTTAACGGATTTTACTTCAATGACGTTACTTAAAACAAATGATAAACAATACAAAAGCGAGTTAGTACCGTGGAAAAATGGTGTAAAAGTCTATGCTCAAACACCTTTTAAAACTCCGTGGAGAACTATTGTTGTGGGAAAAACTCCGGGCGAAGTAGCGACTTCTACCATTATGCTGAATTTAAACGAACCTTCAAAAATTGAAGATCTTTCGTGGATTACGCCTTCAAAATATATTGGGATTTGGTGGGGAATGCATTTAGAAAAATTCACTTGGGGACAAGGACCAAAGCATGGCGCAACAACTAAAAACACTAAAGAATACATTGATTTTGCGGCAAAAAACAATCTTGACGGAGTTTTAGTTGAAGGCTGGAACGAAGGCTGGGACGGCGACTGGACTGCTGACGGTTCATCATTTAGTTTTGTAAAAGCATATCCTGATTTTAATCTTGAAGAAATTACAAAATATGCCGCGATAAAAAATGTTCGTTTAATAGGACATCATGAAACTGCCGGAGCAACAAAACATTACGAAAGCCAACTTGAAGATGCTTTTAAATTGTATCAAAAAATGGGCGTAAATACCGTAAAAACAGGTTACGTAAATAAATATCTGGATAAAAAAGAATGGCATGACAGCCAATACGGAGCGCGTCATTACAGAAAAGTAATGGAAACGGCGGCGAAATATCATATCATGATCGACAATCACGAACCTATAAAAGGAACAGGATTACAGCGTACATATCCTAACTTTATGACGCAGGAAGGCGGGCGAGGTCAGGAATATAATGCGTGGTCAGTTGATGGAGGAAATACTCCGGAACATTTAACGACTTTGCCTTTTACCAGAATGCTTTCCGGACCGTTTGATTATACACCGGGAAATTTTAATTTTGATTATAAAACGCCTTCAGGAGCGCGAGTGCAGACTACTTTGGCAAATCAATTAGCCTTGTATGTGATTATTTTCAGTCCGTTGCAAATGGCTTCAGACTTGCCGGAGAATTATGAAGGAAAACCGGAATTTCAGTTTATAAAAGATGTTCCGTGTACATGGTCTGAGACTAAAATTTTAGATTCTAAAATAGGTGATTACACCACAATTGTCCGCAAAGACTGGGACGAAAAAAACTGGTATTTAGGTTCGATAACAAATAGAGATGCAAGAAACCTTAATGTAGCTTTATCATTTCTGGACAAAGGAAAAGATTACGAAGCCGTAATTTATGCCGATGGAGCAGGAGCAAATTATAAAACGAATCCATATCCGGTGACGATTTCAAAACAAAAAGTAAATAGCAAAACCATATTAGATCTGAAATTAGCAGCTGGCGGAGGAACAGCTATAAAATTTTCTCCCATTGAAAAATAATGAGTTGAAGTTTATTTTGAGTTTTTTTGAACCATATAAGTTCATAGAAGAAATTATAAGTTTGGCGGGACCTTTGTCAAAGTTTTAGACTTTGACAAAGGTTTTTTATTTCGATTACAATTCGTGCTTTTTGTGATTCTGATTTATTTTTTAAAAACAAATTTTTTGATGCGTCTTACCATTTGTGCCGTTAGGTACTAAATATTGGTAGTTCGCATAGAAATCGGAATAAATCTAGCGTGCCGTAGGTACGCAATAGTTATCATTTTGTTGCGTACCTACGGCACGCCAACATATTTCGAATCTATATTATATTAACTACCAATATTTAGTGCCTAACGGCACATTCAAATATTAGTTTACATTGCTCTAATTACAAAAAAAGCTTAACGTAATGACATTGACTGCAATCCTTAATGCCGCATTTTGACAAAAAAAAACAGTAATATAAATTCAACATAAAACTTATAATTTCTTCTATGAACTTATATGGTTCAAAAAAAAAACTTAATGTCTATAAAACTTAACGTGATTCCCAAAGGCATAAGTTGCAGTTAACGTTGGACCATTATAACCCCATTTAAAAAATCCGTTTAGTTTTTCTCTGTCTACATCAATTCTCATGTTCAAGCCTGTATAACCTGCTGTTAGACTTAAGTTTTCGTAAACATTGTATAATACGGACAAATTATAACTCCAAAGACGCCCGTCGATTTCATCAACTTTTATAGCAAAATAGTTCGCATTTGCATAAATCCCCCATTTTTTTGCCAGAACAACTTCTGTCCAAAGTCCCAGATCGGGAAGTGGTGCAGTAAAATCAAAACTGTCTTTGTATTCTGCTTGTGCCGTAGCAGCTTCCAGATTTAAACCCACATCTGCAAGCGTAATATGCGCTCCTATAAGTGCACCAATTTCATATTTAGGTTGTGATACGAATGCATATCCATAAGTAATGCGATAAATTTGATTGTCCATAAATGCCGAAACGGTTGCATTGACAGGATAAGTATGGTCGCCAAATTCTATCTCTTTTTGCAGCGTTTTAGTGGCTGTTCGTTTTAAATAAAAATATTCTGCGCCAAATCTGGATCTTCTGGAAATTCTCCATTCAAATGCTCCGGTAAATGAGGTAGTATTTTTTTTAAATCCCAGATCGTTTTCAAAATCAATCATATTTCCAAAATCACCATTATTACTTCCTACTTCAACCTGTGTATTATTTGACGGAAAAAATACGCCGGCGGTAAATTTAAAACGACGTCCGTGCCAGGGTAAATCTTCTGCCTCATAATTTTGAGCCGACAAATTAGAATTGTTTTGTAGCGTCGTTAAAGTATTTTCTACGGGGATTTCAGCTGTAGTCTGAGCGTAAATTGTACAATAGAAAAAGAAAACTATCAAAAAATAAAACAATTTTTTCATGAGACTTACTTTTAGATTTATTGATAAAATTGAAACATTTAAAGTTAGCAAAAAAAATCATACATACTGAGTTTTTTCTTGTTATTTTTCTGTAATAACATTGATAATCAGTGAAAAGAAATATCAATATCAATTTCAAAAATCAATATCAAAAATCAATATCAAAAAACAATTACAAAAAACAATTATAAAAAGCAATGTCAAAAATCAATATCAAAAATCAATATCAAAAATCAATATCAAA
Source organism: Flavobacterium sp. FlaQc-47 (assembly GCF_044006475.1). Classification (NCBI taxonomy): domain Bacteria; kingdom Pseudomonadati; phylum Bacteroidota; class Flavobacteriia; order Flavobacteriales; family Flavobacteriaceae; genus Flavobacterium; species Flavobacterium sp. FlaQc-47. Next base: position 96,239 of record NZ_JBIPCQ010000007.1, on the reverse strand, counting down.
AATCAATATCAAAAATCAATATCAAAAAATAATTGCAAAAAACAATTACAATTCAATTTTATCCTAATTATGACATTCACATTGATTTTTGACATTGACATTTACTTTGATTTTTGACATTGACATTGCTTTTTGAAATTGACATTTGATTTTTGACATTGACATTGCTTTTTGACATTGACATTCACATTGATTTTTGACATTGAAATTGATTTTTGACATTGACATTGCTTTTTGACATTGACATTGACATTGATTTTTGACATTCACATTGATTTTTGACATTGACATTAACTTTTAAAAAGATTAATTATATTTGAGAGTAATCTCTTAAAATAAAACATGGATAAAAAATTAAAGCATTTCTTCGTAAAATCTGGTGTAGTATTATTATTGATTCATTTGGGCTATTTTTTATATGGCTATTTTATGTTTGAAGGAATTGGGAATATTGATATTTATACTGAGTTTTACAGGTTTAAATTTTATGATGATGTTTCAATTTCGCACTTCTTTGTAAGTGGTTTGTTTTTACTTTTCTTTCTGATTTTTATACTAAAAAATCATTCAGGACAAAATTATTCTTTTGGAAAATTGCTTAAAATTGGCGGCGTCTTATTGCTGATTTCTTTTTTGAGTTTTTCTTTTTTTGTGAGTTATAGTTTTGGATTGAATGCAAAATTGAAATCGGAATTATCAGAAAAAGAGTTTAATAAGGATAAAACGCTGCTGAATGTTTTAAATCCGTTTTTGTATAACTATACATCTTATAGTTCTGAGAAATTATTTAATCCGCTTAATATTTTATACCCAAAACCATATCCGGTTATTGAAGTTGTGGACAGTACTTTGATTTCGGATCAAAATTATAGTACCGAAAGTACCTATTACAGCATTGATACGCTGAAAATGCTGACAACTGATTTAGATAAAGTTTCAACAGTAACGAGTTCGATTTTGGATCATATTGGTTTTGGACAAAAAGAACTTAAGGAACGTATTATTTCTAAGAAAATAATTAAGGATAGTACTGAAATTATTTATAAAGGGCAGGAAGTAAAGCCCAGATATGATGGTGATATTTGCATATTTCTGGAAAATAAGTCATTGTACCAACCTGTAAATGGCATTCCGAAAGAGAAACAGCAATTTGATGCTGCGGTAAAACGTTACAAGCTGATTTATAAGTACAAGCAAGATTCTTTAGTTACTAATTTTAAAAAATTAGATACACTTTTAAAGAAATACAGGATCGAAACTGCTATTGTTCCTAAAAACCTTGCGAAAGATGTTGAGTATTTTAAAAATCACAATGATGAGGTGCTGAATGAGATCAGGAATAATTATGACAGAAAAGCTTTGAAAGAAAAATTCATGACTTTAGAAAGATTATTCTATGAGCCAAACTATCTCCATCAGTCAATTATTGCAATTTATTTTGGCGTTATTGTAATAATGTGGCTGATTGGCTTTTTAATTTATATTTTGTTCAATTTCAAAAGAAAAGCTGCTTAAAGAAAAGCAAATCAATTTTATTGAATTTAAAATTTGAAATTGATTTTTGAAGTTGCTATTGCTATTGACATTTGTTAAACCCTGTTATAGTCTCCCTTCCAGTGTACAATCGCTTTTTTGATTGCATCTCCGGTTAAGTTGTTTTTTAGAGCATCTTCTATAAGCGGAAGTATTTCATTATCAGGCGCAAAACGCAGTGCAAATATTTGATCGTCGGTCAATTTATATTCAAATTCTTCAAGCCTTTTTCCGGTAAGGGTAAAGTAACGATAACGAAGTTCTAATCGCACAATTCGGTTTTGAAGAATTAACGAATAATGCTGGCGTAACATAAAAGCAAGGCAAAATAAAAAGATAAAAACAACGCTTATAAACGTCCAGATTAAGGCATCATTTGTTGTGAAGGCAAAGTAAATACTTAAAGCTAAAAAAATAGTCAGAATAGGATAATAAACAAAATGATGCGGTGTATAAAACCGTATATGATTGTAGTAGGTTTGAATTTTCATAGCTGTTTTGTGTTTAATGGGTATAAAAAACAAAAGCTACCCTAAAAAATAGAATAGCTTTTTTTCCAAAAATAAACTAACATAACCAATGTTTCCTTTATAATTAAACTTATTAAAGTTCTCTCAGTAATATCTAAAATATCTTAAAAAAAGCCTCAATTTCATGATTCATTCTACATGGCTTTATTTGTTTTTGTAAAATTAATATTGATTGTAAGAAAAGCTGTTATATTTTGAAAGACAAATGTTATAGGATTTCAACATTGTGTATAACATTGAATTATTGAAGTGAAAAAAGGCGTTTAATTAGCATTAATATATTGTTATGTGTAAGAAACGAGTTTCTTTTTGATTTACTATTTTCAAACACATAAAATCTATGTTTCTATGTATTTAAATAAATTTTGCTGCATTATACCTAAGGGGTTTATTATAATGTCGCAATAATTTTCCACTCGTCTAGCTTAGACTGATATGTTTTACTGGCATTTGCCGGACTTGTAGAGGGTAACGTAATAAGTCGATACGGGTTTTTTAAATGAACATATTTTTTGAAGAATGCCGCTGCAGCCTGCCCATTAAACAAAATGGTTTTAATATTGGGATGCTGTTCCAAAAATGTTTCAAAATCATTTGCTATTTCGTTTTTTATGGCGCTGTCTAAACTTCCAACACGGTCACAAAATTGTAAAACGTCCCATACTGCAATTTTATTTTTTTGCAAAAGTGCTTTTTTAGTTTCGTAATCGGTTGTGAAATCTTCATTAAATATAGCGAACATAAATTTCCAGAAATTATTTTGATTATGTCCATAATATTGGTTCAGCTCTAATGATTTTGTTCCGGGCATTGTGCCTAAAATCAAAATCTTAGCGTCATCTTTTGCTATTGGGGAGAAGGAAAAACTTTTCATATAATTACTTTTTGCAATAGTTAAGGTAAAGAATTTAAATCTTAAAATAATCATTCGGAAGTAATTATAAAACAATTTAGAAAAATTATATAACATTCTTGCTGTACTTCTGACCGAACTTTGAATCGTAGATTTTTAGAAATCCGTATACCACAAAACGGAACTTACTCTATAAAATCTATATCAAATTAAGTAGAATTTAAATCCGGGCAAAATGAAAATAGTTACTATAAATACAGAAAAAACTCAAAATATATTTGAAGAGTTAAATGCAAACTTTGGAGGAAAAGTAACTTTTGATTTAGACGAATATACATTAGAAACGAATAATAATTTTGCCAAAGGTTCTATAATTGGTGCTTCTTTTAATGATAATATTTCTTATGTTCAATTTGATATGACATTTTCTGTTGATGTTCGAATGGATATTTTAAATTCAAAATCATCACCAATATATTTTGCTTATTGTTCAAAGGGAAATTTATCGCATAGATTTGGTGTTACGGGCGAGGAACGTGCTTTTAAAACGTTTCAGACTGCAATTGTAACTTCAAAGGAAAAAGAAGATAATGTTTTGTTCTTTGAAAAAGGTAAAAACACTCAATTGACATTGATAATTGTGGGAACGCAAAATGCAGATCAAAAACATTCTTTGAATCATAAAGTAAAAGATACTTTCTTTGAAAATAATGAGGTTCAGGATTTCTTTTATGTAGGTTCGTATAATTTGAAAATTGCAGAGAAAATCGAACAATTAAATGCGATTACACAAACCGGAATCGTTAGAAATTTATTGAAAGAAGGAATTTTAAGAATTATTCTTGCCATGGAAATCCAACAACATACAGATGATGTAAGCATTGGTGCTAAAGATACAAGTTGTTTGACTTTAAGAGAAATGGAAGAAATAAAAGAACTTTCGGAAGCTATTAAAGCAAATCCTGAAGAAGCTTTTACGATTAAATCACTAAGTAAAAAGTCCGGTTTATCACCAAACAAACTACAGGAAGGTTTCAAATTGATTCATAACAGAACCGTAAATGACTACATTACTCATATGCGTGTTTTAAAAGCCGAAATATTAATTAGAACTTCTGATTTAAATATATCTGAAATAGTTTACTGCATTGGTTTTACCAGCAGAAGCTACTTCTCTAAAATCTTCAAGGAAAAATTCAATTGTTCTCCAAAAGAATATAAATTCAATTTGAATCCGTTGGCTATTACAGCTTAAAAGGAGGTTCAAGGAAGGTTCAAAGGTGCTAAGGTTCAGAGGTACAAAGGCTTTTTGTTATCAATATAAGATATTATTAATGTCTTCGTAGAGGCGCACAGTAGTGCGTCTCTTTTTTTTGTGTATAATTTGCCCGCGGATTTTACGGGTTAAACGGATTTATACGGTTTTCTTACTGTTAAAAGTGTTCTCGAAGTTCGCATTCTTTTTTTGCTTCTAATTTGCCCGCGGATTTTACTGGTTAAACGGATTTATGCGGCTTTTATAAGCTTTTTGAACCTTTAATCTTCATATTTCAAAAGATAATGTTGTACGCCTTTAAGGAAACCTTTGCCACTTTGTACTTCTAAACCTAAAAAAACTCTACCTCTTATAACCTTCGTATCTAAAAAACAATTACATTTGCATAACTAGTTATGTAATTAATTATATATGGAATTTTTTAATAAGGTTGGTAAGGTGGCTTTAGGTAGCCGATTACGTTTAATGACAGCGATTATTACTGATGATGCTGCGAAAATATATGAATCGTACGGAATGGATTTTATGCCAAAATGGTTTCCGGTTTTTTATACCTTGATGGAAGAAAAGGAAATAACCATTACAGAAATTGCCAATGAAATTGGTCATTCTCAACCATCAGTCAGTAAAATTGTGCAGGAAATGATTGTGGCAGGATTGATCGAAGAAAGCCAAAAAAGCAATGATAAACGCAGGAATATTGTGGGTCTGACATCGCAAGGAATGGAATTTTCGAAAGAATTAAAATTGCAGTTAAAAGATGTGGAAGCGGCTGTTGATGGTTTAATTTTTGAATCAAGTTACAATCTCTGGGCAGCACTTGAAGAATGGGAATTTTTATTGGAACAAAAAAGTTTATTCAAAAGGGTAAACGAGGAAAAGAAAAAACGTGAAAGCCATGACGTGCAAATTGTAGATTTTGAACCTCAATATCTTGAAGCTTTTAAATCATTAAACGTAGAATGGATTTCGACTTATTTCGAAATGGAAGAAGCAGATTATAAAGCTCTCGACAATCCGCAGGAATATATTTTAGACAAAGGCGGAAAAATTTTCGTGGCTTTGTACCGAAATGAGCCTGTTGGAGTTTGTGCGCTGATCAAAATGAAAAATCCAACGTATGATTTTGAAATGGCAAAAATGGCAGTTTCTCCAAAAGCTCAAGGGAAAAATATTGGCTTTTTATTAGGTCAGGCAATTGTAAATACTGCCAGAGAACAAGGCGCTAGCAAAATATATCTGGAAAGCAATACAATCTTAAAACCTGCAATTAACTTGTATAATAAATTGGGTTTCCAGAAAGTATTTGGTTTAGCCACACCTTATAAACGTTGTAATATTCAGATGGAGTTGGTTATTTAGTAAAAAGGTTCAAAGGAACAAAGGTGCAGAGGCTCAAAGGTTGGCTTCTTTGTACCTTTTATTCCTTTGTTCCTTTGAACCTTAAAAAAAGTAAAATTTTCACCTTCCAAATCGATAATACTCCAGATCCTGATTCTTTTTATCATTAATCGAGTCTAAAATCGAATTCATTCCTATAACGCTAAAAGTGATTCCGTTTCCTCCAAAGCCCAGGACATAATGCTCATTTTTGTTGGGATCTTGTTTTCCAAAATACGGTAAACCATCTTTGGTTTCTCCAAAAGTTCCTGCCCAGGAATAATCTAATTTAAAATCGATATTAGGGAATTTTCTTTTAAAATGTCTTAAAAGATATTGTTCTTTTTTAGGCAGTAGTTTATCACGCTTTATTGCATCTTTGAATTCTTCATCACCGCCACCCATAATAATTCTGTTATCTCTGGTGACTCTAAAGTATAAATATGGATTTGAAGTATCCCAAAAAATGGCGTTTTTAAAAGCCGTAGGTAAAGTCTCCTGACTTTCGGATGCAATTACAAACGTACTTTTTAAATCTACTATCTTTTCATTTATAGTTTCGGTGCTTTCATAACCTGTGCAATGAATTACGTGATCTGCGGTTATGGTAAATTTATCTTCTGTTTGGGCTATTGCTTTTCCTTTTTGATTTTGAATCGATGTAATATTGGTTCGGTCATAAACCAGCATTCCCTTTTTTTTACAGTAATGAATTAAATCATTTGCAAATTTATAAGGATCCATAACGGCGGCTGTTTTTGATTCTATTGCGGCAATGGCATTAAGTCCCATTTTTTCAAGATGCCATCTTTCCAGCCAGTTAACATCAAATCCGTGTTCTTTCCGGCATTTATATTCGTTTCTTAAAAACGGAATATCTTTTTTTAAGGAACAATAGTAGATACTTTTTTTGAACTCAAACTGACAATCGCTTTTTATGGTATCAATAATAGTTCGCAAATCAAAAATGGCTTTTTTTCCATTTGTATAACTATTTACAGCGCATTGTACTCCCCTCAATTCTATAAGTTTGTGCAGCGGAACATCAATTTCATATTGTAGCAAAGCGGTACTCGCCGCCGTGCTGCCGTTAGCAACGTCGCGACGATCCACTAATATTACTTTTTTACCTTCGGAAATTAATTTGTAAGCGATTAATGCGCCTGTAATTCCAGCACCAATAATTAAAATTTCTGTTTTGAGATCTTCGTCTATGGATGGATAGCTGTATTTCATGGCGCTTTTTAAAGGCCAAAAAGTTTCAGAGGAACGTAGTTTCATTTTTTGGTTATATTTCTGGTGCGTGATTTAGTTCTGTTTTTGTCTTTTCGCTCGTGCTGGTCCTGTGCTTCGGCAATAGAATGCGAACTTCTGATGCTTTCATCTTCTTTAGCCAGTTCACTAAGTCGGTGATAATATTTTTGAACGATAATCATTTCTTCCTCGGTCATACTTTCAATGTCGACCAGGCTATTACTGGAATATTCGTTTGAAGCCACTAATTCGTTTAACTTCAATTGAATGGCAAGTGAATCTTTATTCTGTGCTTTCTGAATCAAAAACACCATCAGGAAAGTAATAATTGTAGTTCCGGTATTGATTACCAATTGCCAGGTTTCTGAATAATTGAAAATAGGTCCTGAAACTGCCCAAACAACTACAATTAAAAAAGCACCTATAAAAGCTGTTGTACTTCCTGCGGCTTTAGAAACTTTGGTGGCAAATTTTTCGAAAGCACTGCTTTTCTTTTGTTTTTTAGATTTCATTGCAATTTACTTTTTTCGTTTACTTACTTTTTCTTCCTTAATTACTTTGTTATTTTTTTCATCATAAACAGCTCCAATAATTTTTTGACCTGTTTTACTGAAAATTTTAATTTTAGGGGAATCGTGAGTTCCTGTAATCACAATAGGAAATCCGACTATACCAAATGGAGGTAATCCTAAACGCATTCGTAAATCTAAAAGTCCGTCAAAGCTTGTTGTTCCTTTTATTGTAGGTCTGAAACTAGCAACGCTAAAAGTGAAATCTTCTATACTTATTAAGTTATTATCAATGGTTGAATTAATTTCAATTCCTTTCAAATTAGGATCGTCTAAACCTTTTTGTCCGGTTTGAGAACTGATTCCGTCAAATAATTTCAAACCTTTGACTTTTACATCGCGTAAATTTATTTTTCCGCCACCTTCAAGAGATTCGTAAATAGGTCCCATATTTCCGTCCAGATCTCCTTTGATTTTATAATCAACAGAAATAATTCCCTCTGCTTTTTCTGCTGCTGAAACCATATCATGAAACATCGGGATTTCTTTGTAAGCTCTTTGAACGCTAAAATCTTTGGCGGTAAAATGAGCATCAAAATGTGCTGATGTTGGCGACTCATCTTTATAATTAGCGTCAACTCCCATAATACAATCAATGATATTAAAAGTGGTATTTTGTAAATAAAAACCATCTTTTGTGATGCCTATTTTACCATTCAGTTTGTTTAAAACTAAACCGTTATATTCAACTTTATCTGCATTTGCAGTAAGTGCAACATTTAAGTTTTTAGGTACAATAACAACTCCGCTCATTTTAGGATGATCTTCTCTGGCGTATTGCACTTCGATATTACGATCAATATTTTCTCCCTTTTTAAGCGCCATAAATTCATCAACATTAATCAGTTTTGATTTCATATTGAAATTCCCGCTCAAGGTTCCGTGTGATTCCAGAAAGTAATTAATCGTATTCAGTAAATATCCGTTTATGGCAAAATCAGATTTTCCGTAAGAAGCATCAAATCTTTCAAACCACATTTTCTCATTCTGAAAACGGAAATTTCCCTGTTTGATAAAAAATGCTTTCGGGAAAAGTTGTGAGGTTGTTTTTATATTTTTTAAGACAATAGTGCCTCGATTATCTAATTTGTCATATTGCCCTTTTGTAGCATAGCTTTGTTTCCCTTTCAACGAAAGATCTGCTTTTGCATAACCCGTAACATCAAGTCCTTTTTGAGAAAAAACCTGATAAATACGTCCAACATTGAGTTCGCCTTTTATTTTTGCGTTATACGCTAAATCGCTAAAATCAGAAAGTGTGGCGTTTACGTACATCGGATTTCCTTCAAAAACAAATGAAGCAGGAGCAACCGCAACAATCAAATCCTGAAATGTTCCGGCTTTGTTTAATACATTCGCCACAAAAGTGATGTCTTTAATAGGGTTAGGATAGGAGTCGGTTTTTAGCCAGCCGTTATGTAATGCGATTCCGCCAATAGTTTTAGGGAACAGTTTTTTTGATGTACTAAAAACACCTTTTGCCTGAATATTAGTTTTTAGAATCCCTTTTAAGTCAAGACTTGTTAAACCCAGCGCAGCATCAACTGTAGCCAGATCTAATGCGCCTTTTACACTTGCGTCAACTGTCATTTCGTTAAAACCTTTACTGCGTAAATAAGCGGTGAAATAATCTTTTTCGCCCACTTTAAACTTAAAAGTATCCAGATTCACCAATAGTTTTTCTATGTCAAGTGAAGGCAAAACCGCGTTTAGATTCATTTTAAAATCTGTTAATGGGGCAGGAGCATTCTGGTAATCTATAGCACCTTCATCAATTTTTAAATTGAAAGCCAAATCTGGTTTTTGGTTTTTGGCAATATTATAATTTCCTCTAAAAGTAAAAAGCAAGTCACTTTTACCGGAGATTTCGGTTTCATCCATCCAGGTTAAATATTCCGGCGGCATCACTGAAAATAAATCTTTTAAGGTGGTGTTTTCAGATGCTGCTTTAATATTGATTTTATATCCGTCTCTTAAAATGGTAAATAAACCAGTAAATTTTAAAGGTAATTTATTGATTCGTAACTCATTTTTTTGAAGAATGAACGAAAGTGCGTGTGTATTAATTCTGGTAATTAAATCAGCACGAAGTTCTTTTTGTCTTAAATAGGCTGTTTGCTTGTAATAGAAATCGACATTGTCTATTCTGGCATCTGTTTTTAAATCAAAAATATCTTCGCTTAAATTTCCTTTACCAACATAATTAAAACCTTTTGCATCAACCATAATTTTGGCAGAACGGTCGTTGTATTTTACATGACAATCCTCAAGATCAATTCGTTCTAACCGGATTGCGGTTCCTTCATCAGGGTTATTTGGATCTTCCGGTTTTTGATCTTTCGGAGCTACATAAATGTTATAATTAGCTTGTCCTTTTTGGTTGACCATTATATTGATTAATGCTTTTGAAACGTATAATTTATTAATTTTTACTTCATTGTCAAAAATTAATCTTTTAAGGTTAATCCCAAAAGCAACTTGTTCTGCTTTTAGTAAAGTATCATTGCTGAATGGCGCCGAACCTGTAAGTGATAAATCGTCAAGCGAAACGGTAAGCGACGGAAAATGTGTAAAAAAAGAAAGTCTGGATTTTGTAAAATCCAGTTTTGAATCTAAACGCTCATTTGCGATTTTTTTTACTTCAGTGGCAACTGTTCCGGGAAAAAGTAGCGGAATCAAAAATAGTAACAGCAAGATACTTGCTATTACTATTCCTGTTACTTTTAAAATTTTGAGGCTTATATTTTTATATGAGGTTTTCATAATTATATACTTTAATCGTAGTTGAAGCAACTATTTTTAACACATCAAACATACTTTTAAACTGAAAAAAAGGCATTCCATCTGTTTAATGCATATATTATTCTTGTGTGAAAAGAAATATATTTCTTCTTTGATTACTTTTTAAAACATGAAATTTATGTGTCTATGTTTTAAAAAGTTTTCACTGCGTAATTATTTTTATTGTTTTCCTTTTGCAGATTGCGCTTTTTTAGCGTCTTCCTCTTTTTGCTTTTCAAGCTTTTGTTTGTCTTCTTTAGCTTTTTCCTCTTTCGCTTTCTCTTCTTTTTCCTTTTGCTCTTTTGCCGCTTTTTCTTTCTCTTCTTTTTCTTTAGCAGCTTTTTCCTGTTGTTCTTCCTTTTTCTCTTTTAGTTCTTCTTTTTTCTTTTCTTTTTCTTTCTCTTTTTTCTTGAAATAACCTTTAAGTAAAAAGTTGCTTTTTGCCGCTTCCATATTTTCACTGAAACCTTTTGTACCGGATTCTAAATTAGAAAGTGTGTTTGACACGCTGCTCGCCATTTTATCATCGCGAACTAATCTTGCCAAAGCACCGTTTCCGTTATTCATACTATGACTAAAAATGGCAAGTTCATCTGTTATTACAGCAGCATTATCAACACTTTTTTTAACGCTTTTCATTAAATCCTGCATTTCAATTCCGTTGACAGATGGAATTGCACCACCATTTTCTACCACTTTTGTAGATTTAACTCCAGGAGAAATAGTCAGCACTTTGTCTCCCATTAATCCGTCAGAACCAATACTTGCACGGGCATCTGTTTTAATAAATTCACGAACTTCATCTTTAATGACCATTCTTACTACTACCGAGGAGTCATTTATTAGTTGAATTTCTTCGACCGTTCCGATATTAATTCCTGAAAAACGTACATTATTTCCAACTTCTAAACCACTAACGGTTTTGAACTGGGATGTGATGTTGAATGTTGAACCAAAAAGATTTTTTTGTTTTCCAATAAAGTAAATCGCCATTACAAAAAGCAGTAAACCTATTGTTACAAACATTCCTAATTTCCAAGTATATCCAGATTGCTTATCCATGATTTCTAATTATTTATTTTTAGTATTATTGAAAAAAAGACCTAACCCATTCGTCTTCGTCTTTTTCTAGTTCTTCGTATGTTCCTTCTGCGTGTATTACTCCATCTTTTAAAACCATGATTCTGTCAGCTGTTAGTTTTGCACAAGCCATATCATGTGTAATAATGATCGAAGTAGTTTTGCGTTTATGTTTGATGTCGAGAATTAATTCGCTTATTTCTCTTGATGTTATCGTGTCTAATCCGGTTGTTGGTTCATCGTATAAAATAATCTCCGGTTTTAGTATTAAAGTTCTGGCTAAGCCAATTCTTTTTTGCATTCCTCCGGATAATTCGGATGGCATTTTGTCAATAGCATCACTCAATCCTACATTATCCAACGCTTCCAGAACTTCACTTTCAACTTCTTCGGGAGTTAGATCGCGTTTGTGTTTTTTAAGTGTAAAAGCTAAATTTTCTCTAACCGACATTGAATCATATAAAGCACCGCTTTGAAACAAAAATCCAATTTTGACTCTGATAGCATTCAGTTCCGGTTTTGTTAGATTCAGTATGTTTTCGTCAAATACTTTTATTTCGCCTTTGTCTGGTTCAATTAAACCTACAATACATTTTATAGTAACTGATTTTCCTGATCCTGATCGTCCTAATATCACTAAATCCTCGCCTTTATTTACGGTAAGATTTACGCCTTGCAAAATCTTGTTGTCTTTCCCAAAAGTTTTGTGCAAGTCTTTGATTACAATCATAGGCTCTTGCGTTTTGGTATCTGAAACAGGTTCTTCTATGTTTTCTTTATCCTTAATCATCTTAAAAAAATAAATCGGTTATTTGAACAGCGACCATATCAATAATAAAAATGGTTAACGAAGCCGTTACAACTGCTGAATTGGCTGCTTTTCCCACACTTTCAGTTCCATTTGAGGCATTAAATCCTTTGTAACATCCAATCATTCCGATAAAAAATCCGAAGAAAAAGGTTTTAACAGTTGCCGGAATAATATCCAGGAATTCTAATGATTGCAAAATTTGTGTGAGATATCTGTAAAAATTAACATCTCCATGTATATTGATGCCTACATATCCGCCAATGATCCCTACAGCATCTGCAAAAAAGACTAAAATAGGCACCATTAATGTACAGGCTAAAATTCTGGTTACAACTAAATAATTATAAGGATTTATCGCTGAAACTTCCATCGCATCAATTTGTTCTGTTACTTTCATGGAACCTAATTCGGCACCAATTCCTGATGAAATTTTACCGGCACAAATTAGTGCTGTAATAACAGGCGCAATTTCTCTGATTAGAGAAAGTGCCACCATTCCGGGTAACCATGATTCCGCCCCAAATTTTACCAAAGTTGGTCTTGATTGAAGCGTAAGTACTAAACCCATAATAAAACCGGTTATAGCAACAAGAGGCAAGGATTTATAGCCAATAACATAACATTGCTTCAAGAACTCTTTTGTTTCATAAGGAGGAACAAAAACCTCTTTAAAAAACTGCTTTGCAAACACGGTTGCATTTCCTATTTCTGTGAATGTATTTTTTAAAGTAAGAATCAAAATACTATGTTTTAAGTTAAATCTATCGCATAAAATCAATGGTTTAGGAAGATTGCATACCCCTTGATTATTATAGGTTAAAATTACTTTAGAAGTAGGAAGAAAATCTTACACAACTTTTTTAGAAGTTTATATAATTAACATAGTCAAACACAATAAGTGTAATATTATCACGTTATGCGGAAAATGTTAAAGGCTGATTATTAGGTTCATTTCGTATATTATATATCTATAATAATGGCACACGGATTTCGCGGGTTAAACAGATTTGAGCCGTTTTGTTTGTTTGTTTGTTTGTTTGTTTGTTTGTTTGTTTGTTTGTTTGTTTGTTTGTTTGTTTGTTTTCTAATTTTTTAGTTTCTGACGGAGGGAGAAATTGATCCCAACTTTGAGCACAGTAAACCCGACAGGTTTTAAAACCTGTCGGGTTTCGCGAACAGTCAAATTGCTCGTTTTAGAATTTCCTGAATATACAAAAAAACAAAAAATCCCTTTTATAAAAAAGGGATTTTCTGGGTTGAATAGATTTTGGTCAGTACTAATCTATATCTTATTTATTACGAATTAATAGCAATTTCGTCTTTATTGGGTTTCATTAAGGGGATTACTTTTATTTCGGATAATTTTAGGTTTTCCATTAGTAATCTTGCAGTTAAGAAACATACAGTTGATTCAGCACCTTGATTTAAGTTTACATTTTCTTTTTCAAGTCCGTCATAACCTCCACCACTAATTGGGTTGTACATAATTTGACCTAAATGATTTTTTCCTAAAAACCAGTTGAATGCAATCTTCATTTTCTGTTTGTATTCCGGCGTACCAAAAGCACTGTAAAATGAATTTAATGTATGAATTGTGTAAGCAACATCAATAGGTTGTTCTCCATAAGGATGTACTTCTGATTGTGAATTTCTGTGTAACCAGCCATTGTTTGAGATTACCTTGAAATTATTTTCACTGAACATTTTAGACATTAAAAAGTCAAGTGAATCTAAAGCTACTTTTTTATAAATAGGTTTATTAGTGGTTAAAAATGCAAACAGCATTGATTCCGGTAAAATACCATTTCCGTAAGTCATGGAGTTTTCAAACCATCTCCAGTCGCTTGACGCGTGAATTTCATAATTAGAAAGCAATTTTGCATTCAGTTTATTGATAATTGCAGCAACGTATAAGTTAGGAACAGCTGTGTGATATAAGTATAAACCTTTTGTTGCAAAACCTATTGAACGTGGCGATTGAATGCTTTCGGCCCATTTTAATGAGTTCAATAAACATTTGGATGCTTTTTTAGTGATGGCTTCAGGTAAAATATCCGAGTGTGAAATTACTGTTCCTAATGCCCAGATCGCTCTTGCGTTAGAATCTTCTAAGTTTACTTCAGCATTTTGCTCGATATGTTCGCGGTTTTCCTGATCAACATAATTGATAAAATCACCTTTTGGCTGTTGACAACGTATGATGAAATCTAAATAAATTAGAATATATGCTAAATCTTCTTTATCCTTTGTAAGTTTGTAATGCATACAAATCGCAATTAAAGCGCGTGCATTATCATCTAATGTATATCCTGATTCAAGATCCGGAATTGAAATTTTACTAAATTGGATAATTCCTAAATCAGTTGTCAGTTTTTTGATGTGTGACAATTGTATTGATGGATAGGTATATTTTACTTCAGTTTGGCTTTCAAAAAGTTGCTGATAGGTATTCATGTGAGTAATTGCTGCATTTTCCCATGATGAAGCACGAGTTTTTCTAAAAGCGTTAATTCCCATTTCTTCTCTTAGATTGTCATCTGAAAGTAATTTGATGGCTGCATCTGAAAATTGGTCTACATTTCCGATATCTACTAATATCCCTGAATCCTCAGTTAAAACCTCTAATGTATGAGGTATTTTTGAAGCTACAATTGGGCATGCACAACTCATTGCATAAGAAAAAGTGCCGCTTACTGCCTGATTTGGATCTTTTGATGTAAATAAATAAACATCAGTAGCTTTTAAGTAATCTAAAAGTTCATTTGTATCTAAATATTCATTTATAAACCTAACGTGATCTTTTAAGTTCAGGTTACTAACCATTGCTTCAAGTTTATCGCGATAAGCATCAACACCGTCAACGATTAGGTTGGGGTGGGTTTTGCCAATAATTAAATAAAGAGCGTTTGGTGTGTTTTCAATGATTTTTGGCAATGCCTGTAAACCGGTTTCTATATTTTTTCCTTCTCCTAAAAGACCAAAAGTAGATAATACTTTACGATCCTGGATATTGAATTTTTCTTTGGCTTGTTGCGGAGCTTCATAAATTACAATATGAGTTCCGTGAGGTACGCAGGTAATAATTTCATCTTCGATGTCATAATCTCTCATCAAAATTTCTTTTGACTGGTTTGTCATTACAAAAACCGAATTACTATAGGATAATAATAACTTTACAAAAGTTTTTAATTCTTTGTTTGGATTTTGAATTACACTATGAAAAGTATAAGTCAGTGGTTTTTTTACTTCATTCAAAAAATCTAATAAATAGTCTCCGTAGTTTCCTCCAAATAAACCAAACTCATGTTGAATATGAACTAATTTTACCGATTTATCTTTGTTGATTTCGTGGGCAACTTTAGTATATTCTTCTTTATTTTTTGTGTTTAAAGTATAAGCCTGTGTTGGATTTGCTTTTGGTTTATCAACTAATTCACAAATCTGGCAAGTAATAGATTTACCGTAAACGTCTGTAATTCCTTTTATTGTATCCTGAGTGTATGTTGCTATTCCGCATTGAGTTGGAGGGAATGTTGATAGAAAAACTATTTTTGATTTATTTGATATCGTTTTCATGAATAGTATGTTTTAGTTCTGTTTAATAAAGTTGTTAAGGTTCAATTTTGCTGCCGCAAGTTTTAATTGGCAACACTGTAATAAATGTAAATTAGTTTATCAAAAAATGTTTTTTCAAAATGGTGTAGTAATTAAGATTTGTAACCTTCTACAACCATGTGATTTTTAAATTTTTTATAAAATTACTTTGCGAATGCAGGCAGAATTAATCCAATCGATCAAAAAATTAACTCAAAAGGTTTTATGTGGGAATTCTATAACAAAAATCGTTAATTGTAAAAGTACGCAAAAAATTGATTTATAGTCGATTGCGATAAAAAAATACTGTTTAGAGTTAAGCTATTTTGTATGAATTATCGAATTTTGAATAACAAACAAATCAGACTTGCAAAAAGTCATTTATAAATTAAAAAACTAAGATTATGTTACGTTGGACTGTCACATTTGTAATTCTTGCTATAGTAGCCGGAATTTTTGGTTTTGGCGGAATTGCCGCTGGAGCTGCTGGTATTGCAAAAGTTTTATTCTTTATATTTTTGGTATTATTCGTAATTTCATTAATCACTGGAAGAACAAAAGTTTAGCAATAAATTTTCAATCATATAAAAAAGCGATCCTGTATTTTAAATACGGGATCGCTTTTTTTATGTAAGTTAGAAGATAGAAAAAATTTTCGCAGAGCAAACAAAGTTTTTTTCCAGAGAGAATGGATATAAACGCAAAGTTCACAAAGCTAGGTCAACACAAAGCTATTTGAACTTTGTGTTTGTCAACAATCTACTATAAAAAATAAATTTGTTCAGGTTTAATTATTTTCACGTTTCAACTTGTAAACTGCGACTGAAAACTGAAAACTAAAAACTATTTCCCTTCAATAACTTTCAATTGATGCGTATGTCTTTTAGTATGGAAAATAGCAAAGTTAATTAACTCATATATTGTTAAGTTGCCGATTCCCGGGATTTCAAAATCAAGACAGGTTAAGGATAAATCATAATTCTCTACAATATCAAGTATTTCTGATTCTATTTTTTGAAGCGTAGAAAGAAGTTTATTTTTGTCGTATTCCCAATCTTCAGGATAAATGGATTCCGGCGAATCATATTTTGTATTGAAATTTAAAAAAATATTCTTTAGAACAGGAACTTTTTCATCGATTGTACCTTCTAGTTTTTTAGTATTTCCATCACAAACTTTTTTAAAACCTGATGTTGCTTTTATAATATGTCGGGTCACTTTTCCAGGGGTCCAGCTTCCATCAAATGGAATTATATTAATTTCGCTTTGGTCAAAAAGTGAAAGTGTTTGATATAATGCCGCAAATGTATTTTCTACTTCTTTTTTTAGTTCGGCTTTCATGATGATAATTTTAGTTTTACTTATTTAGTTATTGAAGTAATCCACCAAACATTTCCAAAGGGATCTGTTATACCGCATGTTCTGCCATAATCCTGATCACTTAATTCCATTACATTTGTTGCGCCGTTTTCTAATGCTTTTTTATATGTTTCATCGGCATTAGAGACATATATAAATAAGTTTGAGGTTTGTTTTGCCCAATCTTGATTTTCGTCTGTGACCATAATAGTGCTTCCGTTTATGGTAATTTCGGCGTGCATTACAGTACCGTCGTCGCGTGTTTGTTTATTAGATTCTGCTGCACCGAAAACTCTTTTGGTGAATTCGATAAATTCTGATGCGCCTTTTAAAATTAAATAAGGCATTATTGCTTGATGTCCAGATGGTAAATTCATTTTTTATAGTTTAATAATTAGTATTATAAAATTATGATTTTAAAATATTAATGTAAAAATGAGGTTTTATGCTTTTTATTGAATTATAAAAGTACTTCACAATGAAAACCATGAGCATTGAGAAGCTCAATGATTCTTGCGCTTGAGATCGATATACTATGGATTCGCAAAATTTTATCACAATCTTCCAAATCAAAATTGATGTTGCTGTTCGGAAAATGTTCAAGAAGTTTGGCTACAATCATATTTGATTGTTCTATTTCCTGAACATTTGTTTTAAAAACTTCGATCATCATTTCTACATTTTACAAAGCAATATTTTTATAGCGATCAATTCTATGATAATAATGGTATGAAATTGCTAAAATAACCAAAAAGATTAGGGGAAAAAATGACTGAAAGTTAACTCCATCAACAGCAAAATGACTTATCGATGCAAATATGAAATCGAAACCAAAACCGGCATAAGCCCATTCTTTTACATTTTTTGGAATCTGTGGAATGACTAATATCAAAACTCCCAGGATTTTAAAAACAACCAATGCATTTCCGAAATATTCCGGATATCCTAAATGTCTGATTCCTTCTTTTGCCATTTCGCTTTGTGAAGTCAGCGCAGGCATTACGCCTTCAAATAGAAATATAATAATAGTGGTAATCCAAAAAATAATTTTTGCTTTTTTCATAAGGTTGTTTTTAAATAGTTATTAGCTAATGTATTACAAACTTACGAATCTTATTTTTTTGAATTAATAGGTATTTAAGACTATTTTAGGGGCATTTGGGACAAAGTTTTTAATTTAGATTTTTAGATTATAGAGGAAAGATTATAGAAGAAAGATTATAGAGGAAAGATTATAGAGGAAAGATTTTTAGATTTTTTTTGAATAAAGTAACCGCAATAGTTGTCAGGCTGAGCGAAGTCGAAGTCTGTTCGCTGCGCAATTCGGGAAGAATCACTTTGCGGGACTTCGACTTCGCTCAGTAGGACAAAATGAGCAAAAAAAATGCACCGATAGAAAAATAAATAATCAGTGTAAAATCCGTTTAACCCGCGTCATCCGCGTGCCATTACAACGCCCTTAAAATATAATTTTTGATAATAAACAAATCTTCAAACCCCAGCTTTGTATATATATCTTTTCCCATTGCAGAAGCTTGGAGTAAAGCATAATCAGCTTTTAAATCGATAGAAAGATTAAGGGCAAACTTCATGATTTCTTCTGCAAAACCTTTTCTTCGCATGTCCGGCGTAACACCAACACCATGAATTCCGATATTGTTTTCGGTTTGAAAAAGTATAAAAGTACCTATCGGTTTATTTTCTAAACAAACTAAATAAAAATGTACTTTATTGTGATTGTGAATAAGGATTTCTTTGCTAATCACATAACCAAAAGCAGCTGGATAGAGGTTTGCCCAGATTTTAGCATCTTGTTCGTTATCAATTTTTTTAAAACTAAGATTATTTTGAAGGATAAATTTCTGGTCTAATTTTAATGCCATTGCAACTTGTTCGGTTTTTATTTCGAAGCCATAAGCATCAAGTATTTCATAAGATTTTGTTTTGAAGATATCCCAATACGGCAAAACTAATCCCAAATTAGACTGCATCGTTTTTATAATCTCCGGTAAATCTCTTTTGGTAATATCTTCATGTAACCACAATTTATTAGGCCATCCTGAATTTTCGATTTTACAATATTCGAAGGTTTGATTTTTGTGACAGGATAGGAAAGGAGCTCCAACCGTTCGCCATAAAGAGGTAAGATTATTTATGTTGTCTTCGATCAGGTTTATATGTTTCATTTAGATACTAATTATAATAATGAAGACAAAGGTAAGCGTCACTTTTTTAAAAAATCTTTACATATGTTGATTACAAATCTTTTTCAAGACTTTTTCTAATGCGGCTTAATTGTGTAGGCGTAATCCCTAAATGAGATGCAATGTGCAGTAACGGGATTCTTTCTTGAATATCAGGATGTTTGGATAAAAGGTGCAAGTATCTTTCGGTTGCGTTTTTCATAACGATAGAGATTTCTCTTTGCTCTTTTTCAATTACCCAATTTCTTTCTAAATAAGCAATGTAAAACGTTTTTAAATCATTGTTTTGGAAAATGAGTTCCCGATATTTTTTATGGTTGATGTTTATTAAAATGGAATCTTCGAGTGCTTCAATCGCAAAATCAGAAGGTATTTGCTGAATTAAAGAAGCTGTTGAACCTGCAAAATCACCTTCAAGAAAGATATTTTTATTATAAATATTTCCCTCGCTATCAGTTATGAAAGCTCGTAATGCACCCTGAATAATAAAATGGATTTCTTTTGCAATTTGTCCGTTTCTTAAAAGTAAATCTCCTTTTTTTATTGATTTTTGTTCAACGATATTTTCTATCAATTGCCATGAATCCAATGAAATAGGAGCATAACTTTCGAATTTTGATTTTAATATGCTGAGAGATTTGTATTGATCGAGTGACATTTTTAGTTACGATTTCATTGAAATATCAAAAGTAATGATAAAGTTTATCATTTATCAGGGTCATAAAAAACACCAATAATTACTCTGTTTTTTAAAGAAGGGATTTGCATAATAATAAGCAAAAAAAACGCTGTACAAAATAGTTGTTACAGCGTTTTTGACAGCTTTTTTTTAGTAAATTTTTAAATACAATTTACTGATAATAAGTATAATCAATTTTAATAATTTGATTCGTATTACTTTTTGTAAAATTATAAGAGTCTACTAAATTATGATCATTAAGCTGAATTGTACCAAAGAATTTGAAATTATCATTTTCTGTTTCCTGTTCCGCTTCAGAGTAATATTTCTCAAATGTAGTATCTCCTTTTTTCTCTATTTTCGATTTTCTAAATTGTAAAACGGTACCATTTTGGTATGAAGTATATTTATGCGTAAAAGGAAATATATTTGCCTGACCGCCACAGTTTCTTGTCCAGACCACATTGTTTATGTAATATACAGTACAATTGTTTTCAATTTTTTCTTCGGTAAAAGAATTCATGTAAGCAAATTTATCATCGATCATTAAAGTGTACGATTTTTGTAATAGTTTGCCATTTTCAAGCCAACTTATTCTGGTTTCGTTTGCGTCTCCCACTTTTTCAGTCGATATCATTTTGCTGTCATCATAAGTGATAGTATGTGAAACCTGATCATTTTTTAGCACTGTAGTGAGTAATCCTTCTTTATAGATAAAAATAGTTTTACTGGTTTCTTGTCCTTCTCTGTTAAAATTTTTAATTAAAGAAGGCTGTCCATTTTCATTTAATACAATACTTTTTAATGGAATTTTGGTTCCTTTTTTATTGGTAATATATGAATCTATCGTTTTTACTTTTGTATTAGGTTGTTTAAATACAACAGCATCATCTTCTTTAATGTCACTAAATGGCATAATAATGCCTGACAGTGCAACGTTCAAAACTTCTTTAGATTTTGCCGTAATTTTGTTTTTGCTTAGCAGCGAAGCAACTTCTTTTTTATATTTTCGGTTATTGATTACATAAGATGATTCTTTTTTACCACCCACTTGTTCTGATACAAATTCCGTAGCCATTTTATTGCCTTCTCTTACTTTTACATTATCTTTCATTTTGCCACTCCAGTATACAAGAGATTTGTAAGACTGACCATCAACGCTTATATCAAGAGTTTGCTGGTTGTTGAAAATTATATAAGTGTATTTTCTAATATTGATGATTTCTAACGGCTCTTTTTCAAAATTCTTTTTTAATTCCATTTGCTCAGAGTTGTCCGGATTTGCTAAATCTACATTGCTTCGTCCTGAATATTGATCAACATCTACTATTAATACATACTTTTTTCCTGCAGATATACGTAAAGTATCAATTACTAATGGTTCCTCTTTAACTACCATTTCCTCAACAACTACATCTTGTGCCACTTTTGTTGTTTTAGGTTTTGTTTTCTTTTTAGTTTTTTTTTGTGAAAACCCTTGAAATGAGAATGTAAGAATAATAATAAAGCTCAATAAATGTTTCATTTGACTTAGTTAGATGATTAATTTGTTTTTTAATTAATTTATTTGTGGTATTATTTAAGATAAGACTTATAAATTCTTTATATAGCTTAGATTTATAAGTGGGTCAAATGTAATTATTTTCGTAATAAAAAACCAGTACTTTTTAGTAAATATTACGATCCATGAAGGGACGGAAAAATCTTTTTTTGTAGTCAGGAAGTTCCGGGGCGCAAAAATGATTTTAGAAGGAAACAGAATAAAGTGAATATAACAGAAGAAGGAAATAATTCCTACTAAAAAACGCCATGAAACTTAAAAGTCTCACAGCGTTTTTGCCTCAAAAAATAAATAATTAACGGGTAATGGGTATTATCTCCAACCACCGCCTAATGCGCGATATAACTCGGTATTAGCAGAAAGTTGCTCTCTTTTTATGTTTGCCAGTTCTAATTCGCTTTGCAATAAATTGGCTTGTGCTGATAAAACTTCTAAATATTCAGCCATACCATTTTTAAATAACAAATTGGCATTTTTAATAGCTTGCTGTAATGTTTTTACGCGTTCTTTCAAGAATGATTCCTGTTGTTGTAGTTTTTCTACTTTTACTAAAGCATCAGATACTTCACTTACAGCAACTAAAACCGATTGTCTGAAAACTAAAACTGCTTTTTCTCTTTCAACAACGGCGATATTGTATTGTGTTTTTACTTTTTTATTATTGAACAAAGGTTGAGTTAAACCTCCTGCAACGGTTCCAAATAGCGAAGCCGGAATATTGAACCAATTGCTGGTTTCGAATGAGTTTACTCCGCCTTGAGCTGTAATTCTAAGTGCCGGATACAAATCGGCTTTTGTGATTCCTACGTTTGCATTGGCCACTTTAAGCGCTAATTCGGCACTTTTTACATCTGGTCTGCGAGCTACTAATGAAGACGGAATTCCAATTGCATTATTGTTCTTTACTTCAAGTGAACTTAAACGAATTGTTCTTGTTTTTGAATTAGGAAAAGATCCTGTCAAAACACTTAAAGCATTTTCCTGAATAGCAATATTTTGCTCTAATTGCGGAATTAATTGAGCCGCAACTAATTTCTGAGCTTCAGATTGCTGAATCGCTAATGTGGTTACTTGTCCTGCATCGTATTTTAATTTGATGATGGTGGTTGTACTATCATTTAATTTAAAATTTTGCTTTGCGATTTCTAATTGAGCATCTAACATTAAAAGATTGTAATATCCCTTTGAAACATTGGCTACAATATTAGTCTGCAATGCTTTTTTTACTTCTTCTGACTGAAGATATCCTGCATAAGCGCCTTTTTTCTGATTGCGGATTTTACCCCAAATATCAGCTTCCCATGAAAGTGAAGCTCCGGCAGAATAATCATCAATATGATTTTGGCCCAAAGCCTGGCTTAAATTTTTTCCTGTAAAACTATTATCAGATGGATTGCTGGTACTTGCTGTTACATTCAAATTGACCTGAGGAACATTTCCCCATTTTGATTGTGTGAATCTGTATTGTGCAATTTCGATATTTTTTATAGCAATTTGTAAATCATTATTTCTGGATACCGCGCTATTAATCAATTGAATAATATCTTTTTCGGTATAGAAGTTTTTCCACTCCAGATCTGCAATACTCGTTGTATCGTTTGAAACCGATGCACTCCTGAAATTTTCAGGAAATGCATCTTTTGGAGTTTCAATATCCTTCGAAATCTTACAGGATATTATTGTGGTGATCAAAATGGCGATCATCACGATTTTGGTTATATAATTTTTCATTTTATGTTTTGTCATTAAATTTCTGTACAAGTATCTTTTCTTGTTTCAAGATCTCTTGAGATTTTATAGGATATGTATCCAATGCCAATGATGATGGCTACTAGGATTGTCGTTATATAATTTTCCATTTTTATTTTTCTTCGTTATGAATTACGGCGACTGGTTTTCCAGTAACCTTTTCTTGTAAATATTGGAATATGATGAATAAAACAGGTATAATAAACAACCCTAATATTACTCCTGAAATCATACCTCCGGCGGCACCAATACTAATGGAGTGGTTACCTTGTGCAGACGGTCCTGTGGCGCTCATCATCGGGATTAATCCCACAATAAAAGCTAGTGATGTCATGATAATTGGTCGTAAACGTAGTTTTGCTGCATCGATTGCTGCTTTGACTAATGCCTGACCAGATTTTCGTTTTTGAACGGCAAATTCTATAATCAGAATCGCATTCTTGGCGAGCAGTCCAATTAACATTACCAGTGCAACCTGCACATAAATGTTGTTTTCAATTCCTGTTAATCCAATGGCAACAAATACTCCAAATATACCTGCAGGTATTGATAATATTACGGCCAGTGGCAAAATGTAACTCTCATACTGTGCAGCAAGTAAGAAATAGATGAATATCAAACACAGTAAGAAAATTGTTGCTGACTGACCTCCGGACGAAATCTCTTCACGAGTTTGTCCTGAAAATTCAAAACCATAACCCGCAGGTAATTGTTGTGCTGCAACTTCTTGTATTGCTTTAATGGCATCTCCGGAACTAAATCCTGGTTTAGGGATTGCATTGATCGAAATCGAATTAAATAAATTGTATCTCGAAGCGGTTTCTGAACCATAAATACGGGTTAGTTTTACTAAGGTATTTATTGGCACCATTTCGCCAGTTTTGTTTTTTACAAAAACTCTGTCAATTGATGACGGATCAGCTCTGTCAGCAATATCTGCCTGAACTACAACTCGGTAATATTTACCAAATCTGTTAAAGTCAGAGGCTTGTGCACTACCAAAATAGGTTTGCATGGTTTGTAAAATGTCTTTTACATTCACGCCTAATTGATTTGCTTTTTCATCGTTGATATCCAATTGCAATTGAGGATAATCGGCTTTGAAAGAAGTAAATGCTACGGCAATTTCCGGACGTTTCATCAATTCACCGATGAAGTTTTGAGAAATTCCGCTAAACTTATCCAGTTTTCCTCCGGTTTTATCCTGAAGTACTAAATCTAAAGCTTCAACATTACTAAATCCCGGAACGGTTGGGAAACTGAATACGAAGAAACTTCCGCCTGAAATCGCTCCTAATTTGCCACGAACCTGATTCATTATTTCGTCAATATTCTTGATATCTCCACGATCCTCATTTGGTTTAAGCAATACGAATACAACTGCAGATGATGGACTTGTAGAGTTGGTCAATAAGTTGAATCCTGAAATAGCGGTAACATCTCTTGAAGCATCTAGTTTGCTTAAAATATTTTCTGCTTCGGTCATTACTTTTTGAGTTCCGTCCAGAGATGTTCCTGATGGCGTGTTTACTGCAATGGCAATAAATCCTTGATCTTCTGTTGGGATAAATCCTGCCGGAGTAGTTTTTACCATTATTACGGTTGCAATAGTAATTAAAGCTAAACCTCCTAAACTCAACCATTTTCTGCGAATTAAAAATTTCAAACCTCCAACGTAACGGTTGGTTAAGGAATCAAAACTTTTATTAAATCCGTTAAAGAATTTTTCTTTAAATCCTTTTTTCTCATATGGAGTATCTCCATGTTCTCCTGCGTGATTGTCTTTTAAGAATAATGCAGCAAGTGCAGGACTTAAAGTTAAAGCGTTCACCGCTGAAATTACAATTGCAATTGCCATAGTAAAGGCAAACTGACGATAGAAAACTCCTGTAGAGCCTTCCATGAAACCAACAGGTAAGAATACAGCAGCCATTACCAGCGTAATCGAGATAATAGCACCCGTAATTTCGTGCATCGCTTCGTGTGTTGCCACTTTTGGCGATAAATGTTTGTGTTCCATTTTTGCATGGACAGCTTCGACGACCACAATCGCATCATCGACCACAATACCAATCGCCAGGATTAAAGCGAAAAGTGTTAAAAGATTGATCGAAAATCCAAATAACTGCATGAAAAAGAACGTTCCTAAAATTGCTACGGGAACTGCAATTGCCGGAATTAATGTTGATCTAAAATCCTGTAGGAAGATGAAAACAACGATAAATACCAGAATAAAAGCTTCTAATAAAGTATGCTCAACTTGCTCAATAGATTGATCTAAGGCAACTTTTGTGCTATAGAAAATGTTATGTTTAATTCCTTTAGGGAAATCTTTAGCTGATTTTACCATCAACTTGTTAATCGCAACCTGAATATCATTGGAGTTAGAACCTGCTAACTGAATGATCCCAATTACAACTCCTTTTTTACCATTTAAACGTGTTAAACTGTTGTATGAATAGGCACCAAGTTCAACTCTGGCTACATCTTTAAGATGAAGTACTGAACCATCAGCATTAGAACGTATAGCAATATTTTCATATTCTTCGGGTTTGGTTAATTTACCTTTGTATTTAATAACATATTCGAAAACTTCTTTACTTCTTTCTCCAAATTTACCCGGAGCAGCTTCCAAACTCTTATCCTGAATTGCGCTCATGATTTCGTTTGGTGTCACTTTATAAGTCGACATTTGTGTTGGATTCAGCCAAACACGCATTGAGTAATCTTTTACACCTCCAAAAATACTTGCCGACCCAACTCCCGGAATACGTTTGATCTCCGGAATGATATTGATTTGTGCATAATTGGCAACAAACGTCTGATCATATTTTGTCTCGTCATCGGTATACATACCAATCGCCATAATGAAACTGTTTTGTTGTTTTGCAGTGGTAACACCTTGTTGCACAACCTCCGCAGGCAATTGACTTGTCGCCTGAGCAACTCTGTTTTGAACGTTTACCGCAGCCTGATCTGCATTAGTTCCCAGTTTAAAGAAAACTGTAATAGCAAGAGATCCGTCATTACTGGCTGTAGAACTCATGTAAGTCATGTTCTCAACACCATTTATAGATTCTTCTAATGATGGTGCAACAGAACGTAAGACCGTTTCTGCATTCGCTCCCGGATAAACCGCCGTTACTAAAACCGATGGCGGCGCAATATCAGGAAACTGTTGTAAAGGCAACTTCGTAAGACCAAGTATACCTAATATCACCAATAAAATGGAAATAACGGTTGCCAGTACAGGTCTTTGTATAAATATTTTGAACATTTTCGTAAAAATTATTTTTTATTAATTATTTGGGCAACTTTTGCAGTTGATGATTTTTCAGGTTGAATAACCTGACCATCCTGAAGTTTATCGACTCCGCTTAATACGATTTGGTCACCTGATTTTACACCATCTTTAATAAGATAATTAGTTCCGCTTTTACCAGAAACCGTGATAGGCATTTTAGCCACTTTGTTTTCTTTGTTAACTGTGAAAACAAAAATTTTATCCTGCATTTCTACCGTAGCTGATTGTGGTACTAAAACGGCATCGTCATGTTGAAGACCTAAACGAATTCTTCCTGTATTTCCTGAACGTAAAGTTCCGCCAGCATTAGGGAAAGTTGCTCTTAAAGTAATCGCTCCGGTAGTTTTATCAAATTGACCATCAACCATATCTATTTTTCCTGTTTGAGGATAAGCGTTGTTATCTGCCAGAACCAAAGTTACAGGAGGCAATTTTTTTAGTTTATCACCAAGACTGTTTCCAGCGTATTGCGCTTTGAAATTGATGAAATCGGTTTCACCTAATGAGAAGTAAGCAAACACTTCATGAACATCAGACAAGTTTGTTAAAGGCTCAACATCAGTTGCAGAAACTAAACTTCCTTGTTTTTTCGGTAATCTTCCAATGTAACCACTTACCGGGGCTGTCACATTGGTATATCCTAAATTAATTTTAGCAGATCCTACCATTGCTTTTGCCTGTTCGATATTTGCAGCAGCAATTTTTTGAGAAGCTTTAGCCGTTTTTAACTGATAGTCAGAAACTACTTTGTTCTGAACTAAAGGAGTTAATTTATCAACCTCTAACTGAGCGTTTATTAAAGCTGCTTCATAAGCATGAAGACTTGCCAACGCATTGTTTAATTGCTCACGGAAAGGACGTTCGTTTATTTTAAATAAAGTCTGACCTTTAGTTACATAAGCGCCTTCGTCTACGTAAACTCTTTCAAGGTTCCCACTTACCTGAGGGCGAATTTCAACGTCAACAGTCCCTTGTATTGAAGCAGGATATTCAGCATCTGTAGTAGTGTTTTCACTTGTGATAGCTAAAACCGGCAATAATGGTGGAGCAGGAGCTGCCGGAGCCTGCGACTTATCTGCACAACTGCTTAGCACTAGTGCCAGGATAAAACTGGTTATAATTACATTTTTCATTTTAATATTGGTTTTAATTTGTTGGACATTCATGTTGTTTAATTGTGGTATTATGACATTCTGGGAACTCATGTTTAATTATATTAAATTATCTAACGTTGTTAAGTAAAAGTACGCAATTTTTTATATAGCAAACCCATTCCAATTCTATTCTAAATCGGTATTAAATTATTTATCACTGTTAAGTAAAGAAGCTAAAAACTCTTTTTTACTTGTATTAAATTTTCTAACAGTGTTAAGTGATAGTTATAAAAAAAAGGATTTTATATTATCCAAATTAAATTATTTTACACTGTTAAGTAAAAACTGAAAAAAATTATTGTATTGATTTGATAATACCACCAATGGCATCCTTCAAAATTTGTGCATTTATAGTTTCTAAAATATCACTTTTGTTAATGATGTTGATGGCTATTAAACCATGAATAACAGAAAAGAAAGTAAAATATTTTTGTTTAATGATATCTTCACCCGGATTGCTGTCTTTCATAACCTCAGCAATAACTCCGGTAAACAATTTATAAGGTGCTTCCTGAGCTGAGCATCGCTGTGCGCAGCAAGTCATCTGAACACCAAACATTAACTGATACATTTCAGTATTAGTAAAAGCGAAGTCCCAATACGTCATCCACATGGCTTCTAATTGGTCTTCGGGTTTTTCAAACTTGGCTTTAGCGGTTTGTAACTCTTTTGCCAGTTTCATAAAACCTTTGCCTGTCAATTCCTCTAATATTGCTTCTTTATTCGAAAAATATTCATAAATAATAGGAGCAGTATATTCGATTCTATCAGCAATTTTACGCATACTCAAACCATTCCAGCCTTCTTCTTTTACGATATCATAAGCAGCGCCAAGAATATTACTTCTTGTCTCTTCTTTTTGTCTTAAAATTCGATCTTTACTTGCCATTTTATTTGAGTATTAAATTGTTTAACACCGTTAGGCAAATGTATGGCTGTTTTTTTGATTATGAAATAATATTGTCATAATATTTTCTTATTGCTGTATAGACAAGTATTAAAAATCGCTTAAAGCCTTTATTTATAAGGTTTAATTTAGTTTTTTTTTTTTTAGAAGCAGATGATTTTCGGCTTTTAAGGCCATTTGTCCCGCTCTACACTATATCTTTTATGATAAACCCCATCATAAAAGGATGCCGTTTCAATCGGGGCTAGGCGAGAAAAATCTTTTTTTCGTAATTTTCATTGTAATGCTATGTGCATAATGCATTTTTAACTGGACTAAAGTCCAGCCCTACAATATTTTTCGAGCTGCTGGCTCTTTTTTAATCATCTTAATGATTATTTACATAAATTTTAAAATTGGAGGAATGATTTATGTTGTAGAGCTGGACTAAAGTCTAGTCCTACAATATTTTTCGAGCCGCAGGCTCTTTTTTAATCATCTTAATGATTATTTACATAAATTTTAAAATTCCGCAGGAATGATTTATGTTTTATGACTGGACTAAAGTCCAGCCCTACAAAAATATGTCGAGCCGCTGGCTCTTTTTTAAATCATCTTAATGATTATTTACATAAATTTTAAAATTCCGGAGGAATGATCTATATTGTAGAGCTGGACTTTAGTCCGGTTTATAATGAATTTGTTCGAGCCGCTGGCTCTTTATTAAATCATCTTAATGATTATTTACATAAATTTTAAAATCCGGAGGAATGATCTATATTGTAGAGCTGGACTTTAGTCCAGTTTATAATGAATTTGGTCGAGTCCATAGCTCTTTTTAAATCATCTTAATTATTATTTACATAAATTTTAAAATTCTGGAGGAATGATTTATTTGTAGAGCTGGACTTTAGTCCGGTTTATAATGAATTTGTTAGAGCCGACGGCTTTTTTAAATCATCTTAATGAAATTACATTCGTTTTTCATAATTCATTTTGATCACGAAACGTTATGAGATGTTTTTATTTTTTCATTTACAGCATTATAAAAAGGAGTTTCAATTCTGTGTTTTTTGGCATTTTCAATCACATAATCAACTAAGAAACGTTTTTCGGTTTG
Source organism: Flavobacterium sp. FlaQc-47 (assembly GCF_044006475.1). NCBI lineage: Bacteria > Pseudomonadati > Bacteroidota > Flavobacteriia > Flavobacteriales > Flavobacteriaceae > Flavobacterium > Flavobacterium sp. FlaQc-47. Next base: position 66,562 of record NZ_JBIPCQ010000007.1, on the reverse strand, counting down.
ATTGTTATTTTCAAAATCCAATTGCAATGATGATTTCGATTCGAATGGGAATTTTGTCAATAAATCTTTCGAAGTTACGATGTCTTCATTTGTTAAATGACTATCATTTTCAATCGCAAGCAATTGAATTTCGATCATCATATTTTCCAGAATATGCATTAGATTTTTATCTTCTAAAAGTTGTCCAAAAGTAACTTTATAGGCAGAAGTTATTGCTGCAACAGGCGCAACAAATAAGTATTTCTTCCATAGTATTTGATTGATGTTTTCGACATATGTAATATCTAAACCACCGTTTTCTAATAAATCAATTAATAGTTTGTTCTCTTTTCCTCCAACAAATATTTTTCCAGGTCCGCCAACATGCTGAATATGTCCTGGCTGCTTTACATTCGAAGCCACATAAATACAACCTTCCATGATCTTTTCGGCATTTGGTAAAGCCTCACGAACTATTTCTCTGGCATTTACCACATTTTGTAAAGTGATTATGATGGTTTTTTCATCTATACAATCTTTATAGGTAGATAATATTTCGCTTATGGAATAAGATTTAGAGGTAAGTATTAAAACGTCTAAAATTCCTATTTTTGTTGGATCATCAGATACTAAATCCGGAAATATAGTTTCTTTAATACCTTTAGATTCAAATATTAAACCTTCATTCTGAATCGCTTTTTTTGTTTCACCTCTGCAAATAAATATAATTTTGGTTGTACTGTTTTTATACTTTTTGGCGAGGGGAGCACCCACAAATCCGCCGATTCCTCCAATTCCTATAATCCCTATTTTTATTGTATCTGATTTCATATAGTGGTATTTTGATTTTTAAATTTTAGATGCAAAGTAAATAGGTTACTAATCATTAATTGATGTAAAAATATCGGTTATATTTGTAAAAATTAAGGATTATGAAAGATACTTTTTTTATTTACAAAGATTTTGAAATTTATTCTGTCGAAGAATTGACATGGAAGAAGGAAGTACACCGACATAATTTTTTCGAGCTATTATATATTGAATATGGAACTGGAAATCATATCTTAAATTCGATTCCTCACAATTATAAAGAACATGATATTTATTTGCTTACGCCAAAGGATTATCACTCTTTTAAAACACTAACACCTACCAAGTTTCATTGTTTGCGTTTTCTGCCCAATTTCTTTTCGAATAAAAAAGAAATTGAAGAAATCGAAAAGTTATTTTATTATCACAATCAAACAAATGGAAATTTGATTTTTTTGGAAGATGATAAAACCTTTTGTGAAATGGTTATTTTAAAAATACTGGATGAAGTTGCTCAACCAAAAGGACAAAACGAAATCATCATCAAAAGTTTGATGATGTCATTAATTCAAATAATCCGAAGAAACGCCAGCATAAATGAAAGCAGTTTGAATTTTCAAACTACTGAGGTTTTAAAGATCGATACTATTTTAAGTTATATTCGGTCGAACATTGCCAACCCGCATTTGCTGAAGAAAAAAGAAATGGCAAATCATTTTAATGTTTCCATACATTATATTGGTGAGTATTTTAAAACACATCTCAATATTACTTTAAGGGATTATATCGAACAGACAAAACTGAAAGTGGTAACAGAAAAATTAAGCAAAAGTAATCTGACTTTCTCAGAAATTAGTAATGATTTGGGATTTATTGATAGTAGTCATTTCAATAAATTCATCATGCGAAGTACTGGAACCTCTCCATCTGAATTTAAAAAATCATTGAGTGTTTCTGTAACGTAAGTTCGATTGTCTTTAGTATTATAAGCTCCATCGGAGCGCTATATTTATAGAATTTAGATATTTTTGTTTTACAACCCCAATCGGGGTAATATATTTATAATCGAGATAAAATATATCGCTCCGCTGGAGCTTATTGTTTAGATTATATTATTTGCTATAAATATATCGCTCCGCCGGAGCTTTATTGTTTAGATTATATTATGTGCTATAAATATATCGCTCCGCTGGAGCTTTATTGTTTAGATTATATTATTTGCTATAATTATATTGCTAATCTATACTTGTAATAAAAATTATTTTATAAAATCCATTTCGACATGTTCGATTCCGGCATCCAGAAAATAATTATCGGTTTGCCTGAATCCGTTTTTGATGTAAAACTGACTTGCGTTTACCTGAGCATACAGATACACTTTCTTTTCGTTTTTTAAATCGTCTAATATTTTTAACAAAATAGCTTCACCAATTCGTTTTCCTCTAAAGGTATTTAACACCGCAATTCTTTCGATTTTTGCTCCTTTTTCCATTTTCCTGTATCGCGCTGCTCCAACTGGTTCTCCGTTTATTGTTGCTATATAATGTACTGCGTCTTCATCATCCATTGATTCGCGTTCTTGTGATACATTTTGTTCTAGGACAAATACTTGTTTTCTAATTTTGAAGGCAATTTCTATTTGTTTTTGGTCTTCGACTTTTTCGACATTAATACTGTTGGTGCTCATACTGTTTGAGTTTTATACAATTGATGTGTAGTAAAATAATTTACATACAAATATATGTAGTTAACTACATATATTCAAAATAAAATCTGAAAATTAAGTTTTTTTATTACTAATGATTTACTTGAACATGAATTGTGGAGTTAATTTTATCAATGAATTTCTCGAATAGCCCCGATGGAAACGGCATCCTTTTTCTGGCTTCTTTAGCCGGGAAAAGATATAGTGTACAGCGGGACTAAAGTTCTGGTTGAATGGAATTTATTTGCTCCTAAACATAAAAAAACACCTCTAAAGATTATGTCCCGAAGTGTTTTTTAAAATTTAATGAGTTCAATTATTTACTTTACATAGTTGGGAGAAACACAAGTTTCCCAGTAATTTACAATTGTTTTAATCATTTCCTTGATTTCGTTATAGCCGGATGGCTTAACAAAAAATCCCTGAATAGATTTTGAATAAGCATCGACAACATGCTTTTGTTCTGCGCTTGTAGAAAAGAACAAATAAGGGATTGATTTGAGTCTTAGATCTTCGTTTTGATGAATTTTTTCCCGCAATTCCATGCCATTTAATTTTGGCATATTAATGTCAGAAAAAATAATAAAAGGCTCTACTTGTGTAGAGGTTAAGTATTCTAATGCTTTTTCGCCGTCGCCAAAAAAGATAATTTCATTTTTATAATCAAGTTCTGTAAAGATATCACTTAAAATTTCCTGATCGTCTAAATCATCTTCAATTATAATAATTGGTCCACCTTTATTCATTTTATTTTTTTTTAAAGGTAGAAGTTTATTCGTAGCAATTTACTCTTTTTATGATTTAGTGATAATCAAAAAAACACCTTTAAACATGACGTCTAAAGGTGCTTTCAAATTTAATTTATAGTAGGATATTAAGATTCTTTATTACTGAGATCCTTTTTGCGATATACCAGATAAAATACCTGAGGCAATACTGTTAAGGATAAAATCATACAGGTTATCAATCCGCCAACAATCATGATGGCTAATGGTTTTTGAACTTCAGAGCCCATTCCGGTTGATAATGCTGCGGGCAATAATCCCAGAGATCCCATTAGGGCGATCATTACAATAGGACGAATTCTGCTGTAGATTCCGTTTGAAATGGCATCTTTTAAATGCATTCCGGCGCGCATATTTTCCCGAATCATTCCTATAAGGACAATACTGTCAATCGCACTGACTCCAAACAGAATGATAAAACCAATTCCTGCCGATATTCCAAACACGGTTCCTGTAACCCAAAGCGATAAGAAACCACCAATAAAGGCATAAGGCATTGCGCTAATGGCAACTAAAGTATCTTTAAAATTACCAAAGTTGAAATATAACAGACATAAAATCAAAATCAATACAACGGGAACAATCATCGCCAGTTGTTTAGAAGCTCTTTCTTTGCTTTCAAATTCTCCTGCCCATTTCATTACATTTTCTTTAGGAAGTTTTACTTCTGCAGCTACTTTTTTCTGAGCTTCATCAATAGTACTTCCTAAATCTCGTCCTTCAATACTAAATCCTACGGCAATGTAACGACTGTTTCCTTCACGGTAAATGAATGTTGGTCCCGTTTTATACTCAACGGTTGCAATTTCCTTTAACGGAACTTTTTTACCGTTCATTGTTGGAATTAGAATATCTTCGATTTTTTCTTTTGAGTCACGATATTCTTTTTCGAAACGCAATGTGATATCAAAAATCTTTTCATCATCATAAAACTTCGTTGCAGCTTGTCCTCCAATGGTCATTCGGATTACGGCTTGCGCATCGGCGGTTGTAATCGCGTAACGTGCCATTTTTTCGTCGTCAAGCTGAATTCTTAATTCGGGTAAACCAATGTTTTTATAGACGTTGATGTCTTCAATTCCTTTGACATCTTTTATAGATTTGGCTACTTTTTTAGCCATTGCTTCCAATTGAAAAAGATCATTTCCGAAAATTTTAATTACAAGCGGACTTTTTACTCCGGCAACATATTCCTCGACATTATCCTGTATTGGCTGACTAAAACCAAAACCAATTCCGGGATAGACATCGAGTTCTTTTTTTATTTCGGCAATCAGTTCTTCTTTGCTTATGTTTCGTTTCCATTCGTCCTGATGTTTTAATTCGATATGTAATTCGATATTAAAAAAACCGGTTGGATCAGTTCCGTCATTTGGTCGTCCGGTTTGTGTCAGGACAAATTTTACTTCTTCAAACTTTCTTATTTTGCCTTTCATTTCTTTCGTAAGCCTCACAGCTTCATCAAGATTAATACTGTTTGGTAAAGTTGCTCTTACGTAAATGGCACCTTCATTCAATTTCGGAATAAATTCTGAACCATAAAAAGCAAACTTGGCACAACAAACGGCAAGCAAAGCTAAGAAAGCGTATATTGTTGCTTTACGGTGACGTGTACTCCATTGAAATAGTTTAAACAGATTGACTCTGAAAAAACGGGAGATCATATTTTCTTTTTCAACAATGTTTTTAGTCAACATCACTTTACACATTGCCGGAACATAGGTAAGAGATAAAATCAACGATCCTAGTAGCGCATAACTTAACGTAAAGGCCAGGGGAGAGAACATTTTTCCTTCCACTTTAGTGAAAGAGAAAATCGGCATTAACGCCACAATTAAGATAATCAGGGCAAAGAAAATATATGTAGCAACGCTGCCCACACTTTTCTTGATCAGTCCCATTTTACTCATGCTGTTAAAGCGTTCCATTCCCACTTTATGAGCTTTCTTTTCGAGCGATACAAAAACCTGTTCAACAATAACCAATGTTCCTTCAAGTAATAATCCAAAATCTAAAGCTCCCATCGAAATCAAGTTCGCGGGTAATCCCTGAATTCTCAACATTATAATGGCAAACAAAAACGAAAGCGGAATCACAGATGCCACAATCAACGATGTTCTCCAGTTATAAAGAAAAATAAATACAATTAAGGATACCAATAAAATCCCTTCGACAAGGTTTTTTGTTACCGTTTTTACAGTTGTATCGACCAATTTAGTACGATCGATGAACGGAACAATTTTTACATTATCAGGTAGTACTCTTTCATTAAGTTCGGTCAAACGATCTTTCAGTCTTTTGATTACTTCACCCGGATTTTCGCCACGTAACATTACTACAATACCTTCAACAACATCATCATCACCATCTAAACCTACTTGTCCTAATCTTGGCTTTGCCGAAATCGAAACTTCGGCTACGTGTTTTACTAATATTGGCGATGAACCTTTGGTTTCTATTAAAATATTCCCAATATCTTCGACTTTATTAATCAAACCTACACCACGTACGACATAAGCCTGATCGCCACGCTGAATAACGTCTCCGCCAACATTGACATTACTTTTTGAAACTGCTTCGTAAACATCGAGAGCAGATAAATTGTAATTTTCCAGTTGTGTTGGATTAATTTTAATTTCGAAGTTTTTTTCCTCTCCACCAAAACTTACTACGTCAGCGACTCCGGGAACCGAAATTAGTTCTCGTTCGATTACCCAATCCTGAATGGCTTTTATTTCCTTAATTGGCAAATCACTTTTGATGATATATCTGAATATTTCGCCTGTTGCTCCGGATGGCGGTTCAATTTCTGCATCGGCTCCTTCAGGAAGATCCAATCCGCTAAGACGATTTGAGGCGTATTGCTGCGCGTAGAAATCCTCTACATCATCATCAAATAATACCGTTACAACTGATAATCCAAAAAGCGAAATAGAACGTACTTCGGCTTTTTTAGGGATCGTATTCATCTGTTTTGAAATAGGAAGAGTGATGAATTTCTCTACTTCCTCGGCACTTCTTCCCGGCCATTGCGTAATAATTCTGGCTCTGGTATTCGTTACATCGGGAAAAGCTTCTATGGGCGTATGGATATAGCTAACTATACCGGCGACTAGTAATACGGCTGTCAGGAAAAAAACGATGAGCGAGTTTTTTAATGAGAAAGCCACTAGACCTTGTACAAATTTTTTCATGTCTTGTATGGTGTTTATCCGTTTTTAGGGATAATTAGTTTTTTAGTCTTTCGTGAATTAACAGCTGATTTTTGGTAATCACCATTTCGCCTTCATTAACTCCTTTATCAAAATAAACCCAGTTGTTATTTTTTATTGTTGGATTAATTTCTCTGGTTTCAATCGTGCAATCATCTTTGTAAATCAAAATATGGTCACGATTATTATCAAAAATGACTGCTTTTGCAGGAACAGCCACTAACATTTCGCCGCCTTTACTTTTATCGATTACGATATCGGCAGTCATTCCCGGTTTTAATTTTAAGTTTCTGTTTTCCATCACGATTCTGGCTTTCAAGACATGTTCATCAGCATCAAATACTTTGGCAAGCGATGTGATTTTTCCTTTAAAAATTTCACCCGGATAAGCTGGAGTTGTTACGTCTACCAACATATTTTCGGTTACGTTTTTTAAATTACTGGTATATACATTTACTAATACCCAGATTTCTTTTAAGTCAGAAATGGTAAAAAGAGGTTCGCTTCCTTCTGTAATCTGCATTCCCGGACTAATATTTTTGGCTACGATATAACCTTCTGTCGGGGCTTTTATCTGGAAAACTGATCTTTCGCTGCTAGCGCTGAACATGGCAAGATTGGCGCGTACATTTTCAAGAGAAGATTTTAAAACATCGAGTTCGCTTTGTGCCTGCATTAAATCTTTTTGAGACGAAATTCCATCGTCAAACATTGATTTAGTCGATTGCAGATTACGTTGTGCAACTGCAATTTGAGATTGAAACGATTTACTTTCAGATTGCATGCTATTTAATTCCGTACTTTTAATCTCTGCCAAAATTTGTCCTTTTTTTACATAATCACCTAATGAGAAAGTAGTTTTAGTAATAATTCCTTCAACAAGACTATTAAACTGAACTACGTGATCACCGTTGTAAGTGATGTTTCCGGTAAGATTTATAGATTCTGTAACGGCACGTTTTTGAACCTGTTCAATCGTGATTTTTTCTTTTAAGTCTTTATCAATACAAAATTTTTCCTCTTTTGTTTCCTTAACTTCTTCCTTTTTGCCACATCCGTAAACGAGCATTAAACCAAGTATTGGGAGTAAAATATATTTTTTCATTGTTTTTATTTTTAGATAATTATTGCAGTTTCCGTTTGCGGGAATTAGTTGATTTCCTCACCGGCGATATAGCGCAGTTCTTCGAGGTTTTTATTCAGGTCTTTTTTAGCATTCAGCAGGATTGATTTGTTGTCTAAGTAAGCATCAACAAAATCAAGATATTCTAACATGCTGGTGTTTCTTTGCAGGAAGTTTTTGCGGTAGCTTTCCAGAAGTTTATCCAGATCTGCTTCGTAATTGGCATCAATACTTTCATATAAATTTTTAGTCACCAGTAAATCTTCATACGCTTGTAAAACTTCCGCTTGTACGCTGATTGTTTTTTCTTCGGTTAATAATTTACCCTGGTCGATAGCTATTTTTGCAGCTTTTATATTTCCTTGATTTCTGCTGAAAAAAGGAAGATCCAGAGCAAAACCGATCCCAACAAAATCGTTCATCGTACTGGCGCCACGGTCATAGCTAACTCCAAGAGTAACGTCAGGCGTTCTCATTGCCTTTTCGTATTTGTATTTATTATCGTTGTAATCATTACCAAGTTTAATGACTTTCATATCAGGTCGGTTTTCTACTGCCGAAGCCATTAGATTTCCTACATTGATATTTTCTATATTTTTATTATTAGGTACAAACCCTTCCTCTGTAAGTTTGATAAATTGAGATGCAGGAAGATTCATCAGGACTTTCGATTCCTTTTGTAATGAATTATTTTCTTTGCGTAAATCAGCGATTTCTTTTAAAAACTGCAGTTCAGATGCTTTAAGCCTGATATATTCGCCTTTGCCAATATTTCCCTGCGCAACCTGATTACTATAACCTTTAAGCATGGTTTGCATTGATGAAAGCTGTTTTTTGTAAACGGCTTCCTGAGCCTGAGTATATTGCAGTTCAGTAAGATTTTCTCTAAACTCAATTTTCAGGTTGCGCAAAAAGGTTTTAAAGTATTCCTTGGCAACATCAACACCCACTTTTTCCATGGCGATCATCTTTTTTCGTTTTCCGGCGGTCTGAATCAATTGTTCAAGATCAGCGGTAACCTGGGATGTTTTTCCAAAATTTCCCCACAAAACCGGAACTTCCGATGCCGTAGCGTTATGCCAAAGATTGATTTCACCAATAGTAAGCGTAGGATTTGGCCATAATTTTGCCTGAATCACTTGTGCATCAGCAATGTCAATATTAAGTTTTTCAGAAATAAGAGAAATATTCTTGTCCAGAAATAAAGCCTCAGCCTGAGTTCTGGAAAGAACAATTGTATCGTTTATTGCAGCGGTTTGTGCCACACCTTTGTGTGATACAATAACGAGAAGGGTTAAGATTATACGTTTCAAATTATGTTGTTTTAATATGTTGCAAAGCTATGGGCGACATATTAAGCAGTAATTTGAGGTATGTTATAAAGCGGTTAGAGCAACATTAGAAAACGATTAGAAAACATATTAAAGTGGCGGAAACAATAACGTTACCGTTGTTCCTTCGTCTTTTTTTGAAGCGATATTAAAATCAATATTATTTTGTTTGAAGATAATGTTCGCCAATGAAAGTCCAACGCCGCTGCCTTTTATATCATTGACATTTTTGCCTCTGTAAAAGGTTTGTTTGATGAATTTTAAATCCTCTTCGCTAATTCCGGTTCCATGATCTGCAATTATAATTTTAAGCTGATTGTCTTTTTGCAAGAGACTTATTTTTATGGGATTTCCGTTAGAGTATTTCACGGCATTTTCTATAATGTTGTATAAGGCAATTTTAATTTCGTTGCTGTTTCCTTTTATCGAAAGTAATTTGTCGTTTACGATTTCAAGCGCAATTTGTATTTGCCCATCTTTTAATTGATGCACATTTGGCAATTGATCGTTAATATCCCAAACCAGCTCGTCAACCCTGAAAATTTCGTTGAGATCAGTATTGCCTCTCAAACCCGAAAGCATCATAAGCGTATTCATTGTATCTTCAATCTGATACACATTCTCCAATACTTTTTCAGACATTTCCTTGTATTCGGCACTGGTTCTGTCTTTTTGCGCAAATACTTCAAGGTTTCCTGAAATAGCGGTTAAAGGCGTTTTGAATTCATGCGAAACATAATTGATAAAGTTTTTCTGGATAATAAAAGTATCAGAAAGCCGCTTGAATAAATTATTATACGTTTCTATCAATTCCTGAATATCATCTTTTGTATTGGGCGAAACAATATGGCGATCGAGCGACGAAGCTTCGATTTCGTTTACCTGATTGATAATGTTTTTTATCGGACTATACGCCAGATTGGAAAGCAAACGGCTTACAATATATATAATAACTAATCCGCTAATTAAAACCAAAATCATAATGATCAATAAACGGTTTGTAATGGTTTTAAATTCCTGATCGTTTTTTTTGACAAAAACCACAAAATCACCCTGATTGTCATGATAAAAGCTTCCGAAATAAAAATGATGGTTCGATTTAAAATTCAGCTTTCTGTTTTTCCTGATGTAATCAAGTTTTTCATAATTTATATTTTCATCAGTCGCTTTGTCTCCATAAACAATCTGATTTTTAGCGTTGTAAACGCGCGTGATAATTTCAAGTGAATTTTCCCTGAATTGCTGACCAATAATCAAATGCTGATTTTGCGGTAATTCATCTTTTTCAAGATAGAAAATACCCGTAAGCAAACACGTTTTTTGAAGTTCGTTATAAATTATTTTTTCAGAATAACTGTAAAATGAAAAATACGTGATAATAGAAGCAATCACAAATACAATGCTAAAAGTAAACGACGATATTAGGGTAAACCTGTTGCGTATTTTCATAACTATTCCTTCAGCATATATCCCGTACCTTTTATGGTATGGATAAATTTATGGTTTTGCTCGATTTTGTTTCTCAAGTACGAAATATAAACATCGACAACATTCGTATTATTATCATAATTAATGCCCCAAACGGCATTTAAAATCTGCGTTCTTGACATTACTTTATTTCGGTTTTCGAGCAAATACAATAATAATTTATATTCCCGTGGCGATAAATCGATCAAAGCATCATTTTCTGTAACCTTATGTTCTTCAGGATTTATGGTCAAACTTCCTAATGTGTATAAGGTTTCTTCATTGTCATAATTAAATTTTGTTCTGCGTGTTAATGCATTTACTCTCGAAATCAATTCCTTGAAATGAAACGGTTTAACCAAATAATCATCTGCACCGGAATCCAGCGCGTTTACTTTATCATCTGTATCGCTGAGTGCGCTAAGCATTAAAATAGGCGTATGGATTTTCTTGAAGCGCATTAATTTAGTAAGCTGAATTCCATCAATTCCCGGAAGCATAATATCCATCAGGATAATATCCCAAGTATCATTTTGCACAAGATCCCGGGCAATTTCGCCCGTTTCAGCAAGATGCACCGTGAAATTGTTTTCTTCTAAACCTTTAATAATAAATTCGCTAATGCGTTTATCATCCTCAATGAGCAGCACATTCATACTTAAAAATCTATTTTATAATTATTGTTTTGACTTGATCAGGAAGTGGAATTTACGAAAGCTGAAATTGCCTGATGAATCTTTTTTGAGAGAATCAAAAATAGCAATTAATTATGGTAATTGCTGTTAAAATTGAATGTTGTAGGAAAAGAACAGCTCAATTGTCATCCTAAATGAGTCGAAGGGTTATGAAAACAAAATTTAAACATAGGTTTTGCCATTTTACCCGAGCGATAGCTATAGGCGAAGCAATTTAAAAAATTTGGAATTTGATTTTTAATTAGAAGCTATTCCTGCTGTCCTTCCAAATCTTTTTCTTGCTGGCAGCAGCAAGAAAAAGGATTTTCCCTCCCATCAGGGCTAGGGGAGTTGGTTTTCATGAGAGATTTATTTTTTTAAGAGAGCAACTTTTATGTGAAGTAACATTTTATTTTGAATACTTTAATCCGTTATCCTTGCAAGACACTTATTTCAGATACAATTCCATTACAAAATGTTACAACTAACGAACCTGTATTAATTCCTGTATGAGAATAACCTAAATAATATCTAAAAGTATTTTCTGTTGTAAAACTTTCGTCTGGTTTTCCTAATAGATTAATGACTTTAATTTTAGACATTCCAATTAAGTTATTATTGTTTCGCAAACTATTCATCATATCCCAGCGTAATGACCAATTGTTTTCTGAAGCTAAATCTGCAGTTTTCCATTTTTCAGAATCAAACTTTTCACCCGATATTTTTCCGCGTAATCCAAAACCACAAATAGTTATTAAAATTGTAATTAGAATGATTACGTTTATTTTTTTCATGTTAATTAATTGTTTGCTATTCTTTGCGTTCAAGATCCGGAGGGACATTTACGATAGTAAAAGTATAACTATTTTCATTTAAGGGAGCAACTTATTTCCTAAACTTCATCCTATAAAATAATAATCCAATTGACATGAATCTTATATAATTTCTATTTAATTTTTAATAATAATTTGAACTTCAGTTAATTAACTTTTTTTAAAGAAAGGTTTAACACGGTCTGTTTTTGCGGGCTGTCTGAAATTACTAATTTTAATAAAAATCAAAATTAATAACGTTTTAATACTTAAAATTATGAAAAAGAATATAGCAATATTAGCCACAGACGGTTTTGAAGAATCAGAATTATCATCGCCTAAAGCCTATCTTGAAGAGCAAGGCTGGAATGCAGATATCATTAGCTTGAAATCTGGAACTATCAAATCCTGGAAAGATGGTAACTGGAGCAAGGAATATAATGTTGATGTAGTATTAGATCAGGCAAATGAAGCCGATTATGATGCTTTGGTTCTTCCTGGAGGAGTAATAAACCCTGATTTATTGAGAAGAGAAGAGGCTGCAGTAAATTTTGTACGTTCTTTTTTTGAAAGTAAAAAACCAGTAGCGGCTATTTGTCATGGTCCTCAGATTCTGGTAGATGCTGATGTTTTGCAAGGTCGAAAAGTAACTTCGTTTTTCTCTGTTAAAAACGATTTGAAAAATGCCGGAGCACAATGGGAAGACTCAGAAGTAGTTGTAGACAACGGATTAGTAACCAGCCGAAACCCGAATGATTTGCCCGCTTTTAATAAAAAAATGGTGGAAGAAATTAAAGAAGGAAAACACGAGCGCCAGACAGTGTAAAAAGATATTTTTATTTAGATTTATCAAATTGCAAAAAATGCAAGATCAATTTTGGTCTTGCATTTTTTTGTAGTTTGAATTTAATTTTTAATTAGGAGCTATTCCCGCTGTCCGCTTCAATCTTTTGTGCCGAACCCCGGCACAAAAGGATTTTCACTTCCATCGGGGCTAGGGCAATTGGTTTTATCAGAAAGAATTTATTATTACAAATCTAGTTTTTATGTTAATTATTTTTGATTTCATATTTAAGAAAAAAGTACTAATAATTGAAAGAAAAAACCAATACAAGAAAGATTTTTCTTATATTTGTCTTCCTAAAATTACGAACATGAAGTATAACTATTTTAAATCTTATCTTGCATTATGTGTGCGGTATCGGAAACGACCGTAAATGTCTTTATGGACATTAAATCACTAAAATACAGGATTACTTATTCTTAAATTTTAGAGATTATGAGTACAAAAACTCTTTCAACAGAAGCCGAAACTAGGCTTATGAATTTTTTCAACAACACAATTGACCCAAAAGGGATGGCAAAAGCAATCAGGCAAGTAAATTATGTTCTTGCTTTAGGAGCTTTAAGGCAACATGAAACGCTACAAAACGAAATTGACAATTTGCAAAACAGCTTTTATTGGCTGAATGAATTAGCTGAGGTTTTGAATCCTTATTTGGATGTGGAGTAAAATTTCTTTAGAATGATTAAATAATGTAAAAACCTCGATTTTAAAAGTCGAGGTTTTTTGTTTTGAATATATTTCAATTTTTTATAACAGATTTATTTCTAGTAAAACTATAACGGCATTAATTAATATAAATAATTTCCTACTTTTATGAATGAGTTATATTATCTTAAAAATTAAAGGCATAATAATGATAGTATTTTTACTATCTTTGTAAAATATATAAATGAAGTCAAGAGAATTTATTAGAGAAGCTTTACGAAACGGATGGACATTTTTAAGGCAGGGTAAAGGAAGCCATGAGATATATGAAAAAGCAGGTAAACAAGTTGTAATACCTAACCATGGATCAAAGGAAATAGGAAAAGGCTTAGAACAAAAATTAAGAAAAGAAATGGGACTTTAATTTCTCCAAATAAATAGAAATATGAAAACAATTAGAATAATTATCGAAAGGAATGAAGATGGTTTTTGGGGATATGCAGAAAATGAAAAAGCAATTGTTGGTGGTGGAGATACTGTACAAGAATGCAAACAAGATATATTAGACTGCATTGAAACACTTAAAGATTTAAATTCAGCTAATAAGCCAGATTTTTTGGAAAGAGAGTATGAGCTAGTTTATAAATTTGACACGGCTAGTTTATTAAGTTATTACAAAGGAATATTTACAAACTCTGCATTGGAACGAATTACGGGTATAAATCAAAAACAAATACAACATTACGCTTCTGGACTTAGAAATCCAAGATTAGAGCAACGTGCAAAAATTGAAAACGCTTTACATGCTTTAGGTAAAGAGCTTTTAGCGGTGGAATTATAAGAAATACAGATAAGTGGGATTGCAATCCGTGCTCACAACGAGAAGACATAGCTACTTTCTTAATCTAAGTTGAGTTACTTTCTGGGCGCGGATTGCAAAACAGCTTTTATTGGCTCAATGAATTAGCTGAAGTTTTGAATCCTTATTTGGATGTGGAGTAAGATTTCCTTAGAATGATTAAATAATGTAAAAACCTCGATTTTAAAAGTCGAGGTTTTTTGTTTTGTTCAATTCTTTGCGTTCACGAGCGGGACGCTCGCGCTAGCGGGGGATTATTTTTAGTAATATTTTTAATTACTCATTCATTATCGTCTTTTCGTTGTCTTTTAAAAGACTAGTTAAAATATTTCTACTTGTTTCGGGAAAGCGATTAAATTCATCTTTAAAAAATAATAAAAAGAATTTATTTAAATAGTAAACATTTTTTTCAAAATTACTTTTCCATATGCCAAAATCTCTTTTTGAGAAAGTATTAGTTTTTCTGATATCTTTTTCACATTGAAAAAAAATGGGTGATTCTCCATGTATATGTTTAGAAAAATTTTTCCAATTTTTAAAAATATTTACTAACAAATTTGTAATGTCAGTTTTAAATTTTGGATGAGTGCTAAAATAGTCTTGTAATTTATCAAATTTGATTACAAAATTGCCCTTTTTCCACAATTCATATTCTATTGGGTGATGAAGAAAATATAGCAATTGTAATGCAAGTTCAATACTACTTCGCATATGCATATGTGCAGATCGATATGAGCCTAAGAGAGCGAGGAAATATGAAGCATTTATATCTTCAAATAATTCATCAAAGAGTAAGTCTAAATCTTTAATTCCTAAATGATTTAATGAAAGTTTCCAATTTTTAAATACAAGAGTAGCACGATAAGTTGTGTGTAAGTCATCATCGGAAATTTCGGATATAGATGAGTCCCAAAAAGTTTTAAAGTCCTGAAAATACAAATTTAAGTCTTCCTTTGCTTGAATTATAATTTTTTCTCTCATAGATTTCTTAGGATTTCTGCCCACTTTGAAAAGCTAACTGCACTCTCCATTTCTCGTTTTGATTTGTAAGCATTTTTATGTGATGTCTGATTTCGTATATTTATTACTGCTTTTTTAACTTTTTCTTTCAATTCGGGTGTTTCTTCAATTCTAGATAATATTCTCCTGATGGTAATATCGCGAGATTCTTTTTGATCAATGAAGCTTAATGATAATTCATTATTGGCAAACTCAATTACATTTTTAATAGTAGGGAAGGCTTTCTTGTCCTCTAAAAAAGTTTTTATAATAGATAACTTTTCATCAAACGATAATTGTTGACCATATCGACTTTCTTCAATTTGTTGTAATTTCTGGAAAGTTTTTAAATTTTTCACGAAGAGTCTCAATGAAGATGTGTCTAGACCCTTCTTTTCGAACATCGAAAGATCTTTCATAATATTTTCTAAATTTTGTATATATATATCTAACATTTTTTTAATCTTCTAATAAAAGTAATAGTTCATTAACTAAATTCATGTATGAATTTACTCCGTCGGTGCCAGGATTAACAATGTAGGCTGGTTTGTTTCGAGTTGCAGCTTCACTAATTTTAACGGTTTCAGGAATGACAGTTTGAAAAGTTTCTATTTTCAATTCTTCACATGTTCGCCTCACACTATCCATTCTTTCAATATGGTTATTTGTCGTTCGTTTTACTTTTGTAAAAACTACACCTAAAATTTCAACATTACAGTTAGGTAATCGTTTTTTTAACTGTTCTATTCTATTGACTAGTAAAGGTAAGCCAATCGAAGGGAAAAATTCTGGTACTACGGGTACAATTATGTAGTTACTGACAATTAATGCATTTTGAGGTGCTAAAGTTAGGTTTGGAGGACAATCTATGAGAATAAAATCATATTTTTTAGCACATTTTTTTAATTGATTTTGTAGAATAATTTCTCTTCCTGCTTGACCACTCAAATCAAGATCTAAAAATGTTAGTTCAATATGTGAAGGTATAAGATCAAGTCCTTCAATGTTGCAAACATTTTCTACAATTGCATTATTAATGTCATATTCTTTATCACGTGATGAAAATCCTTTATTCATGCCTAAAACATCAGCGATTGTAGCATTATCTTTAATTTTCTCCCATTCTTTAATGCCCATAAGGGAAAATGTTGCATTAGTTTGAGGATCCATGTCTATAATAAGTACTGATTTTTTATGCTCTTTAACTAAGATCGTTGCTACTTCTACTACGGTTGTTGTTTTACCAACTCCGCCTTTCATATTAATAAATGATATTACCATATTGTGTTTTTTTTCTGAACTGATTATTTACTTTGTTATATTTTATTAATAGTAATTATCTTGAATAGTGATTTCTTTTTGTAAATATTTTTGTCAAAAATATAACTTTACCATTTTAAACAACCACGTACTTTTACCTGTTTATTGTAGAAATACAAAATCCCTAGCAATAATAAGGAAAATCCTTTTTATTTTTTTTGTAATAAAAAAGATTGGAATAATAGCAGGAAATAGCTATTAAAGGAAATCTTTAAAAATTCTTTGCAAAAAATTTACATCCCTACAAATTCTGTAGCTTTAACTGTAACCGCTTTTTCGAGTGTAACCTGTAAATTTCTACAAACGGATTTTAAATTACTCATAGCTTGATCAGATGATTTTGTTGGATGCCAAAATGTTGTGTTTGGTAAAAGATACTTTTTTGGATCATTTTCAATTTTGAAATAGTCATAATAACCTAAGTTTTCCAAAGCTGCTTTAACTGATGAATGTAACTTATTAATATCATAAGATATAAATACATTCCCTACGGTTGTTCCCATAATTATATTATTTAAATTTTTCGGAAAAGTAAACCGGTTTTATGATTGTTTTTTACGGATTTCCATAATCGTATTTTTTTATTTTTTTTCACAATAAAAAAGATTGGAATGATAGCAGGAAATAGCTCCAAAAAAACTTCAATAACATACATTTTAAAACATCCCAGAGTTTTTTTGAATTGCCTCCAGCTTTAGCTGGAGGTCATAATTAAGCAAAGAAAATCGGCTTTAGCCAAAAATGCACATTTGGCTAAAGCCTTAATAAGGACAATCTTTAAATCTCCAGCTGAAGCTGGAGGCAATTCAACTTCAGGGAATTTTATAAAAAATATAACCAGAAACCCTGTCATTTCGAGGAACGAGAAATCCTCGAAACTAACTCCGCATGCAAAATCGCCAATCTTTGTCGAGTTACTTGCGAAGATTTCTCCTGCGTCGAAATGACAATATTGGGGTTACTTTGCGATTCAAGGGATTAATCCCGAAGCATCGGCACCTTGCTACAAAATAAATCATTCCTTTGGAATTTTATAAAGAGTTCCGGAGGAACGGATCATATTGTAGGGATGGATTTTAATCCATCATTCGCATAGTGATTCACAAATCTTTGTCGAGCTTCTAGTGAGATTCCTCGTTCCTCGGAATGACAAAAAGGAGAATACTTTGCGAGATTAATTCACAAGCATAAAATTAAAACTCAGCGAATCTCCACGTTATTTTGTGAATCTCTGCGAAACTAAAAATAAAAAAAGGACGACACTATATCAAGTATCGTCCTTTCAGGTAAATTTAATTCACATTCTAAAATTAGATTTTAAAATGCCGCATTAAGCGTACAGTTTTTGGTAATCACTAAAAATGAAGACTAAACGCAGGTTATTCGTTTATGATATCGCCTTCCTTAGTTTCTTCGCTGGCAATTTTTACCAGTTTATCTTTCAGGTTTAAATCTCCGAAGATTTCAATTTTATCGTCGATTTCCCTACCTTTTTTCACGGTAACTCTGGTTGCTTTTTTATTAACTACTTTAATTACATACAATCCTTCGGCAGAACTTACCAATGCCGATTTTGGAATTACAAAAGTGCTGTCTTTCGCGTTAAGCGGTAACAAAACTTCGGCAACCATTCCGGGTAATAAATTGTTTTTAGTATTGTGAACGTCCATTTCGACACGTTCAGAACGCAATTTTAGATCTAAAGCGCCGGACATTCTGGTAATTGTTGCTTTAAAATTTTCCGGTAATGATTTTACGTTAAAAGTCATTTCATCGCCATTGTGTAAATATCCGGTGTACAATTCAGGAACCGAAACCGCCAGACGCAATTTATCTTGTTGCTGGATGGTTAATAAAGGCAAATCAGACCCTTTTCCTGCCGGACCTACAAATGTTCCTAAATTGACGTTTCTTGCTGCTACCACTCCGTCAAAAGGAGCACGAATTTCTAGATAACCTCTCATAATCGACACTTCTTTGTGGGCTGCAACTGCGGCTTGATATTGTGCGTAATCAGAGTTTTTCTTTCCGTTTGCCATTTCCAGATCATTTTTAGAAATTGTTCCTTCGACTTTGCTTGTTTCATACAAACGGTTGTAGGTACTTTTTGTAGTAGCATAAATCGCTTCCATTGATTTCAGTCTTGATTCGGCAGCAGCCAGTTGAGAACTGATTTCCGGTGCTTCAAGAACAATCAAAAGTTGTCCTTTTTTTACTTTTGTACCAATATCTACTTTTAGCAATTTTACAAAACTGCTTACTTTAGCGTATAAATCTACTTGTTGAAAACCGGTTAATTCAGCCGGTAAACGCAATTCTGTCGTTAGTTTTTCTTTTTCTAAAGAAATAGTTTCGGTTTTAGGTTCAATTTCTGCAACAGGAGCTTCTTCTTTCTTAGAATTACAGCTGTTCAGGAAAAATAGTGCTGCAAAAATCAGCGCGCTCGATTGTAATATTTTAGTCTTCATTTTATGATTTTATATGATAGAATATTATGTAATGTCTTATTGAATAAATCAGCAAAAGGATAAAAGTATAAAAAAGTATTTTCACCACGTGGGACTTTTAGCTTTATGACTTTCAAACTTTAGACTTATTTAATGATGAGATATAATGGATGCTTTCTTCGTCTTCAGGATCTAAAGAAACAGATTGTGTTGTTGTTTTTTCTTGTGCCCATGCAAAAATTAACGGCAAGATAAGCAATACTGCAAAAGTGGAGAATAATAATCCGCCAATTACGGCTCTACCTAACGGAGAAACCTGATCGCCACCTTCGCCATGACCAATTGCCATAGGTAACATTCCCGCAATCATCGCCACAGATGTCATGATAATAGGACGAAGACGCAACGACGCAGCTTCACGAGCAGATTCTAGGGCGTTTCCGTTCTTTTTACGCAATTGTTCCGCATTTGTAACCAATAAAACGGCATTTGCGATCGAAACCCCAACCGACATAATGATTCCCATATACGATTGTAAATTTAGCGTAGAACCTGTAATGGTAAGCATTAATAATGCACCTAAAACTACGGCAGGAACTGTGGTTAAAATTACTAACGATACTTTGAAGGATTGAAAATTAGCGGCTAACATTAAGAAGATTACAAATATGGCAACCAATAATCCTACTTGTAAACTGCTTAATGTTTCGACCAATACCTTACTCATTCCGATTGGACTGATGAATAACCCCCTAGGTAATTCTCCCAACGAAATGATTGTTGCATCGACATCTTTTACTGCCGTACCTAAATCAGTCTGGCTAATGTTTGCTGTAACGGTAATGTATGGCATAGCCCCTAAATTGTCATTTTCACCACTTACAAATCCGGGTGTAATTTTAGCAACGTCACTTAAAACCGGACGAAGCGAATTTTTTAATACTGGAATTTCTCCAATATCGGTTTTGCTTTTCATTTGATTCAGCGGCACCTGAACCTGAACGTTGTATGATAATCCTGCTCTTTCATCGACCCAGGTGTTTTTCTCTGTGTATCGTGATGATGAAGTCGATGCAACTAATGATCGTGATATATCGTTCATGTCAACGCCTAACTCAGCTGCACGCGTTCTGTCGATATCAATATTCATTGCCGGATAATGAATAGGCTGACCAATTTGAACATCTCTGAAATAAGAGAATTTCTTTAGTTTCTCAACAATTTGATTCGCATATAATTCATTTCGTTTTTTATCTTTTCCGGCAATTCGAACTTCAATTGGAGTAGGAGAACCTTGGCTCAAAACCTTATCTGTAAGTTCAATAGGTTCAAAAGAAACTTTTACATCCGGAAGTACTTTTTTAAGTCGGGCTCTAAGGTCGTCCTTAAACTCATCCATATCAACATGATATTCCTTTAAACTTACCTGAAATACGGCTTCATGCGAACCTGCCATGAACAAATAAATAGGGTTAATCGAGAATAACGACGGGTGTTGCCCCACATATACAGATGAAATCCCGATGTGTTCTTTCCCAACCATTTTTTGCAATTCTTTCAAAACAATGATTGCTTTTTCTTCAGTACGTTCAAGACGGGTTCCGTCCGGAGCGCGCATTCTTAATTGAAACTGACTTGAATTTACTTTCGGGAAAACATCTTTACCAATGAAATTAAGAAAGAGAACTGCCAAAAGCGTGATCCCAACCAAATATATCAAAGCAGTTGCTCTTTTATAAGGAAATAATCGATCTAAAGTTCTCATAAAACGGATTTTGAAACGCTCAAAAGCACCAATTTTTCCGTTATTATTTGTATCTTCTTTTTGAACGTATCCTTTTTTCTGAGTGATAAGGTCTCTTTCAGATTCCGGCGTTATGCCGCTATCGTTAAACTCAGCTTCATCATCTGTAATAGTAGTATCGTGATCGTGTTTAGGATGTGCTTTCATCAGCCAGTTCGCCATTACTGGAACGAAAGTCTGAGATAATAAAAACGAAATGACCATTGAAAAACCAATTGCCAATGCTAAAGGCAAAAACAACGCTCCCGGAATACCAACCATTGTAAATGCGGGAGCAAAAACCGCCAGAATACAAAGCAAAATCAATAATTTAGGCAATGCAATTTCCTGACAGGCATCCCAAATTGCGAGTGCCTTTGGTTTTCCCATATCAAGATGCTGGTGAATATTTTCGATCGTTACCGTACTTTCATCTACTAGAATTCCAATTGCAAGCGCTAATCCGCTTAATGACATTAAGTTGATCGTTTGCCCGAATAATTTTAAGAATAAAACTCCTGAAATAATCGAAATAGGAATCGTTAAGATTACGATCAAAGCCGCACGTTTGTCTCCAAGGAAAAGCAATACCATTAATCCGGTTAAAACTGCTCCGATAATTCCTTCGGTAATTAAACTTTTTACGGAGTTAATTACATAAACTGACTGGTCAAATTCATAGGATAATTTTACATCTTCGGGTAATGTACTTTGTATTTTAGGAAGCTCAGCTTTTAATTTCTGAACCACATCCCAGGTCGAAGCATCTCCGGCTTTTGCAATACTAATATAAACCGAACGTTTTCCGTTTACCAATGCATAACCCGCCGTAATATCTGCACCATCTTTTAGGGTTGCCACATCGCCTAAGGTTAAGTTTTGAACGCTTCCTTTAAACAACGGGATTTTCTCGAAATCCTTAACTTCCTTAATCGTATTATTTGTTGGCGTAATATAATTTTTATCGCCAATTCTAACATTTCCTGATGGAGCCGTTTGATTGTTGATACGAATCGCTTCAACAACCTGATCGGGCGTCATACTATGTGAACGCAATAAATCAGGATCAACGTTAACCTCAATAGTTCTTGGGCTTCCGCCAAAGGGTGCCGGAGATAATAAACCCGGAATCGAAGTAAACGAAGCACGAACGTAAACGTTGGCTAAATCCTGTAATTCATTATTTGATCTGATTTTACTGCTCAGAACCAATTGACCAATGGGCAATGACGAAGCATCAAAACGAATAATAAACGGCGGTTGCGTTCCCGGAGGAAAAGCCGCCTGAATTCTGTTCGAAAGTGAACTTAATTCGGCAGCAGCCTGCGCCATATTTGTGTTTTCATAATAGGTTAATTTCATGATCATTAACCCCTGGATATTCTTGGTTTCTACCGATTTTACACCATTGGCAAACGGTAAAATGTTGACATAAGTCTTAGCAAAATAAGCTTCCATCTGGTCTGGAGTGTAACCTCCAAAAGGATGCGCAATATAGATAACCGGCAAGTTCATTTTTGGCAGGATATCTACCTTAATGTCCTGGATGGCACCAATTCCGAAGAAAAATAGACCCGCAACCAATACTAATATGGAGATGGGTTTGCGGAGTGCAAAACGTATTAAATTCATTAGGATCTAATTAAAATTCATTTATAAATAAGTCAAAATTGCCGGTTGCGGCTACTTTAAGCAAAAACGATTGCCAAACATTATTGTTCACGATATCGCGGTCGATTTCGGCACGATTCAGCGTGTATAAAGTTTGGGTAATATCGGTTAAATCGGTTAAGCCGTTTTTGTATAAAGTCGATTTTTGCAAGTAAGCTCGTTTTGCTGCATCAACCTGAATTGGTGCTTCGGCAAAATTGTCAATCGTGATTTGTATTTTGTCGTCGGCTAGTTTCAATTGCGACTTTAATTCTCTGTCCGCCTGATTGTATTCTTCCTGTAGACCTTGCGAAACATACTTTTGAGCGCTTACTTGTTTGCTCATTCTAAAAGGAGTAGTCAAATTCCAGCTAATTCCAATTCCGATTAAATAATTGGTACGATCCGGATTTACGCCATCCCAATAATTTCGGCTAAAAGCAGTCTGATCTGTAATATAATCAGAATTAAAACCGGAAGCACGCGTTTGCAAAACACCAAAGGCGCTCATTGTTGGGTAATAAAAACGTTTGTATAATTTAGTTTGCTGATTGCTGTAATCAATTCTCGTTTTATAAAATTGAAGTAAAGGATGCAAACTGTCAGAAGTTGCGGTTCCTCTTAAAATTTCTTTCGGGATCTCATTTACAAATAAAGTATCTGTAACGAAATCCTGTTGCGCAACGCCCATCAAATCAACTAATTTGTTGTTTTGTTCCTTCACAAAATTCTTAGCAAGATTCAAAGAGATTTTAGCTTTAGAAACTTCGGCTGTAGCCAATGTAGAATCGACTCCGGCTAATAATCCGTTTTTAACACGTGCAACGGCTGTTTTCTTAAAAACTTCGGCACGGCTTAAGTTCTTTTGCTGCGAAATCAATAATCTTTGGCTTGCCAGTAAATTCAGATATGCAGCAGAAATTTTGATTTCCTGTTGGAATTCTTCCTGTTTTAAATCTTTCTCTTTTGCCTGAACATCAATTTTCGCCAAATTGATTTTTTCCTTAATTTTTCCGAAAGTAAAAAAATCCCAGTTCATGTTGACTAAATACAAAGCCCCAAAAGCCGAATTCCAGTTTTGATCCGGTAATGCAGGTCCGGAAGAAGCAGTTCCTAAACCGTTAAAACCATACAAGGCACCATTTTGTCCGTTGATGGTTCCGTAATCTTGTTGTGCCGATAAATTTAGATTGGGCAAATAGTCACGCTTCGATTGTTTAAGGGTCTCGCGTGACGCATTGGTGTAATTGCTTTTTGCTTTGATGGAACCGTAGTTTTCTAAACCTGTTTTTATGGCTTCTTTTAAAGACAAGGTTTGCGCATAACTACCACAGGCAAAAATCAAGAAAATTAGTAAAGTAATTTTTCTGAAGTACATAAAATTAGTGGTATGAAATTATCTAACAAAATTATTTGTCTTCCGCTGATATTTGTCATCTTAAATGATGTACTGCGATAATAAATGACCAATTGAATTCGTCATTTTTTAAAAATATAAATAAAATTTTTGTTCGTACTTTGTAAACTATTTAAATTTTAAAAATGAATAAAAAATTCGATAACATATTGGATAACAAATGGTGGCAGGAAATTGCCGTTGTTATCTTTTCATTTACGATTTATACGTTAAAAAATGACTGGATGTTATTTAGTTCTTTTACTTCCATTTTAATGGGCGTGTTTTTCTACTTTATTTTATACATGCACGCTCAATTCAACCGTTTCTTTCTTTTGCCCATATTATTCAAAACACAACGTCCGTTAACTTACATATTTTTAACGCTTTTTGGCGTATTTGTCTTTTCTGTGATTTTATACGAGATTACAATGCTCGATATGTTCAGTAATTGCAGATTGTATCAAAACTCACATCAAAGGAGTTATATGTACCAATTAGCGAGTGTTTTAGGAACTTTGGTTTGTATTTTGAGTCCAATAATTGTATTTAAATTCTACAGGATTCATAGAAAACAAACCGATGAAACTTTGCTGTTTAACGAGATGCAATTGAATTCCTTAAAAGGGCAATTGAATCCTCATTTTTTGTTCAACACCTTTAATACGCTTTACGGCATTAGCCTTGAATTTCCGGACAGAACACCGGATTTGATTATGAAGGTTTCGCAATTAATGCGTTATCAGCTTGAAAGTAATAACAAAAAATGTGTTTCTCTTGAAGATGAACTGGAATTTATAAACAGTTATGTTCAGCTTGAAAAAGAAAGAGTAGGATATCGCTGCGAAATAACATACGATTCTAAAATCGATAATGAAAATGCGTATAAAGTATCGCCGATGCTGCTAATTGCTTTTATCGAAAATGCCTTTAAACACGGAACCTGCGCCATTGAAAAATGTTTTGTGAGAATCATTATTACCGTTGAAAACGGATTGTTGCATTTGCACGTTGTAAACTCAATACCAACGAAAAAAACAGATGTAATTTCGACTAAAATCGGGTTGAAAAATACAATCGAACGTTTGAATTTAATTTACGGAAAAGACTATAAATTGAATATTCAGGACGATAAGAATACTTATATCGTAGATTTGAAATTGCAATTGAAAAAGTTTGTAGAATGAGAGAACCTAAAAAATGCATAATTGTAGATGATGAACCGGCGGCGCATTATGTTCTGGCGAATTATATCAAACAAAATCCGCAATTAGAGTTGGTTTTTCAAGGTTATAATGGGATCGAAGCAATGGATTATCTTCGGGAAAATCCTGTTGATTTAATGTTTTTGGATATCAATATGCCGGAAATTTCAGGAATGGAATTGTTAAAGATTATCCCAACGCATCCTAAAACGATTTTAACAACGGCTTATTCTGAATATGCTCTTGAAAGTTATGATTATGGCGTGATAGATTATCTCTTAAAACCTATTTATTTCCCCAGGTTTTTAAAAGCAATTGATCGTTTTTTTGCTGCCGAAACTGCAAAAGTAAAAACAGAAGAAGCAATAGTAAACTCCGTTAGTGTCAAAGTCGATGGTTATTTTATGGATATTGAATTGGATCAGCTTTTATTTGCGCAGAGTTTTGGTAATTATGTGAAATTGCACACCATAAAAAGAACCTACTTGGCCTCGATTACAACAAGTGAATTTGAGAAATGCTTACCTGAGAAAAATTTCATGCGTATTCATAAATCATACATTGTAGCGCTGGATAAAATAGAAACAACAGACAAGGATTTTGTTATAATCAAAAATGAAAAATTACCGGTCGGGATCACTTATAAAAGAGAATTATCCGACCGGATAAAAAAATAAAACTCGAAATAAGATTGCTTACTAATTCAAATTATTTCAAACTAAAGCCTGCAATGCTATTTTATTGCAGGTTTTTTTAGATTTAGGTGAGTTTTATTTTGGGTAAAATTATATAAATTTTTGTTTCCACAAAGGAATATTTACTCCTTTGAAAATCAGCCATAAACTAAGCGATAATTCTGCAATTACACAGGGTAAGAGTAAGGTAATACTTGAAAATTGAGGTGCCAGAATCAGTGCGAAGCTATTAGTGAGGTAACATATTCCTGCAAGTGCCATCAAAACTCCAATTGCCTTAGGGAAATAACCTGATTTAAAAATCAGATATCCTTCGATCAGACATACAAAACCGAAGAAAATTAATCCAACTCCAAAACCAAAATCGTGTAGTTTAATTGATAAATAAGATAAAGTATGCAGCTGATCCGGCGTAAAAGATTTTAGATATTCAGCATCTCCAAGGAAAAATAACGCTGCTAAAAGATTTAATTTATTGGCCACTAAAACCGCAGTTTGTATCAAATTGAAGGACAAATTTAATAAGGCAAGTTTCCTGCTTACAGGTTTTAAAAGGTAATACAGAATAATCATTACAGGAAGGTCGCAAATTTGCATAATCAGATCTGCTGTGATTCCAATTTTCCATAAAAATTCTGAATGTATGATGTTGTTTGCAGTTGCGTTTGCATCTCCGGAAACAAATAATTTATTCCTGACAAAAGTTTCAGCAAAGAAGCCGGCAATTATAATAACGAGATATAATATTCCTGCAATACGCGCATGAAATTGTGGGGAAGTTTCAAATTTTTTAAGGTTGAATTTCATATTTTTTTAGGTTTGGTTAAATCTAAGACGACTAATATAAAATAATGTTACTTCTATTTTAACATTTTTTTATAATTTGATATGTTGTTTAAAATAAAGTAGTACTTTTAATACGTTCTTTAAAATTTGAATTATGAAAAATCTTTTATTTAGTATTGCTTTTTTATACAGTAGTTTTTTGATGGCACAGATTATGCCGACAGGAGTAATAACGCCGCATGAAAAAGTTGTTTATACTTTTCAAAAAGAATATCCCGGAAAAGTACCTGAATGGACGATTAAATATGTTGGTGATGATGATGATGAAATTCGGTATGAAGCAAAATTCAAAACGAATCCAACTAGTGAAGCTTTAGCGGTTTACGATAATCTGGGAGTTTTAAAAGCATTTGAATCTCAGATTCCGTTAAGTAAACTTCCGCCAAAAGCGCAGGCTTACTTAAAGAAAAATTATCCTGCAAAAGCAATCAAAGAAATTGCTGTTGTAGTTGATGATAAAAATAAAACAACTTATGAAGTAGGAATACAAAAAGACTCGAAATTTTATGATCTTGTGTTCGATAAAAATGGCGGTTTTGATGTTATCATCCAAAAAGATTAAACAAGAATACTTACTAAATTCAATATATTTCAAACGAAAAACCCGATAGATTCAAAATCTATCGGGTTTTGTTTTTAGGATATTAATTATTATGAGCAAACCCGACAGGTTTAAAACCTGTCAGATTTTACTTTGCGATTAATCAACAATCAATAATTACCAATTAATTAAAGCATCATTCCACCGGAAACTTCGATGCGTTGTGCATTTACCCAACGCGCTTCTTCGGTACATAAAAACGCAACAACTCCGCCAATATCATCAGGTAAACCCACTCTTCCTAGAGCGGTTACTGAGGCAATTTGTTGGTTCATTTGCTCATTATCACGAACAACTCCACCACCAAAATCAGTTTCTATCGCTCCGGGAGCCACTACATTCACTCTGATTTTTCTTGTTCCTAATTCTTTTGCCTGATATTTAGTCAACGTTTCAATTGCGCCTTTCATAGCGGCATAAGCGGCATAACCAGGAAATGAAAAACGAGCCAAACCTGTAGAAATATTCACAATTCCGCCACCGTCATTCATTATGTTTAACCCTTTTTGAGTTAAGAAAAACGGACCTTTAAACTGAATATTAGTCAATTGATCAAATTCAGCTTCAGTTGTTCCAACGAATGAATTGTGAATACCAATTCCTGCATTATTCACTAAAAAGTCCAATTTATCAGATTGAAAAGTACTTTTTAAAACTTCTGAAACATTGCTGAAAAACCCATCAAAAGTTCCTGATTCAGCCACATTCAATTGGAGAGAAGCTGCTTTTTGTCCTAAAGCTTCAATCTCTTTTACAACAGCTTCCGCCTCGTCTTTTTTACTGTTGTAAGTAATGATAACGTCGATTCCTTTTTTTGCAATTGCGATTGCCATATTTTTTCCTAAACCTCTGCTACCACCTGTAACCAGAGCTATTTTTGTATTTACTGCCATTTTTATAGAGTTAAAAATTAAAAATTAAGAATTAAAAATTAAAATTTGCTGATCTGCCTCCCGATAGCTATCGGGACTTCGTGAAAAATATTTAAACACATAGTAATATAAATTATGTTTAGTGTTAATTAAAAATCGAGAATTAAAAAATTAAAATCTTAGTAATCCGCTAGATCTGCGTGAAAAAAAATAATTTTTAATTCTCAATTTTTAATTTTATTCTATGTTTCTATGTGTTTAAAAATTATGCGTAACAATAATTAATTACCATGTAATACCTCGAATGAAGCTTTCAATTCTGGCACGCTTGCGTTTAATCTGGTTTCACTGGTTCCAAAAGTAAGTTCGTCTTTTCCGTTCTTTAATTGTTCGAAAATAGATACGATAAAATCACTTACGCTTGGATGTGCGTCATGTAAGCCAACACCGCCAAGATCTGTATTTAAGGCAGGTGGAATAATCTCGATTACTTCAATATTTTTTTCTTTTAAAATATGACGAAGTGAAATTGTAAACGAACGGAAAAATGCTTTTGTAGCTGAATAAACCGGAATTTTTGCGAAAGGCGAAAATGCCAATCCGGAAGTGACATTCATTACGGTTGTCAATGATTTTAACTGAATAAAAAGCGAAGTTAAATGTAACGGAGCTTCAATATTTGTTGCAAGTTCAGTTTTAGCACTTTCAAAAAAGTCAGCATCTGTAGGAGAAACCCATTTCTGAATTCCTGCATTATTCACTAAAACATTCAAGTCGCTGTGATTTTCTGCAATCCATTCGTAAAGTGCTACGCGTTCAGCTTCTATCGCTAAATCGCAAACTTTAGTAATTACAGTTGGAAATTTTGCTTTCACTTCATTTAAAACAGACTCACGTCTTCCGCAGATAATTACGGTGTTGTTTTCCTGAATAAATCTTTCGGTTAAGCCAAGCCCAATGCCGCTTGCGCCACCTGTTATAAGAATTTTGTTGTTTGATAAGTTCATCTTTTTCGATCTTTTAAATTGATAGGACAAAGGTAGGAGCGAAGTAAGGCTTGGGAATTGTAAATATCAAATCGATGTTTGCGAAATTCAAATCAGGAAGGTTTTAAATTACAATTTTTTAAATTCCAAATTCTAATTCTCATTTTATGTCTTACTGGGCGAAGTTGAGGGATTTGCTAAGTTTACAGGCGTATAATTGAACGCGGATGACGCTGATTCGCTTTGCGAAGACACGGATTATCGCGGATTTTTTAAGAACTAATCTATATAATGTAAATTCCAATTTTCAAAATCTAAAATCTACAATCTACAATCTACAATCTAAAAGCTAATGGCGTATACGACGTTTGTTTTTTAAAGAAGTTTGAGAAATGTGCTAATTCTTCAAAACCCAGTGAAAATGCGATTTCAGAGATGTTCCAATCCGTTTGTTTCAAAAGGATTTTGGCTTCATTCGTTAATCTGTTTGTGATTAATTCGGTGGTGGTTTTTCCCGTGTTTTCTTTTAAAACTTTATTTAAATGATTGACGTGAACGGATAATCGTTCAGCAAAATCTTTGGCTGTTCTAAGTTCTAACCTTTGATTTGGAGATTCAATTGGGAATTGTCTTTCCAGTAATTCGGCAAATAACGATGAAACTCTCGCAGCCGAATTATGCTTTGAATATAAAGCGGTTATAGGTTGTAATTTTTGTCCAAAGTGAATTAATTCGGCAACATAATTTCTGATTAAATCATATTTATAGATATAATCTGAATTGATTTCTTTTTGTATTTTATTGAAAATCAATTCTACTTCGGTAACTTCTTCATCTTTAAGCTGAAAAATAGGATATCCGTCTGAACCAAAAATAGGAAGTTCGTCCAGGTCGATTCCGCTTTTATTTTTCGATAAAAATTCACTTGTAAAAACACAAAATTGTCCGGATTGATTCGTGTCTTGAGGAAGATAATTGTATGGAATTTTTGGCGTAGCAAATAAAAGTCCCTGTTTGTCAATTTCGATTATTTTATCAGCGTATTCGGCGCGGTTTTTTCCTTTAATCAAACTAATTTTATAGTAAGCACGTCGGTCATATGGCATTCCGGGCTTTTCTTTCAGTCTTTCGTAAAGTTCCTTAATATCGAAAACATTAAAATGACCAATTTCTTTTTTTATGTCATTGGGTAATAATGAACTTGGTTCTACAGATGAACCTTCGGTAATATCCTGATAAAATGAATCTAGTGATTTCATAAGAGTGAATTGTAAAATTCAAATATACGAAAAAAACTATTTTTGGTTTCAGATTCTTTGTTTTGGGTAGATTTAACCGCAAGGTACGCAAGGTTTTTTACACAAGGTTCGCAAAGCTGCTTTATTTAATCTCGCAAAGACACCAAGTCGCAAAGTTTATTTCCTTTGTGACTTGGTGTCTTTGCGAGAAATTACTAGCGCCCTTTGCGTAAAAAACCTTGCGTACCTTGCGGTTAAAAAAGGCTCCCCTGAATTAATTCCGGCTGAGGATTACTGCCAAAAGGGAAAGTTTCTAAGATAAAATATTGTCTTTTAATTGGATCAAATTCTCTTAATATAATGGCATCACATAAAAACTCCATATTAATGGTAGTGAATAAATCACGGGCAATTTGGATGTTTTCAGGCTCTAGATTTCGTCCTATTGAAATATGAGGATCGTCGCTTCTGTCTTTACTGGCAATCAGAAGTGCTTCCTGAATTTTTTTCATGATAGGTTTTAAGTCTGCTTTAGAATTTTCACTTGGGGATATAAAGAAAGCCCGACTTTCCCCATAAGCGTCAAAATGATCTAAATGAATTTGAACAGGAGTTAAAGTGTCAGCGATTTTAAAAATTTTTTGTCTGTACTTAGCAAGTTGATTTTCATCTGCTTTAAATCCACCAATTGTAATATGCGCCACAGAATTGCAGCTGCCGTACCATCCAATTCTATTGAATAATTCTAATTTTTGTTTTTTGATAACCTCAATTCCATCTTCTGAAGGATGAAAAACAACAGAATATTTCTTTTCCATTTTTACATCTGGTTTTACACAAATTTAAAATTTAAATTGTATCATCAAAACCATAAAAATAATCTTTCCGCATAGAATGGATTAAATCCATCCCTACAAAATGCATCGAATCTATGATTCTTTATAATTAGAACTTAAATTGAGCGGTTAGTGCAGAATAAAAATAATCTTTTCCGGTTCCAACTTCTTTTAGGAATGAACCTGCATTAAACCACGCGCCTTCTACTGAAAAGGTTAAAAAGTTGCTGACCGTATAATCAAAATTGGCGATTAACTGGGTTCCTATAAAACGTTCCGTCGCGTCTTTTCCCGAATACAAAAGCTGCATGTTTGGGGCATATAAACCATCATTTATTGAGGCTCTCCAAAAAACATCATAATCAATCCCGAAACCTAATTTTTCAGTTAAATCGAATGCAATTGAAGGATGAATATCTATTAAGTTGGAAGGACCAATTAAACCCACTAATCCAAAATAGGCGCCACGAGGATATAACGGATTAAAGGTTTCCATATGATTGTCTCCGGCATGTTTATCTCCTGAAATATATTCGGATTTAAAGCCAATTTCAGGTTTGAATTTTACGTTTTCGAATGTGTAACTTACATTTGATGAAATCGTCCAGGCTGAAATCGTTTTTTCTTCCATCTTTCCGAATTGATACAATCCTTCAAAATCATATTTCCAGTTTCCTTTCGATTTCCAGATTCTTGTTCCAAAAGAATGTCTTGATTCTTCACCGATTGCGTCATCAAAAGCAGCTTTCTTTTTCCATAAACCTAAATAATAGAGATCGATATTTTGGATAAGTGGTACTTTATGAATTACAGTATAACTTCCCCAGAATTTGGCATTTTCATTAAAATCATCATTAAATACACCCATTTGATTGGCAATAGGATGAGTGTAAAAAACATCTGTCTGCCATGTTTTTTCGCTGTAAAAAGCTTTGATTCCGTCAAAAGATAATCTGCTGTTGGGGCGTTCGCGAACACTTATCAAACGTTGTGATCCGTATGACATTTCCTGTCTTCCTGCGCGAATTGTAAGTTGCTGATTTTCATTTTTAATAATTTCCGCATCAACAAATACCTGATGAAAATCTAATTGGTTTTGATCCACCGGACTTGGATCTAATTTACTGGTAGCAAAACTGCTTTGTAATGCTACAAAAGTCCTGAAAATCCCCAAATGAATATCGGCATGAAGTAAAAAACGAGAAAGTAAATAACCATCGGCTCCGTTTGAATCGTCGCCCCATTTGTCATCTATGGTATTCATATATTGCAATCTGGCTTCGCCGCCAATAGAGGCGAAGTAGTTGCTGTTTTTACTTAACGGTATATATTTGATTTTCTCGTACAGGTTTTTAGTCGAATCTGTTTTTAAATACGTAACATCATCGTCATATCGTAATCTTTGGAATACTGGTTTTTGTTGGGCATTGGTGATTGAAATAAATCCAAAAAGCAACAACAATCTGAATAAGGTTTTCATAATTTAGTTTTTTTGATAACCTCCAAAATAGTTTACAGGACTCCAATCCGGAATTGCTTTTGGGGCTGGTTGGGCAAATGTTCTAAAATCATCATCTGCATACACTACTTTTCCGTTTACAACAGTAAGTTTCGATTCGATGTTTAAGATTTTTTCTTCGGGAATGTTAAAGTAATCATCAGAAAGTATGGCAAAATCTGCCAGATTGTTTGCTGTTAAAGTTCCGCGGTCTTTTTCTAAGTTAATTAATTGTGCACTTCCGTAAGTAAATAATTTTAAAGCAGCTGTTCTGTCCTGAATATTTTCGTCAAGCATATATTTAGTTCCGCCTAATGTTTTTCCGGTTGTTAACCAATATAAACCTACCCACGGATTATAGCTGGCAACACGGGTTCCATCGGTCCCCATTCCGACTTTGATTCCCATTTCGAGTATCTTTTTTAGCGGAACCGTGTTTGCAGCAGCTGTTTTTCCGTATCTTTTTATAAAACTTTCTCCCTGATATGCCATTCTGTGCTGAATTGCCAAACCTCCATTTAAAGCTTTAATTCGTTTTAAATTTTCTACCGAAACTGTTTCTCCGTGATCAAAAAACCATAAAAGTCCGTTTAGCGGCGTTTCCTTATTGACATCTTCAATAACATTCAAAAATCTGGTAATGCTTTCGTTATAAGTGGCATGAATTCTAAACGGCCATCTTTTTTTGACTAATAATGCTATGACTTCTTTTAATTGTCCTTCCATTGCGGGGCTTAATTCCGGTCTTGGTTTGTCAAAGTTCTCGAAATCTCCTGCGCTCATTACCAGATTTTCTCCGGCACCTTGTGCATGATATTCTACTTTGTTATCATCATGATCGTCACAACCTTCGCCAATTTCTACCGTACTGACCCATTTAGTATAATCATTAAGTTCGCTTCCTGCTTTTTGTGCAAATAAATAATAGGGCATTCTAATGGTTAAATCGCTGTCTTTGCATAAATCGTTTGTTACACCATAATCATCCGGAAAGTTTTGAAATCCTCCTCCGGCATCAATAATTGCGGTAACACCAAGACGATTCATTTCGGTCATAAATTGTTTTGTTGAGTTTACTTTTTCTTCAGATGATAATTCCGGAAGTTTAGAAAGTGTTGAATATAAAATAAAGGCATTTGGTTCCGCAACTAATAAACCGGTTGGGTTTCCGCTGGCATCTTTTTCTACAAGTCCTCCATTTGGGTTTGGCGTGTTGGCATCGATTTTTAAAGCTGCAATTCCGGCTTTATTTAAATAGGCGTGACCGTATAAATGAAGTACAAATGCCGGAACATCGCCTGTAGCTTCATTGATTTCTTCTAAAGTGGGCAATCTTTTTTCTTCAAACTGATACGCATTCCAACCACCTACAACACGAACCCATTGTCCCTTTGGTGTTCTTTGTGCCTGTTCTTTCAGCATTGCCAAAGCTTTTTTTAGGGAACGAACGCCATCCCATCGCAATTCGGTATTAAAGAATCTTCCGCCACGGATAATGTGCATGTGTGAATCGAATATTCCCGGAATAATTACTTTTCCTTTGGCGTCAATTACTGTTGTTTTTTTGTTTTTTAATTTTAAAATCTCACTGTTTTTTCCGGTTTTCAGAATTTTTCCATCGGCAACAGCCATTGCTTCCACAATTGTATTTTTATCGTCTAATGTGTGAATTACGGCATGATGAATGATAAGTGTGGCACTTTTGCCTTGAGCGAAAATAGGAAGGGAGAGCATTAAAAGTAATACCGGTAACAGGATTTTTAGTTTCATGATTTTGGGTAGATTTAATTAAAAATTGAGAATTAAAAATCTGCTGCCTGAGCGTAATAAAGCGAAGAGGCAATTTGCGTGAAAAAATAAACACGTAGAAGTATTTTTAATTTTTAATTCTCAATTTTTAATTGATAAATTAATTAATGTTTCAACATTTCGTGAGCATATTGAACTCCAATACCATAAGCTCCGCCATATTTTTTAACTAAATCTGTAACGGCTACATAAGTTCCCTGACGTGCCCAGTCACGTTGTAATTCTAATAAATATTGTAGTGAAGTAATTGGGTGAGCGCCTGCCTGAACCATACGTGTAATGGCCATTTCGTGAGCTTCTTTAGATACATCTGCACTTGCATCTGTAATTACATAAACATCATAACCTTCGCTAATAGCTGATAATGTTGGCCCTACGATACATACGCTTGTCCATAAACCTCCAAAAACTAATTTCTTTTTACCTTTTTCTGTAATTGCTTTGTGAGCAGGAACATCTTCCCAGGTATTCATTGAAGTACGATCGATATAATTGGAAGTTTTTTGAGGATAGAATTCTTCTATTTCACGAAAAACCGGTCCGCTAAATGATTTTTCGGCAACTGTTGTTACAATTGTTGGTACTTTGAAGATTTTTGATGCTCCGGCAACCAAAGCTGTATTGTTACGAAGCTGATCAATTGGTGTGCTTCCTACTGCAAATGCCATTTGGCTTTCATAATCAATAAGGACTAAAGTATGGTTGGTAGGATCTAATAATCCCGGACTTGGTTTTTGGGCAAAGCCAATAAAAGTTACGAATAATAATGCTGCTGTTAAGTTTAATTTTTTCATGATTATTAAATTTGTTGTGAATAAAAGGGTTTTTTAAATATTTATTTTGATATTCAATCTATTGCATTCAAAATGAGTACCTTGTTGCTAAGGCGTTGATTTTAAAAGGTTTTTCCGAAAAGGCAATAAGGGTTCTAACGATATATCGTCAATTTATCATTGGATATTCGTGAGATGAAATGTTTTATAAGACTTAATGGATTTTTAAAAGGGGAGAATCTGGCCTAATTTTTTCCTTTTAAATATAACCTGTGTTCTATTTCTGATTTTAATAATCCGCTTCCTCCGCCAAAGTGTTCGATGACTTCAACGTCGGGTTGGTTTTTTAAACAGAAAGAGGTAAACTCTTTTTCGACATGATCTTCGATTCCGGAACTCAACAGAACAATGTCGATTTTGTGATTTTGAAAATATTGCTGAGCTTCATTTTCATCGTTGAAACCAACTGCGTTCCAGTTTTCGTAAGCATTAACTAGTCTTAATAAAATAGTTAAGATTGCTTCGTTTTTTCCGAGTATTAAGAATTCAAATGTTTTCATTTTTTTTAGGTTCTAAGTTTCTAAGCTGCTGAGTTTCTAAGTTTTCTTTTTTTAGATATAATCTCATTTTTGGCAGAACTTGTAATTTGTTTTACAAAGATATTTGTTAAATCATTGTTTTGAACTTAACCTAGAATAAGAAAGGTTCTAAGTTTCTAAGTTTTTCTCTTTAGATTTAAATTTTCAGCTTTGACAGAACTTGTAATTTGTTTTACAAATGTATTTTTTAAATCATTGTTTAAACTTAACCTAGAATAAGAAAGTAAGTTACTAAGATTTTTAGTGGCTAAGTTGCTAAGTTTTCTTTTTAGATTCAATTTTCAATTTTTGACAGAACTTGTAATTTGTCAGGCAAATGTATGATAGTAATTCAACGTGTTTGCTTAATCTAGGACAAGAAGTTTTTTTATAAATTAAAGATTTCTTAAACTTCGGGAATACCTGTAAAAAACGTAATAATTAAAAACTTTGCAACTTAGTGCCTTTATAAAAATCCATAAGTTGATTAAATACAATAAATTAAAGTAGAATGAGTGTAAATAATTAAAAAAATGTTGTGGCAATGAGGAAAGCCGTAATGTTTTCTCTAAAGTAGGGTGTAGTTTTGTGTTGTAGAAATCGATATAGATGATGGTATTTGCCTTTTGATCATCATTTTTTGATTTCTATTAAAATTACTGTTTTTGGAGAAACAATTTTTTTTACAATGAAAATTTGACATTTTCACTTTAGTGGATAATTTGTAAAGTTTGCAAGACATACAATTAGTCTGATTTTTTTAGGGTTTTTAGATTCGGTTATTTATTTGACTGATTCTAAAAGCCCTTTTTTATTTAATGGATATTAGTGGTTTTTACCGCAAAGCTCGCAAAGATTTTTATAGTATTGTGCTTACGAACACAAAGTTCACAAAGCTTTGTTTTGATCTGGCTTTGTGAACTCTGTGTTTATATTCATCCTTCTTGGGGAAAAAACTTTGGGTGCTCTGTGGTAATTTTTTTCTCCACAGGTTTTGGCATTGATCTTTTATATATCTATTTTTTTAAATGAATTAAATGCTTAGCTAAATAATAAAAGTCCGGTAATCCAAACCTGAATAATATCCCAATTGATTTTAAATTTTTGAGGTGAAAAACCATAGAAACTTTTAAAAGCTGCCGAAAAATGTGATATGTCTTTATAACCACATTTATATGCTGCTTCACTTACTGTTATGGCTTTATTTTGAAATAATTCTTTTGCATGTTCCATTCTGAGTTTGATAATATAGCTTTTTACCGTTGTACCGAAACAAGCTTTGAACCCCTTTTTTAATTTAAATTCATTAAGTGAAATCAGCCTTGAAAGTTCCGCTAATGTTGGAGCATGAACAAAATCTTTGTCGAGAATTTGTTTTGCTTCCTGTAATTTAGTGTAATCTTCCTGATCTATTTGTTCCTTTGCCGGAAGGCTGCTAATGGTTTCAAGCTGATGGATTAATAACTCTTTGATTTTTGCTTCGAGATACATTTTTTTTAACGCTCCTTTTCGATTACAATTCTTAATTTCGTGCAATACCCATTGAATTGCCGGCGTAAACGGAAGATATTTGGATGTTAAATAACTCGGTTTTTTTAGCAGGATATTATTGGAGAATTTTTTGTGGAGTTCCCAATCTTCATTAATAATTTTATAATAAAACGCTTTTGAAAGTATAATCGAAAAATAATTAAGATGTTCAAATGCCGGAATTTTAAAGGTTGCCTTAAAATTGTTGGTGTAGAAAATATTGTGTGTATTTTCTTTTGAATATTTTTCGGTTTCAAGCTGATCGATCTGGGTTTCAACGTTATTGCAACAAATAAAATTCATAACAACAGATTCTTCATCAATTTCAAATTCAATGGTTTGGGGAGTTGAAAAGTGCATTTGAGTATCTAATAAAACCATTCCTTCGGTAATTAAATGGTGGCTTTTAATTTCTTCAATATCATCATTATTTATTTTCACATTTTCTTCCGTCAGATGATTTTTCGGGTAATGCGTATCGCCAATTTCAATTTTAATAATTGAGCTTTCGTGTCCTAAAATTTTCGATTTAATTTTCAAAATATAATCCGTTTTTACAAAATAATAATCCGTTTTTCCCTATCTTTTTTGGAGTTGTTGATGGTACTTTTGCGGCAAAGTTATTTATAATTAGTCTAATTAAAGATATGACAACTCACAAATTTTTATTTTTTAGTATATTTTTTCTCTTTTCGTTCTTGTTATTTTCCCAGCAAAATCAGGGTGTTTCGGTTAGTGGACAAGTCACTGAAAATTCCGGGCAGACAATTCCGTACGCTACAATTTTTATAGAAAAAACTGACTTAAGCATAATTTCGGATGAAAACGGAAAATTTATTTTCAAAAATGTAAAGCCTGGAAAACACATTTTAAAAATCTCGGCAATTGGTTTTTCAACACAAAAAAAACACATTGAAGTTTCGGGAAATAATGATGTAAATTTTTCCATCCAGTTAGAAAGTGAATTGAACGAATTAGAATCTGTAACCGTATTAGGTCGTTCCCAAACCGATAAAGTAAATAAGCAGGCGTACAGCGTTACGGCAATCGATGCTAAAAAATTGCATAATTCTACTCTTGATCTTGCACATGCTTTAGACAGGGTTTCGGGAGTTCGTGTACGTGAAGCGGGCGGAGTAGGTTCAAGATCAGAACTTTCGATCAATGGTTTTCAGGGAAATCAGGTTAAGGTTTTTATTGATGGAGTTCCTATGGATAATTTTGGTTCTTCTTTTCAAATGAATAATATTCCTATAAATCTTGCAGATCGTGTAGAAGTTTACAAAGGTGTTGTGCCAATCTGGCTTGGTGGAGATGCTTTAGGAGGTGCCGTAAATATTGTGACAAACAGCAGACCCAGAACATATCTGGATGCTTCTTATTCTTTTGGATCTTTCAATACACATCGTTCCAGCTTAAATGCCGGTTATACTTCAAAAAGTGGTTTTACTGCTGAAATTAATGCTTTTCAGAATTATTCAGATAATAATTATTGGGTAAATGTTGATGTTGCTGATTTGAATACGGGTGCTTATTTTCCGAATCAGCGTGTGAGAAGATTTCACGATAAATACCGAAATGAAACGGTGATTTTGAATGTGGGTCTAACCGGAAAAAAGTATGCCGATAAGTTATTATTTGGTTTTACAGCGGGAGAAAATAAAGCAGATATTCAAACCGGAGCCAGAATGGTAAGTGTATTTGGACAAGTGTACAGAAAAGGAAATATCTTGATGCCCACTTTAAAATATCAGGTAAAGGATTTATTTACGAAAGGACTTAATTTCAATTTGACCGGAAATTACAATTTTGGCGAAGAGCAAAATGTAGATACAGTTTTCAGACGATACAACTGGTTTGGAGAATACAGGGAATATGCAGGTTTGGGCGGTGAAAGAAGCCGCACACTTCGAAAGTTTAAAAACAACAACGGTGTGGCAACGGCAAATGCAACATATGCTTTGGGAGAACGACACTCTTTTATGCTGAACAATACTTTTACCACTTTTGACCGTAAGGAAAGTGACGAATTAGTTCCGGAATCATTGGTTTATAAACAGCCTAAAAAAACGCAAAAGAATGTTTTAGGATTGGGATATAAATTTGATTTTAATGAAAAATGGAGTACATCAGTTTTCTTAAAAGATTATTCCTTAAAAACGACTTATTCCAGAAGTTATAATCCGTCAGGAAATGCCGGGGATATTGCGTATCAGCAATATGTTGATAATACTTCGACTACAGGATATGGCGGTGCAACGAGTTATTATTTAAAACCAAATTTGCAATTAAAGGCGTCGTTCGAAAAAAGTTACCGACTGCCAACTCCTGAGGAAATTTTTGGTAATGTGAATGATAATCTGGAAGGAAATTTGGCTTTAAAACCAGAAACGAGCAATAATTTTAACGTTGGGGCAAGTTATCAGACAAGCTTTAATAAAGTAAATGCTTTATCATTTGATGTGAATCTTTTGCATAGAAATGCGACTGATTTTATTCGTCCAACGCTGAATAATAATCAAACCATGACTACAAATGTCAATCAGGGCAAGGTGACGAATTATGGTATTGATGGTGAGATTCGATATTCATACCGAAACAGATTTACGGCGGGTGTAAATACGACCTATCAAAATATTCGAAATAAGACGGAGTATGAACCGAACCAGAATTATGTGTCTCCTTTTTATGAAGACAGAATCCCTAATATGCCTTTCCTTTTTGGGAATGCCGATGCCACCATATTCTTTAATGATCTTATCAAAAAAGGAAATAATTTATCTGTAGGATATAATCTATTATATGTACACACGTACTATTTGTCATGGCCAAGTATGGGAAGCAAGGATAGTAAACTCGAAATTCCGCAACAATTCAGTCATGATTTAAATGCTGTTTATACGCTCGCAAACGGAAAATACAATATCGCTTTAGAATGTAAAAATTTACTGGACAATAAGCTTTATGATAACTTTTCATTGCAAAAACCAAGCAGGGCATTCTATATCAAATTCAGATATTTTTTCACAAAATCAAGTAAATAATTTTTTAATAAAAACCATAATAAAATGAAAAATACTAGCAAATTAGCTTTATTGGCACTTTTGGCATTAACAACATTCTCTTGCAGCAGCGATTCTGATAAGTCTGGCGAAGAAGTAATTGGCGGTGATACCGGAAAAACAAAATACATTATTACTGCTACAACGGGAGCACAGGGAATTGCTGATTATTTGTTAACCACAGATGATATTTCGACAGGATCAATCACAACAACCGGAAACGGAATAGAGCAAGACGGTTCGTACCGATATTATATTACAGCTCAAAATAACTTTTTCAGTTTGCTTTACGGACAAGGAAATCCGGGTGCCGTAACTACTTATAATTTGAATACAGAAGGAAAATTGGTTAAAAAATCTAATTTTCAGGCAGAAACTGTACACGTTTTTGCCGCTATAAATAAGGATATTTTAACAATTAAAGTACCAAGAAGCGGTGCAGCTTCAATAGCTTCAATGTATAAAATTGATGCCGAAAAATCACTTATTATTGGAGAAGCACAACAGGATACAAAAAAATTAGCCGGAAACGGAGAAAGAGCATTTTTTACCTGGGCAACGCAAGTTGGCGATAAAGTATTCATGCCATATATGAGTATAAAAGGGGACGGACTTGATAATTTTGGAACTGTAAATCCTGATAGTACATGGGTTGCAGTTTATAATTATCCGGAACTTAAACTTGAAAAAGTAATCAAAGATAACCGTACAAGTTATTTAGGTGCTTATTACACTAATGGATTGTATCAGGATGAAAATGGTGATGCTTACGGATTTTCAAGTGCAGCGGCAACGAGTAATGCTGTTGTAACTTCTACTAAACCGTCTGCAGTTGTAAAAATTAAAAAAGGAACTACAGAATTTGATAAAACGTATTTCTTTAATGTGCAGGAAAAATCAGGAGGATATAAAATCGCTTCATCCAGTTATATTTCTAAAGGTAAAGTTTTACTTGAAATGTATGGTACTCCGGGAACAAATAAAGGGGCTGTAAAGCTAGCGGTAGTTGATGTATATACTCAAACATTTACATGGGTAACTAATGCTCCTGCGGTAATTAGTTTTAGTACTGTAAACAGATATAATATTGTAAGTGCAGATGGCAGCTCTGCTGTTGTAGGAATTAATACACCTGAAGGAAACTGGATTTATACTATTAACGGTTCAACGGGTGTTGCTACAAAAGGTATCAAAGTGGAAGGCGGACAAATTACTGCAATTGCAAAATTGAAATATTAAGAATTGGTTTCTTTTGAGCCGTAGGCCTTTCGGGGCTTGCGGTTTTTTTATTTATTTTATACGCTATTAAATATGTTTTCTTTTTCAAAATCAAATCCAAATAAGAAAAAAAGTAAAAAATCGCTTTTCAAACGCGTTATGGCGTGGCTGCATTTATGGCTGGGATTAGCATCTGGAATTATTGTTGTTATTGTAAGTATAACAGGTTGTATTTATGTTTTTGAAAATGAAATTAGAGATTTTATCGAAGACTGGCGTTATGTAGAACCTCAGGAAAAAGCCTTTCTGTTGCCTTCACAATTAGTTACAATTGCAGACAAAACCATGAAAGGCAAACATGCAACGAGCGTTACTTTTGGTACAAAAGAAGACGCGGCTATTGTGGGATATTTTACTCAGAAAAAAGACGAAGGAAAAGATAAAGAAGGCAAAAATGCTGGTAAAAGACGCGAAGGAAAAAGAAGAAATCAAGATCTTGCCAAAAACGATAATGAGAATGGTAAATCTCAGGTAAAAGGCAAAGGCAAGGAAAAAGGAAAAGACGAGAAACCAAAAAGAAGAAGAGGAGGGATTTTTACCAGTGTTTACATGAATCCTTATACGGGAGAAGTTTTAAATGTAAAATCAGTTTCAAGAAGTGATTCTCCGGATTTTTTCAGGTTTATTTTAAACGGACACAGGGCTTTATGGCTTCCTTATGATATTGGGCGGCCAATTGTGGGTATTGCTGTTTTGATTTTTGTTTTTCTATTGATTTCCGGGATAGTGCTTTGGTGGCCAACCAAATGGATCAAGTCCATTATCAATAAAAGTTTTAAAATAAAAACAGACGCCAGTTTTAAACGTGTTAATTATGATTTGCATAATGTACTTGGTTTTTACAGCTGCATTTTTCTGTTCTTTATTTCAGCAACAGGTTTGGTGTGGAGTTTTGGCTGGTGGAGTAAATCATTATATTGGGTAACTTCCGGAGGAAAACCTTTAGTGGAAAGCAGGGAATCTCCCAAATCTGATACTACGAATGTTAAAACATTTGAACTGGCAACCATCGATAAAGTTTTACTGAATATGTCAAAACAAAATCCTCAGGCATCCGGAATTTTAGTTACAATTCCTGAAAAACCTGCTGATGCTATTGGGGCATTTGTTTACAAACAAAAAAATACATTCTATAATATGGATCGTTATAGTTTTGATCAGCAAACGCTGAAAGAAATTTCGATACAATCCCCTTTTTCAGGAAAGTACATAGAAGCTAATATTCCGGATAAAATCCGCAGGATGAATTATGATATTCATGTTGGTGCCGTATTGGGACTTACCGGAAAAATTTTGGCATTTTTAGCTAGTTTAATTTCTGCAAGTTTACCTATTACCGGATTTATAATTTGGTGGGGAAAGCAAAAGTTTGGTAAAAAACCGGCTGCATCCCAAAAGGTTTCAGCAAAGGGAATTCCTGTTGTAAAACCTAAAGTAATTCCTCAAAAGGAAGTAACTGTTTAAGTATCTTTATTAGGTACTAAATTTGATTTTTTGTTGCTACTAGTTAAAAAGGCGAAACCTGATCCGTTTCGCCTTTTGTTGTTTTAATGATTTTATGTGAATATTTTTTAACACATAGAAACATAGGTTTTATATTTACAAACTAAAGAAAAGTAAATAAAAAGAAACTAGTTTCTTCAAACATAGCTATGTGTTTTTATGCAAAGTGAAACGCCTTTTCTAAGCTATAAATACTATGTTTCTATGTGTTAAAATAAAATCTGCATTACATATTTAATACATAGAAAAGATAAAATAATTAGGCAGTAACGATTTAATTTTAATTCTTATATCCATTTGCTTTAAGCCATTCTTCACAATCTCTAGTCCAGAATTTACTTGTATACTGAACCCCTAAACCAAAACCGTGTCCGCCTTTTTCATAAATATGTAACTCGGCTTTGACGGCATTTTTCTTCAGGGCTAAATAATAATTAATGCTGTTTTCCGGCAATACCACAGTGTCATCTGTAGCGTGGACTAAAAAAGTTGGCGGAGTTTGTGCTGTAATTCTTTTTTCGCTTGAATAAGAATCAATCAAAGTTTGTGAGGCATTTTTGCCTAATAAACTTTCCTGGGATCCTTTATGCGTAATATCATTTTGCATAGAAATTACGGGATAAATTAAAAGTGCAAAATCTGGTCTGGCACTTATTTTAGAAGTTGGTTCATATGTTTTTTCATCATAATGAGTTGCAAGGGTTGAAGCCAAATGTCCTCCGGCAGAAAATCCCATGATTCCAATTTTATTGGGATCAATATTATATTTTGCAGCATTTTCTCTAATGTAACGCATCGCTTCCTGAGCATCCTGCAAAGGACCAATATTCTTGTTTTTCATTATTTTATCGTTCGGTAAACGATATTTTACAACAATGCCCACAATTCCTAAACTGTTGAACCATTGTGCCACTTTTGTTCCTTCCTTATCAATGGCCAGATGCTGATATCCTCCGCCCGGAAAAATCAAAACTGCGGCTTGATTGGGTTTGCTTTCCTTTGGTAAAAAAATGCTCAAAGTTGGGATTGTGACTAAACTTGTACTTTGTACTTTTCCATCGGTAATACTTTCATTTTCCTTATAATCAGGAGCTTTAATTTCGTCCGGTATTTTTTTCCAAAGTGGGATTACTTCATTTTTAGTTTGTGCCTGATTGGTAACTCCTGTAAATAAAGTCAGGATTATAAAAGTTTTTTTCCAGTAATGCATTGTTGAATTTTTCAATTTATAAAAGTGATTTAGTTGAATATTAATTTATGTAGCAGACTTTCAAAAATAGAACTTTTCCAGTGATTTCCCTGTTTAAGGAAGGTTAAAAAAGTTTTTTCTTTCTAGATAAGAGACTTCTTAAAAAATCATTAGAAAGTGTTGTTTTTAGTACAATTTTACCCCTCAAAAAGGATAAATTTCACATGTTGGCTTTTAACAAATATATTGTTTAATGTGTAATTTTGCATGTGAATTTTTATTCTATATGTTTATTTAATGACATAAAATAATTTTTTATATAATTTATTTGGAATATAAAGATTTAAAACTATATTTGTGCAATCGATTACATTAATTTCTTTTCATAGATTTAATGTATTGGTTTTGCTGTCTTTGTGTTGGCTTTGAGAAGAGAATTAAATTACCCAAAAAAATATCAATTTTATAATAAACCATTACCATGAATCAAAA
The DNA here is from genome assembly GCF_044006475.1 of Flavobacterium sp. FlaQc-47. Taxonomy (NCBI): domain Bacteria; kingdom Pseudomonadati; phylum Bacteroidota; class Flavobacteriia; order Flavobacteriales; family Flavobacteriaceae; genus Flavobacterium; species Flavobacterium sp. FlaQc-47. Next base: position 21,727 of record NZ_JBIPCQ010000007.1, on the reverse strand, counting down.
AGAGGAAGTTATTATCAGCCAAACCAAAAAATCTACAGGCAGCTATCGTTGGAGTATCTGCGCATTATTGTTTTTTGCTACAACAATTAATTATCTTGACAGACAAGTACTTTCTTTAACCTGGAGCGATTTTATTGCACCGGAATTTCATTGGACAAATAATGATTACGGAAACATTACGGCTCTATTCTCTATATTTTATGCTGTTTCCCTATTATTTGCAGGAAGATTTGTGGATTGGTTAGATACTAAAAAAGGCTTTCTTTGGGCAATCGGGATCTGGTCATTTGGCGCTTGTTTGCATGCATTTTGCGGTATCGCAACAGCAGGAATTATTACAGGAAACTGGTTTGTAGGTTTTGAAGGCGCAAAACAAGCCATTGATTTAGTGCAGGATACAGGATTAGTAATTAATGTAAGTGTTACATTATTCATTTTTGCACGTTTTGTACTGGCAGTTGGTGAAGCAGGAAATTTCCCTGCGGCAATTAAAACCACAGCGGAATATTTTCCTAAAAAAGACAGAGCATTTTCTACCAGTATATTTAACGCAGGTGCCACAGTTGGGGCATTAGCGGCTCCGATATCGATTCCGTTCATTGCGAAATCGTTTGGTTGGGAGATGGCTTTTATCATCATTGGAGCGTTAGGGTTTGTATGGATGGGATTCTGGATTTTTATGTATGACAAACCGGAACGACATAAAAGAGTAAGTGTAGAGGAATTAGAATATATTCAACAAGATGATATTGCCGATGCTAAGATTGTTGGTTACATACCTGAAACGACAACCAAAGTATCTTTTATGGATTGTTTTAAATACAGACAAACCTGGGCTTTTGCCTTTGGGAAATTCATGACAGATGGTGTTTGGTGGTTCTTTTTATTCTGGACCCCGGCATATTTAAGTTCAGTTTACGGAATGGATTCTACACAAGCAGCTTTACCATTGTTTGTTTTATATATGATTACATTACTTTCAATTATAGGAGGTTGGCTGCCAACTTACTTTGTCGAGAAAAAAGGAATGAACCCTTACGAAGGAAGAATGAGAGCCATGTTGATTTTTGCATTCTTTCCATTGTTAGCGCTGATTGCACAACCTTTAGGATATATAAGTTATTGGATTCCGGTAATTATCATCGGTATTGCAGGAGCGGCTCACCAATCGTGGTCAGCTAATATTTTTACAACAGTTGGAGATATGTTTCCTAAAAAAGCAATCGCAACTATTACAGGAATTGGCGGTTTAGCAGGAGGTGTTGGCTCTACTATAATCAACAAAGGTTCAGGATTATTGTTTGATCATGCTAAAGAAACTAATATGGTATTTATGGGTTTTAAAGGAATTGAAGCCGGATATTTTATCATTTTTTCAATATGTGCCGTTTGTTATTTAACAGGATGGATTGTGATGAAAACATTAGTGCCCAAATACAGTCCTATTACTAATCTTTAATACTATAATCGTATCATAAGTATCAGCTAGCTAACCACTCAACCAAACCAACCACTATTATGAATCAGGCTAATGAAGCAATAGGTAAATACCGCTGGACTATTTGTAGTTTAGTTTTTTTTGCAACGACTGTCAATTATCTGGATAGAAATGTAATAAGTTACCTGCGACCTTTTTTAGCAGAAGCTTTTCACTGGACACCGGAGCAGGAAGTAATAGATTATTCGAATATTGAGTTGGCGTTTAAAATTGCATATGCAATGGGAATGCTGGTTGCAGGTGGAATCATTGATAAATTAGGAACAAAAATAGGCTATGCAATTGCAACCGGATTGTGGAGTTTAGCCGCAATTGGGCATGCATTTGCCACAGGAACAGGAGGATTTTTAATTGCACGTGTGTTTTTAGGAATCACCGAAGCAGGAAATTTTCCTGCTGCAATAAAAGCAACAGCCGAATGGTTTCCGCAAAAAGAAAGAGCTTTAGCAACCGGAATTTTTAATTCAGGAAGTAATATAGGAGCTATCATTGTGCCCTTATCAGTTCCTTTTATAGCGGAGAATTTTGGCTGGCAATGGGCTTTTATTTTAACCGGAATTGTTGGTTTTATCTGGTTGGGATTGTGGTTTCTTTTTTATGAAGTGCCACAAAAACAAAAACGTTTGTCTCAGGCCGAATTTGAATATATAACTTCTGATAAGGCTGAAATTGTTGAGGTTGAAGATACTGAAAAAGTTTCATGGTTAAAATTGCTTTCGTTTCGTCAGACCTGGGCTTTTGCAATAGGTAAATTATTAACAGATCCTGTTTGGTGGTTTTATTTATTTTGGCTGCCGGATTTCCTGATGAAACAATACAAACTAACGGCTACAGAAATTATCTGGCCCTGCGCTTTGGTGTATGTAATTGGAAGTATAGGAAGCATTGGCGGCGGATGGCTGCCGTTAAAATTAATCAATAACAACTGGCCGGCTTACAAAGCGCGTAAAACCAGTATGCTTATTTATGCATTTGCAGTTTTACCGGTATTGTTTTCTCAATATTTAGGTACTATAAATATGTGGTGGGCAATTTTGGTTATTGGTTGTGCGGTTTCTGCGCATCAGGCGTGGAGCGCAAATATTTTTACAACGGTTTCTGATATGTTCCCTAAAAAAGCAACCGCTTCCGTAACCGGAATAGGAGGAATGTTTGGAGCGCTTGGAGGGATTTTATTAACCCTTGTAGTTCAAAAAAATATGTTTGTTTATTATACCAGACTAGGAAAAATAGAAACAGGATATTTCATCATGTTTTGCATTTGCGGAGCCGCTTATTTACTGGCATGGCTGATAATGCATATTTTAGTTCCAAGAATGAAAAAGGTAGAATTGTAAACTTTATATCTTAAAAATAAAATAAATTTTGGTTTCAATAATGGTTTTTAAAGATAAAAATCTAATTTTGTGCAATCGATTACATTAAATTAAAAATTATGACAAAATATAGCTCAAGATACGCGTCAAGCCCGGAAGCAGTTAAAAAATACGATACTCAGGAATTAAGAACAGAATTCTTAATTGATGACTTAATGCAGGAAGATGAGATTGTATTAACATATTCTCATTATGACAGATACATTGCAGGATCTGCAGTTCCCGTAAAAGGTGATTTAAAATTAGAAAGTATCGATCCGCTTAAGGCAAGTTATTTTTTAGAAAGAAGAGAAATCGGGATTATCAATGTTGGAGGAAGCGGTTCTGTTCTTGTTGAAGGCAAATCGTATGAATTAGGATTTAAGGATGCTTTGTATATCGGGAGCGGTAATAAAGAAGTAATCTTTAAAAGTAACGACAGCAATAATCCGGCTAAATATTATATCAATTCGGCTCCGGCTCATACTACCTACCCAACGGTAAAAGTAAGTCTGGCAGAAGCGAATAAACTTGAATTGGGTACAGTAGAAACAGCAAATCACCGTACGGTAAACCAAATGATTATTGGCAGCGTTGTAACAACTTGCCAATTGCAAATGGGTATGACGGAATTAAAAACAGGAAGTGTCTGGAATACAATGCCGGCGCACGTACACGATCGCAGAATGGAAGTGTATTTCTACTTAGATATTCCGGAAAATCAGGCGGTTTGTCATTTTATGGGTCAGCCACAGGAAACAAGACACATCTGGATGAATAACCATCAGGCAGTTATTTCTCCGCCGTGGTCCATTCACTCAGGATCAGGAACCAGTAATTATACTTTTATCTGGGGAATGGCGGGTGAAAACTTAGATTACGGAGATATGGATGTTTGTAAAATAACTGAATTAAGATAATTATGACAGATTTATTTGATATAAAAGGAAAAATTGCACTTATCACAGGAAGTACACACGGACTTGGAATGGCAATGGCAAAAGGATTAGGACAAGCCGGAGCGACAATTGTGGTAAATGGAAACTCTTCTCAGCAAAAAATTGATGATGCTGTTAAGGAGCTTAAAAGTGAAGGAATAAATGCGGTGGGTTATAAATTTAATGTAACCGATGAAAAGGAAGTTATTACAGCAATTCAGAAAATTGAAGCTGAAGTTGGACCAATTGCGATCCTGATAAACAATGCAGGAATCATTAAAAGAATCCCGTTAATTGAAATGGAAGTTGCTGATTTTAAAGAAGTAATTGATATTGATTTAGTTTCTCCTTTTATCGTTTCCAAGCATGTTGCAAGAGGAATGATCGAAAGAAGACAAGGAAAAATAATCAACATTTGCTCGATGATGAGCGAGTTGGGCCGTAATACGGTTGGTGCTTATGCTGCTGCAAAAGGCGGTTTGAAAATGCTGACTAAAAATATGGCGACAGAATGGGCAAAATACAATGTGCAAATCAACGGAATTGGACCTGGATATTTTGCAACTGAACAAACAAAACCTATCAGAGTTGACGGACATCCGTTTAACGATTTTATTATAAGCCGTACTCCGGCTGCAAAATGGGGAGATCCGGGAGATCTTGCCGGAGCAGCAATATTTTTATCTTCAAAAGCAAGTGATTTTGTTAATGGTCATATTTTATATGTAGATGGAGGAATCCTGGCTACAATTGGTAAACCATCAAACGAAGATTAATCTTAATTACATTCAAAAGACATGAGCGCAAATCAGACATTCATAAACGATAACTTTTTACTTGAAAATAAATTCGCCGAAGAGTTATACCATAATTATTCTAAAAATCAACCTATAATTGATTATCACAATCACCTGAATCCTCAGTTTATTGCCGAAGATAAAATTTTCGACAATATTACTCAGGTTTGGATCAACGGAGATCACTACAAATGGCGCGCTATGCGTACATTAGGGATCAACGAGCAATTTGTAACAGGAAACGGTTCAGATAAAGATAAGTTCATCAACTGGGCAAAAACGGTTCCGTATACAATGCGTAATCCTTTGTACCACTGGACGCACTTGGAATTAGCACGTTATTTTGATATTTATGATTTGCTGAATGAAAAATCAGCTGAGAAAATCTATCTCGAAACGACAGAGAAAATTAATTCTCAGGCGTACAGCACACAAAACCTGCTTAAAAAAGTAAACGCTGAATTAGTTTGTACTACCGAAGATCCGATTGATAGTTTGGAGTTTCACCAGAAACTGACAAAAAATCCTATTGGAACTAAAATGAGTACGGCTTTCAGACCTGATAAAGCTATCCTTATTTCTAATGATGGTTATAATGCATATCTGGACACATTAGGGGATGTGTCCGGAGTTGCAATTAATACGTATTCTGATTTATGCAGCGCACTAAAAAACAGAATTGAATTTTTTAATGCAAATGGCTGTAAACTTAGTGATCACGGTTTAGATCAGATTTATTTTGAAGAATTTACTGAAAGCGAAGTAAATGCAATCTTCAAAAAGAAAAGAGAAAACAGAATTATTACTCCTGAAGAAGGACTGAAATTCCAAAGTGCCATATTATTGTTCTTGTCTGAAACGTACCATCAATTTGGTTGGGTTCAGCAATTTCATCTAGGCGCTTTAAGAAATAATAATGCGCGTATGCACAGGATTTTAGGACCTGATACAGGCTGGGATTCTATTGGAGATTATCCGCAGGCACAAAAATTATCCAGCTTTTTAAATGCTTTGGACAGTAAAGATAAATTGACTAAAACGATCATTTACAACTTAAATCCTGCTGATAATGAAGTGATGGCTACTATGATTGGAAATTTCAATGACGGAAGCGTTCGCGGTAAAGTACAGTTTGGTTCCGGATGGTGGTTTTTAGATCAGAAAGACGGAATGACAAAACAATTAAATGCCCTTTCAAACATGGGATTAATTAGCTGTTTCGTAGGAATGCTGACAGATTCAAGAAGCTTTTTATCTTTTCCGAGACATGAATATTTCAGACGTATTTTATGTAATCTTTTAGGAGACGAAATCAAACGCGGTGAACTTCCTGCTGACATGGAATGGATTGGAAAACTGGTTGCTGATATTTCATACAACAACGCAAAAGAATATTTTAAGTTTTAATTAAAATAGCTTAAACATTAAGGTATTATGTTAAGCTAAGTTTAGCTTCTTAATGGCTGTAATGGTAAAAAAAATCTTTTTACTGGTAAAAACAATAAATAATATGAGTAGAGTAGTTGCATTTGGAGAAATCATGCTGCGTTTATCGACAGAAAGACATTTACGTTTTTCGCAATCTACGGCATTTGGTGCTACGTATGGAGGTGGAGAATTTAATGTATGTGTTTCTTTGGCTAATTATGGTTTGAATGCTGAATTTGTTACCAGATTACCTGAAAACGAAATTGGTTTTTCTGCATTAAAAGAAATCAGAAAAATGAACGTCGATTCTAAAAACATCGTTTACGGCGGAGAACGTTTAGGAATTTATTTTCTGGAGACCGGAGCAGGAACGCGTGGCAGTAATGTAGTTTATGACCGTGCGCACAGTTCAATGGCAACTATTCAAAAAGGCTTGATTGATTGGGAAAAAGTCTTAGAAGGTGCAGATTGGTTTCACTGGAGCGGAATTACGCCCGCAATTTCTCAAAGTGCTGCCGAAGCTTGTTTAGAAGCGATTAAAGTGGCGCATAAAATGGGAATTACGATTTCATGTGATTTGAATTACAGATCTAAATTGTGGCAATATGGCAAAATGCCAAGTGATGTTATGCCGGAAATGTTACAATACAGCAATGTTATTTTAGGAGATATTGATACGGCTTATTTCATGATGGGAATCCCGAAAGTAAACCCAAATTATCAGGACGAAAAATCACTTCCTGTTTTATACACAAAGCTGTTTGATTTGATTCCGAATTTAAAAACCGTAGCCACAACATTGCGTTATTCTGTAAGTGCCTCGCACCAGAGAATTGGCGGTATTTTATTTGACGGAAGAGCCATTTATCAGGCAGCCGTAAAAGAAGTAACTCCGGTTGTAGATCGTGTAGGAAGCGGAGACGCTTTTATGGGTGGATTGATTTACGGATTACAGCAATACCAAAATAATAACCAGAGAGCTTTAGATTTTGCAGTAGCAGCTTGTTGTTTAAAACACACAATTGCAGGAGATTATAATTTAGTTACTTTAAAAGAAGTTGAAAATATGATTGATGGTGATGGTTCTGCATTAGTATCAAGATAATTAATATAAAATGGCAAAATATTCAAGAATTGAAGTAGCGCAGCAAATGAAAGAAAACGGTATGGTTCCGTTGTTTTTTCATTCAGACTTAGAAATTAGTAAAAAGGTATTAAAAGCCTGTTACGATGGTGGTTCCAGATTAATGGAATTCACGAGCAGAGGAGATTTTGCCCATGAAGTTTTTGGAGCATTAAACAAATATGCATTGGCTGAATTACCGGGAATGATGTTAGGCGTTGGTTCAATTACAGATGCTGCTGCGGCCTCATTATACATGAGTTTAGGCGCTAATTTTATTGTAACTCCTGTTTTCAGGGAAGATATCGCCATTGCCTGTAACCGCCGTAAAGTATTATGGTCGCCAGGTTGCGGAACTTTAACGGAAATTGCCAGAGCCGAAGAATTAGGATGCGAAATTGTGAAATTATTCCCTGCGGATATTTACGGACCGGAATTTATAAAAGCCATAAAAGGACCTTGCCCGTGGACGAATATCATGCCAACAGGAGGAGTTTATCCAACCGTAGAAAGCTTGTCTTCATGGTTAAACGCAGGTGCAACCTGTGTAGGTTTAGGATCACAATTGATTTCAAAAGAAATACTTGATAAAAAGGATTATGACGGACTAAAAACAAAAGTAAGTCAGGTGCTGGATATCATCAAAAATATTAGAAAATAATAAGGAGTAATCACGCCAATCCTTATTTAACATGCGTTTTTTTTAGATTTTAGAGATTGTAATTGAACATTACGCTTGGTAAAATAAATTTTGTCATTCCTCACTTCAAAATTTGTTTTCCTCACACAAGTGTAATGTTTCTTTTACAGTTTGAGAAATTAAAAAAAACAGTAAGGATTTAGTGGTTATGTGTAACACTTTAAAGATTTAAAATGAAACAGTTAAACAGAAAAAATACAGGATTAGAAAAATTACAGCCCATTAAGGTAGTTCAGTTTGGAGAAGGGAATTTCTTGAGAGCTTTTGTTGATTATGCTTTTCACAAATTAAATAAAGAAGTTGATTTTAATGCTGGTATTGCAATCGTTCAACCTTTGAAAGATGGTATGGTCAATATGATTAACGATCAGGATGGTCTTTATACGTTGTTTATGAACGGAATTAAAAAAGGCGAAAAAATACAAGATATTGAGTTAATCACTAATATTGTAAAAGCTATAAATCCATATACTGAATTTGTAGATTATTTGGCTTTAGCCAAAGAAGAAGAACTTCAGTTTATTGTTTCAAATACAACTGAAGCCGGAATTGAATTCATTGAAAGTGATACTCCGGATATGCAACCGCCGGTCTCATTTCCAGCAAAGCTGACTGTTTTACTATATGAAAGATTCAAACATTTCAATGGAGATGCTTCTAAAGCAGTTACTATTATTCCTTGTGAATTGATTGATTATAACTCAGAAACGCTGAAAAAATATATTTTACAATATGTTGATTTATGGAAATTAGAGGATGCATTTAAAACTTGGGTATCAGATGCTTGTACGTATCACAGTACTTTGGTTGACAGAATTGTTCCGGGATATCCAAGAGCTGAAATTGAAGAATACAATAATAAATTAGACTATCAGGACAACTTAATTGTAGCTGCTGAACCTTTCTTCCTTTGGGCTATTGAAGGTGGCGATGCTTTAAAAGCAAAATTACCGTTTGATAAAACAGATTTGAATGTAAAAATCGTTGATGATATACGTCCCTTTAAAATGATTAAAGTTCGTATTTTAAACGGTGCACACACGGCAATGGTTCCTTTTTCACTTTTGTATGGTAACAAATTAGTAATGGAAACGGTTGATGGAGATTTTACCGGAAAATTTGTAGACGGCGTTATTAGTGAAATTAGTGAAACGCTTGATATGGATAAAAATGAGATTACCGCTTATTCTGAAGAGGTAATGGACCGATTTAAAAATCCATTTATCAAACATGCATTGGCAGATATAGCATTAAATTCTATTTCAAAATTCAAAGTAAGAGTTTTACCTAGTTTATTAGGATATTATAATACTAACAAAAAATTACCTGTTAATTTGACTTTTTCATTAGCGAGTTTAATTCAGTTTTACAAAGGAACCTGGAACAACGAAGCATTGCCTGTAAAAGATTCTCCGGAAATTGTTGAAGCATTTAAAAACGCATGGCAATTAGAAACTGCCCAATTAGTTGTAGCTAAGATATTAGCGAATACAGAATTCTGGGGTGAAGATTTAACTAAAATCAATGGTTTGTCTGAAGCTTTAGTAATAGCCTTAAATGAGATTGAAGAAAACGGAATAGAAAAAGGATTTGCTAATTTCAGCAAACAATATTAATTGAAATAGTTTTCTAAGATTCCAAGTTCCTAAGTTTTTGGGACGATCTCAGAAACTTAGCATCTTAGAAACTTAGCAACTTAAAAAATAAAAATCATGCAAAAGAAATTAATAAAAGTAAACCCTTCAGATAATGTCGCCGTGGCATTAGTAAATCTGGTTGCTGGTGAGGTAATCAATTTTGAAGGACAAGATATTACAATCGTATCTGATGTAAAAATGAAACATAAAATCGCCATGCATACTTTTGAAGTAGGTGAGCGTATTATTATGTATGGTGTTTTGGTAGGAAAAGCAAGTGCCAAAATTGAAAAAGGCGGACTTTTATCTACAGAAAATGTAAAACATGAAAGTGATAAGGTGACCGGTAAAACGGAAACTATTGGCTGGAATGTTCCTAATATTGATAAATGGAAAGACAGAACATGGCAGGGATATCACAGAGAAGACGGGCAAGTTGGAACTGAGAATGTTTGGTTATTTTTTCCGTTAGTATTTTGTGAAAACAGAAATATCGAAATCTTAAAAGATATTTTTGAAAAGGAATTAATGAAGCCTAAAGAAAACGATTATCAATTACTGCTTCGTTCTTTAGTAAAAACAGAAACTGGCGGTACAGGAAATGAAGCGGCTTCAAACGAAGCTAATTTATTCAATAATATCGAAGTTAAATTTATCACACATCAGGGTGGTTGTGGCGGAATTCGTCAGGATTCACATAGTCTGGCGAAGTTATTGGCTGGTTATGTAAATAATCCTAACGTGGCTGGGGCAACGGTTTTGAGTTTGGGTTGTCAGAACTTACAAATCCAGATTTTCAAAGATGCCTTAGATGCGATTAATCCAAACAGTAAAAAACCTGTTTTGATTTACGATCAGCAACAAATAGGAACAATTGAAACAATGTTAGGAAGTGTTGTAAAAGATACATTTGAAGCAATTAAAAAAGCAAACGATATACAAAGAACTCCAGCTCCATTGTCTAAATTAAGAATTGGTTTAGAATGTGGTGGATCTGACGGTTTCTCAGGAATTTCAGCTAATCCAACATTAGGAGTGTTATCTGATAATTTAGTGGCTTTAGGAGGAACTACAATTCTTTCTGAATTTCCTGAATTATGTGGAGTAGAACAGGAATTGGTAAACCGTTGTGTGGATGATAAGGACGGAAAACGTTTCTTAGACTTAATGCAGTGGTACGAAAAAACGGTTGTTGATGCTGGTTCAGGTTTTGATATGAATCCGTCTCCGGGTAACATTAAAGACGGTTTGATTACAGACGCGATGAAATCTGCTGGTGCTGCCAAAAAAGGAGGAACTTCACCAATAGTAGGTGTTTACGATTACGGAGAATATATCAATGAACCAGGTTTTACATTGTTATGTACCCCTGGAAATGATGTTGAATGTACAACTGCAATGGTAGGTTCAGGAGCCAATATGGTATTATTTACAACAGGTTTGGGAACGCCAACAGGAAACCCAATTGCACCGGTTGTAAAAATTTCATCCAACACGCAACTAGCCAATAAAATGTCGGACATTATTGATATCGATACTGGTGGAATTATCACAGGAGAAAAATCTATTAATGAAATGGCAGATGAAATGTTAGAATTTATCATAGATGTTGCAAGTGGTACAATCAAAACCAAAGCAGCAATCTTAAACCAAAATGATTTTATTCCTTGGAAAAGAGGAGTTTCTTTATAGATTGAAACTTTTCACCATATAAGTTATATAAGTTCATATTATATACGATTTTTATAAAAAGGCAGCTCATTTATGGGCTGTCTTTTTGTTTTTTAAATTTTACCATATAAGTTATATAAGTTCATATTATATAGGATGTTTATAAAAAGGCAGCTCATTTAAGGGCTGTCTTTTTGTTTTTTAAATTTTACCATGTAAGTTATATAAGTTCATATTATATACGATGTTTATAAAAAGGCAGCTCATTTAAGGGCTGTCTTTTTGTTTTTAAATTTTACCATGTAAGTTATATAAGTTAATTTTAGTACTTCGCTTATTATTTGTGCAGTTTGCAAAATATGCTACATTTAGCAAAGTTATCGTAAAGTTTGTCACTTCGACGAAGGAGAAATCTCCGCGAGAAGCTCGACAAAGATTGACGATTATGATTGCGGAGTTACTTGCGGAGATTTCTCCTTCGTCGAAATGACAAAAAATGAGAAAAAAAACAAAAAGGCAGCCCTTAAATGAGCTGCCTTTTTGACTATGTTCAATATATTAAATGAACTTATATAACTTATATGGTGAAAAAAAAGATTAAATAGTACTTCTGGACGAAGATTTACGAATATGTAATTCAGGAGCCAGAACTACCTTTTTTTCTATTTTAATTGTATCGGTTTTGTCCACTTGTTCAAGGAAAACACGTGCAGCCATTTTCCCCATTTCAAGCGGAGACTGATCTACAGAAGTAATGGATAATTCCATGAATTTAGTAAAAGGTTCATTACTGAAACCCGCTACACAAAACTCTTTTGGGATACTGATGTTTCTTTCTTTTAATTCCTGAATCGCTCCTAAAGCTGCGAAATCACTCGAAGAGAATATAGCGTCCGGTGGAGTTTCTAATTGTAATAAAATATCAACGGCTTCTTTTCCGGCATCAACACTACTTTTTACAGGAATTACATATTCCTCTTTAAAAATCATTCCGTTATCCAGTAAAGCTTGTTTGTATCCTAAAAACCTGTTCTTAAAAATCTCCAGAGATTGATCTCCTGATAAATGCGCAATACATCTGCAGCCTTCGTTGATTAAGTGTTTTGTAGTTAGATATCCGCCTTTAAAGTCATTGATAGTTACCGAGCTTACGCCATCAATATGTTTACTTCTGTCAAAAAATATAAGCGGGACATTTTTTTCTAAAACATTGCGAAAAGCACCGTCATTTTCTGTAGTGACATCGGTAACCGACATTAAAATTCCGTCGACCTGGGCATCTATTAAGGTATATAGATTTTCGTTTTCTCTTTTTGGGCTTTCATGAGTCTGGCAAATAATTACCTGATAACCATGAGGATGCAATTCTTCTTCGATTCCCCTAATAACAGAGGCAAAAAAGTTACTGTCTATACGCGGAACGATAACACCTATATTATTGCTTCGTCCGCTTTTTAAAGCCAGCGCTAATTTGTTTTGCTTGTAGTTCATTGCAGCAGCCGTTTTAATAACCAACTCGCGCGTGCTTTCTTTAATCTTCGGATTGTTGTTTAACGCCCGTGAAACCGTCGCAGCGGTGATATTCAATTTCTCAGCAATATCGTAAATGGTTATTTTTTCGCTCATTAATGTGGTTTTTTCAAATTAGTTACAGACAAAAATACATTTTTTTTTATAACGTTACACAAATTGTTATCGATTACCATAAATTATAATTACATCGTTTTCGATTCTACAATGATAATAAATTATATGTTTTTTTACATTAAGTGTAATTATAATTCCTAATAAAAATTAAATATATAATTTATTTCCAAATAAATTTGGTGCAATGGAACTTATTTTATATTTTCGTGTAATCGATTACATATTTACATTGTTTTGAATCTGAAACAATAAATACTACCCAAATGATTGTAAATAAGGTTATAGCACTAAAGTCAGTTTTAATTTCCAGTGTAGTTGCTGTAATAGTATCATCATGTGCGAAACAGACTTCAAAAATTTCCGATTCAGATCCATGGAAAAAAATGGAATTAATCGTTAAAAGTATTCCTGCAACTCAATTTCCGGATAAAACATTTAATATAAATGATTTTGGTGCTGTAGCCGATGGAAAAACATCTAATACAGCAGCTTTTGAAAAAGCAATTAAAGCCTGTTCACAAAATGGTGGCGGAAAAGTCCTTGTTCCTAACGGGAAATATCTAACAGGTCCAATACATTTAGAAAGTAATGTGAATTTACATTTAGAAGATAAGGCAGAGATTTTATTCAGCATTGATCCTAAAGACTATCCAATTGTTCATACTTCATGGGAAGGAACAGAGTTGATGAATTATTCTCCTCTTATATACGCTAAAAATAAAACCAATGTTGCCATAACCGGAAAAGGAACTCTTAATGGTCAGGCTAATGCCACAAACTGGTGGATTTGGTCCGGTGGTAAAGATTACGGCTGGAAAAAAGGAATTGCTTCTCAAAATGATCCTGAAAATCGTGAGGTTTTGGTTGACATGGCAGAAAGAAATGTTCCGGTAGCTGAAAGAGTTTTTGGTGAAGGACGTTATTTACGCCCTAATTTTATTGAGTTTTTTGAGTGTAATACAGTTTTAGTAAAAGATATAACGGTTATAAATGCTCCGTTTTGGATTTTACATCCTATCAAAACAAATAATATCATAATTGATGGTGTAACGGTAAACAGCCACGGACCTAATAATGACGGTTGTGATCCTGAATATTCGCAAAATGTAATTATTAAAAACTGCACCTTTAATACAGGAGATGATTGTATTGCCATTAAAGCAGGTCGTGATGCTGATGGAAGAAGAGTAGCGATCCCAAGTAAAAATATAATAGTTCAAAACTGTAAAATGATCGATGGTCATGGCGGGGTTGTTATTGGCAGTGAGATTTCGGCTGGAGTGAATAATGTTTTTGTTGAAAATTGTGTTATGGACAGTCCAAATTTGGATCGTGCCATTCGAATTAAAACAAATTCAAAAAGAGGCGGCGTTATCGAAGATGTTTTTGTTCGCAACCTTAAGGTAGGAACCGTGAAGGAATCTGTGTTGCTGGTAACCATGTTCTATAATGTTTACGGCTCGCAAACGGGAAATTTTATACCAACGGTAAGAAACATCAATCTTGAAAATGTGACAGTAAAAAATGGAGGAAAGTTTGCCGTATGGGCAGAAGGATATGAGCAATCTCCCGTAGAAAATATTACACTTAAAAATGTTACGGTAGATAAAGTAGACAAAGTGTCTTCATTAAAAAATGTAAAAAACATCAATTTTATAAATACGATTGTGAATGAAAAAAAAGTAGAAAATACTAAAAATTAAAAACTTTCAATTAACCAAACTATTAAAACCACATTATGAACTTTAAACAATTATCAAAGAAAAAAACAAAATACAATCTTGTATTTTTATTTTTCCTGAATTTTCTGTTGAGCTCCACAATTTACGCTCAATCGACTACGATAGAAGGAAAAATCACAGATGCTGCGGGATTATCCCTTCCGGGTGTAAATATCCAGGAAAAAGGAACTAAAAATGGTACCTCTACAGATTTTGAGGGAAGTTTTAAAATGAATGTCACAAATAATAAAGCAATCTTAATAGTTAGTTATTTAGGATTTCAGACACAGGAAGTTAGTATTGCAGGAAAATCTAAAGTAAATGTTAGTCTTGCTGAACAATCAAACTCACTTAATGAAGTTGTTGTGGTAGGATACGGATCTGTAAAAAAGACAGATTTAACAGGTTCTGTAAGTACTATCAGCGCTGCAACTATTACCGAAAGAAACACAACAAGTGCTTTAGAAGCTATTCAGGGAAGTACTCCCGGAGTTCAGATTACTTCAAGTACAGGAAGAGCTTCTGATGGATTTAATGTTGTCATTAGAGGTAATAATTCCTTAATTGCGGGTTCAACTCCATTGTATGTTGTTGATGGTGTGCCTACTGACGGGATTGACTTTTTAAATCCTCAGGATATTGCGAGAATGGATGTCTTGAAAGATGCGTCTTCTGCAGCTATTTATGGTTCAAGAGGAGCATCGGGAGTTATCATCGTTACAACAAAAAGCGGTTTAAGTGCTAAGTCCGGAATCACGGTTACTTTTGATTCATCTTATGGTACAAAAACAGCAGCCAGACTTCCTAAAATGATGAATGGTGAAGAATGGTGGAAATTTCACCAGACCGCTTATATGAGCGCAACACCTACAACGCAAACTCCGGCGCAACTTGCGGCATTAGCAGGAAATCAAAGTCCTTTGTTAGTTTCAAGAGCTAATAGCGGTTATAATTTTGACTGGTATGATGCAGTATTGAAATCCGGAATGACCGAAAATAATTATGTGAATATCTCAGGACGTTCTGACTCCGGATTAAGCTATAATTTAGGTTTTGGAGTTCAGGGTGACAGAGGTTTGATTGATAAAGATTCAATGGACAAATACTCTTTTAAATTAGGATTAAATCACAAAATAAATGATAAATTTTCTACAGGTGCAAATGTAACAATCGCAAATGTTGACTCGCAATTAGGGAGTGATTTAGCGATGCAGGAAGCTTTTAGATTAAGTCCGCTTATGTCTCCTTATGCAATTGATGCAGCAGGAAATGAAAAAAGAGGCGAGTTGTTTTTCTTACCTGGAAAATTAACGTATCCTGATGGTTCATGGGCGATTAACAAAACCAGTTCTGTGAACCCATTGGTAGAAATTGCTAATTCATCCCAAACAGAAAAAACATGGCAAACAGTTGGAAATCTTTATTTTCAATACCAGCCTATAAATTGGCTGTCTTTCAAAACCACTTTTTCAGCGGGAATTTTAAGTGCTAAAAATGGTAAAGCTTACGGCGCTCAATCAAATGCGGGTGTGACTTTGAACAACAAAAACTCTTCTTCTCTTGAAAATGTAAACAACTTCAATTACACTTGGGATAACCAAATTGACTTGAAACATACTTTTAATGAAGTTCATGATTTTAGCGTTTTATTACTTCAAAGTATTTATTCTAATAAAGATGAAAGTTCCTTTTTATCTTCAAACACACAACCTTTTGATACAGGCGTAGACAATATTGGCTCAGGAGTTCAATCGAGCTATGTTGTAAAATCAGCTTATGCAAAAAATACCCTGAACTCTTATGCAGTACGTTTGAATTATGCATTTAGAGACAAATATTTATTAACGGCGTCTACAAGATGGGATGGTTCATCTGTATTGGCAGAAGGCGTAAAATGGGAAAGTTTCCCATCATTAGCATTGGGTTGGAAAATTAGCAAAGAATCATTTTTAGCCGGAAACAATACAGTTTCAGACTTAAAATTAAGAGCAAGTGTTGGATATACCGGAAACGATAATGTTGCACCATATACTTCGCAGGCATTGTTGAACCAACAAACATTTTATGCAAATGGTTCAGTTGTAGTTCCGGGATGGCAATCAGAAAACTTGGCAAACCAACAGTTAACCTGGGAAAAAACAAGAGAATTCAACTTAGGTCTTGATTTTGGTTTCTTAAAAAACAGAATTACGGGTAGTGTTGATGTTTATGACAGACTATCTGATGATTTGATCTATAAACAACAATTACCACCGGAATCAGGTTATATTAATACTTTTTCAAACGTAGGATCGGTAAGTAATAAAGGTATTGAGGTTTTATTAACGACTAAAAATATCAAATCAAAACTGGTTACCTGGGAAACTACTTTTACTTTCACTAAAAACGTGAATAAATTAGAATCTATTTACAATCAGGACAAAGTAAGTGATATAGGTAATAAATTGATTCTAGGATCTCCTCTTCCTAATCCGGCTTTTAACTCTTATAATTATGTTTACGATGGTGTATGGCAGGAAAGTGAAGCAGCTCAGGCAGCATCATTTGGACAAGCTCCGGGACAGGCAAGACCTAAAGATTTAAACGGTGACGGTAAATTCAATCAGGATGACAGAACAGTAATTGGTAATCCAAATCCGGAGTGGCAGGGAAGTTTTTATTCTAAATTGAATGTAGGTCAGTTTGACTTTAGTTTTTCTGTAATCACAAGTCAGGGGCAAACTGTATTGAGCAGCTTTCACCAAAACTTTGCTGATGTAAGTGACAGAGGGCGTCAAAAAATAGCAATGGATTATTTTATCCCTACAAATGGTACAGGTATTCCGGCTAATGCAAATAATGAAAATCCAAGACCGGGACCTGTAGCGACTGGTGCAGGAGCATATTGGTCTTCAGGTTTTGCTTATTACAGAGATGCATCATACACAAAAATTAAAAATATATCTCTGGGATATACATTTGAGCCAGATTTACTTAAGAAACTGAAAATGAGTAATTTTAGAATTTATGTAAATGTTTTAGATCCGTTTGTTTTTACAAATTTCGATGGATACGATCCGGAATGGGCAGGTTCAGCTTTTGGAGTTAACCGTCCGGCATCTGTTACAACGCAATTGGGTTTAAGTGTTAAATTTTAATAAGATACAAAATGAAAAAGATACTATTAATTTTAGGAATAATCGCAACTACTTTTACTGCATGCAGTGATTATATTGAAGAAGAATCGCTTTCTAACGTTCCTGCTGATGCAACATATAAAACAGCATCAGGATTCCAGTTACTGGTAAACTCAGACTATGCAAGGCTAAAAGCAATTTATGGAGGTGATCCGTGGTTGTTTGAAGCAGGAACAGATATGTATGCCGAAGGAAGAACCGCAGAACCGGCTGGTTTAAGCCAATATACATTATTGATTCCTTCATCAACAGGCGTAGAGCAATTGTACAATACGTGTTATCTGGCCATACAATCGGTTAATAAAACGGTGTATTATTCAACTCTTACAGAACAAAACCCAAATGTGAGTGTGCTAGTGGGTGAAGCAAAATTTATCAGAGCACAAGCTTACTTTTTATTGGTGCAAACGTATGGTGGAGTTGCAATTGTAGATGAAAATATTACCACTCCGGTTTTATCATTCACAAGAAATAGTGCCGAAGAAGTGTATGCTCATATTATAGCAGACTTAGACAGCGCGCTGGCTACTGTGGGAACAGGAGCTTATGGTGCATCTGGAAAAGTAAACAAAAGAGCCGTAAACGATTTATTGGCAAAAGTTTATTTAACAAGAGGGTACGAAACATTTGGTAAAGCAGATGATTTTGCAAAAGCAGCGGCTTATGCTGATGCAGCAATTGCAGGGCAAGCTTTAAATGTTCCTTTTGCAGATTTGTTTAAACCGGCAAATGATTTGAATGTGGAGACAATTTTCTCTGTTCAGTACGATAAAAATTCAACCAGTACAGATCCTACAAAATTAGGAAATAACCAGTTCTATTATTTCAGTTCTTATTTAGGCGGAAGTGAAACCAAAGGCGGAGCTCCATTAAGAAGTTATAATTTACTCCCAACAGGTTATGCTTTAGGTTTGTATACTAAAGATGATAAAAGATGGGCAGGGACTTTCATGAATGAAGTTTATGAAAACTATTATGACTTTTTTAGAGTTGCTGATAAAACAACTTTGAAAGTGAAACATTTTTATGCGCCAAAATGGTTTACAGCAGCCGATAAAACAGCTTATTTAGCAACGGCAAAATTAGCAACAGGATTTGTTTACCATCCGTGGGGAGAATATTCTGCAGAATACACACTGACAAAAAATATCGATTACCAGACTATTCCAGTGAAGAAATTTGATGATCCTGAATTGACAACACCTTCAAGTACAGGTCCTGTAAGTACCAGAGATATTATCGTGGCAAGACTGGGAGAAACGTATTTAGTAGCTGCCGAAGCGTATTTAAAAGCGGGTAATCCTGCAACAGGTTTAGACCGTTTAAACGAAGTAAGAAGAAGAGCCGGAGTTGCAAATGCGACTGCTGCTGAATTCAATATAGATTATATCTTAGATGAAAGAGGTAGAGAATTGGTAGGGGAATACAAACGTTGGTTCGATTTAAAACGCACAGGAACTTTAGTAGCGAGAGCTTCGGCTTATAATTACCGAATCAAAGCAGCTAATTTTGTTGGAGTAGGCGGTCAGCTTAAAATTTTAAGACCAATCCCACAAACAGCATTGGATTTAAACCAAAATAAAGATTTCCCTCAGAATCCTGGTTATTAGTAATTTGAAAGTTTTTTGAGATTTTATTTTTTGAAGAAGTTAAAAAGGAGTTCGGTTATGAATCGGACTCCTTTCTTAACTAAAAATTAGTTCGGCTGAAATGAAAAGAATATTGTTTATTTTATTACTTGTTACTCAAATTGGTATTGCGCAAAGGCACTACGATATTGACACGTCATATACCGTAAAAAGTACGTATGCAAAACTAATCAAGAAATATCCTTTCATAAAAATTGCCGAAGCAAATAAAGCAGTAAATGATACTCAGATTGAAAATGTAGTGTATTATAAAGATCAAAACAGAGCATTACATTTAGATGCTTATTTTAATACAAAACAAAAAAGAAAACCTGCTGTAATCATGATTCATGGCGGCGGATGGAGATCAGGAAATAAAAATCAAATGCAGGTTATGGCACAGGAAATCACCTCAAAAGGATATTCTTGTTTTGCAATTGAATACAGATTATCGCTTGAAGCAAAATATCCACAGGGAATTTATGATGTAAAAAATGCTATTAAGTTTATAAAAGATAATGCGAAAAAATTCAATGTTGATCCAGACAAAATTGCGGTTTTAGGATGCTCTTCGGGAGGTCAAATGGCAGCATTGATTGGTACAACAAATGAAGATTCAGCTTTAGAAGACAAACAATACAAAAGTAAATCGTCTTCAAACGTTCAGGCCATTATTGATGTAGACGGAGTATTGGCTTTTAAACATCCTGAATCGAGTGAAGGAGAAATGGCATCGTTTTGGCTTGGAGGTTCTTATGAAGAAAATCCGGAGAACTGGAAACAGGCATCGGCTTTAAGCCATACTAATAAAAATACACCGCCAACACTGTTTATCAACAGCAGTTTTGACCGGTTTCATGCAGGAAGAGACGATATGATTGCGATTTTAAATCAGAATAATATCTATAATGAGGTAAAAACAATTCAGGATTCGCCTCATTCCTTTTGGTTTTTTCAGCCATGGTTTGACGAAACAATACTTTACAGCATAAAATTTTTAGACAGAATATTTAAATAATTACAATAAAAATGAAAACAAAAATCACATTAGCAACCTTACTTTTAGTTGGTATTACGACAGTTAACGCTCAGAAATACGATATAAAAACAGCTAAAACGTATGCCGAAATATCTGCAAAAACAGATGGAAAATGGGAAGGTCGTAAGTACAAAGGCGGAACTGTTTTTAAAAATGTTGACAGATTAAAATTAGCTCCGGAACATACAGACCATTCCTTTGATATTCGTTACGAAGGTCCGGGATGGGAAAGTAACCGAATTGGATATCGTTTGTATCTGGACTGGAGAAATGCGATTGATATTTTCGGAAAGAAAACTTCTGCCAATATTTTGCCATTAGTTGGTCAGGATAATTTTGATTCATACCACGAAATGAGTGATTGGGGAGCAGATATCCTGAAAGCAGGGAAAGGAATCGGGATTGGTTCTATTGACCGTTATTTAAACAATGAAAAATTACATTTCCGTGAAGTAGACTCCACTATTGCAACTGTAGTAAATAAAACCAATGAATCTGGCGTAAAAGTAAATTATTACGGATGGAAAACAGCAACGGATAAAATCAATTTTACATCAGAATTAACGATTAAACCGGATCAGCTTTATACACAGCACACAATTAAGGCATCAACAGCAATAAAAGGAATTTGCACCGGAATTGTAAAGCAAAAAAACACCGAACTGCTTAAAAAAGAAAGTAAAAATAAAAAATGGGCTTATTTAGCGACTTATGGTGAACAATCACTGGTGCCGGATAAATTAGGAATGGCAATTTTTTATGAAGTCAAAACAATTGAAAATATTGCCGACACTGATTTAGATTACCTCTTAGTTTTTAAACCAACTACAAAAGCAACATCATTTTACTTTTTAGGCGCCTGGGAACAAGAACCAAACGGTATTAAAACAAAAGATGAATTTGTAAAATATTTAGATGAAAAACTTGATGTCTTGAACAAAAAAGGGAAAATCTAAAAATAAATTAAAGATTAAAAATTAAAAAATCTGCTCCATCTGCAAAATCTGCGTGAAAAATTATTTTCAACACATAGAAACATAGATTTTTTTAGTTTTAGAAGAATACAAATTAAGCTCGCTTATTCACATAGTAAACTAATGTGATTTTATGTAAAAGTAAAACGACTTTTTATCAGTTCAAATAGCTATGTTTCTATGTGTTAAAAAAAAGTATGTGTAATCAATTTAATCCTTTATTCAGATGGCTATTGGGACTGTGTGAAAAATTATTTTGAACACATAGGAAACATAGATTTTTTTAGTTTTAGAAGAATACAAATTAAGCTCGCTTATTCACATAGTAACTAATGTGTTTTTATGTAAAAGTAAAACGACTTTTTATCAGTTCAAATTGCTATGTTTCTATGTGT